>NZ_JACFQI010000009.1:0-3907 GCF_016101485.1 Commensalibacter sp. M0133
TCCCGTTTCGGATACCCAGGCATACAGGCAATTCGGAAATGCGGTCGTGGTTCCTGTTGTTGAGGCTGTTGCCAGTCATATACTTTCCCATTTGCAAAATTGACAAGTGTTAAATATGGAATTGTACTTAAAAAAATCTTGTACATTGTAATTAAATTTTATATAATGATCGAAATAATATTTTATAATTTTTATAACATGAAACTATAAATCGTTTTTTCCAACGTGATTGGGTTATCATTATCATGTTAATTCCAGACCATCAAACAAATCCGGATTGGACAGTTTTAAACACGGCTTTATTGTTATTGAAACTATTATGGAAAAAACATACGGTCGATGTATGTGAGGTTTATATCCATGTCAAAAATAAACTGCCAAAATGCGAACCGTTGATTTTATCTGCATTGGGATTTTTATATCTTTTTGACAAAATTGAATATAATCAAAAAACGAAAAAAATTGTATATAAGGTATGATGATGAAATCATCCGAAGATAATGATCGTCTTAATAAATTAAATAATGATTGTTATTATTTGCAGCTTGAAAAAAACAAAATAGAGCAATCTCTTGCTAAAAAAGATTTTGATTTTGATCCTGATAAAGCAGCCCAGCTTTTTAGGGAAGCTAATATATTTTTTGAAGGACAGATTAAAAAATCGTATGAGGATTTAATTGATTTTAATAAGTCTATTACGAATGATCGTCATAAATATTACAAGAAACGATTAAAAGAAATTAAACATAATTTAGAGATGATTGAAATTGAGAAAAAGCAATTAAGTTCTTGTACTTCTTTATAAAAAGGAATATAGTAATTTAAGGATTCTTAAATTTTGTCTGTTTATCCTTACTAGACTATCCCAGATCAGGTCGTTAACCTTTAACCTGACGGTTCATCTATTTCCGAATGATTATTAAATATTGGCGTATTTAAATAATCAGTCGGTATTCAAACATAATTATATTTATGATTTTAATGTGATAATCATACCTTATCAAATTGATATTTTAAATCAATCTTATGAGATGGAAGATCAGTTACATAAGATTTTTGCAATGCAGGAAGAGCATCAATATGCATCCATAACAGGGTCAATAAGGTCTGCGTGGAGTATACCTTGTAAACCAATTGGCGATTTAACAAAATTATTGGAACGAAAAGGAATTTTTATCGTTAACCAAGAGTTTGAAAATGAAAATACAATAGCGATAGGCACTTGGTTATTACCATATCCACCCGTTATTTATGTAAATTGCCATATTCCCCATACGATACATTTATATCGTTTTCATATTGCAAAAGAGTTTATTAGATTTATTAAGTCAGACGCTTCCAATGATGAATTAAATCTGTTGGCTGCGGAACTCTTGATGTGTCATGAAAATGGTCTAAAGGAAAGTAAACCTAAATTATTGAATAAAGTCTTAAACTTTTATATGGATAAATTAGGTTATGAAAAAAATGAATTGGCCAAAATAATACAATGCAATATCGACGACATGGATCAATTGATAAAGTTGAATTCATATAATTAAAATTATTGTTTTACAACAGTAAAACTCCAGTCACCCACCCATCGCGGTGGGTTTTTTATTATCCACTTCCCATTCTAAAAAGGAAAAATCATCATGACCAAAACCACAGAAGAAAAAAACAATATGACTAAAGCAACAGGTGGAATTTATCTGAACCATTTGAAACATGAGGTGATAACACCAGCCCTGAACTATATAAATCTTGGTGGACAGAGGGCGATCAATCAGGTAACGGGAACTTTTCTGGTTGAGGGATATGCATGCAACTATACATATCTCAGGCAGCTGGGAAAGGGGCCCGCATTGGGGCCATGTCAGATGGAACCCGTGACCTATAATGATATATGGGACAATTATCTCAACAATGCGAGAAGGCAACCGCTAAGAAGTCTTTTAATGCATATCGCGGGTGATTTTAACCTGGACAACAGGGGGATACCGAAACCCGGGACATTGACAGGAAACCTTTTCTTTGCCGCGGCCATGTGCCGCGTTTTCTATATCCGGATCAGGGAGATACTGCCTGATTCCCACAATGCAACGGCAATGGCCCAGTATCACAAGAAGTACTACAATACGGCATTGGGAAAGGCGGATTGGCAAAAGAATATCGACCGTTTCCAGCAGGCCATTGATTGTTAGGATTTATATTTTAGACTCGTCATGATTTTTTCTGTTTCATAAGGTATTTGGGCAGTTTGTAGAAAGTGGGTACAAAAGTGGGTACAAATCATTATTTGTGATATGGATTTTATGTTTAATCAACAGGATAAATAACGAATATGATTCCCATCCCCTCCGCCATTCAATAAATTATTCTATATTAATTACATTCCCCAAAAATATTAAGTTTTTTTTGTAACTTTATGATGTTTTAATATCATGAAAAAATTATCAGTTAATAAAAAAGAAATTTATATCTTTTGTTTTATTTTGTTACAATTCTTTAGGTTAGTGAGTTTTTTTATTTGTCAACCTTGTCATATTAATGGGTAGTTCTTAAGGATTATTAAAAAAAACAAATAAATTTTTTAAAATTTACAATATATTATCAATGTTCTGCTTAGTATAAGACTTGGTGATGCTATCATGGTTATTGATGTCATTATTGCGGTAGTCAGGGTTTTGCAGGAAAGTTATTGACGCTTTTATTTTTAAATATTTTATGACATAATGTCAATATTATTTCCAAATAAAATAATGTTGGATTAAAATGTTACGTACAGAATTCGCACAATTACGAGAACAGGCTGGGATTTCCATTAAAGATTTGGCTAATGAGGCAGGTTTTACACAAAGAACATTATATAGATGGGAAAAGGGTGAAGCCGTTCCGCGTAAGGCTGTTATGACATTATTACAAAACAAGATAGCCATTGCGGGAAATGGGCAATGCAAATTCAGGTTCATTGATCTGTTTGCGGGCATAGGGGGGTTGAGACGTGGATTTGACCGGATTGGCGGTCAATGTGTGTTTACAAGCGAATGGAATATGCATTCGCAAAAAACCTATAGGGCCAATTACGCATGCAATCATGAAATTGCGGGTGACATAACCAGGATAAGTGAGCGGGATATACCTGATCACGATATCCTGCTGGCGGGTTTTCCATGTCAGCCATTTTCAATTGCCGGCGTGTCAAAAAAAATATCCCTGGGATTGAAGCACGGGTTTGCATGTGAGACACAGGGCAACCTGTTTTTCGATGTCGCGCGTATTATCAGATATCATCGTCCAAGGTGTTTCCTGTTGGAGAATGTGAAAAATCTTGTCAGTCATGACAAAGGAAGAACCTTTTCAATCATTCGCAATGTGTTGGAACATGAGCTTGGGTATTGCCTGCACTGGCGTATCATTGATGGAAAAGGGTTTGTTCCCCAGCATCGTGAGCGTATTTTTATCGTCGGGTTTCTGGATAAAAACGATTTCAGTTTTGACACATTATCCTTGCCCGATCCGTTGTCAGGGCCCCGCCTCTCGGCAATCCTGCACCCTGAAAACGGTAGTGAAAAACCGGAAAGCCACTATACCGTGGGAAAAAAAGCCTCTGTTTCCGAAAAATACACGTTATCCGACAAATTATGGAAATATCTGCAAAACTATGCTGACAAGCATAAAAAGGCGGGAAACGGTTTTGGTTTTGGACTGTGCGATCATGACAGTGTGGCCAGAACATTGTCGGCACGCTACTACAAGGACGGATCTGAAATCCTCGTCTCACAGGGATGCGATAAAAACCCGAGACGGTTGACCCCGAGAGAATGTGCGCGGCTGATGGGGTTTGACAGGCCTGGGCAGTCAGATTTTAAAATTCCCGTTTCGGATACCCAGGCATACAGGCAATTCGGAAATGCGGTCGTGGTTC
>NZ_JACFQI010000010.1:0-2161 GCF_016101485.1 Commensalibacter sp. M0133
TAAACCATGTCTCCGGCACGGATCTCTTCTATGGCCTTCAATCCGTCTCTTGTCTCTATCATCGTGCCACAAAGGTAACAGGGTTGGGGATTATCAGTGTTCAGTCCCGGCACATAATCTATGGAATAGTTGTGATTAGTGTTTATTGTTGGATTGATGAATTGTCCTGTAGTTCCGACTGTTACGCGAGTCAATCCGTTGGTTAACCAGATAGATTGATTGGGTGGAGGGTTGTTGTTAGTCTGATTATAGACAGGGGGGTTGTTTCCATTCAGGCAAATATTATTATTATTTGCGATATTTAATTTCCCACTTGCTGACCAGGATGTTTCATAAATCGTATCATTTTGAGACAAACCGTCAATATAATGGCCATTACTTGAAAATTCTGGCGAGAAATAAGTATTGTTTATTGAATTTCCACCTTGTTCGATCCCTATATAACCATCATAAAATTTTGAATTTTTTAGGGTGCCACCTTTTTGTATAAAAACGTTCTGCCAACTATTATTGGCAAAAATTTCAGCACCGTCTACAACCGCTCCATCTTGAATATAGATATTGTTAATGTTGAAAATATTTACTGGATCATTACCTCTGTAAATGATAATTCCGGCTCCATTTTTATAGACATTCTGTCTAATCATATTACCGGCAGGATCTGAAGCGATTTCAGAGCTGATATAAATTGAGGTGGTGCCACTCGTACCGATGATATTGATATGATCGTTGGAAATGTTATAGTTTTTTACATAGTTTTCAATATCATCCCCGGTAATCTGTTCTTGAGAAAATTGGGCGGTTCTGCTGACTGATACGGTCAGCCTGTTTGATGAAGGGTTGTATCTGTAAAGATCCGGTATATTGGGATTTGTTACTTTACTGTTGTTATTGAGGGTAAGATTGGCAGTATTATTATCACTTGATTGAAAATAAGAGTTGGGTTGATTCTTGTAACTATTGCCACTAAAACTTTGACCTCCCAGATTATAACCGCTTCTTGTAGTATTTGGGTTAAGGAATGAGTCATTATCCGAAGTGGCGGAACCGTTCATGATAACGGGGCTGGAAATAAAAGTGTTGTTGGTGGAACTGCCACCATTCATCGTAACATTTTGATTGAATATATTTGAATCCTGGAGCGTTCCACCAGTATTGATTGTAATGGCTGAATTGTTAGAGGGGCTGTTTTTGATCAAAAGGAAATTTGAACCTGAAACGGTTGCACCATTTGTAATGGTTACAGTGCTGTCAACAAAATTGATGGGTCCTGAATAGGCTTGTGATGGATCAGATGTAAGATGATTATTTGTTGATAGGCTGAAATACTGTCCATTGGTTGAGTTTATTTTGTAGACAGTGCGGCCATCACTTAATTTAACGGCATACCAATTGCCACTATCAATGATCGGATTGTTATTTTGTAATATATAACTGTTCAGGTCTGTATTTTCGACATTTTTTAATTGATTGGAAGTCGCATTCTCTCTTGTAAGGCGATTATTTGAGAAGGTTTGAATAGAATCTTGACTGTTCTTTTCACCATAGGATGGAGGATATTGATATGAATGGACAAATGAATGATTTATTTTGAATGTATCATCATCTTTTTTATCTTTACGCAAGTAATCTTTTTGTTGGTTCGTCATCAGTGATTCTCATATAATTTTTATTATAAGCGTGTCAGAAAGTAAGTATTTGCGACATTTATTATTTAAGTAATACTTTCATGAGCATGCTATTTATTATTTAATATATTTAATTATTATAATGTTATTAATATAATTAGTAAATTAAATTTGATAATTGAAATGTAATATCTTGAATACATTTATTATTTTTTAATAAATATTAGATTTCTATTAAAAATAGTTAGATAGGGATTCACCCAATTTTGTTTTTCAATAAATGTATGGAAAATGACATTATGAAGTGATGGCCTGGTCGGGATATGGATTAAGTAATAAAATTGCTAGAATCAAATGGGTTTTATAAAAAAGCCGGATCAATTTATCTGATCCAGCCTTATAAGTGATATAAAATGGTATTTGTAATTTTTATTATGATGACATTATTTTTTTATGATCCAACTGGTTTTGTGAGATATACGGTCCAGCGGCGATGACCTTTACGGTAAGGATCTTCCGGCCCTTTTGCAGAA
>NZ_JACFQI010000011.1:0-549 GCF_016101485.1 Commensalibacter sp. M0133
GTAAATATTCAAAATGGTGGCGTATCAGAAAACAACGAATATGTATCAGAAGTTGTAAATATCAAGAATGGTGGAACATCTGATAGTGACAGTTTCTTTGATCCTGGTGATACAGCAGAAAGTGGCGGTACATTAATCAACCGTTATTTGGCAGGTGGAAGCAGTTCTTTTCGTACCGCGGATTCCACTGCCGGTTTAAATGTTGAAAATGGTGGGAAAATATTAAATCAAAAGAACCCAACCATTCCTGATACCCCCAATATTCCAGATAATAATTGTGATACAAACTATTATATACCAGCAAACCTTTTGCCTGGTCAAAGTCATAATTTACCTTCTGGATATGTCGTAAGTGATTACAGAAGATATATGATCAAAAATGATTATCCAATTATTTCCGGTGGTGTTTGGAATGCTGTATTAACTTCTTCAGGTGAAACTATTTATACCAGTAATTATACTAGTGTACATGGTCCTGTTAATATGATCCATGGAGTTTTAAACATTAAAAGCGGCGCCACTGTTAGCGGTATCTATCAGCTTGCCAAT
>NZ_JACFQI010000012.1:0-522 GCF_016101485.1 Commensalibacter sp. M0133
TTGACAACAGTTCTGGCCAGATTGGCTCTCTGAGCAAAGGTGATGTTACGGTTCATGGCGGGGATATCAATAACCAGTCCGGCCTGATCCGTACGGGTCAGGGGAATGTGTCATTGACAGGCTCCTCACTTGACAATGGCAATGGTTCTATCCTGACCACACAGGGGGATATCGGGGTTCAGGCAACGGGTAAGGTTGTCAACATGAATGGCCGGATAGGAACGCAGGCATCCGGGAATGTCAGGGTTTCCGCCTCTGGAGATATCAGTAATGATCATGGCCAGATAGTCACCCCCTCGGGTATTGTGGATATTGGTGGCAGACAGCTGAATAACGATAATGGCCAGATTGGCTCGAATGCGGGCAATGTTCATATAGAGTCAGACGGTTTGATGAACCGTTCAGGGATGATTCTGGCTGGTTCGGACAATGGCTTTGGGGATATTGTTTTTCATGGCGGTGACATTGAGAACAGCAATGGCGTTATCCAGGCGAGCTCAGGTGTTGTTGAGCTTGGAATGG
>NZ_JACFQI010000001.1:0-299716 GCF_016101485.1 Commensalibacter sp. M0133
TTTTTCAACGGTTGCCTTCGCTTTTTCAGGCGTTATGTTGCCTGCCACAACAATTGTTGCAAGGTCTGGACGAAAGGATTGCTGAATTTTTTCAGGTCAAAACCGGAAATTACTGATATTTAAATATTATATTTTTCTTTTCTCAATTTTACATATTCATTGATAAGTAATCCTGTATTCATATGAGATTCTTGTGAATAAAAACTTAAATGAGAGACAGTAAAATCGGAAAATAAAGCTGTTTTACGATTTAAATATTGTGGTGTATTGCTTGTTAAAATTTGTTCATCATCGCATTGAAAAGGCAACATCATAAAGCGTAAATCTCTTCCTTTCCAAGATATAAAATTAATTGATAACCTTTTGTCCCATTCTACAATTTTTGATGTTAAAGGTAGGGGCTTTCCACGATTTTTAATGAAATAAGAGTGCAGCTTTTCAGCTTTTTCTCCATTTTCCCATAAACTACCCTTAAAACCGTTAGGTGGAAGTTCAAATTCACCTACCTCATCAGGGATGGATAAATTCTCTTTTTGAAAATAGGCACATACGCCGTTGTTGACAACGTTTGCTGATAACAGGAAATATTCATCATTTCTTCGTCTGAAATCAATGAATTCCTTCAGTTTTTCAAGTTCAATATAAACTATATCATCATCACATTTCAGGAAAACATCATCTTTGAAAAGGTCAATTCTTGAAGCATAATATCGATAGGCATGATAATAGGGATAAGATTCGTTTAAGTTGCCTATGAATTGTTTTATTCTGTCATTGACATAACAGAACTCCAGCCATGCACCAAATCCGCCTTGTAAGTATAGTTTTGGTATATTGTCTCTATTAAGGAGGTTGAATGTTGGAAATTCATATCCGTTGATTGAAATATTTATGTCGTTATCACTTCCCCTGCTGATCGTGAGGATATTATCGCAGTAAGCGTTTAGGAGAGTGAAAAATTCTGTTTTAAAAATTTCCTCTGTATTATCTCTATTATTGTCATATAAATTTTTTGAATCAACTCTTCTTATTTCTGAACCAGAATTACCCCATCCACCTATGACAACCTCTGTAAATTTATCCTGGTTTTTTTCTACAAATGCAATATGAAAATCATTTGATATTCTTAAAGGAATGGTAAGTTTAGAATTCTTGGGTAAATCTTTATAAAATTGGTAACCGGCATTATCTTGCATATATGCTATTGGTCCATAACTGTTTCTGATATATTCTTTATCAGTTTTATTACGGGTAAAATCCCATATATGCCATTCATCTAATAAATTATTGTTTAGTGCATATCGTATATATTGATTTAAATTTTCCATTCTGTCTTGGCGACCGGCAAATGTAATTAAAATATTTTTTGACATATAAATCCCCAAAACTTAATTTTTATAAGATGATGAATAAAGATTATAATTTTTGTTTTAAAATAGCAACAATATATAATCTTATTTCTGGTTAATTGGCCCTTTGGTAATCTGGGCGAGGTCATCAATTCTGATCCATGTTTTAAAGGCTTTCCGAATATCGCCGGTACTCATCCGATAATAGATTTGGGCTGATCTTTGCGGTGTGTCCAGGGGCAATCCCAATTCGCTGAAGGTCAAATATTGTGACGCGAGTTTGTCAATGCTGGAACGTTGCAATGGGATGCTCCTCAGCAATGACGCCTTGGCCAGTTGCAGTTCATGTTCGCTGACGGGTTGCGTCTGCATGGCCTGCAAGTCTTTCAGGGCTGCCTTGCGGGCGAGATCAACCTTGTCAGGATCCGCACCAAAACTGATGTTATATCCCGCACGTGTGCGGGACCAGTCAAAAGAGCTGTTTACGTTATAGACATATCCTGTCTTAACCCGCAAGTCCTTGTAAAACCGCCCTGCAAATCCGCCACTTAATATTTCATTGCCAAGGTTCAGGGCATAATGATCCGGATGGTAAACGTTCAGCGGGATGGATTCAACCAATGCAACGCTGCTTTGCACTGCGCTTTTATCGGGAACATGAATGTAGGAGGTCTTGCTATTTGGACGTTGAGGCAAATCAAGATTGGGCCTGACACCTTTCGCCTTCCATGACCCGAAATATTTTTCAACGGTTGCCTTCGCTTTTTCAGGCGTTATGTTGCCTGCCACAACAATTGTTGCAAGGTCTGGACGAAAGGATTGCTGATAGAAATTTTCCAAATCATTTAAGGTTAATTTCATAACTTTTTCAGGGACTGGCTGACGTAAACTTGGGTCATTAATGGGATTAACCGCTTTTGCAACGGATCTGTCAAAATGATAACCTGGGGACTGGTATAATCCTTTTAGGGACTGCGCTGTTTGTGATTTGACGATATCTAGGTTTTCTTGTTTGAAAGACGGATTTAACTCGCTATCAGCCAATAACTGCATACCACGGTCAAAATAGGGCGTAAGAACAGATAATGAAAAGTCGCTTCCTGTATTGATATCGGCAGCGATGTCATCAATCTGTTTACGAAAAGCCAGACGATCATAAGTCTTGGTCCCATACTTGAACATCTCATCTGTAATGTCTGAAATACCTTCCTTATCTTTTTCCTCTTGCAGACTTGAGTTCTGTCGAATGGCACCGAATACACTTATGGTATCACTGACATTGATTGGCTGAACAATCAAACGAATACCATTTTTCAGGGTTATATCTGTAGGTAAAGGGGATGCCTTGGGTATATTAAGTTTTTTCAGTGCCTTATCAGCCCATTCAGGCAAGGGGACAGGTCTATCAGGAATTGAGGCAAAGGATTCAGCGCCTCCATAACCTTTTTTCGATAGAGGATTTCCGGAATCCTCAGGTGTGAGAATCGCCGTGATCGCTTCTTCCGATTTTAAAATCCTTTTTGCCAATTGGTTAACTTTTTCTGGAGTGACTGCCTTAAGAGCGGCAATCATATCATCAGGACTATTTAATTCCTGAAAAGCCAAGGCATTTGACCAGCTGCTGGCCAATCCCGTGATACTGTTGGCAGAGAATTTGAGGGATGCAATCTCCTTGCGTTTTGCCGCTTCAACAAATTCGGCCGGAACACCATTTTCATGAAAATATCTAAGGATTGTCTGAACCTCGTTCAAAAGGGATTGATAATTCCTGTTTTTTGGAAATGCTGCAATGGCCACGCCAAAGCCCGTATTGCCTTTGGGAATATATTCAAAATCAGCTGACAGGGCCTTTCCCTGTGGCACTAAACCATATAACTTTTCCCGCTGGCTTGAAATAACGTCACTCAGAATGGTCGCGGCGGCATAATCACTGGATTTTTCCCCAGGCATGCGCCATGCCATTGTTATAAGTCCAGCTGGGAGATCCGTTGGAAAATGTAATGTTTTGGCTTTTATTGGCTTTAATTTGAAAGAGGTTTGTTTGGGTAGATTTTTGCGAGGTAGGGAAGAAAAATTTTGTTTGACAGTTGCCAGGGTTTTTTGGGGATCAATATCGCCTGAGATAACAAGGATTGCATTATTGGGTGTGTAGTAAGTTTCATAGAATTCACGTAAATCCTGAACGGTTGTTTTATCAAAAGATGGACGGGTTCCCAAAGCATCATGTTCATATGGGGTGTCCTTGAATAAAATCTTTTGTAATTCAGAAACATATTTATAAATTGGATTGGACAAATCCCTTGAAACTTCTTGTTCAATCGCTCCACGTTCCTTGTCCCAATCCGCGGCATTTAGGCTTAATCCATTCATTCGTAAAGCTTCAATTTTCAGGATAACATCTAAATCTTCGGCAGGAGCTGTGTAATAATACTGTGTGACGTGTTCTGTGGTAAAGGCATTATAGCTTCCGCCCAATTGTGCCCCGATAATTGCCAGCTGATCTTTGTCTAGACCTTTGCTTCCACGAAACATCATATGTTCCAATGCGTGTGCAGTTCCCGGGAATCCCTTTGGCGTTTGGTTGGAACCGGCAAGATAGTTGACTTGCGCCGTAACAACAGGGGCCAAATTATTTTTAATGATAATCACCCGTAATCCATTTTTCAAAGTGGCGCGAATTACCTGCTGTTTTGAAGAAGGTATATTTTTTGATGAAATATGACTGGTGGGAACAGAATAGGCAGGAAGAAGAAACCCGCTAAAAGGGGTGGTTGCAAGCAAAGTCAAGCTTAGTGTCAAAGGGGGTAGGATTGATCTCATGTCTTTGATTTCCTGTTCGGGTCTTGTCTATTGAAATATTTAAAACAGGGTTGTTTAATTTGTAAAAGCTAATCTTGCTTAATTACAGAGGATCTGTCAAAGACAATCTATTGTAAGATTGGATGGATATATTAACTTGATTTGTATGAAAAAGGATAATTCGTAATTTTCTTAAAAAGTAAGATAGTAACATCTTACTTTAGTAAGATATCCATATTGAATAAAATTTGAATTACGATTCTTGTTCCGTTGCGTGATCGGAATTCAAAGTGATGTATCGACCTATAGAAATTTGTTTGATCAGATCAAATTGTTTGTCAATGAAGTCAATATGTTTTTCTTCAGAATCCAAAATTGAAACAAAAATATGACGAGTCACGTAATCCTGTATCTGTTCACAATAGGAAACTGCCTCGCGTAAATCTTTGCAAGCCTTCATCTCCATCTGGCGATCAGCATGGAGGATCTCTTCAACTGACTGACCAATCTGTACGGTGTTTAGTCTTTGCATATTGGGCAATCCGTCAAGCATGAGAATACGTTCAATCAGCGAATCTGCATGTTTCATTTCCTCAATGGATTCCTGGTATTCTTTTTTGCCAAGAATGGTGACTCCCCAATGACACAGGGTTTTGTAGTGAAGATAATATTGATTGATGGCTGTTAATTCATTTGTAAGTTGAATATTCAAATATTCAATTACTTTTTTATCTTTGATCATTAATGAAATCCTTAGTTGATGTATGTTTAAATTACTTGATATTATTAAAATAATCTTTGTGATTATTTAGTTAATTATATGTTTTTTTTATAAATAAAAAAAGAAATAAATCCATGATCAAAAAAAGTTTAGATACGTAATAAAAAAATTGTAGACATAGTTATTAAGAATGGTTATTATAATCATTATTAACAACCTAGTTGTGATGGGGCCTTGGCGATGTATATTTGTTCATGTCGTGCATTAACCGACAAGGATATAGGAAATGCTATTAAGGATGGTGCAGACTGTCCAAGCAAAGTCTATAAATCTTGTGGTTCAAAACCCGACTGTGGCCGATGTATTCAACGGATTTTGAGTATGTTGAAAGAACATAGGCAAAACGCGATCCAACCCTAATTTTGTATGTTTGTTTCTTGATATCCTTTAACCCGCTTTTTTTAATTAAAGCGGGTTCTTTTTGCGAAGGTTAAAATATAATTTTTGGAAATGTATATTGTTTGATTAAGCTTGATATAATGCTATAACTTTTTTTAAAAGTTGCTGGATAAAAGTTTCATGTTTTCAAATAATAAACCCCCCGTTTCTGATCGAATCCTCGCTCTTGATCTATGGTTACTGGATCGTTTTTTCCAACCAATTGCTGACCGTCTGCCAGAAAAATGGTCAGCATTGAAAATTGGAATGAGTTTACAGCTCGGATCGCTGGTTTTTTCAGCCGGTTCCCTGATTCTACTTGTTCTTTATTTTGAAATGAGTATTTTTTCTGTGCTTTTTAATGTAATGGCATGGTGTCTTGGCGTGTTATTTTATTTCTCCATTTATCGTATGCAATCCATTATTCGGGTAGGATTTCTCAATCCGTTTCGTATGATGCTGGCTGGCATAAGAATTATCTCGATTCCATTTGCAATCTATTCAATCTATCTAGGAATCGTCGCGGATCAGCGTTTTCAGGAAACATTATTATTGAACAGCATCAGTAATACAATTTTTGTATTTGGCATCTATCTTATCTCCTGTCAGCCCAACCCTCCGCCAGAAAAGAAACGTCAAACCGCTTTTTCATTGAATACAATGTAATAAATATTTTAATTCCATAAAAAGAAGTTTTTAAAAATGGTAATCATGAATCTTCATTCAAATCGTATAAAAGCTGAAAAAGCTATCAAAAATGATGTCTATGTTTATGACTGTTTTTCTGAAGAATTAAAAACACAGATTTTTTCGTTTTAAAGAATTTATTAGAAACCGAATATAATTGATATTTAGAAGACAGTAATTTTTTTGGATTTCTATTTATGAAATTGTATCAAGGGAATGGGGAAAAAAATTTTTAAATTCTAATTCATTGAATTTTATTGATCAATTCGAATCTTATATTGTTAAATATGATAATAAATACGAACATGTTTTAGATTTAATTGAATGTGGAATTAATATAAGGACAGCAAGTTTTTCAAATGTTAATCCCTTTTATGAGTTTAAAAACGATAAAATTTTAATTGGGTTGATTGAGGAATTAAATAAACGTTTCCTATATGCAGGCGTAGGGTATCAGTATGAAAATGGTGAAATAATCCGTATTGATCATCAATATGTTCATAAGGAAATCGTTAAACCTGCATTGGAGATTATTCATAATAAGGCTTTTGAAAAGGTTAATGAAGAATATAGTAATGCACATAAACATTACCGGAATCAATATATCAAGGATTGTATTGTCGCATGTAATCGTGCTTTTGAATCTTTGTTGAAATCGATTTGCAATGAATGTGAATGGGAATATGATCCAAACAACCGGGCCAGTGACCTTATAAAAATTATACACAAAAATGGATTGTTTCCTGTTGGGATGGAAAAGACAATCGACAGTTATATCATGACTCTCAAAACAGGGGTGCCAGAATTGCGAAATCATTTTGGTGGTCACGGCAGTTCGTCTCAATCTCCATCGCCATCAATTTATATGGCGGAATATGTTTTACATCTTACCGCGACAAATATTGTTTTTTATATAATGCTTTCAGGGATTATCAATCCAAACAGAATTAAGGATTGTTTTTCTGATATTCCATGACTCTCTGTTCAGCCATATTTCGCCACGGTGCATCTGAAGGTGCGCGTTGTAGGGCCTGTTGGAAAAGAGTGAATGATTCTTCGGTCATTTGACCATTTTTTTGAATTATCAGTTCGGCAATTTGCGCGGCCAGATAAGGGTCAAAACGTTGGTCAAGAGCTGTTTTCCAGGCTTGAATAGCATTGTCTAACTGACCTTGTTCAGCTTCAATCCGACCCAGTAAGAGGTAACCTTCTATCCGTTTCGGATCATTATAAGCAAGCGTGACAATTTTTTCTTTCAATTGTTTTACATAAGGTGCGAGATCTTTATTCTGTTTTTGCTGTTCAGCTATTCTTGTTCGTAAGGGTTGAGAAGGCAAGGCAGGTACACCATTAAGCAAATAGAGACCTATGGCGGTCAGGGGAATGCAAATCAAGCCGCACAGAATAAAAAAATGACCATTGATTGCCGGATCACAAGATATGGAATTATTTTTTTCACTTTGATCGTCAGAATTTAGAAGCCGGCGTTGAATTTCAAGTTTTGCCTGATGATATTCTTCTGGTAAAATCAATTCCTGTCGCAATTCACTTTCCAGTTCTTTAAGTTGTAACTGGTAAAAAGCTATTGAAGGATTGTTTGCTATTGAAGGATATTTTTTCCGGTACAGACTTATAAAACAGGGTATCAAACTGATAAGACTGATTAAGATCATCATTATCCATAACATGGATCAAGGTTCTTTCATCAATTTTTCGAGACGTTTTTCTTCATCTTTATTTAAGGGAGATGGCTTCAACCCTTTTTTCCTGAAATTTATGAGAGCTATTAGACACCCTGTCAAAAGGGCAAGTAAAGGCATAAACCACAATAACGCGGTTGCAAGATTAAGGGGAGGACTTAACCGCACGAAATTGCCGTAACGGTCAACCATCCATTGGATGATTTGATCATCGGTTTCACCAGCCTGAACATGTTGGCGAACGACTTTTCTTAGATCCTTTGCCAGTTCGGCATTACTGTCTTCTATGGATTCATTCTGGCAAACAAGACAGCGTAATTGCGAGCCAATCTCTTCGGCTTTTTTTTCCTGCCGTTGGTTTGGCAATATTTCATCAGGGCTGTCGAGACCATAGGTGGAAATAGAAAAAAAGTTTATGATTATCAGGACAAGAATGATAACTAATCGCATTGATCAGGTCCCTACAAGTGAAAGCAGGGATGAAACGGCAGTTTTATCCAAAGGTTTGGCATAATGCCAATGTATAATTCCCCCCGGGATAATAAGAAAACTTTCAGGCACGCCAGAGATTCCCCAATTGATTCCAATCATCCCCTCATCATCCTGTCCTAGATATTGATATGGATTTTCATGACGGTTTAGAAACTGGTTTATCGTATTATTTTTGTCTTTATAAGCTATGCCCCATATGGAAAGCCTGGTGGAAAGCTGATTCAAAATTGGCATCTCACTGATACAGGGTAGACACCATGAAGCAAAAAAATTGATTAATACAGGTTTGTGCTGTTGTTTTAACAATAGGCTGTCAAAATTTTTGTAGGATAATATTGGTTTGAGTTTAAAATTTGGAATAGGTTTGTTCAAATTGGGAAGTTCTATTTTATGCGGATCGAATTTTCCTTTTTTTAAACTGGATAGCATCGTGGCAAACCCTCCACCTGCAAGAACGGTTGCACCCAGTGGTAATCCCCATATCAATCGTCGTCTGGTAATGGATTTCATGATGATTGTTCCATTTTTTGCATAGAAAATTTTTTATTGTTCTTATTGGCGCAAAGATCAATAAGGGTGATGATACCGCCTAATATCATAATGAAACCACCGATCCAGATCCAGGGTGCCAAGGGGTTGAAGTGTAATCTCAGGACATAGACGCTAGCTTTGTCATGATTGTTCCTGTTATCTCCAAGAACAGCGTACAAATCAGCGATAAAATTGGTATGAATGGCTACATCTGTTATGACCTGTTGCTGGCGAGGAAAAAAATGTCGGGCAGGAAACATCCAGCATATTGTTTTATTATGTCTACTGATTTTAAGAACCGCTTCCTCGGATTGATAGTTGGGTCCATTTCTTTTCTGTACAGATTCCAGGGTCCATTTATAGCCTGCCAGATGCAGAGTTGTCCCAATAGGTACCTCAACAATTTTTTGTTGACTATATGCCATTCCCACAATTCCCAATAAGGTAACAGCAACGCCAATATGAGCAATATAGGCAGCATAAAAGGATCTGGGTAAATTTTTCATCCGGCTGATATTATTTTTGAAAGAGGTATGAAATAAAGATAATTTACCGCTGAAATCTGTGAGGACCCCCATGATTACCCAGAATGAAACCCCTGTCGCAATCGCTGGTAAGAAACGATGTAAATAAATAAAACTTACGATGACGATAATGATCGTAATAATTCCCATAATGGATAAAGGACGAAGCAAATTTTTTATTTTTGCTTTTTTAAATGCCAACCAAGGTGCAAAGGCCATAAAAAAAATTGCAATGAGGGCCGGAGGGATAAAGGTTTTGTCAAAAAATGGTTTTCCAACGGAAATAGTTTCTCCATCAATCATTTGTAAAACAGGAGGGTAGAGGGTGCCTACCAAAATAATGGCAGCCAGGGAGCAGAATAATATATTGTTGAGAATGATTGAGCCTTCTCGAGATATGGGCGCAAATAATGCCGTGAATAAAAGAAGTGGAGCCTGCCACGCAAACAGAACCAAAGCACCTCCACAAATAATTGTTAGTAATACAAGAATGAAAATTCCACGGGTTGGATCTGATGCAAATGCGTGTACGGAATTTAATATGCCAGAACGAACCAGAAAAGTTCCACATAATGCAAGAGAAAAAGTTATAATGGAAAGAAAAATCGTCCATGCTTTCAGGGCTTCACGTTTTTCAACGATCAAGGCTGAGTGTAATAAGGCGGTTCCCGTCAACCATGGAATTAATGCGGCATTTTCGACAGGATCCCAAAACCAGTAGCCTCCCCATCCAAGAACATAGTAGGACCACCATGATCCAATTGCTATGCCAGCGGTAAGAAAAATCCATGCAGTAATAACCCAGGGTCTAATCCATCGTCCCCAGGCTGCATCAACTTGTTTTTCCATCAATGCGGCAACAGCAAAGGCGAATGGAATTGAAAAACCTACATAGCCAGTATAAAGAATTGGGGGATGAAACGCCAATCCCGGGTCCTGAAGTAGCGGGTTCATTCCTTGACCTTCCATCGGGGCAGGCCAGATTCGCAGGAAAGGATTTGATGTAATCAGGCAAAAAAGTTCAAAACCAGCTGCGCATCCGCCAAGAATGGCTATGATTTTTATTCTTAATGAAAATGGAAGATGATGACTGAAACTTGAAAAAAGAACCCCGAAAAAGGAAAGTATAAATGCCCACAAGAGAATTGAACCTTCGTGATTTCCCCATATGCCTGTTACTTTATAAAGAATGGGTTTGTCACTTGCACTATTCTGTAAGATATTTTGCACAGAAAAGTCATTATTCAATGCTGCTGTAACCAAACAAATAAATGTTATCAATAGAGTGAAAAACTGTCCCCATGCCAGGGGGGACGCTAGATTCATTAAATGAAAATTATATTTTTTGTTTCCTAGTAATGGCAGAACAAATTGAGCCCCCGCCAAACAGCAGGCAAGTGCCAATGCAAAATGACCAAGTTCGGGACTTAGAAGAATTGAAAACATTTGTCATTCCATTGCTTATTGGGGTTTTATCATGTGGTTCCAGCTGTCTGGATCGGGTGGTGGACCAAAACGCGGATCCCACTTGCCATTTTTGCGCAAAGCGTCGGCGATTTCTTTAGGCATGTAAGTTTCATCATGTTTGGCCAATACTTCAGTGGCGATGAATATTCCTTGAGGATTTAAGTAACCAATGGCAATAACGCTTTGTCCCTCTCGAAATAGATCGGGTAAAATGCCTCTATATTTTACATGAATGGCAGCTTTTCCATCTGTAATATCAAATATAGCGATTGGTGTGTGATGGTCATTCTGATGATGAAGGGAGTTGGCTACAACCATTCCTCCCAATCGTATTGTGGTAGAATTAGATATGGATTGGTTTATGAGTTGGGAAGGAACTTTGAAATAGACTAAATTACTTGAAAAAGCTGATAAAATCAATGCGATTGCAATCGCGAAGCCTATCATGCAAGTTAGGATTATCCATAGACGTTGAGTTTTACGTTTCATGACTAAGTTTTTTCATAATGTCCAGTTTATTTTTTGCCTGGTGAAATCGTCTATAAGTGGTAAGCAATAAAGCCAAAACAGTTAACAGGGTAATTCCATAAGCGAAAATCAAGTAGGGGAGATGCGACATGATCATTGCATTGACAAAGATTGTGAATTGATAAGTAGGCGATGGATCTGGTTTTCAAGAATGGCGGTTCGAATTCGTGTAAATAGTATACCTATAAATCCAAGGGAAAAACCCAGCGAACAGAAAATCAATGGGGTAGCAATGGAAAGAGTGATTGAAGAGGCATGGGTTAAACTGAATGTATTTGGCTGATGTAATGTGTTCCACCATTGAACACTGAATTTGATTATAGGGAGATCAAAAACGCCTGCAAGGGCAAGAATGGAAGCTGCCTTATAACCCTTTTGAGGTTCATCAAAGGCATGACATAAAGTGATATGTCCTAAATAGAGAAAAAACAATATCAGAACTGATGTTAATCGTGCATCCCAAACCCACCAAGTGCCCCACATGGGTTTTCCCCAAATGGACCCCGTTATTAAACATAGGGCAGTTACAATAGCTCCAACAGGTCCAATTTCTTTGGCCGCTAGATCGGCTAAGGGATGTTTCCAGACTAAAGATGAAAAACCGCAAAAAGCAAGTAAAATATAACCGGCACTGGCAAGCATGGCCATGGGAACATGAATATACATAATTCTTACGCTATCCCCTTGCTGCCAATCTGCTGGGGAGATAAAAAGGCCCCATATTATTCCAATGACGATGAAAAACAAAGCAAACCCGTTGATCCAGGGCTGCAGTTTTGTCGTAAACTGAAAAAAAAATTTCGGATTTGCTAATCGATTGATTGAAAAAAATCGATTATTTCTTGGTTTTGATAGAGTTCTTGAATCAGTCATTGAAAAATAATCAGGGTTTATGGAAAATAAGAGGATATTTTATATTTAAAAAACTGGCAAGCTTATCCATTCTTGGTCATAATATGTTTTTTTATTTATGATTTGTAAAGTAGTGATGGGAGAACAAATGTTATTTGTAATAATGTGTAATGACAAACCTTCGTCTCTAGAAATGAGAATGGCTGTTCGCTCTCAACATCTGGCGTATCTTAAAACTTATGAAAAACAAATAAAAATTGCTGGCCCCTTATTGGATAATGAGGGAAAAAGTTGTGGCTCACTCATTATTTTGAATGTAGAAGATCGAGCAGCTGCCGAGGGATTTGCCATCAGTGATCCTTATGCAAAAGCAGGTTTATTTGAAAGTGTCATAATTCGTTCCTTTAAGGAAGTTTGTTCCGAAGGTCAGATGCTAATATAATTAAGTTTATTCATTTGACCAGGAAATTAAGGTTTTCGTTGTTAATGTAACGATTCCCCACAAACTCATTGTCATGAATGATAATATCAAAAGAGCGGCAAACATCAAATCTGTTTGAAAACGGTTGTTGGCGTTTTGCATTAAATATCCCAAACCGGAAGACGCGCCGACCCATTCTCCAATGACCGCACCAATGGGAGCGATAGCTGCTGCGATTTTCAAACCTGACGAAAAAGCGGGTAAAGCAGCAGGAATACGTATAAACAAAAGTTGTCGTAAGGCAGAGGTATTCATGGTTTTGCTTAAATCAAGATATCCTTGAGGTGTTCTGTTTAGGCCGTCAAAAAAGGATGAAGTTACGGGAAAAAAAATCATTATAACGGTCATTACAACTTTTGAACTTATTCCGAAACCAAACCATAATACGAGTAAAGGGGCTAGAGCAAAGGTGGGAATTGATTGACTGATAATGATGATGGGCATTAACCAGTGACGGAGAAAAGGAACAAGTATCATAAAAAGAGCAAGAAACATTCCAAAAAAACATCCAATTACCAACCCTATTATGGTTTCTTGTGTTGTTGTAAGCGTGGCTTGCCATAAAAGCTGATGATTAATGTTTAGAGCCTGAATGACCGCTGAAGGTGAGGGTAAAAGATAAGCGGGGATGTAATTGAAAAAACTGATCAACCACCAGATAAAAATCAAGCTTCCGATTAATGAAACAATGCGGATACTTATTAAAAAAGATTCATGTAAATGAGTTTTCATGATTGTGTTTTTTCTATCAAAAGAGATAATAAATGGGCTTGGGCCTTTTGTAAGTCGAGATTTTCCAGCGGATGAGGTATAGATCCAGGAACTACCAAAGAATCGTATAGTTTTGCAGGAGTTCCTGCCATAATCTGAATTTGTTCTCCCAATCGACAAGCTTCGAAAGGATCATGTGTGATAAGAATAACTGTTTTACCTTTCAACAATTTTGCCGTATAGGTTTGCATGTTGGTTCGTGTTACACTATCCAATGCTGAAAAAGGTTCATCCATTAAAACGATGGGGCGATTTTCATACAGTGTTCTTGCAAGAGCGATACGTTGACGCATTCCGCCAGACAGTTCGGATGGATATACATTTGCAACATGGGATAGGCCTACTTGTTCAAGGATATCTAAAGCTTTATGCCGATTTGGTTTTTCACCACGGAGTTTACTGCCTAGGGTGACATTATATAGTATTTTTGCCCAAGGCATTAACAGATCCTGTTGTCCCATATAACTGATCCGTTTTGATAAAGATTTGTTATCATCCGCTTTTACACTTCCCAGCTTACAATGTTGCAATCCTGCAATAATTTTTAAAAGACTACTTTTACCCACACCACTTGCACCAAGAATAATACTGAATTTTCCGGCTGGAAAAACAGTGTTTAGATTTTTGAACAATTGACAATTATTGAAGGTTAATGAAACATTCTCTATCAAAATGCTTGGGGGATTGGAATCAGACATTATTTTCAGTTAATCCGAATGGAATTGAAATGCGAGGAGGAAAGGCAAGCTGGTAATCTCTTCCACGTTGCAGGGAATAATTGGGATTATAAAATGGATCATGATTTATGATTTTAAAATGTTTTTTTTTCAGGGAAAGAATTTCCTGTCGTTCTTTTCCGGCACGTTCACCCTTGTAATGATTTCCGAGTGAAAGAGATTCGTAATGGATCAATTGTGCATTCTGACACTGGATGATATGATATTTTTTCTCTCTTAAACGTAAACAGAAATCAATATCGTTATATGCTATTTCAAATGTCTCATCAAATCCATTTACGTCGTTAAAAGCCAGACGGCGAATAACCATACAGGCACCCGTCACGGCACTGACCTCATGATCATGCGTCAGGTAAAAATTATCTGACTTGTGAAAACGACCGGCATGTTCACATAAATTAGCGGCACCCATTATAACGCCCGCATGCTGAATATTTTTATCAGGATAAAATAGTTTTGCACCAACAGCGCCTACTTTTTCATTTTGCATATGACCCATCATTAAGGATAACCAGTTTTGATTCAGAGGTTCAATATCATCGTTTATTAGGGCTATAAAAGGGTATTTAGAATGCCTGATGGCAACGTTGCAACTTTTCGAAAAATTGAATTGATCTGTTTTAACAAATAGAACTTTTAAATATTTATAATACTGGAATGAACTGAGAAATTTTTCCTGTTGTTTTGTCAACGGTTTATTTTGCGAGATGACAAGAATAATTTCTAATTTTGGGTAAGAGGTTTTTTTTATTAGTTTTGTAATACATTGATGTATGGTTTCGGAACTGAGGGTTGTCGGGATGATGAGACTTACGGGATCTTGATAATTTATATAATTTATATCAAAGGGAAATATATGCGTATTAACACTAAATTGCCAATTCAGCTCAGTTTTGAAATTTTTGATGATTTCAATTATTTCATTTTTATCATGTAATGATACTTTTGCAGTCCTATGACTTAAGATCAGAGGGACATGATAAATAAAATGATTTTTTTTCCATAAATAAAGGGCCAAAGCCATTCTAATGGCATAAATGGAACGAATTGGAGAATCAAATTCTTTTATGAAATCATCAAATATATCTTTTCTGATAATCCATATATCTTGGGTAAGAAAACCTGTCAGTAGAATCGACAAGTTAAAATTTTGCTTGAATACAGGGTTGCTGTGTTCATTCAGATTATTGATTTCATCTGAATCAGCGTAAAGTGCGGCCGGATAATGTTGACGAGTAGCCTGATCGGCAAAAACAGCCAAACTGTGTTCTTCTAAAATTTCGTTTGAATTTTTAAGAATGATATAATGTGCTTGAAAAGCTTGGGGAGTGGTTCTTCCTCTAGTATTCGGATGCTGGTAAAAATTGTTCCAGTCAATTTCCATGGTTTTACCATAATATGTAAATAATGAAAAAACAGGCCATAGATGAATATAATTACTTTCATATAGTTTCTTTATCTCGTTACCATTCCAGTTTTCATATAAATTGTACCAATATTTATATGGTAAATTAGGAAAAAATATTTGTTGATTTTGTAATAATCCCATTCGAATACGTTTGTTTAGATGAATGAAGGGATAACAAAAAATTTTTATAAAAGTAAAAGGATTTATAATAATTAATATTAAAGCCGTCGTTAAGCGGCTCAGAGCCTGAATTTTTACTGATGAAATTGATTGTAAAGCGGAATTAAAAATTTTGGCGATTGGATAGATTCGTAAACAGTTCGTTTTCTCAGGAAAATAAACAAGAGATACACGCCAAAAGTTGGGAAGAAACCTACCGGAGACAAGATAAGTTAAAGGTTCAAATGTTGGGTCATCCCTATGGTTTATATATAGATACAATGGGATCGTTTTGGGTAATTTTTTATGTAATTTTACGGAAATCAGGCACCATTTTTTTTGATATTTAGAGGGTAATAACCTTTCAAAATAGAAAAAATCTCGGAAAAGTGACATATCATCTCACGTTTGTTATTCGACAATTATTTTAAATTATAAAATTATTAAAAACTTAATTTGGTTTATTTTAACATTTTTGAATAAAAATTGAAATATTTGTGAAATTATATTTCAATCTTAAGTGGCTTATAAATGGGTATTGAGCTTATTTTCGTCTAATAAAATTATATAGGGGTCATTGATAATGGTAAACAATATTGAAGCCGTACAAAGTAACCTCTCATATGGACGTAAAAAAGGGTTTTTACGATCATGTACAATGGGTATTCTTTTTTTGAAGATCTCGATTTCATTTTCTTATGCAAATGTCTATCAGACTAACCGATGGAGATCAAATATAACTCCTTTTTTAAATAAAGAAAAAGAAGAAAAAAAAGACAAAGATGAAAATGATCAACAGGCTGAATATATTTGTTATGAAAAATCCATCCGTTGCACAATGTGGAATGCGGATAGGGTCGTAAATGTTGATCCATATAAAGACCTTCATTATCAAGTAGGTTATTCAACGCTTGCCTTTCCAAAGGGAAGACCGACATTTTATTCAGCGAGTAAAAAACTTAGTATCGCTTTTGGTCTTTATATTAATTACGACATTGGGGCTTTATTAGGTCCAAATAAACGAGCAAATGGACCAAAAGTTTCAAGTTATCAAGGAACTTTACGTCGTGGACGTCCGATTATTGTTGTAAAATATACTGATTTCGCCTTAACGGTTACACCAGATATTGGACGTTTTGGACTTGAACATCATGATCTGTTCGGAGCGGATTTGAAATATACAGGTATTAAGAATCTGGTAATTGGAGGGGGTTTACTCCAACCCACTTTATCAATGTTGGATTCTGAAACTTCCAGGGGATTTTTTCTTGCAGAACGACCCATGGTTATCGATATGTTAAGAAATGTTGCCGGAGGGGAACCTCGTGCTGGTTTCAATGTTATTCATTGGGGGCAGCGATACCTTATCAGTGTTGGCTATACAGGGCAACGCGTTGGTAAAAAATTTACCAATTTTCAACAGGGGCAGAAGGGAGGCGTTTTAAGATTGGCGGGTCGTCCAATAGCTTCAAGAAATATTGATCTTCATTTGGGCGTAACAGGAACATTTGCCGTTCATGGTGAAAATAGAAAATATTCTATTGTAAGTTATAATGAATCCCGTCTTTTTCCTTCCGCGGCAGATTTTAAGACAGGAACCATCAATGGTGTCAACAGTATATGGGCTGTAGGTCCTGAATTTGCCTTACGATGGAAAAGGTTGATTTTTCAAGGGGAATATTATTCATTTTTTATGCCAAGAAAGAATGAGGGATATGGACATAATGATAATCTTCATTTTTGGGGATGGTATGGAAGTTTAAATTACGCGATTTTCGGGGCTCATCGTCATTATTTACCCTCTCGCGCTATTTTTGCAGTACCAGAAGGTTCACTGTTTAATCCTGCCGCTGGGGATTGGGGAGCTTTGGAATGGTCAGTCCGTTGGAGTTATCTGAACCTCAATAGTCATGCTGGGGATTATGAAAATAACAAATATGCAGCAGGGGTGCAAGGTGGAAAACAGAAAGTCATAGCAACGGGGTTTAACTGGTATCCGTCACCACATTTCAGGGTGATGATTGATTATAATCATATAATTTCATCACGTGCTAGAAACAATTTATGGCATTTAAGAAAAAAGGATAGCAATTTAATAATTTCACGTTTACAACTAACTTTTTAAGGTTTTGAAGTGCTATTTTTAAAATTTATTTAACATGAAAAATTATTTTTTCTAAATATAATACTATATTTTAACGTAAATAAAAATATATTACAAAAATATTGTATACATAATCAATACTGGATACATTAATATTTGAAAAAAATAATTGAAAATTCTTTCAAAGATTAAACAGGTCTTTATTAAAGAAAATCCATGGAAATTGTAAAATGCGAAAATCTTATGAAACTTCTATGGCTTTTTCAAAATTCGGGATTTATTCAATATCATTATATTTTTTATTGAATTGGGTTTCAGCCGCGAAAGCCAATGATGATTCTTTATTCCAAACAAATCAGGTTACTTATTTGGATCCATATAAAAATATAATTTATGACATGGGTGATTTTAAAATCAGCTTTCCCAAAGGTAGATTTTTATTAAAATCAATGAATAATCATTTCAGTCTATCAATTGGAACGTCCATTCAATATGATATTGGTGGTTTCATAGGATCCGATAAAAAACATAATCAACCCGATATGGGTGGGTCACAGGCTGTATTGAGGCGTGCAAGATTTATCATAACAATTGCCTATGATAACTTTAAAATTATTGTTGCTCCTGATGTTGGACGTGGTGCATTGGTTAATGATTCATTTCATGAGATTAATCTTAATTATATCGGGTTTCATCATACAGATTTATCCATTGGTTTGATACAACCATCAGTCACTTTGCTGGGATCTGAAACATCTGCAGGATTTACCCTGGTAGAACGCCCCATGATCATTGATCTTGTAAGAAATATAGCCGGTGCGAATGCCAGAATAGGATTTACAGCCTCTCATTGGGGAAAAAATTATTATATTGGCGCTTCAGTTACCGGACAGCGTTTTGGTAAATTTTATCAGGATTTTCAAAAGAATCAAAAAGGGGGAATTATTCGTGCTGTCATCCATCCAATAGGATCTCAAAATTATGATTTGCATATGGGAGTGAGTGGAACGGTCGCATTTCATGGAGATAATCGGAGATATTCCATGAATGCACTGCCAGAGGCCTTTATCTGGCCGGGGCGTCCCTATATTCGTACCGGAAAAATTAACGGGGTAAACAATGTTTGGGCAATAGGTCCTGAATTCGTCTTTAGATTCAACCGTTTTATTATTCAGTCAGAATATTACTCAATTGATTTGCAAAGAAATTCGGAAAATAATTCACGCCGATCAAATTTAAAGTTTGCTGGATGGTATGTCAGTACAAATTATGTCTTGTTCGGTCAACCAAGACAATATTATTCCGAACGTGCCTATTTTTCCGCACCAAAAAATGCGCTTTTTAATCCAGCGGTAGGGGATTGGGGAGCACTGGAATGGACAGCACGCTGGAGCACCATGAATTTAAACAGCCATCGATACGATTGGGATAACGGCAAACCAAAAAATATACATGGTGGAAAACAGCACGTTATCGCAACAGGTTTCAATTGGTATCCAGCTGATCAGATGCGATTTTCGCTTGAATATAATTATGTTTTTGCCACTCGTTCAAGAAATAATTATTACAATAGTGCTGGTCGTAAAAGTAATATTCTCATTTCTCGTATCGAATTTAATTTTTAGAAATTTAATTCTCCCAAGGGCTTGATTTTTAGAGGTAAGGCTTTAAGCTGTTTTTGAGAATATACAAATTTAAAAGGATTTGAATGATTATTCATTACTGAAATGAGACAAAATTTATAGACAGAACTGCTCTGTTTAATCTTTCTTCAGTTTAAAGCTGTTAATACAGTAGGATCCTTCATGGTTCAAAAAAATCGAATAAATAGTGTAGAGGCCTTATATAGGAATATAAGACCTATTTTGTCATGTTCATTTAATATTATTGTTTTAAAAGCTACTATTTCTTTTGCCTATGCTCAAACAGAACGTGTTTCTAATTTATTGATTTCTGCGTTGCCTAATTCCAGAAACAAACAATCCATTTACCTATGTTTGGATCATAAACAGGATTGTACAATGTGGAATGCTGACAAAATTCGAAACATTGATATTTATAGGGATATTTCTTATCAAATAGGTCATTTCAATTTGAATTTTCCCAAGGGACATCCAACTCTGGTATCCAGTGATCGTCGATTTAGTATCTCTCTTGGGGCAAGTTTACAGTTTGATATTGGTGGAATTATAGGTCCGGATAATAAACGCAATGGATCTAGAATGGATGGTTCACAGGCATTTTTGCGTAGGGGGCGATTTAATGTTGCTATCCGCTATGATGATTTCATCATTAATATAACACCGGATGCAGGGCGCCCAGCATTGGTTAATAATTCCATTTATGAGGCCTATTTAAAATATGTCGGATTTGAAAACACCATTATCGCTATCGGTCTGTTACAACCTCCCATAACTATGCTGGATACTGAAAGCTCAAATGGATTTATTTTGGTTGAACGTCCAATGATTGTTGATCTGGTTAGAAATTTAACAGGATCAGATGCCCGTCTTGCCTTGATGATGACTCACTGGAATAAACGGTATTATCTTAGCGCTTCAGTTACCGGACAAAGGTTGGGAGGAACCTATCAGGATTTTCAAAGAAATGAACTTGGCGGTATTGTAAGAGCGGCGGTAAGACCTTTAGCTATCAATCATTATGATATGCATTTGGGTTTATCAACAACTTTTGTGACACATGGTGATAGCCGAAAATATTCATTAAGTACGGGACAGGAGGGGCAAGTTTGGTTGGGCCGTCCTTATTTGCGAACAGGAACTATTCAGGGTGTTAATAATATATGGGCAATAGGACCTGAATTTGCGGTAAGATTGAATCGTTTTCTGATACAGTCTGAATATTACTCCATGTTTTTGCAACGGGTTGCGGAAAAGTCAGGCAATAGGCCCAATTTGCATTTTTCTGGCTGGTATATTAGCGTCAATTATGTCCTGTTTGGACAACCAAGATCCTATGATGAAAGTAAAGCTGTTTTCACTCCCCCTGTCGGGAGCTTTTTCAATCCTGTCGCGGGAGAATGGGGAGCTTTGGAATGGTCAATCCGATGGAGCAACATGGACCTTAATCATTATAAATATCGTATGAATGAAAACGGTCATTATCTTGGGGTTCAAGGAGGAAAACAAAATATATTTGCAACAGGGTTGAATTGGTATCCCTCGTCACATATGCGGATATCACTTGATTATAATCATGTAATGGCGACACGGTCTAGAAATAATTACTATAATTCAACTGGACGCACAAGTAATCTGATTATGTCCAGGGTACAATTTACATTTTGACAAACTAATAAAGTTCCAGTTGTTCATGTTGTTTATTTTGTTGAATTTTAACAGCATCTTCAAGATCGATTGAAATCAGTTGGCTTATGCCGCGTTCCTGCATCGTGACACCATAGAGGCGTTGCATGTGACTCATGGTAAGTTGATGATGGGTTACAACTAAAAAACGTGTCCCTGCCTGTGACATGTCAGACAACAATTTACAGAAACGTTCAACATTGGGATCATCTAGAGGGGCATCAACTTCATCAAGAATACAAATTGGAACAGGATTACATCGGCTGACAGCAAATACAAGTGATAAGGTTGTCAACGCTTGCTCACCACCAGAAAGTAAAGAGAGCGTTGAAAGATTTTTTCCTGGAGGTTGAGCATAAATTTCCAAACCGGATTGTAATGGATCTTCATGAGGTAAAAGCTTAAGATAAGCTTGTCCGCCATTAAACATACGGGTAAATAATTCCTGAAAATGATGATCCACTTCCTTAAAAATAGCGTTTAATTTGCTTCTTCCCTGTTTATTAAGTTTACAGATAGATTCACGTAACTGTTGGATTGCTGTGGTTAATTCATTGAATTCGTTTTCAAGATGGTTAAGTTCTGTCAGTTTTTCCTGATATTCGATGTCTGCCCGCAAATTGACAGCTCCAAGTGCTTCCCGCTGTGCCTTTAATGATGCAATTGAATTTTTTAATTTTTTTTCTGCCTGATCATCCAGATCATGATCATTTCTCTCGTTTGACAGGTTTTTGATTTCGTCGGTAATGTCGCTATCAAGTTGAGCAAATACAATCTCGGCTTGTTCTTTTTTGGTTTCGGCTTTTATAAGTTGTTCTTGAATTTTATTTTTTTCCAGCTTTATATTTTGTAAATTCTGTTCGGCATTTTTTTTTGCTTGATCATATTCTATATTTCTTTTTTGCAATTCTTGATAATCTGCAACAGATTGCCGTTCTGCATTTTTAAATTCATTAAGTTTGGATTTTAAGATCTCAGGTAGTTTATCTATATCTTTAAGTTGATTTTCAAGATTCAGTATTTTTTTAAGAATTTGCTCTTTTTCGTTTTGTCTTTCCCTGAAATGTTCTTGCCATTTGTCCAATTGCTGAGCAAGGGATTTTTTTTGAATGTCCAGATTATCTTTTTCTTGAAGAATTAAATGATAGTCAAGCCGTTTTTTTTCTTTTTCTGTTTCATTAATTCCATAGTCCTCTTTCAGTTTTTTTAATTTATTTTCCATTTCTTCACAATTAATGCGATGATTAAGATTATATTCCGCTCGATGAAAAAGAACGGAAATTTCTTTTAGATCGTTTTCAAGTTTCTGACATCGTGGAGTCAGGGCATCCAGCCGGCTTTGCTGCTGAATAGTAATTTCCTTAAGAGATTGATAAGAAAGTTGAGCCTGATTTAATTCAGTTTCCGTTTTTAGAAAAAATTCATTTTCATTATCTAACTTTTTGCTAAGCGTATTGATCGTATCTTCAATAACATGAACAGATTGAAATATTTCTTTAGGATTTTCTGCTTGATTCAGTTGCCTTTCCAAATTATTTAAATTTTTCCTGTTTCGATCAATCTCTATTTCAAGATGTGCAAGTTTTTCCTGTAGAGATTCAATCTGAATTTTGTTTTGTGCATTTTGGTTCAAGCGTTGTTGATATTGTTCCTTGACTAATGAATATTGATGTTCAAATCTATTACAATCCTCTTTTTTTTGCTGGACAATCTGTTCTTTTTCACGTTCTATACGTAAATATTGATAAATTTTCTCTTTATCTGGCAAGGGTATCTGGGTCTTTTTTTGTGCTTGTTCAAAATATAATTTTTTTGTTTTAAGCTCGTTTTGAGCCTGTTGGACAGCAGGTTCAATGGCGTTAAATTGCGTCTCAGCCATTCTGGCTTCATTTTGCAAAGCGTAAAAATCCTGAGTAATTATTTGTGCGCGTTTTTCAATATCCCTATATTCGCTTTTGATTTGCAATAATTTATTTTTAAATTTTATTTGTGTATTTTTTAATTGTTCATACAACTTTTCTATCTGTGGTGATTTTTGTAAATGACGTTTTAAATCCTCTTCGATATTTTGCAGAAGGTGTTTTTGAACCAATCGTTGGGCAGATTTGTTTTGAATGGCATGTGTTTGGTAATAACCATCCCAGCGCCAGATATCTCCTTGTTGAGTAGCCAGCATTTGTCCTGGTAAAAGATAGGGAAAAAGTTTATTCCCTTCTTCAACTGAATTTACAATTCCAATTTGCTGAAATGCTCTTTGTAAGGGCGGAGGCGGGGAAATAACATCAAACAGGGTTGGCAATGCACCTGTTAATGTTGTCTTGATATTACTTAGGGTAACCCAGCCCCGGGATGCATCAAGACCAGTTGGTGCATCAATAGTGTCATCAAAAATTGCAGCTATAGTTTTTATCCATTTCTGAGGTATTGATAAAGGATCAAGAACGGCTGGTAATTCAGTATTGATGTTTTCCTCTGATGTTTGTTTAAGGATTTGTGCCAATCCTTGCTGTCTTGCTTCTAAATTACGAATTTCACTTTCATGTTGTTGGACAATGGAGGACTGTTTTTCCAAAGCTTCTGTATTTTTCTTTAGATTACTTTCAATTTGTTCAATTAATTGATGCTGTTTTTTTAATTGTAAATTAATATTTTCATATTGTGTTTGTTGTTCCTGAAGATATTCAGGAGCAATTAGCTGTTTTGCCAGATATTCCTGTTGTTTGGTTAAAGTCTCGAATGAATTCTGTGCCTGTTGTAAGTTGGTATGAATTATGTCAAGATTCTTTTTGTTTTGATCATGGATCTGTAATGCTTGATTATAAGAATTTTCCTGTTCAAAGCGTTTTTTTATGGCTGCTTGATGATGCTCGAGTGCCAAATCAATTTCTTTTTTACTTTTTTCAAGAGTAATTTGTGTGTTGATCAACTTTTCCTGAAATTGCTGTTGTTCTTCTGTTGCTAAAGACTGACTTTGCAGTTGAGTGATCTGATTTATAACATTTTGATAATCATCATTTAATCGCTTTTCTTGTGATTTGATTTGTCTTATTGTCTGATTGAGATCATTATGATTTTTTTCTACCTGTTGAGAATGATAAGTTTGTTTTTCCTTTTCAAATTCCTTGGACTGAATGGTTTTCTGAAGAATTTTTCGGTTTGCTTCAATCTCCTCTAGTTTTTTTTCGAGAATATTTAGTTGCTCTCGTTTTTTTTGCAGTTTTTCAGCTGAAGGAAGTTTTTCAAGACAACTTTTTTGTTCGGATAAAAGCTGTTCATATTCGGATTGAAATTTGGTTTTTTCATCATTCACCTGATTAAAATATTGCGTTATCTCATGATTTTTATTTATAGATGCAGACAGTTTTTTTTCATCTTCATGGATTAAATCAAGCAGGATAGCACTTTTTTCTTCTAGGGTTTTAACCTCCTGTTCAATCTGGAGAATTTTTGTTGGATGATGGTCAAGTTTTTCATTAATTGTGTTGATTTTGATTAGAATATTTTCCTGATCGGATTGATTATTTTCAAGATGAGACTGTATGTCTATCAGTTGGGTTTTGTTTTCTCTCAGTCGGTCATTCAATTGTTTTATTTCTTGTATTTTCTGATTTAATTCATTTTCAAGTCTAGAAATCTGCTGACGCTGATGATCACAATGAACGTGTGCCTGAATTTCCTGTTGATGCAGGACAGAGGATTCTTTTTCCATAGCTTTCAGATTGTTGTGCAAATCCAGAATACAATTTTCTTTTTCCCTAATTCTACTTAGAATAATTGAAACTTGCGTTTTAAGATCAAGAAGCAGTTTTTGCGCCCGTTGGTAATAAAGTATCTGCAAATTGGTTTCTTTATCGCGTACAGTTGTAGATATCTCACGGTATCTAGTGGCTTGTACAGATTGTTCTTTAAGTGTTTGGGTTTGATTTGTCAGCTGCTCTTTCAGGTCATTTAATCTGTCTAGATTTTCTTCAGTTGCTTTTAATTTCAGCTCTGCCTCTCGTCGACGGTTATATAACCCAGATATCCCTGCAGCCTCTTCTAGAACCTGTCTTCTTTCCTCTGGTGAGGCGTAAATAAGTTGTGCTATGCGATTTTGACTTATAATTGCTGTTGAACGTGGACCTGATCCAAGATCAGCAAATAGTGTTTGAATGTCCCTGGCGCGTTGTATTTTTCCATTAAGGCGATATTGACTGCCTCCTTCCCGTTCAATTTGGCGGGAAATCTCAATTTGATTTTGGTTGTGAAAACAGTTTGGAATAACCTCATCAAACCCGTTTTCGGTTTGGTTTTTAATATTTTCAAGAGTTATTGCAACTTCGCCAATGTTAAAGGCTGCACGTCGTGCAGTTCCTGCAAATATGACATCATCCATTCCTGTACCCCGAAGGGAACGGGCGGAATTTTCCCCCATAACCCAGCGAATAGCCTCTACAATATTTGATTTACCACATCCATTGGGACCAACTATACCAGTTAATCCAGGTAAAATATCAAGTGAAGTCGTATTTGCGAAACTTTTAAAACCAGAAATTTTTAAATGGGTAAAATATATTGGCATATAAGTTTGTTGGTAATGAAATTATGAAGGTACAGGTCTTGTCAACGAATCATTAACTTCCTGATCAAATTTATCAAGCGTTAATTCACCAACAACCTTTTTACCGTTGAAGATAAAGGTTGGTGTACTGTCTATTTTGAAATGTTTTTCAGCGTAATTGCTTTCTTCCAATATTATTTTTTGAATTGCATCATCATGAGTTACCTGCTGAAAACGCTCTTTGGACATACCAGCCAAAATTGAATATTTTTGCAATTCTTGCAAGGGATCAGCATTTTCATTGAAAGCCCATTGATCAAGATTACTCAGGAGGGCTGTAATAAACGGTTTATATTGATCTACTGGTAGGGAGCGTGCCACAATCGCGGCTTTTAGAGCTATTTTATCCAGGGGAAAATCTTTAAAAATGTAGAAAACTTTTCCAGTATCAATATATTTTTTTTGTATTTGAGGAAGTATATCATGTGCAAAACGTCCACAATGCACACAGGTTAGCGAAAACCATTCTTCAACATGAACTTTTGCATTGGAATTCCCGAGTGTACGAGGAGTTGAAAAATTTTTAGGTATTTCCGCATGAGTCGGAATTTTGGTTGCCATAATAGTCAAAACAGGCAAAACTGAGGCTAGTAAAGAGCGTCGTGTTATGGACATGATATTATTTCCAGTAAAATAAGTTCAAGTATGAGAGAAATTACAATTTAGATAATATCCCAAAGGATTGGTAAAATTATTAATTATTTCTCATTTATAATTTTTATAACAAAGAAAAACCATACAGTGCTGGAAAGCAAGTTAAAAAACTTTCAACCACCACGAAATATAAAATATACAGCTCCCATAATGCATAAACCTGCCCATATATAATCAAGCTTAAAAGACTGATGCATGAAAAATATGCTGAAAGGGATAAATACGGAAAGAGTTATTGCTTCCTGCATAATCTTTAACTCACCAAGGGATAGTTTTGTAAACCCAATCCTGTTGGCAGGAACCTGGATAAGATATTCTCCAAGAGCGATGCCCCAGCTGATTAATGCAGCTATATACCAGGGTTTGCCGGATAATGTTTTCAAATGACCATACCATGCATAGGTCATGAATAAATTTGAGCAGACAAGCATCAATGCTGTAATAAGCCAAACAGGCATAGATTTTCCTTATGTTCATAGGTTTGTTGGTGATATCAATCTTGGAATGATTGAAATGAATAAGGTGTAAAGAGTAATCTTATTTCCAATATAATTTATTTAAAAATGAATTTTTAAATAAATTGGGATTGTTATTTGTGTCTCGATTTCTATTTTTTACAATATTAATACTGGTTTTTTAATTTGTATTCCCTAATATAATGTTAGTAACATCTTGGTGATTCATCAAAATATGCAGTATTTTCAAAAAGGAGATTTGGATGATTATTGTTTGTGGTGATGTTTTAATTGACTTCATTCCCGATAAAACAAAAGATGGTGCAGATTGCTATTGTCCAGCCCCGGGCGGATCTTGTGCAAATATATCTGTTGCAATAGGTCGTCTTGGTGGCGCTGTCGGATTTATGGGCGGAATTTCCACTGATTTTTGGGGTGAGAAATTGATGGAATTTCTCGAAACATCCAACGTTGATGTAAGATATGTTGCCAGGGGAAACCAACAAACAACCCTTGCCTTTGTTGAATTGGGCAATGAAGAACCCGCCTATGCCTTTTATGATGAAAATACTGTATCGAGATTATGGGTCCGTTCACAATCCCCCGGATTTTCCGACGATGTCAATTTGATCCACATTGGTTCTACTTCTCTGATTGAACCTCCTATTTCTGAATCTTGTGAGCAGATGTTCAGAATGGAAAAAGGAAAAAGAATTTTATCAATTGATCCAAATTGTCGACCCAGCAATACACATCATCCAGCTGTTTATAGAGCACGTATGGCACGTCTGACAGCCATGGCGGATATTATTAAATTATCCAAATCTGATCTGGAATTCTTATTGCCTGACACCAGAGTTGATGATGCTGCCAAACATTGGATCAATCAGGGTACCTCCATTGTTATCATTACACGTGGAAGCGAGGGTGTTCTTTGTTATCTGCCAGGTCATGAAGTCATTGAGATTCCACCTGATTATATTGATGATGTGGTAGATTCAATCGGGGCAGGGGATACCTTTATGGCGGCAACCCTGACCTATTTACAAAAAAATGGATTTTTGACACTTGACAAAATTAAGACTATCACGCCTGCTGAAATTACCAAAGCCTTAAAATATGCATCGGTTGCTGCGGCAATGATTTGTGAACGGCGTGGAGCCAATCCTCCTTGGGAACAAGAGGTTGATGAACGGATTAAAAGGAAAGCTATAAAATTATAGAGTGATATGAACCCTGTTTGATAACCAGGGTTATATATTGTTTGAATTGGTTTCTGATAGGGTGTCTGAATCGTTGGATGTGGGTAAAGACCAGTTTTGAGGGATATGCATTCGCAGACGACGTATATGTCGCGGGTCAGCCTCCAGAACCCTGAATATCAATCCAGATGGGTGAGTTAATACCTCTCCCTTGGTCGGAATATGTTCAGCCAGATGGAAAACAAGTCCACCCAACGTATCCATATCTGAATTTTTTTCTTCTTCGGTCAAGAATGTTCCAATTTTTTCCTCAAGATCTTCAAGATGTGCTCTTGCATCCACATCCAGCGTATTGTTTCCCCGTTCGATAATCATGTTGGCCTCAGGTTCATCATGTTCATCAGCAATATCGCCCACGATTGTTTCCACCAGATCTTCAATCGTTATCAATCCATCAATGCTGCCATGCTCATCAATTACCAGCCCCAAATGAATCCGGTGTACACGCATTTGTAGCAGGAGATCAAGAACTGGTATTTGAGGTGCGATAAAAAGAGGCTGTCGAATGACTTTACCAAAATCGAAATCTTCACTGTGTCCAATATAGGAAATAAGATCCTTAACGTGCAACATCCCCTGGATATTGTCTAATTCCTGATGATAGACAGGAACTCGGGAATGATTTTCATGCTGCATAATTTCCAGTGCCCGCTTGAAACTGATTGAATCATCAATGGCAAATATATCAGCCCTTGGTATCATTACATCATCAGCCGTTTTATCTTTCAATCTCAATATATTGGAGATCAGTAATCGCTCATGCGGATTGAATTCCTCCTTGTTGTCATCGGGAATTGTAGGTAAATGATTGTTTCTGTCATCTACAAGGTTGACAATTGATTGTCGCAAATTGTGCTGATGTCTTTGATGGAACCAACGTTTAAAAAAAGATCTGTAACGGTTTGGCTTTGTGTTTGATTGTGACTGTTCTGATGCGGTATTATTCGGCGCATTATTACCTGGCGCACGAAACATGGCTATATACTCCCAAAAGACGAGTTTTTCCAGGGATTCGGGATCCCGATTTTACCTAAAAAATAGGATTCCTTCATTTCCATGATTTTTGTTTCATTACATTTAAGGTGGTCATATCCCTCTAAATGCAATAAGCCGTGAAAAATAAGGTGTGTCAAATGATGGCGCATTGGTTTTCGAGCTCGACGGGATTCTTTTTGAATGGTTTCCAAGGCAAGAATAATGTCCCCTCCATAGGATTGGGGATCTGGATGCTCAAAAGTAAGAACATTTGTAGGTTTATTTTTATTCCTGAATTGGCAATTCAATTTTTGTATTGTCTGGTCATTGGCAAAACAAAGCGTGGTTTGTTCAGCAAAAGGTTGCAGGGTATAAATACGGTATATCAATTCCTTGAGATCAGGAATCAGTTTATACCACCTCTTGTCTTGTATAATTATTACTTCACTAAAAAGAAAATCAAGAATTTGATATCGATATTGCCGGAAGAGGAACGTCATCAGGAAATTTCTTTCTAGGATTTATTCTCGGAAGATATTTTTAATTTTGCTGACTGTTTGTCATAAGCCCTTACAATACGATTAACAAGAGGATGTCTGACAACATCTTCTGCCTTGAAACGAAGAATCTCAATACCAGAAACATCCTGTAATGTATCAACTGCATCCTTTAATCCTGATTTGATCATGGGTGGCAGATCAATTTGGCTAAGATCGCCGGTTATGACCATTCGTGAACCAGCCCCTAACCGTGTCAAAAACATTTTCATCTGAGCAGGAGTGGTATTTTGGGCTTCATCAAGTATGACATAGGCATGTTCAAGTGTTCTGCCTCGCATAAAGGCAAGAGGAGCCACTTCAATTTCCCCGCTGGTCAGTCTTTTGACAACTTGATCTCCTGGCATCATGGCATATAGAGCATCGTAAAGGGGACGAAGATATGGGTCAATTTTGTCTTTCATATCTCCAGGCAGAAACCCCAATCGCTCGCCAGCCTCTACAGCGGGACGAGATAGAATAATACGATCAATCTGACCAGATAAAAGCATGGAAACTGCCTGGGCTACAGCAAGAAATGTTTTTCCTGTTCCAGCGGGGCCAATTCCGAAAACCATTTCATTTCTTGCCAGCATTTTCAAATAGTTTGCCTGTCCCGTTGTGCGAGGTGAAATGGTACCTTTACGTACAGAAATTGTTGGAATTGATTCTGGTTGTTTGAGTTCCATGGATTCAGGAGGTTCATTTTGCTTTGATGGATAAAGAATGGATAAGAGTCCGTTATAGGCCATGCGTATGAAATTATTAACGATGGTAGAGTTAATTTCATTATGGGTATATATATGTTGATACAGATTGCTTACTACTGTTTTGGTAAGTTCAACCTGTTGGATATCCCCTTCAATGACCAGATAGTTTCCCCGACAACCCATGGTGACCTGAAGTTCGTTTTCAATCTGAACCAAATAACGGTCATGATCTCCCAACATTTGAGCCAGTAATAAATTGTCAGGAAATTGCAGGGTTGTTTTTAAAAAAGATTCGTTTTTTACTTCTTCTGATAAAAGAATGGGATAAATCTGTAGGGAAATTTTATTATTCAAAATGGTTCCTTTTTAAACTAATGTTCCTGAAAGCGAATTTGTCAAAGATTTATCAATTCTAACTTGACATTCCCGACCGATTAGCGATGTGTCACCCTGAATGTGAACCGCTTGCAAATAGGGGGATTTTCCCGTTATCTGACCTTGTTTTCGACCTTTACCAACAAAAAGGATGGGAATGGTACGTCCGACCGTATTCTGGTTAAATTGATCTTGCTGTTCTCTTAACAAAGCCTGTAAAACCTGAAGACGAGCATCTTTTTCTTCTTCCCTAACCTGATGCATGGAAATAGCGGCAGCCGTTCCGGGTCTGGGGGAATATTTAAAGGAAAAAGTTTGTGAAAACTGAACGTCACGGACAAGTTGCATGGTATCTTCAAAATCTTTCAGGTTTTCACCAGGATGACCGACAATAAAGTCTGAAGATAAAGCAATATCAGGACGTGCCTTGCGCAATTTATCAATAATCTTACGGTATTCATCAGCTGTATGCCCACGGTTCATGGCCTTGAGAATACGGTCTGATCCGGACTGAACCGGCAAATGCAGAAATGGCATTAATGCAGGTAAATCACGATGTGCGTTGATAAGGCTGTCATCCATATCCCTTGGATGGGAAGTCGTGTAACGAATACGGCTTAATTCTGGTAATGTTGAAAGTTTTTCTGCGAGACGAGCCAGATTCCAAATGTTTCCGTCAGGACCCTCTCCATGATAGGCATTAACGTTTTGACCCAGTAAAGTGATTTCCTTTACGCCAATACTGCAAAGATGAGTAGCTTCATCAAGAATTGCCTGAACTGGACGACTGACTTCGGAACCACGTGTATAGGGAACAACACAGAATGAACAAAATTTGTCACATCCCTCTTGAATTGTTAAGAAAGCACTGTAACCTGTATTTTCCTGAGGTATGGGCAAAAAATCAAATTTGCTTTCAACAGGAAAATCGGTTTCGATTATACTCCCCGATTGCCGAGCCACTTCCAAAATCATTTTTGGAAGACGGTGATAAGTTTGAGGACCTAACACGATATCAACATAGGGAGCCCTCTGAAGAATGATATTTCCCTCAGCCTGAGCTACACATCCAGCCACTGCTATAAGGGTGGGGTTACCCAGCTGATTACGATATTCCTTTATCTGTTTCAAACGTCCTAGTTCGGAAAAAACCTTTTCAGTGGCTTTATCGCGTATATGGCAAGTGTTAAGAATGAGAACATCCGCCTGTTCAGCTTTATCCGTTACTTTGTATCCTAATGGACGCAGCAAATCGACCATTCGGTTGCTGTCATAAACATTCATTTGACATCCCCATGTGATTATATGCAGATATCGCCGTGATGTTTCATTATCTAAATTTGCATTTGTCAAAGTAAAGTCTCGTTGAACCATATCAGGATTTGGCCTTGGTATTAGGATATTTTTGAATTACAATAAAATACACTTTTTATAAAAAGACAGGAATAGATACAAGCTATTTATCCATTAATATATGAAAATTAATATTCAAATTGAAGATAAGTAAAAGGTTTTTATTATTTAAATATGAATTAATATTTTGTATATCCAGAAATGTTGCAAGAAAAAATTGAATTAGTTCATTAACATTTATATAATTTAATATAGGTATGATAAATCGTAATTCATATTTTATCGGATAAAAATATTAAATTATTTTCTTTATTTCATCTTTAGAATGATTTGATCTTAATGCAACAGTACCCTTGGCAATAATATCCCAGGTTTCCTGCGCAAGATGTTTACGGGTCTTGAAATTTTCTGGATATAAAGGATCATGAAAAATAACGGATGCATGCATATCGGAATATTGACTGAGATTCCATAAATGTGGTGCCAATTCCATATCACCATACCAGCAGTAAATGGGTCGGGTGAACCTGTTGACAGGTAACATGTCCAAACGATCATATGTAATTGAAATTGGTTGAATAATGGGTATTTTATAAGTTATGGTGTTCTTACCATTGGGTTTTGCCAATGCAAAAAAAGAGGACATAAAAGGGTATAAATGCGATCCATCAGAAGAGGTGCCTTCTGGAAATAAGATTAGGCTATCATTGTTTCTTAATCTTGATTGTAGTTCAATTTGTTCTTTAGCTGTTGAGTGTCGTTGTCTGCTGACAAAGGAAACGCGGCCAAGTTTACATAAAATACTGATAAGAGGCCAGGTTCCGACTTCCTTTTTTGCAACAAAACATCCAGGCAATAATCCGCCTATAGTGACGATATCCAGCCATGAACAATGATTGGCAATGTATAAGATTGGACGATCCTGTCCTTTTTTTGAGTCCAGGGCAATAATCTTGCCGAAGGTATGAAGGCGTAGCCCCAGTAATTTTCCCACAATATACCAATAATACCCTGCAAAATTGGTTTTTAATTTTCCAGGGAGTTTGACAAAGATTGATTGTACTGGAATAGCCATTCCAGTCCATCCCAAAATGGTGAAGATTCTGAGTATTGCCCTAATTTTTTTCAAAAATTTAGGATTATAGGTATTAACTGCATTTTCATTATTGTCAAATAATGAATTGAAATCTATACGTGACCTATCTTTAATTTTTTTATTATTTGAATGAAAAATAATATTCTTAATTTTGGATAACATAAATAACAAAATTCATAATTTTAACAAAAAATAAAATACAGTTTTCTCAGTATTGTAATATAAAAGTAATAATCACGGACTTTATAATTGTTATCTGAAAATATGTGTAACGACAAGATTTATTCATAAAGAAAAATTTAAAATAATTTACCAAATTTTTGGCGTTTTTTTATTTTAATGTATTTTTCTTTTGAAGAGTTCCTTTAATTTTTATAAAAGAAAATACTTTTTATAAAATCCAATTTTTATTCAGTATACTATAGGGAATATGCGTTTTGTCATCTTTGTGGTTTTGGTTTGAAAACGAAAAATCCATACAATATAAAGGTGATAATAGAAAATTAGGCATTCGTGATTATTTCATATTCATAGTGTTATTTATTTTGAGCTGTTTTAAGCAGGGAGTGGCTGCAGATCCTCAATATTATAGAGTGAAAATATATTCAATAGGAAATGAGACAATTGATAAAGTTTTGTCAAACACATCCAATTTGGTTACTTTACAAAAAACAAATGCTGTAAATGCGTTTGCGTTGGCTGGTCGAATTAAAAGTGATTATGCCCGTTTTAAAAATGCTATGGACAGTTTCGGATATTATGATGCGAAAATCAGTATCAAGGTTGGAACTGCGGCTGCGTTACATAATCAAAAAAATGTAAAATTGAATAAAAGAGAGCAATCCGATGATATATTCAAACATGAAAAAGATATCATTGCCAATGGAATAATTGATGGTGCAAGTACGGATTTACCGAATTTTATTGATAAAGTGCCTGTCCAGCAGGATGTTATCATTATTGTTCATATCCAAAAGGGATCCCAATATCGCATAGGTCAGTTAGAGTTCAAGAACTTACAAAAAAATGAAATCATCCAGTTATCAGTTAGGCAGCAAAGGGAATTCGGATTGAAAATTGGTGATCCTGCCGTTTCTGCTGATATCGTTGCCGCTCGGGACAAATTGATCAAGGGGTTGCAGGAAGAGGGACATGCCTTGGCTAAAATGGGAGAGCTCGTTGCCTATCTGCATCCAGACAATAAAACCTTGAATGTTGTTTTTGATATGAATATGGGTCCTGTAGTGGACATAGGTGATATCGATTTCAAGGGTTTGAAAAAGGTCAACGCGAAATATATTCGTCGCCGGTTGTTATTGCATGCTGGACAGTTATATCAACCCTCAACTATTGAAAACGCACGCATGGATCTTTCTTCAACTGGTGTTTTTTCGAGTATTGATATGCACGTTGCAGATCATGTTGATCAATCGGGTCGAATACCATTAACCATAACCTTTAAAGAGGCTAAACGAAGAACCGTAAGTGTTGAAGCGGGATATTCGACGGATCTTGGGGGAAGGTTAGGTGCAAAATGGACGCATCATAACATATTTGGTAATGCCGAACAGTTAAAATTGGCAGCCATAGCGACGGGTATAGCAGGAACAGCCCAACGGGGACTGGGATATGATGTGTATGCGGATTTTACCAAGCCTGATTTTGGACATCGTAACCAGGATTTTAATGCCCGTGTTGAAGCTGTAAAACAGAAGCTGTACTCGTATAATCAAACAGCGTTTCTTGCAAAGGTTGGAATGACAAGAAAATTTGGTAAACGCTGGAGCATGTCAGCTTATTTGGGTGGAATACAAGAACATATTATTCAGCGAGGTGAAAGAAACAATTATACCATGATCAACCTTCCACTGGGTGCGGCATATGATGGAACGGAATTGGCCAATCCAATGATGTCTCCAGATCACGGAATGAAAGCATCTGTCTCTATAACGCCGACGGAATCTTTTGGAGACAAGACTATATTTTTTGCAATCATGCAAGGAACAGCCTCTACCTATTTTGATTTAACGCATCTGGGATTAACGAAACCTGGTCGTTCAATTTTTGCATTTCGTGGAAACATTGGCAGTATTCAAGGGGCTTCACGAATGAATCTTCCCCCTGACCAACGTTTATACGCAGGAGGTACTTCAACTGTAAGAGGATTTCGTTTCCAGGGTGTCGGTCCTCAATTTAAGGGGAGTAAATATGCAAAAGGGGGAAAGGCAATGGATACGGGAACGGCTGAATTCCGACAAAGAATCCTTGGACAATTTGGTGTCCAAGCCTTTATTGATGCCGGTCAGGTCAGCAGTGACAGTATGCCTTTTGAGGGAAAGGTTCAGGTAGGTGTTGGTGGTGGATTTCGATATTATACGCCCATGGGACCCATACGTTTAGATATCGCAGTACCCGTTAAGCGACCATATCGAGGAGATCGGTTCGAAGTTTATATAGGTTTGGGGGAAACCTTCTAATGTCTCAATCTAGTAAGGAATCTGAAAAGAAGCAATCCATCGACAAAGTGTCAAGGAATATAAAGGTTAGAAAAGTCAAATATTCTATAAGCAAGTGTATATTATGGTTTCTGGCAAGCATACTCATATTGCTTGTAGCTATGGTTTTTGCATTATTCATTTATCTTAATACGCAGAGTGGAAAAGAATTTCTTTCAGATAAAATTGATGTTTGGACCGATCATTCCATAAATGTTAAGGGGATTCACGGGAATTTTCCTAATCATCTGATTGTTGAAGAAATCACGTTGAAAAAATTGCCATCAACGGATAAATCGTGGTTAATATTAAAAAAAGTCAAACTTGATTGGTCTTTTTTTGAATTACTGTATAAAAAATTATTTATTCAAAGTATTTTGGCTGAAGAAATAGATATTGAGGATTTACCAAAATCCACACAATCACCAGAAGCATCATATTCCACATCATCCGATTTGTCATTTTTTTGGTTATCTGCCTCGATTAACCATTTACAAATTAATAAATTGCATCTTGCTCAGACAGTTTTTTCAAAAACGTTTGATTTAAAAGTTAACGGAAAACTATCGACTTCTAATCTATTATTCTTTCTAGATGAATTTAAACTGAATGCATTGCCTGACACAAATCTGGAGCTTGATGGTGAAGAACTTAATAAATCAACAAATCTTTCCTTGAAGTTAACAGTTAAAAATCATCAGGTTTCAAAAGGACAGTTAACTTTTTTGGCAAAATCCAATCCAGATGGAATTCTTGAACGTTTATTAAAGTCCGATCAATTAACTCCCTTATCATTTAATTTGTCGCTTGATGGACCGTTTGATTCATTGAATACAAAAATGGAACTGAAATCAAATCAGACGTATTTAAGGGAAAATGGACATATTGACCTTAATCATTCAAAAATGAATGTTGATTTATCCGGTCATTCTCCAGCAGTGACCTTGAATCCACAAATTCATTGGGATGGATGGGATCTAGATGCCAGATTAACTGGATTATTAACAAAACCAATCGGTCAGGGAAAATTCAAACTGGTCAATCTAGCGGCTGGTAAAATGTTTTTGAATAATCTTATTGTTTCTTTTTCGGGAGAGCAAAATGATGATTTGCAAGCCATAAATTCAAGGCAAATCGATAGAGCCCATATACATTTAATTGCAGAAGGGTTGCGTGTTCCCGGAAAACATCCAATGATGTTTGCCAAAGTCCCAATTATAGCTGATGCTGTATATGGAGTAAATGAACCTGAACAATCAATTGATTTTCGAGTTCAACATGACCTTGTGAAGGCTGTGGGACATATCTTTTTTCAACCTGTCTTAAAAGGATCGATTGATCTGGCTCTACCACATTTAAGTGATATAGCCGAATTTACAGGTGTTAGGTTGGGAGGTCAATCAGTATTCAATCTTGCTTTTACCATGCCAGAGCATGCAGATAATCCAATTTTATTTGATTTGGATGGTCCCATACAGGTTAATCAAGGATTACCTGAAATAGTAAATATGGTTGGATCCAAGGGACATCTTGGTATTCATGCACGTATTTTCCATAAAGAAAAACCTGATATCTATTTGGATAATTTGACAATATCAGGTCAAAATTTATCAATTCAAGGTAATGGACATTTATTGGATCAACAGGTCAGGGCGGTTGTTAATCTTAATATAAATAATCTTATGGCACTTTCCCCGTTATTGACGGGTCAGGGAAAGGCTGTTTTAAAAGCTGATGGATCTCTGGAAGATCTGGGTTTGAAATTTGAAATGGCTACTAAATTTCAAACATCATCAAAAAGAGATTATGCAATAGCGCCAAGCGATTTAAAAATGAAGGCTGAGCTGAATCATTTATTTGCGCTACCAACGCTTTTGGTATCCTTGAATGGAAATCTTGACCGTTCACCGATAGAAATGGAACTGTTGGCAAGTCAAAAGAAAAATACTGATAATTATTATTTTAATTTAAGAAAATTGAATTGGCGATCCTTGAATGGTCTCGCTGATTTTAGTATTTCCGGTAAAAATATAATTCCTAATGGTAACCTTGATATAAAAATAACTCGACTGGCCGATTTTAAAAAATTGGTTCGACAGAATATTGAAGGCAATCTTGCCTTACTAATTCATTCCTCACCGCATACAAACCAAAAATTATTCGTTAATGCAAGCAGCAAAGTGAATATGCCTAATTACAGGTTCAATAATTTGCTTTTAACGGGTTATATTGATCATCCATTAGACAAGCCCTTAATCAATTTAAAGGCGCAAATTTCGGATTTTCAGCTTCCACAGGCAAAAGGTAATATCCAGTTAAGTGCCAATGGTTTTATCGATAACTTGAAAGTAGTGGCAAATGCTGATTTTCCTTTGTTAATGCAAAATAAAGGTGCATTTGATACAGCACTAGTGTTGGATTTGAAGAAAAAAAATGTTTTTTTGCAAAAACTGAATGTATTGGCAAAAGGTGAAAATATACACCTGACTGCTCCAGCCAAGGTGGATTTTGGGGAGAAAGTAGCCATAGATCATTTTCGTTTAACCTTGGCTCCTCCAAATGCGCCCTTGGCCATTATCGATTTGGCTGGAGTAATTATGCCAGCATTAAATTTGAATGCTAGTATTCAAAATGTGACTCCTGCCATTTTAAAACCTTTTTTACCTCAGTTACAGGCTAATGGAACCTTGGATGCCCAGGCTAGGTTAAAAGGGACGTTGGAAAAACCCACAGGTTCAATTCAAATTAAAGCAGCGAATATTAAAATGCTTACAGGAGAAGCCGCCTCTCTACCTGTTGCACAATTGATTTCTCGGACAAATTTGATGGGTAAAAATGCCCAAACGCATACGCATTTACTGATGGGAAAGAAATGTGATTTGAGTATGAATGGTTTAATACCTTTAAATTCAAATGGTAAGATGGATTTGAATCTCGAAGGGAAAATTGATTTGGGATTGGGAAATGCGATTGCGGGTGCCTATGGTCAGCAAGTCAAGGGCAATATCAATCTTGCCATGCAAATTGCGGGTAGTTTTATGGAACCGATTGTTAATGGAACTGTACAGCTTTTCAAAGGAAGTTTTAGAGATTACGCACAAGGGACAAGTATTCAGGATATACAGGCAAAGCTTGTTGGGAAAAAAGATCATATAACCCTTGAATCACTCACTGCCAAGGCGGGACATGGGGATATATATGCCAATGGACAAATTGGAGTTTTTCAACCGGGTATTCCGGTAAGCTTGCATATGAATATGAAAAATGCCCGTCCATTGGTTAGTGATTTGTTAACAGCCATTCTTGATGGCGATATCGATGTTAGTGGAATGGCAAAATCAAAAATTGATATGAAGGGAACAATTAGGATCAAACATGCCGAGATTAATATACCGCATTCTATTTCAAGTTCTGTTGTACCATTAAAAGTAATTCGTCCAGGTGACAAGATTGAAACAGAAAGCAGGCCAAATCTTCCAGGACCCATTATCGGTTTGGATTTAACCATTAAATCTGCCGGTCAAATCTTGGTTCAAGGTTTCGGACTGTTTACAGATATGGCAGGCGCATTGCATATCACTGGAACAGCTGATGCGCCTTCAGTTGCGGGGGGAATGAAGATGCAAAACGGTCATATTGATCTTTCAGGAATATCATTGGATTTCACAAGGGGTGTGATCGGGTTTCAGGGAAGTAATGTAGATCGCAAGATTGATCCTTCTCTGGATTTTGAGGTAAAAAAAACGGTTGAAGGAAACACGGCCAGATTATTGATTACAGGTTTTGCAAGTTCACCCAAAATCACGTTAACCTCTTCCCCTCCATTGTCACAAGACAGGGTTCTAGCCATTCTATTATTTGGTGTTGATTCACAAAGTCTTTCGGCAACCCAAATGGCAGAAATAGGATTGGCATTGGCAACGTTGGGTGGACAAAGTGCAGGGATTGATCCCTTGGGTACCGTGAGAAAAAGCCTTGGATTGGATCGACTTTCTTTAGGAGGGGGGAGTCGTAGCAATGAAAATGGAGGCTCCAATAATGGAGCAAGTGTTGCGGCAGGGAAGTATGTGGCAAAAGGTGTTTATATTGGTGCCAAACAATCTACAGGCAATGCAGGTACACAGGCCGAGATGCAGATTGATATCACCAAACACTTGAAAGCTACTGCAGCGGTTGGTACGGGAAAAGACAATTCAAGATTTGTTACCCCAGATAATGATCCAGGTAGTAACGTGGGATTGCTTTATGAGTTTGATTATTAAGGTAAATCAGAAAATATTAATTTTAATTTGATATCAAGAATTTATACAACCAATCAGGAATTCGCTTATTTAACATTAAAAAAAGACGATTTGAATATGTTTTGAAACAGTATGATTATTCAAGCGTCTTTTTTTCTTAAAGCTGTTATTCTTTCCAGTTTTTTAATTTGCTAGTTTTTCCAATGCCAGGATTGAAAGCATTGCAAGGATCAAGGTCTTTGTAAAAATTCTTCAAAGGATCTTTGGCTGGGTAAAGATGACCGACATTATGTTCAGCGGGATATTCCGCTCCTCTTTGATCAAGAATTCTCAACATTTTTTCTTCAAGTGCAAATACATCATATCCTTTTTGAATAATATAATCCTGATGAAAAACGTGACAAAAGAAATGACCGTAATATAATTTATGGAGAATTGGTTCTTCTATTTCTTCAGGCAAATGTTCCACCCATTCTTTATCATTACGGCGTAGGGCAACATCAATGGCCAGAATATTTTCAACCGTATCCGTATGGACATTCCTGTAACGAACAGCAGCGCCTGCCACGGCAAAGCGATGCAGGAATGCTTTGCGACCTTCTTCGGCATTGCATTCAAAAAAGCTACCCGATGTTTTTTCCTTAAAATAAGATTTTAAATGGGAACGAACAGGTTCAATTTCTTCTTTGCCCACTTTCAATAGCAAATGATGTTCATATTTTTTTGCATATTCGTTCATTCGTTCCGGCAAATGCTGGGGAAATAATTTGCTAAAAAACTGCATTGCCTTGTCACTGAAATGTTTTGGGAAAAACGGGATTTTATTTGTAATAAAATCAAATTTGTTTTTCAGGGAGAATAATTGTGGAATATGTGCAGTACCCAGACAATTTATAAAAATGAATGTATCTTTTCCGTAAATAGCGGCAATATTGTAAGCATCTTGATGGATATACTCACCGGATATGGGAACTATTTTCTTGCTGAGCATATTATATCGAATATTGGTAAGATCATTTGGATCGTTTGTACCGATATAAAAAACTCTTGTTTCCTTTTCCTGTGGAAATGTATCAAGGCGTACAGCAAAAATTGAGAGTTTACCGGCACATCCAGAGGCTTCATATAAATGATTGGGATCGGCATTATAACGGGCGGGTGTAGGGGCATCAACTTCGCAGACATGATCCCTATAATGATGGTCTGAACAGCATTTATCAGATTGTTTTATCAATTCATGATCGAAATTACCGTGATCAAGTCGTCCCAGAATTTCCTCAGGTGTGTTTCCCAACTCAACGCCAAGATGATTAACAAGTTCTAATTTACCCTCTTTGTTACATTGGGCATAAAGGGCCATCTCGGTATAGGCGGGGCCTCGCTGAACCAATGCCCCACCAGAATTATTGCTTATTCCTCCAAGAACTGAAGCACCGATGCAAGATGATCCGATTACAGAATGAGGATCACGATGATAGGGCCTTAATTTTTGTTCAAGTTCATTTAAAGTCGCCCCGGGAAGACATATTACCTGCTCACCATTATTAATCACATAAATTTTTTTCATTTTCATGGTGTTAATAATGACAATGTCACGATCATAATCATTGCCATCGGGGGTAGATCCACCGGTCAGTCCAGTATTGGCGGCCTGCATGATAATTATTACATTTGATTCTATACAGGCCTTGACAACATTCCACTGATCCAGAATATGCTCTGGCGTTACAATTGCTATTGCTTTCCCAGATCCATATCGAAAACCATTACAATATAATCCCATTTTGGATGGGTCAGTTATAACGTTTCTGCTTCCAGTTATTTTTGTTAATTGAGCAATCAAATTTTGATTGGATGTATTATGAGAGGCAGAAATCGATTTTTTTTGAAAAAACATTTTGTATACGCTTTTGACAATCTAAAAATTATTCAGGTTCTAATAATTTTTATAAATAGTTAATAAGCCTTTTATCATACTTGTTTAATATCATTTGTAAAGACTAACAAAATGTCATTAATATATTCATTTATTACAAATAAAGACATAAAAAAAGGAGAGTAACTCTCCTTTCGTTGTAATTGTAATGATCAATTGATAAATTCTAAGCTGTTTTCATCACGTTTGTTAATTCGTTGAGAACGTCTTCTGGTTTTTTTGATTCCAAAACGGCCACCTCGGTTACAAAACGGTCTTGAGCCGCTTCAAATAGTTTTCTTTCGCTAAAACTGCCATCAAGACTGTCAGCGTTTCTGCGTAGATCCCTTAAAACTTCAGCAATCTGCATCAGATCACCAGAATTGATTTTTTCCTGATAAACCAAAGCCCGTCTTGCCCACATACCTTTGCTGGTTTGCGGCTTGCTTTTAATAATTGACATGGCTTTTCCGACAATTTCACGAGAAGCAATTTTGCGTAATCCAGCTTTTTTTGCTTTATCTAAAGGGATACGCAGGGTCATCTGATTATCTGGAAAAGAGATCTGGATCATTTCCAGTTTCGTGCCTGCAATCTCTTCCACGCCAATACGATCAATTCGGCCTACACCATGTGCAGCATAGACAATGGCATCGCCTTCTTGAAAAGGAAAAGAGGTTTTACTATTGGATTGTTGTGCGGCGGTTTCTGCGACGGCTGCTTGAGCCATTTCGTCGGTTACACCACCTTTGGAAGAATTTTTCAATACACTCATTTAATATACTATACCATATTCAGGATAAATTGTCATTTGATATTTTAGAAAAGGCAAAATTTTATATAATGTGTATATATAGGTATTTTATTTTAATTTACCATTGAATTCCGTTAATGGAAGGAATAGGGCGTTGAGAAGATTGATTGATTTGTTCAAGCAAATCGATCTCGATGCTGCGTGACATTGTTAACATGGGCAAGGAATGCGGACTTTCATCAAAGGGATCTTGCAAATCATTTCCAATTCGGTCCAGAGCCAAAAATAAGAAACCCACAAGTGCGGATCCTAATGGTGTGATCCACCCAAGTGTATCCACCATTGAAAAAGGAAGAATGATGCAGATAACTTCACTTAGTAAACGGGGCAGGGTGGAAAACTGGATTGATAAGGGTGTATTTTTAATTCTTTCCAAGGAACCTTGTGCATTGGCCAAGTCAGATAAAATTCTGTCGATTTGAGAGTGAAGGGCGCCGTCAATATTTTTTTGGCGGCTTTCCTGGGTTACCATATAGCCGATCTGAACGAGAATGCCATTAGGCTGGTTGCGCTGATTTTTAATATAGGTTTGAATGGAATGGGGCAATATTTTTTTAACATTATAACTGGTCAGGGAATTTTTATTTCTTAAATGATAGGATAGACTGTATGCATATCCGGCCATGGCATATATAAGCTCGGGTTTGCTATCGAGAATACTCATGCATTGCCTGGCAAATGATCGACAGTTATTTGTGACTGATCCCCAATGTATACGTGCCTCCCACCATCGATTATATGCCGTATTGTTTCTGAAATTCATAAAAAGGACGAGCACAGATCCAATCAGGGCGGTCGGTAATGCCGATTGATCAAACCAGTGTAGATTAAAAATTTTATATCCAATTACGACTAGCATGTCCCAAATAAATAAAATGAGTAAAGGTTTAAAACTTGTCTGTATAAGAAAAAGAAGTCCACGTTTCGGGTTTACAATCATAGTTTAATTTTCATCATTATAATGGATAGTTATTGATTTTACTAAACAAACTAATGGAAAACTATGGTTTATTTTTGTTGATTGTATTTTTTCTTTTAAAAAATTGATTATTTATTGAAATACAATTACATTTTTTTATTTAACATAATAATCCATCAATTTTTGCAAGGATTTCTTCTGAATTCCTTCAGAATCAAAATTGTCAGGATCAAGCCAGTCATTAAATGCCTTGGAAAGTTTTGGAAATTCAAGGTCGAGAATTGAATACCATGCTGTATCCCGGTTACGGCCATGAATAACCAAAGCTTAACGGAATATTCCCTCGAATGTGAAACCGTAGCGTAATGCCGCAGCGCGAGAGGGTGCATTTAAGGTATCACATTTCCATTCAAGACGACGATAACCAAGTTCCTCGAATGCATATTTCATTAAAAGATAGATTGCCTCCGTGGCCATTGTTGTTTTTTTTAATCGTTCAGAAAAAATAACGCTACCAATTTCTATCACTCCATTTGTTGGATCTATTCGCATGAGAGCAATTGAACCGATTGCTTGATTGGAATTCTTGTCAAGAATGGCATAATGAAATGGATCTTTGATATTTTCTAATTTAAGTAGCCATTCCCGATATTCATTAAAGTCATTAAACGGGCCGGATAAAAGATAGGTCCATAGCCCTTTATCAGTACCGTTAAAAAAGGCATCATAAAGTTGCAAAGCATGTTGTCTGACATTTATGCGTTCAAGCCGGCAATATTGTCCCGTGATTGTTACTTTTTTGGGAAGCTTTGCTTTTTTCCATGAAGGAAGAGCTTGACCAATCGGTTGTTGATAAGCATTAAAACGGATCGACATCGTGGACCTTTCTATGAGAGGAATAATTCCAGTCAGGTAAAATTACTGTTAGAAACTGAATAAGCATTTTTTTAGTGGAGCTATACGAAAGAATGACATTCTGGAATGAAAAACTATATTTGATTAAAATTTTTTATATCTTTTTGGGGAGACTTGCCAAATATGGCTTTGTAATCACGACTAAAATGTGAGGGACTTTCATAACCAACCTGATAGGAAGCAGTGGCAGCGTTAAGATTATTATTGATCATCAGACGTTTTGCTTCATTAACGCGTAACCATTTTTGATATTGTAACGGGCTTTTTCCGGTTAGTTGGCGGAAATGATGATGCAAGCTTGAGGGACTCATGTTAACAGCACTGGCAGGATGGCTTATTTTCAAGGGTTGAGAATAATTTTGTTTAAGCCATTCAATTGCTTTTCTGATATTAGATCCTGTATTACCAGTTGTTATAATCTGTAAAAGAATTGGTGCGGCATCGCTGGTTAGCAGTCGATAGTAAATTTCCCTGATGACTAACGGGGCAAGAACTGGAATGGTTTCGGGCTCATCCATTAAGGATAAAAGCCTGTACATGGGTTCCAAAAAGGATACATTAACACTGCAAATAGATACACTGCTACATTTCGTTTTGTTTGAATTCCTAAGATCAATTTGTGTACTTAACTCTGCAATAATATTGCGTTCCAAATTTAAGGAAATTCCAAAACAGGGTTTAATAGGGGATGCTTCCATTATTTGGCTGTTCGTAGGGATGTCCAGAGAAGTAATGAGCAAATGATGTTTGTCGTATGGAAAGATATTTTTATCAACGATTATCTGTTTAGTACCCTGGCATAACAAACTGATACTCGGTTGATAAAAACAGGCACATGCTTGACGAGGTATCTCTTTTCTAAAAAGTTTGAGATCTTTAATCAGGGTGGTATGTGCACCCGGTGTTTTTACATGTCGTTCAAGAATATTGATTATTTTTTGATAAAATAATTCGGTTTGACTGTCTGAAGACTGATTGAGTGTCATTATAATGGATTAGACAAATTGATGATTATTCAGATTTTATAACTAAACATAAATTATTTGCAGGATCAGGTAATTATTACGGAATATCAAGATATTATACAACGCTTTTTTTACCGTATTATTTATTTGAAAATCAAACAATAAAAAAGATTTTCGATAATTTTCATATCATATTTGAGATAAAAAAATGAAGTATATAAATTTAGGTCATACGGGTCTTAAAGTATCGAGATTATGTTTGGGATGCATGAGTTTCGGTGAACCCAACCGGTTGCCACAAGCCTGGTCAATTGATGAAACTGCTGCACGCCCTTTTTTTAAACAGGCCATTGAGGCGGGAATTAATTTTTTTGATACGGCAAATATTTATTCTGGAGGCAGTTCAGAGGAAATAACGGGGCGAGCATTGAATGATATGGCACGGCGAGAAGAAATTGTGGTGGCGACCAAGGTTTTTTTCCCTTGGCGGAATTCGCCTAATACAGGTTTTCTATCGCGTAAAGCTCTTTTTCAATCAATTGATGACAGTTTGTCACGATTAAAAATGGATTATGTAGATCTTTACCAAATTCACCGTTTTGACCATGGAACCCCGATCGAGGAAACCATGGAGGCCTTGCATGACATCGTGAAATCAGGAAAGGTTCGCTATATTGGAGCATCCTCTATGGAAACATGGCGTTTTGCAAAAATGCAACATATTGCAAGGCAAAATGGATGGACACGTTTTGTTTCCATGCAGCCTCAATATAATTTGCTTTATCGGGAAGAGGAACGTGAAATGTTGCCTTTTTGTGCGGATCAAGGTATTGGTGTTATTCCTTGGAGTCCAATGGCAAGGGGACGATTGACTCGTGATTTTGATGAGGTTACACGACGTACTCAAAATGATGCTTTTGCTTTGAAAATGTATCAGGATGCAGAACAGCAGGATCGAAAAGTCGTGGAGGTTGTCGCAAAGATTGCCAACTTGCATCATGTCCCTCGTGCATATGTCGCATTGGGCTGGTTATTATCAAAAAAATACGTAACGGCACCTATTATTGGGGTAACAAAGGCTGAACATTTGACAACGGCTGTAAAGGCGCTTGATTGTTTCTTTAACAGAAAATGAAATAAACAGTCTTGAAGCACCGTATGTACCGCATCCTGTAAATGGAATTATTCCTCCATTGTCAAAGGAACCTATGACAATTACACCGCCCAGGGTGTAGATATTCCAATTCATTTGAATTGCTTTATCTGCAAAATCAAAAATATTTAAAATTGTTAATAAAAAGATTTAGGTATCATGAGATATCGATTTTTGGGAAGAACAGGTCTGACGATAAGTGATTTATGTCTTGGAACCATGAATTTTGGTGATGTCACGGATGAAAAAGAAAGCTGCATGATTATGGATAAGGCAATTGATGCAGGAATTAATTTTTTTGATACGGCAGATGTTTATGGAGGATTACAATGGTCAGAAATTTCAAGGGGGATATGGCATTTCTGAAGAAATTATAGGACGATGGTTTAAAAAGAGCGGTCAGAGAGGACAAGGTTGTATTGGCTACCAAAAATACCAGCCTATGGATTTTGGGCCGAAGGCCGGCATTTGTCAGCTTATCATATTCGAAAAGCGTGTGAAGACAGTTTGCGACGCCTAAAAACTGATCATATTGATCTTTATCAAATGCATCATATTGATCGAGAAACTCCATGGGAGGAAATATGGCAGGCAATGGAGTTATTGGTTCAACAGGGAAAAGTTTTATATATAGGAAGTTGTAATTTTGCTGGTTGGCAAATAGCCACAGCTCAGGGATTGGCCAAGGAACGTCATTTTTACGGACTGGTTTCTGAGCAAAGCCTCTATAATCTGACAGAACGTACAGTTGAGCTGGAAGTCCTTCTATTCTGTCGATATCATGGTCTTGGATTTACTCCCTATTCTCCATTGGCAGGTGGACTGCTTGGGGGTGTCCTCTCGAAACAGAAAAATGGCGAGCGATGTTTTGGAGAACAGGAACTGAAAATAATTGAAAAATTAAGATACCAACTTGAAAAATATGAGAATCTTGCTGCTGAACATAAAATAACTCCTGCAAATTTAGTCCTTGCCTGGTTAAGACATCAACCTGATGTCACAGCACCGATTATTGGACCTCGTACTGAAACACAGCTGGATAATGCTATTGAAGGGCTTTCCATTACATTGTCAGATGAAATAATACATACTTTAAATGATATTTGGCCCGGTATGGGGGGTGAGGCACCTGAAGCCTATGCCTGGTAGAAATTTTTCAAGTCTATAATTATTGATGATAAATTCATATAATCATGTGAATTAATTTATTTCGAAAAATTGTGAAAATAAGATTAAATAAATCATTTTCACAATTTTTATTTGATTTTAAAACAATATTGTCAGTCAGAAATTGTTTCGTTTTGTTTTAAATTTTTAGAAATTTTGGCTTTTTGACTTTCAGTGCGTAATTGTCCGCATGCTGCAAGAATGTCACGCCCTCTTGGGGTGCGGATGGGCGAGGAATAACCTGCCTGCATAATGATATCGGCAAATTTTTGCACCTGTTCAGTTTTGGAGGGTTTGTAATCACTGCCTGGCCATGGATTAAATGGAATTAGATTAACCTTGGCATGAATACCCTTTAATAGATGCACCAGTTCACGTGCATCTGATTCACTGTCATTAATTCCCCTTAACATAATGTATTCAAACGTTATACGACGTGAATTACTTGCTGCAGGGTATCGACGACAGGCTGCCAGAACGTCTTTGATAGGATATTTACGATTTAAGGGAACGAGCTCATTTCGTAAATCATCCCTGACAGCATGAAGGGAAATGGCTAGATTAATTGCCAGTTCCCTTCCACATTGATCCATCATGGGAACTACACCGGACGTTGACAAGGTAATCCGGCGACGAGAGATTCCAATTCCCTCATCATCCATAACGATACGCATTGCCTTGGCAACATTGTCATAATTATAAAGAGGTTCGCCCATTCCCATCAGAACTATGGTTGATAGAAGACGGGGTCTTCCAGCGGTCGGGGTTGGCCATTCATTATAACTATCCCTTGCCGCCATGAATTGACCTACGATTTCTGTTGCACCAAGATTTCGAACCAGATTTTGCGTGCCGGTATGACAAAAACGGCAGGACAACGTACATCCGACCTGTGAGGAAATGCAGACAGCACCACGATCTTCTCGACGATCTGGAATATAAACTGTTTCAGCTTCTTGTTTATCCCTGAAGCGAAAAAGAAACTTGCGGGTATCATCTTTTGAGGTCTGTTGCATAACCAGTTCCGGTCGGCTGATCACACAATGTTCTGCCAATTTGGCTTGCAAGGGTTTACTGATTGAACTCATCAAAGAGAAATCGGTAACACCTTTATGATAAATCCAGTGCCATAACTGTTTCGTACGGAAGGATTTTTCCCCCATACCCATTAGGACCTCTTCCAATTCTTCCCGTGAAAGTCCAACAAGTTCTTGTCTTCCATCTGATAATTTCAAGGACGGAGGACTGAAAAGTGCTGACTTTGCTAGAATTCTTTTTTTTTCTTCTTCAGAAAAATCGGAGATAATAGGGGTATTCATAAAGAAACGATTCAATTGATAATAAATAAAAGAAATTAGGAACGCAGATAAGAGCCGTTAATTTCAATATAACCTTGTGTTAGGTTACAGCTCCAAATTTTTGCGTGTCCCTCTCCCAGATTCAGGTTGACTTTAATTTTTATGACTTGTTCTTGCATATGCTTGTTAATTTTATCTTTGTCATAATCTGATAAAACCTCACCTTGTTTGGCAACCCAAATATTACCTATTGCCACTGACAAAAGGTCACGGTCGGCTGGTTCGCCGGCTTTGCCTACCGCCATTACAACACGTCCCCAATTGGCATCCTCACCTGTTATTGCTGTTTTCACAAGAGGGGAGTTACCGATTGATTGTCCGATTTTAAAAGCTGATTCATTGTTAACGGCACCTTCAACCTTGATTTCAATCAGTTTTGTTACGCCTTCACCATCCCTAATAACCAAAAGAGCCAATTCTTGTAACAATTTTTCTAAGGCATTTGAAAAATTGCTTAATCTTGGGTCATCAATATCATTGATTTCGGTATTGGGGGTCTGACCCGTGGCAAATAAAAGAAGGGTATCAGAGGTTGATGTATCGGAATCAACTGTTATTGAATTAAAGGTTGTTTTGACTTTTTCATTTAATAATTTTTGTAAGACAGTAGCGGGCAATTTTGCGTCAGTTGTAACAAAACAAAGCATAGTGGCCATATCAGGTGCGATCATACCGCTCCCCTTGGCGATTCCCTGAATAGTGACAGGAATATTGTCAATATCTGTTTTAAGGGAAAAGCCTTTGGCAAATGTATCCGTAGTCAGGATTGCTTGAGCTGTTTCCTTCCATTGATCAGAAGCCAATTTCGAATAAAGTTCTGGAAGATAATTGATGATTTTTTGATAAGGAAGCTGTTCGCCAATAACCCCTGTAGAGGCAACAAAAATTTCTTCGGGTGCGCAGTTTATTGTTTTTGCAGCTGCCTGTGCTGAATATTTAACTGCATCAAAACCTGCCTGACCCGTAAATACATTGGCAATACCGGCATTGACAAGTAATCCCCTGGCCTTACCGCGAGATAAAATTTTTCTGCACCAATCAATAGGTGCACCTGGACATTTGTTTTTGGTAAATACTCCTGCGACGGTTGTGTTCGGAGCGAATTCCATTAACGATAAATCAAGACGTCCAGTATATCGTAATCCCGCTTGAACAGATGCAAGTTTTACACCGGCAACGGGGCAAAGTTCAGGGAGGGTTACGGCAAGCGGAGAAACAGGATAACTCGACATGGTAGACTCTTTTTCAACAATGGAGCAAAATAATGGATACGACAGGGTTGATTCATATCCGGTTATAATGAAATATTTATATTTTACTGAAAATGTTTTTTACAAGTTTTCTTTATAAGAAAAAAGGATTTAATGATATGTTTTTTGAACTAAATTTTTTAGGGATATTAATCAATAAACATTTTGAATTTATAAAAGGGAAAATTTATTTTCCCTTTTATAAAAATTTTTAATGATTTGTTCTGTCAGAGTTATTTTTTTTGTGTGGCAGGCATTTGTGTTAAAGAATGAATGGCTTCATCATTTTTGGTAATTTTACTTTGTTTAATTACATTTTCAATAATGGTTTTCATTCTTTGTTGATACAGGTTTTTGCGAATTTCATCTTTTATCTTATCCAATGGTGGTACCGGAGCGTTTCTATAACCAAGAACCTTGATGACATGCCAACCAAATTGGGTTTTCACCGGAGCGGTTGTAATTGTATTTGCTTTCAGCGCAAAGGCTGCATTGATGAATTCCGGTGCAAGAGGGTCATTTTGTTTGACCCATCCCAAATCACCGCCATTTTCGCTACCGCTCTCTTTATCGGTTGAATATTGTTTGGCAAGATTAGCGAAATTTTTGCCTGCATGAAGTTGACTGATGATTTTTACAGCTTCCGGTTGTGTTTTTACGAGAATATGACATATATGCGCCTCTTTAACAGGGGCTGCGTTGGCGAAATGCTGATCGTAAAAAGTTTGAATGGCTTTATCGTCAATTGGATTTTGTTTTAAATTCTTTTCCAATTCAGATTTTTGGAATGTCGAAAACAGGATATCCTTTTGCATGAATTCAATTTGTTGCTTGACCTCAGGGGAATTCTGTAAATTCTGTTTTTCAGCAACTTGTAGCACTGCATTTTGAACAATTAATTGCTGAAGGATTATTGTTGTCAAAACAGGTGCAGGCAGACTTTTATATTGATCGGGCAACATCTTGCGCATGTTTTGGACATCATGATACGTAATATTTTTATCATTAACAGTTGCCAAAACAGTATTTTCATCTATTTTGCTGGGACTTGACTGATTTTGAGCGGCAGGTGCTGACGGGGTAGTTGTGACAGCAGGTTCAGCGGCAATAACTGCTGTTGTCAAAAGGCTTGAGGAAAAAAGAAGGGTTGCTGCAAATTTGAATGATTTGTTGTAAAAAGACATATAGTACCTTTATTATTGAGAGGATTAAAGATAATTTTGAATATGTTTATATCATGGAAAGGTGAAATTGTCCCATTATTTTAATAAAGTTCCTTTCTTGAAAAAAAGTTAAACCACTTTTAAAATTTTAAAATGATATTTATGGTGTAAGTAAAGTTGGTTATAATACCGATGAACTTATTTCTATATGTATTTTTCTGTCTGGATTGAATTGTGTTCTAATTTAATTATAACTAGCCCTTTGTAATGACAGGCAGGATTACAAAGCGTTATTTGGAAAACATTGATGTTTGCAAAATTTGCCCGTGTCTTTTTCGGCACCTCTAATGAGCGTTCATTAAAAGCTTATCAAAAGCGACTACCTGAAATCAATCAATTGGAACCTGAAATACAGGCTCTGGATGATGTTGCATTGGCTAATAAAACGGTTGAATTTCGTCAAAGGTTAGCTGATGGAGAAACACTGGACAATTTATTGCCAGAAGTGTTTGCTGTGGTCAGAGAAGCTTCGAAAAGGGTTTTGGGAATGCGTCATTTCGATGTCCAGCTGATAGGGGGAATGGTTCTTCACGATGGTAAGGTTGCCGAAATGCGTACGGGTGAAGGTAAAACATTGGTGGCAACCTTGGCCGTATATCTGAATGCACTATCGGGAAAAGGGGTGCATGTTGTAACGGTGAATGATTATCTTGCCTCACGTGATGCTGCTGAAATGGGCCGGCTCTATAGTTTTCTTGGCATGAATGTCGGAACGATTATCGCGGATTTGAGTGATATTGAACGTAAGGCTGCTTATGCCGCCGATATTACATATGGGACAAATAATGAATTCGGCTTCGACTATCTTCGTGACAATATGAAATACAGTCTTGATGAAATGGTTCAGCGTCCGTTTAATTACGCCATTGTGGATGAAGTTGATTCGATCTTGATAGATGAGGCTCGTACTCCATTGATTATTTCGGGGGTTGCGGATGACAGTTCAGATCTATATCGTTCCGTTGATGAGATTATAAAAGAGATAGTCAAAGATCCTGCCAATTATGAAAAAGATGAAAAATTCCGTAATGTCATTCCAACAGAAATGGGAACCGAACATATAGAGCAGTTAATGCGTGAAAAGGGTGTATTGAAAGAGGGGGGGCTGTATGACACTCATAATATCGCGTTGGTGCATCATATGCAGCAGGCATTACGGGCGCATACCTTGTTTGCCAGGGATGTGGATTATATCGTCCGTAACAATAAGGTAATTTTAATTGATGAATTTACTGGACGTATGATGGATGGACGTCGATATTCCGATGGATTGCATCAAGCACTGGAAGCCAAGGAACATGTGGAAATACAGCAGGAAAACCAGACTCTAGCTTCAATCACTTTTCAAAATTATTTTCGTCTTTATCCGAAACTCGCCGGTATGACGGGAACGGCAATGACAGAAGCCGATGAATTTGCCGAAATTTACAAGCTGGACGTTGTGTCAATTCCAACCAATCTTAAAGTTCAGCGTAAGGATGAACATGATGAAATCTATCTGACCGCGGCTGAAAAATATGATGCGGTTAGCCAGCTTATCGAAGAGGTTCATAAAAAGAAACAGCCTATCTTGGTTGGAACAACATCGATTGAGAAAAGTGAACATCTTTCAAATTTGTTGAATAAAAAAGGCATAAAGCATAATGTATTGAATGCGCGTTTTCATGAAAAAGAAGCTCAGATAGTTGCTCAAGCTGGAATTCCGGGAGCCATTACAATTGCCACGAATATGGCGGGTCGTGGTACTGACATTAAATTGGGTGGGAATGTGGATATGCTTATCCATCAGCAGCTTTCCCATATCGAGAATGAAGATGAACGCTTGAAACAAGAAACGGCCCTTAAAGAAAAAGTTCAAAAAGATCATGAACTGGTTAAAGAGAGCGGCGGACTGTTTGTAATTGGTACGGAACGTCATGAAAGTCGTCGAATTGACAACCAGTTGCGAGGACGTTCGGGGCGTCAGGGAGATCCGGGAAATTCACGTTTCTTTTTATCCCTCGAGGATGACCTGATGCGGATATTTGGTTCCGAACGCATGGGTGGTATGCTTCAAAAAATGGGCTTGAAAAAAGGGGAGGCCATTGTTCACCCCTGGATCAACAAGGCACTTGAAAAAGCCCAGAAAAAAGTTGAGGCGCGCAATTTCGATATGCGTAAAAACACTTTAAAATATGATGATGTCATCAATGATCAACGTAAGGAGGTATATTCTCAGCGTCGGGAATATATGGCTCTGGAAGATGTTTCAGAAGTGATTGCGTCTATAAGACATGATGTGATCAATATGTTGATCGAAAAATACATACCTGAAAAATCCTTTGCAGAACAATGGCATATTAAAGAATTAACTGCGGATATAAAACGGATATTTAATCTTGATCTACCGATTAATGAATGGTCAGAAGAGAAAGATATTTCAATTGATACACTTGAAGAGCGCATTACGAAAGCCGCTAATGAAATGATGGCCACCAAGGTCGCGAATTATGGTGTTTCAATTATGCGATATGTTGAAAAGCAAGTTTTGCTAACAACGCTTGATGCTGTGTGGAAAGAACATTTGTTGCGATTAGATCAAATGCGTCAGGGTATCGGACTGCGGGCCTATGGTCAGAAAGATCCGCTTAATGAATATAAGAAGGAAGCTTTTGTTCTTTTCAATTATATGCTGGATGAGCTTCGTGAACGGATTACCTCACTTTTGGCCAAGGTTGAAGTCAACGTCTCTGATGATGAAGGGGAAAATTCTTCTTCGGATTTTATAGAGGGGGAAACCCCTCAGACATTATCTGATGCACCAAAAGAATGGGCAGATACGCCCAGAAATGCACCATGTCCATGTGGTTCAGGTAAAAAATTTAAACATTGTCATGGTCGGTTTGTTTAAAAATCGGGACATGTTTATTAGATTAAGATTGAAATCAAACTGTAAGAATTAAGAGAAAAATTAATGGCAGGACATTCGCAATTTAAAAATATTATGCATCGCAAAGGGGCTCAGGATGCCCGTCGGGCAAAAGAATTTTCAAAAATAATTCGTGAAATAACCGTTTCAGCAAAATCAGGTTTACCTGATCCAGCCGCCAATCCCCGTTTACGTGCAGCCATTGCGGCAGCTCGTGCTGTTAATATGCCAAAGGACAATATTGATCGTGCGATTAAGAAAGCCGCAGGTGGCGCAGATGGAGATAATTATCAAGAAGTGCGCTATGAAGGATATGGTCCATCCGGAGTTGCCATTATCGTTGAGGCATTGACAGATAATCGTAATCGTACAGCTTCAGATGTTAGGGCCGCATTCAATAAATATGGCGGATCCTTGGGGGAAATGAATTCTGTCGCATTCATGTTTGAACGTATGGGAGTTATTACCTATCCAAAAACGGTTGCAAATTTTGATTCAATATTTGAGGCGGCTATTGAGGCAGAAGCGGATAATGTTGAAGAAAATGATGATGTTTATGAAATAACATGTGCGATGGAAAATTTCTTTGCAGTCCGTGACGCATTGGAAGCCCGGTTTAAAGATCCTGAAAGTGCAAAAATTGAATGGCGTCCATCCAATACAGTTGCATTAGATGAAGATAATGCTCGCACCTTGCTAAAATTAATTGAAGTTCTGGAAGATCATGATGATGTTCAGAATGTTTTTGCCAATTTTGACCTTTCGGACGAGATTGCTGAACGGCTATCGGCTTAAGAGTTGTGGTTAGAATTCTTGGGATAGATCCCGGTTTGCGGTTTACCGGATGGGGGATAATTGATGCACGTGACAACCGTCTTACCTATGTGGCAAGTGGTGTCCTGTCTACGAATAGTGATCATTTTGTTCCTCAACGTCTCTGTGTATTAGCATCAGGTTTGGAAAAACTGATTGGTCTTTATCAACCTGAAGAGGTTGCGGTTGAAGAAACCTATGTCAACCGGAATGGCTCTGCCACCTTGAAGTTGGGATATGCTAGGGGGGTGGCATTATTAGTGCCCGCGCAAAAATATATTAATGTTAATGAATATGGTGCTAAAACAGTTAAGCGTGCCGTGGTTGGAACGGGAGCGGCGACCAAAGATCAGGTATCTGTTATGATTCAGCGTTTATTGCCGGGAGCCAAAATTCCAAGAGCTGATGCAGCTGACGCTTTGGCGATAGCGATTTGTCATGCCCATCATCGGATAAGTCAAATTCGTGTTAATAAAGGAACAATAATGGCATGATAGGACAATTGACTGGGCTTTTGATTGACCAAAATGACAGGGATCGTTGTCTCATTGACGTGAATGGGGTGGGATATGTGGTCTATGTTTCAAGCCGGACCTTATCAAAATTGCCTCGTCCTCCAGAAATTGCCCGTGTATTGATTGAAACCATCGTCAGAGAGGATGCCATATTACTTTATGGATTTGCTGATGGAAAGGAACAGGAATGGTTCAGGCTGCTAACAACGGTACAAGGTGTTGGGGTTCGTATGGCGCTGGCGATTCAATCCGTTCTTACGCCGGATGAATTGACTTCGGCCATTATGACAGCTGACAAGGCAAGTTTAATGCGGGCTCCAGGCGTAGGGGCAAGATTGGCTACGCGCATATTAACTGAACTGAATGGTAAAGTGGCTTCTGGTTCAGATGTGATTAATTCAATTACAATTTCAGGTCAGACAACCGACAATAATGAGACTAATATTGTTGTGGATGTGTTGCTGGCCCTGGAGGGACTTGGATTTCGTCGAATGGAATCCCAACCAATCGTCGGGCGAGTGATTAAAGGTTTGAAAGAGAAAAATCAACCCCTTCAACTTGATCATATTATTCGAGAAGCTTTACGTGAGTTGGCCCGATGAAGTCTGAAATAAATCGTCCCATAGATGCAACGAAACGTCAGGAAGACACTGTGGAGGTCGCGTTAAGACCTCAATCTTTGGCTGAATTCATTGGACAAAAATCATCACGAGAAAACCTTTCAATTTTTATAGAGGCGGCAAGACAGCGAGATGAGGCGTTGGACCATGTTTTGTTACATGGACCACCAGGGCTGGGAAAAACAACCTTGGCGCAGATTGTTTCCAGGGAGTTGGGGGTTGGTTTTCGTGCAACATCTGGCCCTGTAATTCAAAGGGCTGGTGATTTGGCGGCAATTTTAACCAATTTACAACCAAAGGATGTATTATTTATTGATGAAATTCATCGATTGCATCCTTCAATTGAAGAAATTCTTTATCCGGCAATGGAGGATTTCCAGCTTGATTTAATAATCGGGGAAGGACCTGCGGCTCGATCGGTTCGTATAGATTTGCCCCCTTTTACGCTTGTCGCAGCAACAACACGGTCAGGTTTGCTTGCCACACCTTTGCGGGATCGGTTTGGCATTCCGTTACGGTTGATATTTTATACAACAGATGAACTCAAATTGATTGTTGAAAGAGGGGCCTGTAAGCTAGGATTTGAATTGACTGAAGATGGGGCTGCGGAAATTGCCAGAAGATCTCGTGGGACGCCCAGAATAGCGGGCAGGTTGTTACGTCGTGTACGTGATTTTGCGTTTGTCAAGCATAAGAGTGAAAAAGCGGTTGATCGCGAGATTGCTGATGCAGCCTTATCAAGATTGGAGGTTGATCAGCTTGGATTGGATGCAATGGATCGTCGCTATTTATTGCGTATTGCTGAATTTCATCAGGGTGGGCCGGTCGGTGTTGAAACGTTAGCTGCGGCCTTGGCAGAATCAAGGGATACTCTTGAAGATGTTATTGAACCTTTCCTGATCCAGGAAGGTTTGGTTCTTCGTACAAGTCGTGGCCGTGTTTTGGGAGAGAGAGGCTGGCAACATCTTCATCTGAAACCCCCTGCATTATTAAATACTCAATTTGATTTGCTGGATAATGATGTGGAAGAGGAATGAAAATTATGGAGATCATCCCTAGTAATTCATTTGACAAAGGTATAAGTAATCCTGCTTTGGCGAAAGAGGAAGTCGAAACTTACCGGTTCAGGGTTTGTTATGAAGATGTTGATGCGGCAGGTATCGTCTATCATGCCCGTTATTTCGGAATTGCAGATCGCGCTCGGACAGAAAGTATACGACGGTTGGGTGGAACAACCAGTGATTTGTACAAGGATTTCGGCTTGGTTTTGGTTGTGAGGGAAGCCGAGATTAAATTCCGAAAACCCTTGTATATTGATGAATTGGTTATTGTAAAAACAAATATAATCACAACTTTGGGGGCAAGTTGCTGGTTATCACAAGTTTTTTTCCGTAATGAAGAAATTGTGACTGAATTAAAAATTCAGCTAGTTTGTCTGAAGAAGGAAACCTATATGCCAGCACCTTTTCCAGCGGATTGGAAAAGAATTTTTGCCGCCATGATGTAGGTAAACCAGTACGAATAAATTTTTACTCATTATCAAAACAAGATTGTTTTTATTGGAAAAAAAATATATCAAATGGATATTGGAAAATAATAAATAGTCTCAAGTTATATATGAAATTAAATTGAGTGAGACTAATTGTGCAGGAGGCATTTTTGGATCCATCAATTAATGCAGCAAATCTGGCCACACCATCGGCCAGTTTGTCCCCTTGGGCGCTCTTTGTTCATGCGGCGCTAGTAGTTAAACTTGTTATGATCGGCCTGGTTTGTGCCAGTATTTGGGTATGGGCTGTAATTTTTGATAAATATTTTACCCTCCGCAAGGTTAAACGTCAGGCAGATGAATTCGAGGATTTATTCTGGTCAGGTGGGAGTCTTGATGAATTATATGAAAATATTGGGGTGAAACCAACCCATCCCATGGCTGCAGTGTTTAGTGCGGGTATGGGTGAATGGCGTCGATCAGCAAGAATTAATGGAATTGAGATGAGCAGTGAGGGAGTCAAACAGCGAATTGATCGTGCCATGTCAATCACTATTACCCGTGAAATGGAACGCTTGGAAAGATGGGTGACTTTTTTGGCAACAGTAGGGCCGGTGGCACCTTTTATCGGATTGTTTGGAACCGTGTGGGGTATCATGCATGCTTTTGCTTCCATTGCACAATCCAATAACACAAGTTTGGCAGTGGTTGCCCCTGGTATTTCAGAGGCATTATTCGCGACGGCACTGGGTTTGTTGACAGCCATTCCCGCTGTAGTGGCCTATAATTTTGTTAATAACAAGCTTAATTTATTTGCTGAAAGACTTGAAGGTTTTGCGGCTGAATTTAGTGCGATTCTTTCTCGTCAATCTGAAGCAAAAGAAAATCAGGAATAAAATTAATGGGATTTTCTTTAGAGGGTCGAAACAGACGGGGGCGTGGCAGACGTCCACAGGCAGATATTAACGTTACGCCGATGGTTGATGTCATGTTGGTTCTGTTAATTATTTTCATGGTTGCGGCCCCTATGATGACAAGCGGAATCAATGTTGATTTACCAAAAACTGCCGCGAAACCGGTAAATGCAGATACCAAACCGATTACTGTTACAGTCAGGGAAGATGGATCCGTTTATTTGGGAGACAATGTTGTAGATATGAATCAATTGGTGGAGCAGTTGAAAGTCATGTCTCAGAATGATTCTGAACATCGTATCTTTGTTAAGGGAGATCAGCATATCAATTACGGCAGGGTCATGGAAGTGATGGGACGTGTTACAGCTGGAGGATTTACGCATGTCGCGTTACTTGCACAAATGCCTGATACAACATCCAACCCTTCTTCAAAAACGCCATAATTGAGGATTATGTATTTTGCTGGGCATGTACCGTTCTGAGAGAAAAATTTTCAGATGCTCTTTTTTGGCATCAATCGGAACGCATTTTGGAGTTATCCTTCTGGCGATTCTATTATCATGGTTATTTCATTTTGCGCCTCCACCCCCACCCCCTGAAGAAAAACCGGTAGAGGTTGAATTTACAAGCGATAATGCAGGACAAGAAGTTCCCGCTAAATCGGAGCGAGATTCCCCGAACCCGAATGCGCCTGCATTGGAAAAACTGGATGCTCCACCTGCGCCAACACCTACTAAAACTGAACCTGTCGAAGAAACGCCTCCACCTCCGCCTCCACCTCCACCAATGCCCCCTCCACCTGATGCGGTTGCAAAAATGGAAAAACAGGATTCGATTTTACCTAAAGCTGTTGAAACCCCCGCACCTGCAGAGGTAACGTTACCACCTACTGTTTCACCATTGGCATCCTCTTCAAATTCTCATGTTCCATCCCCACCATCACCAATGCCTATGCCCACCGCGTTACCTCAGGTGCAGAATTTCTCTCGATTGACAAAAATGGAAAAAGCAAAAAAAGAAATTCCTGATACACATTCACTTGAATCGACGTTGGATGCCTATCAAGCTGACCAGAAACAAACACATCCTCCCAGAGCCAAAGCAAATCCAAGACAGGGAGGAGCTCCCAATGGTGGTGGAGCGAGAAATGGCGATATCACAAGAGGGCTTTCAGCAGGTCAGCAGGGGAAAATAGCGGCATCTGTTCGTCGATGTTATGTTGAAGACACAGCAGCAAAAGATTATGCTAATTTTGTGGCACATTTAATTGTAACAATTGATGCTTCAGGAGAGGCCAGAATAGTTAAATTTGATTCAGTGACTCAGGCAAAAATGAATGCTGATTCAACATATAGGGCATTAGCAGAACGGGCAAGGGACGCCGTGTTAAGTCCTGTATGTTCAAAATTGCCGATACCTTCAAATCTGTTGGGAAAGACGGGTCAGATTCGTTTTGTATTCCGTCCATAATTATGTCTAAATTTGTAAGTTAATATGCATTATCAATAATAGGGAAAATAGGATTATGCGCTCAATAATTTCTGATAATGATGCTGATATTTTACGGGATGTTTTAATTCCTCGCCGAAAAATTTTGTATGGATGTGTAGCAGGTGGAATTGTGGTAACACCTTTATCATCTGCATTTGCGCAGCAAGCCGGTGGTGCAGATGAAATTACAGTTGATCGGGCAAGAAACGAGCCTATCCCTATTGTTATTCCTGATTTTGGTTCTGGGAATGGCGGTGCCATAACTCAGGTATTAACGGATGACTTGAATAATACAGGATTATTTCGAGTTATTAGTAGTACATCACCAACCTCTACACCTGATTTTGCCGCCTATAAAGCCATGGGGGCTCGGGCTATCGTGACTGGATCAGAGGTGAATGGGCGAGTTGAATTTCGGCTATGGAATGCGTTGACCGGTGAACAGATTCAGGGAACAGCCTATTCGATTTCCGGGTCAGGTGCCATAAGGGAGGATCTTCGTCGTGTTTCCCATATGATAGGGGACGTTATTTATGAGCGTTTATTGGGGGATAAGGGATATTTCAATACACGAATTGCATATGTTGCACAGACCGGCCGCCGGTCAGATCCCATAAAACGTCTGGCAATCATGGATTATGACGGTGCTAACAGTCGAATCTTAACCAGCGGGCGCTGGCTTGTCTTGACGCCCCGATTCAGTCCTGTTTCTAATCAGATAGCATTTATGTCTTATGTCAATAACCGTCCTCGAGTTTACTTGTTTGATCTTCAATCAGGCAGACAAAGAATTTTGGGAGATTTTTCGGGTATATCTTTTGCACCGCGTTTTTCGCCTGATGGAAGGTCTGTCATTATGTCTGTAACAAGGGGAGGAGGTTCTGATCTTTATTCTGTTGATCTGGGTTCGGGCAGCAAACGTCAATTAACCAGTTCCGGGGCTATTGATACGAGCCCTTGTTATAGTCCTGATGGATCTCAAATTGTTTTTTCTTCAGATCGGGGTGGAAGACAGCAATTATACATAATGAGTGCAACTGGTGGTGGAGCCCGACGTATTTCTTATGGAAACGGTAGTTATGCAGGCCCCGTATGGTCACCAAGAGGTGACCTTATTGCGTTTGTGAGAATTGGCGGCGGTGGATTCTCATTGGGTGTTATGGCGCCTGACGGTACTGGAGAAAGAATTTTAACCCAAGGTTTCACTGTCGAAAGCCCAACATTTTGTTCAAATGGCCGTGTTATGGCGTTCTGTAACCAATCGTCTGCCGGTGCGCGTGGAAGCGGTTTTTCTTCATCCATCAAGATGATTGATGTTTCCGGTTTTCATGAGAGAAGCATTCCTACATCAACGATGGCGATGGATCCTTCTTGGTCTTCTGGCAACAGTTAAAATAAATTTTGGAAATAAAATAAAATTATTGCGGTAAAAAATTCAATTTTTGCTAAAATCGCTTGTGTATTTAACTTGTTTAGATATAAATGAAAGACTAGGATTGAAATTGATATGTCTTTCATAAAATAAGACTTTTTGGATTTTGATTTTGATTTTTTTAGGCAATATTTACCAACATAAAAGTTGAGAAAATAGAAAGCCGTTTTGTAGGAATACATACAATGAATATAAAGCTTATTAGTGCTTTTGGTGCTGCGTTATTACTAGCAGCATGTTCTGGCGGAGATCATAAAGGTGCGACAACCGGTAATGGTGGTGGAACACAAGCTCCAACTGTGAGCGGTCCAGTTCCTGGAAGTCAAGCTGATTTAGTTGCTAATGTTGGTGATCGTGTTTTCTTTGAATTCAATTCAAACAAATTAACGGATGATGCCCGTGCAACTTTGAATCGTCAGGCTGATTGGTTGAAAAAATATCCAAATGTCCAGGTCATGATTGCCGGTAACTGCGATGATCGCGGCACAGAAGAATATAATATTGCATTAGGGTCTCGCCGCGCAAATGCAGCTCGGGATTATTTGGTATCCTTGGGCGTTGCATCAGATCGTATGACAACCATCTCATATGGTAAGGATAAACCTATTGCTGAAGGTGACAACGAAGAAGCATGGTCACAGAACCGTAATGCGACTACTTCAGTTCGTTAATTCCTAGCTCGATAACTTTTCAATAAAAGCCGGTAATACGTATATACGTTATGCCGGCTTTTTGTTATGTAATGTAAAAGAACGTAATTTATAAATGGTTAAAGCTTTTTGAATTTATTATCAAATGAGGGATAGTAAAGGGTTTGGCAATGATAACGAAGCAAAAACATTCAAGAATTTCTAATTTACTTTCAATTGATCATCCAAAGGTCAAAGGAAGTATAACAGGTTTATTTCTATCAATTATGATTTGTCCTTTTTACGGTAATGCCCAGGAAAATAACAGTCGTCAGGTTATTGCGCTACAAAACCAGGTCGCACAATTAAAATCGCAGATCAGCCAGCTTCAGGCACAGAATACTAATTTTAATGATGATTCTGATAATTATCGTAAAAAAAGGCATAAAGATAAAGATGAGGATGATAGTTTATCAACAAATAACAGTTTACTTCCCGATTTAGTTAGCCGGATAAACAATCTAGAAGATCAGCAAAGGGTTATGAGGGGCGAAATTGATGATTTGTCAAACCAATTGAAAACTCAAAACGATCTTATCAATAAGAAAATTGATGATATGAATTTTGCTGCTGGTCGTGGAGGTGCTTCCAATGGTTCTTCAGATGATGTGGTAACTGATTCAAAAAGTGAGGTTTCTAAAAAATCATCAATTTCGGATGATTCAGGAACAATTAAATCTGTAAAACCTGAAACGGGTTCAACCTTGAGAGATGGTCAACAGGCATTGTTGAATGGTAATTTTCAGATCGCAGAATCCATCGCCCAAAAAATTTTATCCACGCCTGAAGGTGCCAAGTCCCCTAGTGCACGATATTTGCTGGCTCAGGCTCAGGCTGGACAAGGAAATTTCAAGGCTTCATCAGTAAATTATTATGCTGTTTATAAAAATTTTCCTAAATCTCCCAAGGCTCCATCTGCTTTGTTGGGTGTAGGATATTTAATGTTAAAAAATGGCAAGGTGCAGGAAGCTTGTCAGGCTGTAAGTCTGCTTCATAGTAAATATCCAAATGTTTCAACTCAGGTGAAATCTTCTGCCTTGAATTTAAGCCGTAAAGCTAAATGTTCTTGATTTGTTAAATCTGTATGGATGATATTTTAAAACCTGTATCTCAAGATGAATTTAATTCTTGTATTGAGTCATTGGGGCCTTGGGGTAACGATGATGAAAAGTTGCCACCCATTGTATTGGCTGTATCTGGTGGTGCAGATAGTTTGTGTCTTGCATTGTTGGCATCCCGTTGGCGACGAAATGTATTCGCCTTAATTGTAGATCATGGAATTCGGTCAAATTCGGCTATAGAGGCAGCACTTACACAAGAAAGATTGAAGGATCTTGGAATTGAATCAAAAGTTCTGACATTAGATAATCTAAAACCTGGAGCCGCATTGGAAGAAAGAGCGCGTATTGAGCGTTACAAAATATTAATTCAGACATGTTGTAAAATGGGAAGCATAGATTTGCTTTTGGGTCATCATGCTGGGGATCAGGCGGAAACTGTACTGATGCGAATACGTGCCGGAAGTGGTGAGGATGGAATTGCCGCTATGGCTGCTATTACGGATTTGCCACAGATAAGGTTAATAAGACCTTTACTATCGATCGCACCACAACGTTTGAGAGTAACCTTAAAACAGGAAGGGATTATATGGGTCGAGGATCCATCCAATCAGGATCTAAAATTTCAGAGAAATCAGGTGAGAAAGGAATTGTCGTCGGCTTGGACATCTTCAGGATCTGTTTCAATACTATTACATCGCTCGCGGGAAGAGAGTAAAAAAAGAATGAAAAAAGATCAGGATCAGGCTGTTTTTGTTACAGAAAACATTTTGATCAGATCAGAAGGATTTGCTTATTTTTCCACCAAAGGTATGGATGAAAGAACGCTGGGTGCTTTAATCAGAACAATTTCCGGTTCTGTGTATGCACCCTTGCAGAAATCAATTAATCGGCTTGTTCAATCAATGCGCAAAGTTACTCTTGGTGGCGTACAAATTATGCCAGCTGGAAGGTTGGGAAATGGTTGGTTGATGATTAGAGAAACAACTGTTATTGAAAAGGCAAAAATGGCCCGGCCAAATACGATTTGGGATTATCGTTTTCGAGTTATTATGCCAGAATATGATATTAGTGATAAAGTTACGATTGCTGCGTTGGGTAAATCTTACAAACAGTTTTCATGTAGAGAGGGATTGCCTGTTTGCATTTTGAAAACATTACCCGCTTTTTGGCATAATGATAAATTATTGGCTGTACCTCATTTGGGAATATATTCGGACGAGTCCGTTAAAGAATGGGATATTGTTTTCCAGCCTAGACAATCCTTGACACAAAGTCATCTTTTTTCGACCACAAAATTAGCTTAATTATGTAATTATGTTTATAATAAATCGGTTTAAATTCAATATTTTTAAGGAAAAATATTTTTTAGGGTAGGAAAGATTTGTTTCAGTTCTTATGTTATTAAGTAAGAGATAAATTGTAATATGAAGAATATAAAATGATATATATTAAATATTCTTTTTTTAAAAACGTGTTTATCCTAAAACATGGAAATATAAAGTAGAATGAAAAATTTTGGGCGTAATTTAAGTTTATGGATACTCGTTATTGTATCAGTAATGTTAGTGGTTGGATATTTTCGACCAAGCAGTAATGTTGTTGTGGACAATCAAGTTAGTTATTCTAAATTCCTGGGGGATGTTAACGCTGGAAATGTTAAATCAGTTGTCATACAGGACCGGTATTTAACTGGAACAAGTCAGGATGGCAAGAAATTTCAAACCTATTTGCCAACACAGGATACTTCGCTTTTATCAACCCTCACTGACCATAAAGTTACGATAGAGGTTAAACCTGTTGATAATCATCCAAATCTTTTTTGGCAGCTTGTATTGAATTTATTGCCAACCTTGCTGATTATCGGTTTATTTATTCTTCTTATGCGCAATATGCAAAGCGCAGGGGGAAAGGCAATGGGATTTGGTAAATCCAAGGCTCGTTTGCTGACTGAAAAACAGGGACGTGTCACGTTTGCGGATGTGGCGGGAATTGATGAAGCTAAAAGCGAGCTGGAAGAAATTGTTGAATTCCTTAAAGATCCACAAAAATTTCAGCGGCTGGGTGGCAGAATACCAAAAGGGGTTTTGTTGGTTGGCCCTCCTGGAACAGGGAAAACCTTATTGGCGCGTGCGATTGCTGGCGAGGCAAATGTTCCGTTTTTTACAATTTCAGGTTCTGATTTTGTAGAAATGTTTGTTGGAGTGGGGGCTTCTCGTGTTCGAGATATGTTTGAACAGGGTAAAAAAGCTGCTCCTTGTATTATTTTTATCGATGAAATTGACGCCGTTGGACGTCATCGTGGTGCCGGTCTCGGTGGTGGTAATGATGAGCGAGAACAGACTTTAAATCAGATGCTGGTTGAAATGGATGGATTTGACAGCAATGAAAGCGTAATTCTCATAGCCGCAACGAACAGGCCTGATGTTTTGGATCCGGCATTGTTACGTCCAGGAAGATTTGATCGTCAGGTTGTTGTGCCTAATCCTGATGTTGGGGGTCGTGAAAAAATCCTTCGCGTACATATGAAAAAGGTTCCGTTAGCATCTGATGTTGATCCAAGAGTAATTGCCCGTGGAACACCAGGTTTTTCTGGTGCTGATCTTGCAAATCTTGTTAATGAGGCGGCTTTGTTGGCTGCACGGTTAAACCGTCGAACAGTATCGATGCTGGAATTTGAAAATGCCAAAGACAAGGTCATGATGGGTTCAGAACGTCGTTCACTGGTCATGAGTGAAGATGAGAAAAAAATGACCGCTTATCATGAAGGCGGGCATGCCATTTGCGCATTATTTACTCCTGGATGTGATCCGGTACATAAGGCCACAATTATTCCACGTGGACGCGCATTGGGAATGGTGATGAGTCTACCGGAAGGCGATCGCTATTCAAAAAGCAAATCGAAATGTTTGGCTGAACTGGTTCTTGCCATGGGTGGACGTTGTGCTGAATCAATGATTTTTGGTCCGGAAAATGTTTCAAACGGTGCATCTGGCGATATCAAAATGGCGACGGATCTTGCACGACGGATGGTTACTGAATGGGGTATGAGTGAAAAAATTGGACTTGTTTCTTATGCTGAAAATGAACAAGAGGTTTTTCTCGGTCATTCCATGGGACAAGGTAAAAATATTTCTAGTGAAACCGTTCATGAAATAGAAGCCGAAGTTAAACGTTTGATTGATGATGCGCATAAACGTGCAACAGCGTTGTTAGAAGAGCACAGGGAAGATCTTGAAAGATTGGCTCTGGGTCTTTTGGAATATGAAACTTTAAGTGGAGAGGAAATCAGACAGGTTCTTCGCGGTAAAAAAATTGAACGTAGCCTTGTTGATGACACGACAAAAAAATTGAGATCATCAATCGATGTGGCTCATCATTCAGGTGATAATTTTGGTTCTGATAAAATAAAAAAGGATGATGCTGGTCATGCTGATAATCCTGTTCCTGCAACAGGTGTTAATTTTGAGGAACATAACTAGGGTTTTAATTTTTATGGATTAAAACTATTTTTTAAGTGAAAAGAATATATTCTTTTCACTTATTTTATTTGAGATTGATATTAGATGACAGTGTCATGGTTATAGTGTTAAGAATGATATGATTATAAATCCTACAGGATTTTTATTTGGAAATTCAGCCCAGTTTGCAATCAAAAATGAGCTTGCATTACCTTTTGCAGGTCAAGAAAAAAAAGTTGCCTTTTCAATGATTGAGATAATTGAAAATCAAAAACTGGAAATTGGGTATGTCAAAGATTGTTTTCATTCACCCTTATATTCTAATCAGATAAGAAAAATAACAACTGCCTCGCCTCTGGCTGGATTGCCTGAAGGTTCTCTAATTATGGGTATACTGAATGTAACGCCTGATAGTTTTAGTGATGGTGGCAAACATTATTCAAGTTCAACTGCTATTCGGGCCGCTCATAAAATGGTTGAGGATGGTGCGACAGTAATCGATATTGGTGGTGAAAGTACACGACCTGGCTCTCAACCTGTGTCAACTGAAGAGGAATGTAGTAGAATTATTCCTGTTGTCAAAGCATTAAAAGGATGTGGTGCCTATTTGTCTGTTGATACGCGTCATGCTGAAACAATGAAATATGCCTTAGATGCAGGAGCTGATTTAATTAATGATATTTCTGCTCTTGATGATAGGGAAAGTGCACAGGTTATTTCTCAGGCTCAATGTCCTGTGATTTTGATGCATATGCGTGGAAATCCCCAGACAATGCATCAATATAAGAATTACAACAATGTTTTGGTTGATGTTTTTGCAGAGTTGCAAAGAAAAATTCAAAAAGCGGTAAATGCAGGTATTCGTCGTGAAAATGTAATACTTGATCCGGGTATAGGTTTTGCAAAGAATAATTTTCAAAATATGGAACTTTTAAAAAAATTTCCCGCTTTTGCTAACTTAGGTTGCCGTTTGCTTCTAGCAGTCTCCAGAAAACGTTTTATTAGGGAAATTGCTGGAAAAATGAATTTTGAGGAATATGATGTCGCTACCATGATAGCGTCATCTCCAGCGTTTTATTTTGGAAATTCAATTATTCGTGTTCACAATGTGCCCGCTGCGGTACAAAGCATGAAAATGTGGCAGACTTTATATGGTTGATTTCTGTCATATCAATTGTGATGTTTTATTGTTTAACATGGGAAAAGTTAATGAAAAATCATAGATTACTTTTTGGAACAGATGGAATTCGTGGTACAGCCAATAGTGATCCTATGACGGTAGAAGTGGCACAAAAGCTTGGTCAAGCTGCTGGATTGATGTTCATGGCTGGAAAAGACCATAGAAGACATCAAGTTTTGATCGGCAAAGATACACGTTTATCAGGCTACATGATTGAAAGTGCCTTGGTTGCCGGTTTTTTATCGGCAGGAATGGATGTGATTCTGGTTGGTCCGATGCCTACGCCAGCGATTGCAATGTTGACTCGCTCCTTGCGTGCTGATCTTGGGGTTATGATTTCTGCATCACATAATCCATTCCAAGATAATGGAATAAAAATTTTTAACAGAGATGGATTTAAGCTTTCCGATGCACAGGAGCTTGAAATTGAAGCCATGATGCGATCTGATTTGTCAGGTCAATTGGCTGGTAATGAACATATTGGTCGGGCCGTACGTCTGGATGATGCAGCAGGTCGCTATATTGAACATGCAAAGGCTTCTTTTCCCCGTGGGTGTCGCCTTGATGGTTTGAAAATCGTTATTGATTGTGCAAATGGTTCCGCTTATCATGTGGCCCCCAAGGCACTATGGGAGTTGGGCGCAGAAGTTATATCGCTTGGATGTAAACCGAACGGTTTAAATATTAATAAAAATTGTGGCTCAACACATCCAGAAACGTTAATCAATTCTGTATTGGAGCATAAGGCTGATTTGGGAATAGCCCTCGATGGTGATGCTGATCGTATGCTGTTGGTTGATGAAGAGGGCAAGCTTATCGATGGTGATCAGATTCTGGCTTTAATTGCATCTTCCTGGGATAAAAAAAAGATGCTCCAAAATCATTCAATTGTAGCGACAGTGATGTCTAATATGGGACTCGAGCAGTTTTTGAATGATACCGGAATTCAATTAATGAGAACCTGTGTAGGTGATCGTTATGTTGTTGAAAAGATGCGTCAACTTGGATGTAATGTTGGAGGGGAACAGTCTGGGCATATGATCCTTTCTGAATTTTCAACGACCGGTGATGGTCTTATTGCTGCATTACAAGTATTGGCAGTTATTATTGAAGAGGGTAAAAAAGCAAGTGAAGTATGTAGAATGTTTATGCCGTTCCCTCAAAAGTTATATAATATTCGTTTTAACGGAAAAAACCCTTTAAATACTGAAGCAGTTAAAAAAGTCGTAAGGGATGCGGAATTGAAATTGGGTAAAGAGGGAAGGGTCCTTCTAAGGAAAAGTGGGACAGAACCCTTGATTCGTATTATGGTTGAGGCAAAGGATAATCAGCTTGTGGATCTTGTGTTACAGAAATTAAAACAAGTGATTGAAAATAATATCTAGGTATTGACTTTATGTAGTTAAATATGAAAGCAGGTTGTCTATTATTTGATGATTTATTGAATAATGTTCCTTTGGGACAGAAAGTATCTCTTTTATGCTTTGAACGAAAGGAGAGAGGGTTTTATCCTGATCATAACAATTTTCAATCATGTTTTGAATCATTGTTAAAGTCATTTCCGGATGGAACTGTAATCCAATTACATTATTCTTTATCATAAAGGCCTGATGTGGGCAACCTTGACTAAATGCGAGCAATTTGGCATGTGCTGGAATATCAAATTGTTCACCATGCCATAAAAATGTGACAAAATTTTCAGGCCATTTGATTTTCTTACGCTCCTTGGATTGAATTACCTGAATAGGAAACCAACCAATTTCTTTATGCTTAGCGATTGTAATATGGGCATTATAAATGTCAGCAATTAATTGAGCCCCCAAACAAATGCCTAGAGTTGGAATATTTTTATTTATTAAGTTTTTAATTAATTGTTTTTCTTTTGATAACCATTTATATTTTTTTTCATCATGAACACTCATGGGACCACCCATGATAATTAAAAGATTGATGTTATAGGAAAGAGGAATGTTTTTTTCATCCATTTCGTACAATTTCAAAATAATTGTTTCATATTGATGTATTTTTAGCCAATCAAGAATATAACCCGGTGTCTCAAAAGAAGCATGCTGCAAGATTAAAGCCTTCAAGATTGTTTCCTTTGGTATGACTGTTTATGTTAAAAATTTTGAAGAATTATAATAATATTATTAGCAAATTGAAATAAAAAAGCCTCTTGATATGAGATCAAGAGGCTTTGATGATTTATCAATGGATAAACTAAAGAGTTTTATCCCCTTTGTGCCAGCTGCAAGGACAAAGACCCCCGTTTTGCAAAGCATCAAGAATGCGAAGGAATTCTTCTGGATTGCGACCAACAGACAGGTCATTTGCACTGACGTGACGGATAATCCCTTCTGGATCAACAATATATGTCGCTCTTAAATCAACACCAGCTTCATAATGAAGAATACCTAATGCTGCAGAAAGTTCGCGCTTGTTGTCAGCCAGCATTGGAATCTTCAGATTTTTTAAAGTTTCATTATGAAGACGCCAGTTTAAATGAACATATTCAGAGTCAATCGATACACCGTAAACAGCAGTGTTACGTTCTGAAAATTCTGTTTCCATGTCGCTAAAAGCCGCGATTTCCGTTGGGCAAATGAATGTGAAATCCATAGGCCAAAAGAAAAATAATTTCCATTTACCCTTGTCGCTTTGATTATTGATCGTTATAAATTCTCCATTCAGTCCATCAGGACCAGCAGGAACAGTTGTAAGACTAAAAGATGGAAATTGATCACCAACAGTCAACATATTATTTTCTCCTAATAAAATAACATTATAAAATTTTTTTTGGTTCCTCTATTAATATGTGTAAAAAATGCTAATATTTCAAATGAAATATTTAGTAATGAATGATTGAAAAAAACGATGGAAGCACTCCCTTCGCCGCAACAATTACGTTATCTTATTGCATTGTCAGAATTACATCATTTTGGTCGTGCGGCAAATGCCTGCTCTGTTACACAGTCAACATTATCTGCAGGAATTTTAAGTTTAGAACGTCAGTTGAATGTCTCTATATTGGATAGAACAGCGGGAAAAAGGGTTGTATTTACACCATTGGGACAGGAAATAGCTGAACAAGCGAGAATTGCATTACAGGGTTTGGAAACGGTTCGTGAAATGGTAAGTTTTGCGCATGAACCACTTTCCTCTTCTTTGAGGCTTGGAATCATTCCCACAATTGCACCTTATATTTTATCTTTTTTGGTTAGGGAAATTCGGAAAACCTATCCAAAACTAACTTTGACTATTCAGGAAGAGATAACTGAAAATCTAATGGAAAAATTATTCATTGGATATCTGGATTTATTGATTATTGCAATGCCATGTTCCTGTGGAGGTGCGGATACCTATGCGCTTTATAAAGACAAATTCCATTTAATAACACCCAAGGATCATGTCTTAGCCTCTTTGGATAGGGTGTCATTACATCAGATTGATCCAAAAGAAATTATAATGTTGCAAGATGGTCATTGTTTACGCGATCAGACCATTGATATGTGTCGACAAAGTCAGACCATGAAAGCGGTCAACGATTTCAGCAACAATTTTGTCGCCTCTTCTCTGGATACGGTAATAAGTATGGTTGAAGTCGGTTTGGGAATTGCATTTATTCCCGAAATGGTTATTAGATCCGGTGTAATAGTAAACAAGGATGTAGCTGTCTGTTCTTTAGAGGGAAATCCAGCCTGGAGAACAATTGGCCTGGCTTGGCGTAGAAATTCATTGAGATCGGCAGAATTCAAGCAATTTGAAAAAGTTTTCCAAAAGCTTAAACTTTAGAAAATAATCGCTTTGCATTTGACATTTTTTAATTTTTCTTTATATAAAAAGGGACTTTTGTATTTATTGCCTGGGATGAATTAATTATGAAAATCAGAAATAGTTTACGTTCTGCGAAACTCCGCGATAAAGATTGTCGCATTGTTCGCCGTCATGGAAAAGTATATGTAATCAACAAGAAAAATCCGCGTATGAAAGCACGTCAAGGTTAGTTCTAAATTTGTTTTACTTTTTACAATCCTCTGTTTAAGAGGATTTTTTATAGAATATACAATTCAAACAATGTGCGTTTAAAAAAGTTATTTTTTGTCTTTTACTAAGTCTGAACGTACCATTTCAACATAATCTGGATTTGCATTTGTATTTGATTCCGGTATGCCTTTTGCAATTAAATAAATGCGAGTGGCCGGAATACCCTGATTAATTAAGACAGCACGTATAGTAAGCCCACGATTTAAGGCGTTTCTTCTTGGTGTAGATATATCATCAACAGTTCCATGACTATATGCATTAAGGTAAATCTGAACGTTAGGATTCCGCTTAAGTACATTAGCCATATCCATTATCGTTTTCATCATTATTTCGTTTAATTCAGATTCATCTCCCTTAAAATTAATGATGGTGTGTTGATCATTAACCACGACATTTCCTTGGGCTTTAGGATTAATCTTAGGCATGGCAGGAGAGGCTGGTGGATGTAAAGGTACGTTTAGCTCTGGATCTCTAAAAACAGGGTTGGGAGGTGGGGAATTGGGAATTGACGGGATGGCAGCTTGTGTTTGTTTTGGTTTTGACTGCGAAATTTTGGCAGGATTTGTTGGTTGTTTTGTGTGTTTGGAAATAGAAGTTGCTTTTTTATTTTTTGTCGATTTTGGTTGGATATTTTTTGCAGGACCTAGATTATTCAAGGCTGAATTATTGACACTAACCTGGGCAAAAATTATGTTATTCCAAGAGGAAAACAATACGGTTGAAAATATGGTCAAATAATAAAGATGCTTTTTTTTTAGTGCCGGTGCAGAAGATGATAAAAAAAACATTTGATGAATTCTCAACCTGTTAGAATAAAAGAATAACTAAAATTAATTATCATTTATTATCAAGGTTTGGAAATGTTTTCTAATATTGTTTCCCTAATTTTAGGAAAAAGCGCTGCATTCCCTGCAACAGTATTAACAGACATTTTTAGATCATCTAATGGATTTCCTTCAGGATCGGTTACATATCCGCCCGCTTCCTTGACCAGTAGAATTCCTGCGGCAACATCCCAGGGTTTTAAATCCATTTCCCAAAAACCTTCATAACGGCCTGCTGCAACCCATGCTAAATCCAGGGCAGCGGCACCATAGCGTCTTATGCCTGCAATTTTTGGCATGACTGATTTAAGGATTTTTACAAATTTTTCCTGTTTATTAATGTCGGAAATGGCAAAAGGAATGCCAGTGGCAAGTACAGCCTGAAACATGTCTCGTCGAGAGGAAACGCGAAGGCGACGTTCATTCAGAAAAGCGCCGACACCCTTTTCAGCCCAAAACATTTCATTGGCAACCGGATTATAAATAACGCCGGCAACGATTTCAACCTGTCCTTTATCATCACGTTTCTGAAGGCCTATGGAAATTGCCCAATGTGGAATTCCATGTAAAAAATTAGTTGTTCCATCAAGAGGATCTACAACCCAGCGCCAGTTCCAGTTATCTCCCCCTAAGGCACCACTTTCTTCCATAAGAAAGGCATATCCAGGTCTCGCTTTACTGAGTTCTGTTTTAATAGTCGATTCGGCCTTTAGGTCTGCTTGTGATACGAAGTCCCCGGGACCTTTGACACTCACTTGCAACATCTCAACTTCATTAAAATCACGAAGAAGCGTGCGTGCAGCTTTTTGTGCTGCATTCTGCATTACGGTCATATGAGGGGAAAGTCGAATCGCCATTAATTTTTCCTAGAATTTACAAAAGGCATTTGAATTTTTCAGTTAGTATTTAACCTAACTTAATAATGCAAATTTAAAAAGATGTCTTTCTTAATTGACTAAGATTTGACATCTTTTCTTTAAATCAAAATAAAAATGGTTTAGGTTTAAAACTATAAAAAAGCCTAATTTTTTGCTCTTTCAACATAGCTACCATCTTCTGTTCGTACAACGATTTTTTCTCCAGCCTCGATAAAAGGGGGAACCATTGTTTTTACACCATTGGATAACATGGCGGGCTTATAGGAAGAACTTGCTGTTTGACCTTTTACCACAGGTTCGGCCTCAACAATTTCCAGGGTTACCTGAGGGGGCAATGTGACGGAAATGGGATCACCCTCAACCAAATTGACTATGACCTTCATATTATCCTGCAGAAACGCAACCTGATCTTCAAGTATATCTTTTGGCAACATAAATTGTTCAAAAGTTTCCGGATCCATGAACACAAGATTATCACCATCTTCATAAGAGTAATTATATTCTTTGTCTTCGGTTAACAGACGTTCGACGGTATCGGCAGTACGCCAACGTTCATTGGTTTTGTTGCCTGTTTTAAGATCACGCATTTCGACTTGAATAAAGGCACCGCCTTTACCAGGTGTGATGATTTGCTGCTTAAGGACAGACCACCGACGTCCATCATGTTCAATAACCTGACCTGCACGGATTTGGTTTGCCTGTTGTTTCATAATACTCTCTGATGATTAAAATACTAAAAAGACGGTTTATTGTTCTTTTTATATAAAATGGACTAGGCGTTGCTGCAAGATATAATTTAAATTTTATGATTATGATTTTTAGGGTCAAGAATCGAGGATGGTTTTTCGGGATCATAATAGTCTGGTCCCAATGGAACTTTTCCATACCCTCCAGGAATATCAAGAACATAGGTAGGCCAAGCTATACCTGTAACGCGCCCTCTTAATGCACGAAGTAATTCCTGTCCATTATTAATGGGTACATAAAATCGATTGGTGCCAGGCGCTTTATCCAGCTGATGTAAATAATAGGGCTTTATCCGCCATTCAACAAAAGATCTCAATAGGTTTTCCAGCGTTTCAATATTATCATTCACATTTTTCAATAATACGGATTGGCTAAGAAGAGGTATCCCTCTCGAGAGCAAACTGCGAATGGCCTTGAATGCGTAAGGGGTGAATTCAGCTGGATGATTGGCATGAACGACGATCCATAGCGCCTTGTTTGTGTCCAGACTTTCAATAAAGATTTTGTTCATAAGAGAGGGTGCGGAAAAGGGGACACGTGTATGAATCCGTATGGTTGAAACATGCGGTATGTTATTTATTTTTTGTATAATCAGTTTCATTCGGCGTGGCGAAAGAATAAAGGGGTCGCCCCCTGAAAGAATAACTTCACGAATTTTGGAATGTTTTTCAATCCATTGAATTGCTGCAATCAATTCCCTGTCATTGAGTAAACCGTGATCTGGGCCAACATGTTCCCTGCGGAAACAGAAGCGGCAATAGACAGGACAAATCTGTAGAGGTTTCAATAATACACGGTCTTCATAACGATGAACAATCCCTTTGATTGGTGATAATGCTTCATCTCCAATGGGATCATGCATTTCATCCGGGGTAATTTTCAATTCATCAGGATGAGGAATATATTGTAGACCGATTGGGTTGGGGTCATTCTTTTCAAAATCATGAATAAGATTCACCATTTCAGGAGAAATGGCGGTGGCATAAAACTGTTCCAATTCTTGCAGAGGCTTTCTAATGGTTTGATCAATTAGCCTGGAATCAATTAAATCCTGAACATTTCGAAGTGTTTTTGATGTCATGAATTTTTTCTTGCTTTGAAGAGGAAAGCTTTTATTTAATTTAAATTGTTACATATTTAAAGACATAAATAAATTTCTCAACATAATAAGGAACCCTGCAATATTATGTCTGATCTTAGAGTATCGATGGCCGATCGTTTACCTTTATTGAAACGTCGTCAATGGATCATGAAATCCATTCGTAGTTTTTTTGATGCTCGAGGATACATGGAAATTGAAACGCCTTATTTGGTCAAAACTCCTGGGGAGGAAGTCCATTTACATCCGTTTCATTCGGTATATGAAACTCCCCAAGGGGAAAAATACAATCTCTTTCTTCATACCAGTCCAGAATTTTCCATGAAGAAGGTAATGGCAGAAATTCATCAGCCTATTTTTCAGTTGGCACGGGTTTGGAGAAATCAGGAGGGAGGCAATATTCATTCATCAGAATTCACGATGTTGGAATGGTACAGACCTAACTGTTCCCTTGGTGATCTTATGGATGAAACAGAATTGCTGTTAAAGAGGTTATTGCCACCTTATATTGATTATAATCATTACAAGCTTGATTTTACCAAACCGTTTCAACGTCTGACAATTCAACAAGCCTTTGAGATTTATGTTGGTATTGACTTGCTTGATCTTCCTGAAGATGTTGCCTTATTGGCAAAGGCGGCAAAGGTTGATGCAAGGAATAATGAAACATGGGAAGATTTGTTCTTTCGTCTTCTATTGGAAAAAGTCGAACCGAATATAGGAAGACAAAATCCAACGTTTCTGACCCATTGGCCTTTAAGCCAAGCAGCCCTGGCAAAAAAGGATCCCTTGGATCCGCGGGTGGCTTTGCGATTCGAATTATATGCAGGAGGTCTGGAACTGGCAAATGCATTTGAAGAATTGACCGATCCACTGGAGCAGAGAAAAAGATTTGTTTACGATCGTCAGCGTCGTTCTGAATTATATCCTGAAATGAAATATTGGGAGATGGATGAGGAATTATTGCTTTCGCTTGAAAAATTACCTGTGTGTTCGGGAATTGCCATGGGTGTAGATCGATTGGTCATGTTGGCAACAGGTGTGACCAATATACAGAATATATTATGGGTATGAATAACGTAGTTTTATTGATAGAAATAAATGATTGAATGCTTGTCGAAATGTTTATTACAAGTTAAATCATAGAGATATTATATCTAAAGTTTATTAAGCGCTGGCAAGAGTAAGAATTTAATATAAGGATTTTGACAGGATGAGACATTTAAACGTTGGTAATTGGGCTGATAAAAATTATTTAAAAAAAATTTCAATTCGAATTTGTGGTTTTATAGGACTACTCTCATTAGTTAATTGTTCCAATAGTGGTGTCCCCGAGCATGAACGAGAATGTCAATGGCATGGAAGCCCATCCTGGTATTGCCGTCATACTGCCAAAGTTGATACATATTATACGAAAGGGAGCACAAAACTTTATTTTATTCCTTCTTACAATAATGTTAAAGAATTTCCAGTGCCCAATATGCCTGTTTATGCTGACGAATCATTGGATCAAACAGTAAGAGCCTCTATCGTGTTGGCGGATTATACGGCGGCATTGCGGAAAACAGGTCTGTTATCGATTATTGAACGTCGGGGTCCCTATACGCTTTTTGCAGTACCAAATGCACCAATGGAAAAGCCTAAATTTTTTGTGAATGGTTCATTAATGGACGTTCAGAATGAATCTTATTTGAAAAGATTGATGGGGTATACAATAGTGTTTGGAAGTTATTCACCTGAATATCTTAAAAAACTGGTATTGCAACATAATGGAACTTACACTCTAACAACCTATTATAATGATCCATTATATATTTCCTTGGACGATACCAAACAGCAATTGATAGTTAAAAACAAGGTTGGAGAAAGAAATAAAATCTGGGTAAATGGCATTCCCCAGGCCAATGGTTTCATATATGTGACTCAAGATTTACTGAATGTTGTTCCATAACTGGAATAAATTTTGTAAATCGCAATAAAAGAGATGAAAGTCATTTCAAAATATAGGTTCGTATTATTTTTCTTATATAGTTTTCTATATTTCTATCCCTTTCATTGCGTGGGCATACCAGAATCAAATCGATCGTGATATACGTTAAAAAATTAAACAGATAATACATAATATTCGTTTAATCATTTTTGCTAAAAAACAGCAATTGATCAAGTTTCAGCATTGTATTTAGCAGTTCATAATTATGATTTGAGAAATGATTTGATTCGTATTGGATATTCTTCCTCTTAAAAAACTGAATGTTGCTTATGTCGGTATTATTAGAAAAAAACAACGATTTTTTTAGTAACGCATATGTACCTATAGATGGATACAAGGTTATCGATTCCGGTTTTGAAGCCTATAGTAAAAACAAACCTAGTATTATTGTTTTAAGAATTTTTTTTTAGTTAATAATTTTATCCAAGATAATTGCAGATTTATTATTATTACTAATTATAGGAATGGTTATTCTTGCTCAGCCTCATTTATAGATTTTAACATTTCTTTGATTCCTTGGGCTGGACCTTCAGCATGTCCCCATACAGCATTTATAACAGCAAGAAAATCTGCGCCAGCCTTTACAAGGGGTTTGCAATTTTCAGGTGTAATGCCACCAATTGCAACTACAGGAAGTTCCATTAATTCTGACCACCATTTTAAGAGTTCAACAGGAGTGCGAATTTCTGTATTTTTGGTTGGTGAAGGAAAAAAGGCGCCATAGGCAATATAATCAGCGCCGCTTTCACCAGCTTGCATTGCCAAGTCTTTACTGTCGTAACAGGAAACACCTAATTGTAAATGATCCCCAACAATTTGTCGGGCTTGTTGGATAGGCATATCTTCCATACCTATATGAACACCGTCACATTCAAATTTTTTTGCCAGATCTGGACGGTCATTAAGTATAAAAGCAATATCACGTTCCTGAACGACAGGTTTAAGAATTTCAATTGCTTGGCATATTTCAAGGTCCGTGACGTTTTTTAAGCGAAGTTGAACAGCTGCAATAGGTCCGGCTTCAAGGGCTTCAACGAGTAAGGGTTTAAATTTTTCTGGATTAAGTTGGGGTGGTGTTAATAGGTATAACTGGCAATTAGACATTATCTTGTTAATTCGATATTGGATTGTTTTTGATAAAAAGATAGGTTAGAACCTGTTTAATAAAAAGATATAGATATGTATAGAGAATAAATAATGTTCCATTTCTGTTTTAATGAAAATAATGTTGGTCACTTTTACTAAATATGTCGTTGTTGGAATAGCGAATACCCTATTAACTTTAGGTATTAGTTTTATTCTTATATATTTTAAAGTCAATTTGTATTTGGCTAATATTATTGGATATATTTTTGGATTTATTTTAAGTTTTATTTTAAATTCATTATTTACTTTTTCAGTACAATTGACTGTTTTAAGGTTTTCAAAATTTTTTATAACTTTTTTACTTTGTTATTTTTTAAACCTCTTAGGGATGAAAATATTCTTAGATTTTATTTTGATCTCTTCTAATTTAAAAGCCTATTTTGCCCAATTGATTGGAATGGTCGTTTATACTTTGAATAGTTTTTTTATTAATAAATTCTGGGTCATGAAATAAATAATACATTGATGTTATTGTATGAGAATGGAAGATAAAAGGGATTTTTATAAAGCGGGGTGAAATATGGACAAAGAAACAATTCCCTCATTAGCTCTGATCGTGCCTTGTTATAACGAATCGGAGATATTTAAACATAGTTTAAATATTTTAAAAAACTTTCTCAATTGCCTGGTTGAAGAAAAAAAAATCAGGGAAAATAGCTATATTCTTTTTATTGATGATGGAAGTGAAGATGATAGTTGGCAGCAAATTATACTGGCTTCACGTGAATTATCCTGTGTAAGAGGAATAAAATTATCCAGAAATTGTGGGCATCAAGTTGCACTGATAGCGGGTTTATCTTCGGTTGATACGGACATATGTATCAGTATCGATGCAGATTTGCAGGATGATATACAATGTATAGACAAAATGGTTGAAAAATATAAACAGGGATTTGAAATTGTTTATGGCGTCAGAAAGGATCGTTCCACGGATACTGTTTTTAAAAGAGGAACCGCAATTTTATTTTATCAATTAATGGAAAAAATGGGGGTTGAACAAATTGCCAACCATGCGGATTATCGTCTGTTAAGTTATCGTGCTTTGCAGAGTCTGCTGAAATTCAAAGAACGTAATATATATATACGTGGTTTGATACCTTTACTTGGTTACAAACAAGCCAGGGTCTATTACACAAGAAGTGAACGTCTGGCGGGTGAATCAAAATATCCATTGAAGAAGATGTTGGGACTTGCACTAGAAGGGATCACCTCTTTTTCAATAATACCTTTGAGAATAATTTGTTTTATTGGATTTATAACTTGTTTTATTTCACTAATTGCAATTGGCTATATATTGACTGAAAAAATGATGGGCTATGTTGTTCAGGGTTGGGCTTCTGTTCTTATATCAATCTTTTTTTTAGGTGGAGTGCAACTTTTTTCTTTGGGAATTATAGGTGAATATATCGGAAAAATTTATATGGAAGTAAAAAAGCGTCCCAAATTTTTTATTGAAGATACTATAATGAAGGAATAATAAATTATTAATTAAAAAAAAGCGTTTTAATTATGTAATAAAACGCCTTTATATTATATGCAAACTATAGTTATTATTTTTTAAAGATATCAACAAGTTTATTTAAAATTTCTAAGGCTTCATGACGTGGGCGCTGAAAGACATTACGTCCAATTATAGCTCCGTTTGCACCGCCATCTTTTAGTGATTGATATGTTTCTAAAAGATTTTTTTCCGAAGTATGGGTTCCGCCTGAAAAAATAACCAATCGACGTCCGGCAAAAGCGGATTGCATGATATGTTCAGTGCGTTTGATTAAACTGGAAATGTCAATTTTTTCTTTTTCATACACTTTTTTGGCTTCAGGCAAATGTAGATGAGCCGTGGGTGGCTTAATTTTAATAATATGTGCACCCATTTGAGCGGCAATATGTGCGGCATAGGCACAGACATCAATGGCTGTTTCACCATCTTTATCCAGTGAGGGGCCGCGTGGATAACTCCAAATGACTGAAATTAATCCAACGGATTTTGCTTCCTCAATAATTTCCTGAAGATTTCTCATCTGATCATAAAAATAATCACTTGCGGGATATATTGTATATCCGATACCGACACAACCTAAACGGAGAGCTTCCTTAACTGAACCTGTTATTCCTTGATTTTTTGCATTGTTCAGGCAATTTGCATTGTTAAGTTTAAGAATGGTTGGAATTTGATGGGCATAGATGCCGGCCCCACATTCCAACGCTCCCAATGGAGCAGCATAAGCGTTTAATCCTGCGTCAATGGCAAGTTCATAATGATAATGAGGATCATAGGCCGCTGGATTGACAGCGAATGATCTTGCTGGTCCATGTTCTACCCCTTGATCAACAGGGAGAATAATAAGTTTGCCTGTTCCCGATAGTTTACCGTGCATTAACAACCGTGCAAGATTACGTTTTGTTACCGGGCTATCACTTTCGTAATTATTAAGAATATGTTTAATTTGAGGGGTTAGTTTCATTGTTAGACCTAAAAACAAATCATTAGAGAAGTGGAAAATTATAATATTCTTTTCCAGAAAGGATAGTAAAATTAAGTTTATGTGATTTTTTGTAATATGAAATAGTCATTACTTAGAAGTAAGAGAATCTTAATTCGGTCAAGTCAAAACTTTCTGAACGTTTGGTTAAAATAGTCGCTTGAAGTGAGTCCGCACGATTTTTGAGGAGGTCAAACTGTTTTGATTTTGAATTAAAGAGTATTTTTTTTTGGCCAAGTCTCAAAGCCGCCAATGCCAATCCGGCATTATCGTAGCAATCTAGTGCGTCATCAGTTGGATTTGAAAAAAGTTGTTTGCCAAATTTTATAAGTTGCATCCACCAGCGTACACCCATATAAGCAACAGCATTCTGGGGAGAGATGAAAGTTATAGGGCGGTAATTATTTTTAATATGTGAAGTAATAAAGTAAAATTGGGATAAATGATTGACGGTAAAAAAATATGCATTTGTATCAGTAGTGTATTTATTAAATGAGAAAATTATATTTTTTTGTGATATAAAAGTGAATTTATGGGCTTGCATTTTGGATAAGTGTCTTTTTTTTAAGTATTTAATCGATAATTACCTTTAAAAAATAAAAAGGTTTTTATTATTTGGATATCATATAAGGTGTAATAACATGGAAACGCATGAAGTCATTAGTACAATTGAATCTGATAATAAAAACAATTCAGAAAAAATAAATATATTGTCTATAAACAGTACTGAGGAGGGAAATAATCAGGATTCATCAGATAAAAAGCTTGAAAAGGCGTTTGATAAAATAGAATTTTTTTTAGACAAAAAATTATCTTCACCTGATTTTATAAATTCAAATAAAAATGTGGATAAAATTTTAGCAAATTTAGACATTTTAATTACCCAGGTAAAAGATGTATTATTAAAAGTGGATTAGTTGGAAAATAAAATTAACAAGATCGTTAGAGATGAAAGAATGGCGCAAGTAACAATTTCCATTAATGGTTTTAATTATACAGTTGGATGTGAGGACGGGCAGGAAGGTCATTTACAGGCAATGGCCAATATTGTTGAACAACATATAGATATGATAAGAAAGATAGGGGGCCAGAGTGGTGAGGGACGCTTGTTGGCTCTGGCAAGCCTGATTATGGCGGATAAGCTTCATGATATAACTAATCAATTGAATGCATTGGAAAAAAAACAAAACGAGCATGAGATTGAGGTTTTAAGAAACAAGAACCGTGAATTGCAAGAACAATTAAAATATTTCTCCGAACGGGCGGAGACTATTGCAGACAGGATTGAAATAGCCTAAATATATAATGGAGGCTGCCTAGTTCGTTAGAAAGTTCATCTCCTGGGCCGATAATTTCTTCCAAGGGAGCTGGCGCTGACGTAATCGTGGTTTCGTTATTCTGGCACCCACCTGTATTTGCAGGTCCGGAAGAGCTGACAGTTCGACGGCTATGGCGGCTTCTTTATTTTTATTAAAAGACATAGATGCAAAATATTTCAAATCAAAAAAAAATGCTGCGACAAAAAATGCGGCAATTGAGAATTGAAAATCAAATTTTACAGCAAAAAAAAAACAAACAGTTAAATCGAAATATTGTTCAGTATATTCATAAAAAACATTTTCGTAGTCAGAAAGTTGCGTTTTTTTGGCCTCTTGAATTTGAAGCGGACATACGGGATAGTTTGCACGAATTATATCGGCAGGGATATCGTATTCTATTACCCGAAACGCCACCGGTGGGATTGGCCTTGCAGTTTCACTTATGGTATCCGGAAGCGCAGTTGAGGCCTGGACGGTATAAAACTTTATATCCAGATACGGAAATCATGCACCCCCAGATAATTATGCTACCCTTACTGGCATTTGACCGGAAGGGTAACCGATTGGGTTATGGTGGAGGGTATTATGATAGAACATTGGCTGTTTATCCGACGGTTAAAACCGCTGGTATTGCTTTTTCCTATCAAGAGGTATCAACCGTACCGGTTGAAAAATTTGATTGTTCTTTACAAACGATCATTACTGAAACAGAAATTATTTACAGTCAGAAGGATTAAAGGTGCGTATTGCTTTTCTAGGGGATATAGTAGGTCGTAGTGGTCGAGAAGCCGTTATAAAAGAATTGCCCATGTTAAGATCTAAACTAAGTTTGGATCAGGTTATTGTAAATGCAGAAAATGCCAGTCATGGATTTGGGTTGTCTCCTATTATCGCACAGGATCTTTTCAGGGCGGGTGTCGATGTTATTACCTTGGGTAATCACAGTTGGGATCGTAAAGACCTGATTACCTATATCGCACAGGATCCACGTATAGTCAGACCTATTAACTATCCCATCGGGACTCCGGGGCAGGGTTATCATATCTCCTTTACAAAGAATGAAAAAAAAATATTGGTTATCAATGCAATGGGTCGTCTATATATGGATCCGCTTGATGATCCTTTTAAAATGATTGAAACTCTTTTGATATCCTATCGGTTGGGTGAAACAGTAGATGCTGTATTGATAGATATACATGCCGAGGCTTCAAGTGAGAAAATGTCTCTTGGATATTATCTGGATGGAAAAGTTTCTGCGGTTATAGGAACGCATACGCATGTTCCTACAGCTGATTATCGGATTTTGCCGTTGGGTACTGCCTATCAAACGGATGCGGGTATGTGTGGGGATTATAACAGTGTCATCGGTATGCAGAAAGAAGCGGCCATTAACCGTTTTGTTACAAAAATGCCTGGATATCGTTTTCAGCCAGCCGAAGGATTAGCCACTATTTGCGGATTATTCATTGAAACAGATGATGCAACGGGATTGGCAAAACGTACGTTTCCCATTCGTTTCCAGGGTGAGCTGGACACATTTTTGCCTGATATAAAATAAAACAGAATACAACTCATTGCCGCAATAAAATATAATTGATTTTTAAATCCATATCAAAATGATCTGGAAGATCCGGAGGGATTTTGGGTAGTTGTGCATTTCTGAACATTCCAAGGATTGCCGCATCCAGAGCGTCAGAACCTGAGGAGTTGGTAAGATTTATTGAGAGAACCTGTCCATCCCGGCTGATAACGACATGAACGGAAGGACTGCCATCTTCTCCTTTACGAATAGCATCAGGTGGATAATACATATGTTGTTGGATCCAGGCTGCAATTAAATCACTGTAATCGGAACTTACCCCTTTAATGGTAAATTTATCTGCATATGGAGTATTGATTTTACCATTTTTGACTAGAGGACCAGTGGACATATTAATGGCTGAACGTGACCCCTGGGGTCTTATTTTTGCCATTCTGCGATGAGAAGCGTTGGGATTTTCATTAAAATCCAGGTTTGTCAGGTTTTCAAAAGGTGATTGAGATCTTACGGGATGAGCAGTTTTTCTTTTGATCCGTGGGGGAATATTTTTATAAAAATATTTATGTTCTTGATTTAAATTGATTTTCCTGTTTTTGTGTCTCGATTTTTCTTTTTTGGATGGTATTGGTTCCGCATCGGGTTGTGGAACTGTTATTCTGTTTTCAGATGGGTTTTCATCCGGTTTTGGAACTAAGGCTATTTTTGGAGGTACAGGAAGCGAATCAGGAATGGGAGGGGGAGAAATCGCCTTGCTTGGGGCTGGTTCCCCATTATATCCTTCACCTTTTAATCCTGATTGTCCTGTTGATCGAGGTAGAAAAACGACATCTACTGGTTTACCCTGACTACTATTTCCATATGGATTGGTATTTTTGTGATTTATATAGAGGCTTCCCACAAAAATAAGAAGTACAATAATTCCATGAAAAAAAAGGGAAGTGGTAAAATCTAAAAAAAAAGGATGTTTTTTTGATTGGTTAGGAACATGAAGACAGGAATTTTTATCTATTGAATAGTGTAAAAATCGACCTGTTATAATTTTCTCAAGTTTATTGTCAATATTATCAAAAAGTCTAAAATTGCTATTGAAAGGTTCTTTGCGAAGAAGTTTGAAGCCTTTCAATAAATGGTTATAATTTTTAGGGCGATCCAGCAGGAAAGGTTTTAAATGGCATACCGATTGATGATGAATTACTGATCGATCTGATTTTTGAACCAAATTCCAATATAAATGACGTTTGCCTTTTCGTCTGCCAGATATTGGGGAAGGGTGTCTACCAATGTTCATTCGACTGTAATTTTCTTCGGATGGAATGTTTATTGACTAAAACTTTATCTATTTAACATAATGTAATCTAAAAAAGAATAAATCTTCGATTAAAATAATAATTAATATTATTTCTATATATTATCGTGTCATTAAACTGGATATGAGATAATGACTATTTTAATGATCAAATCATCATCTGACATTGAACAGGGAATGCGGTTTCTTGAAAAAACAGATCAAGATCTGGCAAAAATTATTGATAAAGAAGGACCCTGTCGATTGAAAATCGATAGGAAAACGCCTTATGATGCCTTATTACAGGCCATAGCGGGGCAGCAATTGCACGCAAATGCAGCGAACGCTATTTTAAACAGGTTGAAATTGGCTAATTCGGGAGCTTTGCCAGATCCTGGAGCTTTGTTAAAATTAAGGCCGGATCAATTACGAGAGTGCGGCTTTTCATTTCGCAAGATCGATTCCCTATACGCTCTGGCCATGGCTACCCTGGATGGTATTGTTCCAGGCTATGAAGAGGCTTTAACTTTATCAGATCAAGATCTTATTGACCGTATAACCGTTCTGCCGGGAATTGGATGCTGGACGGTTGAAATGCTTTTAGTTTTTACACTTGGTCGTATGGATATCATGCCCAAAGATGATTTTGGAATTAGGGAAGGCTGGCGTATTTGTAAAAATCTTGCACTGCAGCCTAAACCCAAACAACTGGAAATTGCCACCAGGATATGGAGTCCATTCAGGACAATCGGGGCATGGTATTTATGGCGAGCTGTTGAGCAATCAAAACCTTTGAATAAACGTAACCCTTTAACATTATAAAGTTAATCAGAAAATTGTGATAGATCCAGAACAATTTTTCCGATATGCTTATTGCTTTCCATCAATTGATGCGCCTTTCTGACTTGTTCAAATGGAAAAATTTTGAAAACTTGAGGTTCAATAATTCCGGTATCTAAAAGTGGCCATACATGTTTATGTAAAGCGCGCGCGATTTTTCCCTTAAATTTTGTATCACGAGGTCTTAAAGTGCTGCCTGTAACAGTAACACGCTTCATGGCGATCAATCCCAGATTCACATTTTCCGCCTTTATACCTCCTTGGAATGATATGATAACCAAACGTCCTTCTTCACTGAGAGATTTAATATTATCACTGAAATAAGAAGCGCCCATAATATCTAAAATCAGATTAACACCTTGTTTATTCGTAAGCGATTTGATTTTTTCATAAAAATTATCTTTTTTGTAATTTATAAAGTCAGTTGCGCCCAATTTTTTACAAAAACTCCCTTTCTCTTCAGTGCCAACAGTCGTATAAATGGTTGCTCCAAAAGTTTTGGCTAATTGAATTGCGGTAGTGCCTATTCCGCCACTGCCGCCATGGATCAGAAGGGAATCATTCGGTTTCAGATTGCCGATTGCAAAAAGGTTTGTCCAAACTGTAAAAAAAGTTTCAGGTAAAGCCGCCGCTTTTATAGCGTTATATTGTTTGGGCCATGGAAGACACTGTACGTAGGGAACAGAACAGTATTGTGCATATCCACCACCATTTGTTAATGCACAAACTTTGTCTCCGATGGAAAAATGGGAATTTGACGGGGATGAAACAATTTCTCCTGCTATTTCTAAACCCAAATGTGGATTTGCATTTTTGGGAGGCGGATAATTGCCCTGTCTTTGAACGATGTCAGGACGATTGATACCGGCAGCTTCAACCTTTATTAAAACTTCATTTCTTCTTGGTACGGGGATGGGAATACTGGATAATTTCAAAACGTCTGGATTACCCGGTTGATCAAAGATTACCGCTTGCATCATAGAGGGAAGAGAAATGGACATATATTAATGCTTTCATGAATAAGGAGTAATTACAGTTTATTTGACCATAAAAAGGAATATTTTATAATAAAATGTAATTTACATGGAAAAGATAGATGAAACTCTGTAGATTTATCTTTTCAATTCACCCTTATATTTCTCTAACATATTGATTACATGCTTTATAACAGTTTATCTGATTTAGTGGCCGGTTTACCCAGACATTATCGTTTATTGGGAATAGATCCTGGTAAAAAACAAATTGGGTTAGCCTTATCCGATATAACCCTGATGCTTGCTTCCCCTTTTTCTGTTGTAAAAAGAGGGAAACTATCAGTTTTTGCTCAGTACTTGAAAGAATTATCTATAAAAGAAGAAGTTGGGGGTCTTGTTTGCGGATTACCTTTGTCGCTGGATGGTGACTTTGGGCCTGCAGCACAAGCAGCTAAAGATTGGATTATGGCTGTTTCTAATATGAGTGGTCTTCCGGCCTGTCTGTGGGATGAACGGTTGTCTTCCAGCGCAGTTAACCGCTTTTTGATTAATGAAGCGGATTTAAGCAGGAAAAAAAGGGATGAAATTGTAGATAAAATGGCTGCGAGTTATATATTACAAGCCGCTCTTGATACTTTAAAACCCAAGTGAATTATCTTTTGTTGCAGAAGTGGCGCCCAATGCATTGAGATATGATCGATAGATATCAAGCCTTTTTTTTGATTCTTGAATTTCGGCTTGGGGTAGGGGCTTTGTTTTGTCATATCTTGATCGAAGGTTTATTATTGATTGATAAGCCTCATAACGATACCGTTTGAGCCGTTCAAATGAGGCTGGATCGGCTTTACCATAAAAATTGTGCATATAACGCTCATTCAAGTTAACTATGTTTTTATATTCATTTTGGACATGCTCGAGAATTGATTGCTGTTTTTTGGATGCACATGCAAATAAAAAAGGAAAGCAGATGAAAAAAATGAAATATTTAACATATCGTTTTGGCGTTTGTGTCATATCAAATTAATTCTTTATGAAATATAGCCGATTAAAAAATGGATCAATCATCAATACAAGATGTATATCTATAATTATACTAGGCATGAATGATCAAGATGAAAATAGTTATAAATAAAAATCAATTGTTCGTTCATTATAATATATTCGTATAATAAAAAATTTTCCTTTAAATGACAAATAATGATGATTAACGCAAATAACCCATATTTAAAACAAGTTAAGCGATTAATATTCAAGCAAAATGTATATTTTTTTATTCTTGCGTTTTGCAGTGGCCTCATTGGGGCAATTTCAGTTCAGCTATTAAATATTATGTCCCTTACTCTCCACAAATTCTTATTTCATTTGGATGGAAATGGTCATTTGTCGGGATTAAGTTACGTTAACCCATGGTATTGTATATGTATTCCCATGATCGGAGCGATAGGTTTATTCCTTGTCCGTTATTATATAGGTCAATTTTTCAGTGCAAAAATTGCAGATATAATTGAAGCAAATGCATTATACGGTGGTAAGCTTTCTGTCAAAGACAGTTTTTATTTAACGCTGCAGACCCTTTTGTCCAATGGGTTCGGTATTTCCTTGGGATTGGAATCTGCATATACACAGGTTAGTGCCGCAGCAGCATCCAAAATCGGACGCTTCTTTAAAATTAGACAGAATAAATTGAGGATACTTGTTGGCTGTGGAGCGGCAGGAGCCATCGGTGCAGCCTTTAACTCGATTTTAGGAGGGGCTTTTTATGGATTTGAAATTGTTTTAGCCTCATATAATTTTATAAATTTCCCCTATATCATGATTGCTGCAATGTCTGGATATATAATGATTCATTGTTTGGGTGGTGCAGGACCCGTTTTTCATATTGTTCCGGATTCTATCCATTATATTGATTATGGAATTGTATGTATTTTCTCACTGATTTGCGCAATAATTGCCATTATGGTCATGTATGGTGCGACACGTATTGAAATTTATATAAATCAGTTGAGAATTCCGAAAATTTATGGACTGGTTGCTGGAGCCCTGATGGTGGGAGGGATGGGTATCCTGACCCCTGCTGTATTGGGATCTGGTCATGGTTTTCTTTGGGTTGTCTTGGATCATGGTATTGCCTTTAAATTGGCAGTTTTTATTTTGTTTTTAAAGGCAATCGCCTCATCCGTTTCCCTGGGAGTGGGATTTAGGGGAGGATTGTTTTTTGCTTCAATGATGCTTGGTGGAACAGCGGGAATTGTTTATGGCAATATTGTATTATATCTAGGGATTCATACATTTTCCCCTCTTGTATATGCGGCAATAGGGATGGCGGTCATGTCGGCGAGTATTATTGGCGGTCCCTTAAGCATGATGTTTTTATCTCTTGATATGACGCAAAGTTATTCTATGACAAGTGTGATTATTTTAGCTGTTATTGTGGCTATCGTTACAGTGAGAAAAATATTTGGATATTCCTTTGCAACCTGGCGTTTCCATTTAAGTGGAAAAAAAATTCGCTCAGCTTTGGATATCAGTGGATTGACGAGAACGACCGCACAGACATTGATGAAACCTGTTGATTTTACGCTTGATTATAATTTACCTCTTAATCAGGTTATACATTCGCTGCAATTTCATCATAAAGAGTTATTAATATTAAAGAATGAGGAGAATGAATATGCAGGATTGGTCGAATTAAAAGATATATTTGAGAATTTGGTTCATTATCAAGAACAAATCGGGGAACTTGCAATCAGAAAAAATCGGGTTTTGACCCCGGGTATGAATATCAAAGAAATGATGGATGGTTTTGATGACATACATGAATGCCCATGGCTAATTGTTGTGCGTGGAACCGACAATTATGAAATAATGGGTATTGTAAATGAGGATGATGTTCTGAATCGATATAATGAAATTCTTGAAAGACAGATAAAAGATCTGACAGGAATGAAATTATATAGAGAGCTATAATAATGATATAAGGCACTCAATAAAGTGCCTTATAAATGAAAATTGTGTCAGATCAATGAAATAGAAAGTTATTTGTACTAGTCAAGTGTGTGACGGTTAAAAGCCTTGAACCATTGGTTGCCAAATTCAGTTACAGCGGCAAGAACTGCTGGATCAGCAATGAAAAGATCAAAAATGCTTGGTGGCAGGGTAATACCAGCAGATCCGATCATCATGCATTCTAAAGCCTGACGGGGGCTTTTGAAGCTTGCATTAACGATTTCAACATCTGGTTTGTGTTGGGAAATCAAGTTTTGCAATTCTTTAACGGTTTCGGGGCCATTTCCACCTTGTGCATCAATTCTGCTGACATAAGGGGAAAGATATTTGGCACCTGCCAAAGCCGCCATAAATCCTTGAGCGGCACCATAGATTGAAGTTCCCAGGGTTGGGATGCCTTCCTTGGTTAATTCTTTGATGGCAACCAGACCGTTAGGGGTTACAGGAACCTTAACAATAAGGTTTTCTACACGAGAGGTCAGTGTATGAGCGTCTTTGATCATACCTTCTACAGTTGGAGAGATAACTTGAGCAAGCAACATTCCCTTTCCACCCATTGCATCACGGATGGCTGGTAACAAATCGAAAACGGACTTGCCACTTGCTGCAACAATACCGGGATTGGTTGTAACACCATCAACAGGTACCATCGCACAAATTCTTTTAATGTCTTCTACATCAGCTGTATCAAGTAAAAATTTCATATTTTATACACCTTTTTAGAATTATTTAAATGATTTAAATTCATTATATGATAAATAATATGTGAACATTAATAATGCTAGTGTAAAAAATGATTTTTGTTAAGTTTTTTGATAAAAAAATCAATTTTTTGTGATATTTATTTGATTCAATTTATAATTGAACAGTTTTAGGGCTCTAATTGGTAATAAAATTACAAAAATTGATAGAATCAGTTATTATTTTTAAATTGTGATTTTATTTAAATTTTTAAAATAATAATTTTTTAATTGACATTTAAAAATTTAATAGTTCGTTTTTTTTATATCCTTGCTGTAGGAATGACTGATTAAAGATCAGCAAGGATATTTATTTAAATTTTAGACTGAGTAATACATATCAAATTCGACAGGGTGAGGCGTGTGTTCGAAGCGATATACTTCTTCCCATTTGATTTTGCAATAACTGTCAATCTGGTCCTGAGTAAATACATTTCCCGCCAATAGGAAATCATGATCAGCTGCAAGAGCTTCCAATGCTTCACGTAAAGAGCCACATACGGTTGGAATTTCTTTAAGTTCTTCAGGAGGTAGATCGTAAAGATCCTTGTCCATTGCATCACCAGGATGAATTTTGTTTTTGATGCCGTCAATTCCAGCCATTAGCATTGCCGCAAATGCGAGATATGGGTTTGCTGTTGGATCGGGGAAACGGATTTCAACACGTTTTGCTTTAGGACTGGTCACATATGGAATGCGACAGGAGGCGGAACGGTTGCGAGCCGAATAGGCTAACAAGACAGGAGCCTCAAATCCTGGAATCAATCTTTTGTATGAATTGGTGGATGGATTTGTAAAAGCGTTTAACGCTTTTGCATGTTTAATAATTCCACCAATATAATACAGGGCTTGATCTGAAAGGTCGGCATAGCCATTTCCTGCAAAATTTGGAGTGTTGTTTTTCCAGATAGATTGATGGACATGCATACCAGTGCCATTATCACCATAAATTGGTTTTGGCATGAATGTTGCAGTTTTGCCATATGAATTTGCAACATTATGAACGCAGTATTTATAGATCTGCATAAAATCAGCGGAACGTACTAGGGTGGCAAAAGCCACTCCCAATTCGTGTTGAGACTGGGCAACCTCATGATGATGTTTTTCGATAGGCAATCCCATCTCACCCATCGTGCTAAGCATTTCTGCACGCAAGTCATTTTCCGTATCAACAGGTGGAACAGGAAAGTAGCCTCCCTTCACCCGAGGACGATGTCCCATGTTTCCTTCGGGATAATCTTTTAGGTTTGCATCAGGGCCTTCTATACTATCGAGTTGATAGATACCATAATTGGAACCGACACCGAATTTGACATTATCGAAAATGAAGAATTCTGCTTCTGGCCCAAAATAAGCCGTATCGCCAATTCCTGTTGATTTTAGGTATTGTTCAGCCAGTTTCGCAGTGGAACGAGGATCACGATTGTAAGCGGTTCCCGTTGCAGGATCAATGATATCACAAATAAGAATAAGCTGGGGTTTTGCCGTAAATGGATCCATAACTGCTGTAAATGGATCAGGCATTAAAATCATGTCACTTTCATTAATCGCCTTCCATCCGGCGATGGAAGAACCGTCAAACATAATGCCATCCTCAAAAATATCAGGCTCTATGGTTGATACATATTGTGTGGTATGATGCCATTTTCCCCGTGGATCCGTAAAACGGAAATCAACAAATTCTACAGAATTTTCCTGAAGCAGATCCATAATTTTGGCAATAGCCTCTTCTTTGGAAGCTGAAGAAGAAATCAATTGGTCGGCCATGTACTATTAGTCCTTATTATATGATAGAAATTTATGCATTCAAAAACGTAACAGTGTCATCCATAAAGATAATATTTTTCTTCCCATATGGTTATAACTCTCAAAGGGATACTTCATTTTGTCAAAATGAAAAAGATAAAATTGATTATAAAGCTTCAACCCCACTTTCACCTGTACGAATGCGAATGGCATTTTCCACAGGAATAACAAAAATCTTTCCATCACCGATTCGGCCAGTTCTTGCTGTATTGAGGATGATTTCAATTGCACGTTCGACGATATCCGCACTACAGACAAATTCGATTTTAACCTTGGGCAAAAAATCAACGACATATTCAGCACCACGATAAAGTTCGGTATGGCCTTTTTGGCGGCCGAACCCTTTTACTTCTGTTACCGTAATTCCTTGAAGGCCAATCTCTTGAAGCGCTTCTTTAACCTCATCGAGTTTAAAAGGCTTAATAATGGCTTCGATTTTTTTTATCATCTTGTTTCTCTATATTCATCAAATAAAAATTATATAGCGATAATACTGTTACTGTTTACGATAACAATATTAAAGAATGTTTGGAAAGTTCTGTCCAGTGTAAAGATATAGAGAATTTTTAACAATGAATAGAACAATTTAATAAAAAATGTCTATTATTTAAACATTATGCCTATTTTTTATATTATTTATTTAAAATTGCTATAAAATAGACAATGATTTGTAGGGTTTATGTAATTTTTTTGCCTAAATTTTTATCATAAAAAATTTTAATTCATAAATTGCAAATTATTGTTTTTTATAAATTAAAGGCGTTTTTCCTACATCTGTTCGATATATCATGGAAGATTCTTTTTCAACAAAATGAATATTGAATTGGCATTTATGTTTCAATTTTTCAAAAAAGGAATGTGATAGAGTGTTTTTTTTATCAGATTCAATCAATGATCGTATCATTATATCGCAAATTTTGTCTTTATGTTTATCATATTGATTCTTCATTTCATAAAGATTTGAAACCGCAATTATTAAATTTAAGGTTTCAGAATTTTGGTTTATTTGGAATTGAAATTCCTCAGCAATTTTGTTGAAGCTAAAAATGGAATCAATCTCCAGTTTCTTAGATAATAATGTCAGGAAATGTGGAACATAAAATTGATGATTTATCAAAGAGATAAAATCGTCACTGCGGCCTACATATTCAAACTGTATCGAATTGAGAAATCGACTGGTATAATTTGGACGCCTTATGACGCGATCCCCTAATCTATAACGCAAGACAGGGGCTTCATTTGCAAATAATCTTGTGACGACAAGATCTCCTTCTTCGTTTTCTTGAACCCATTTACCGTTTTTATCGACAATTTCTATCAGATGTAAACCGGGAACAGCTGTTAGAATTGAACTTTCCGGATTGAGTTGTAAACCTATAGTTTCGGCCTGTGTGGCAGCAAAAAAACTCAATATGATTAAATTCTGATAGATATCTTTTAGATCAGATTTAATTTTTTCTGGAAGACATCCACTGCCATATAGAGCTATTCTCAAACTATCCTTTTGTTGATCATTTAATTCACTTGCATAAGGAACGAGCATGGCGATGTCGCGGACAATGCCCATGAAACCTTTTTGTCCCGGATTTTGCATAATACGCTGATAAATTTTAGCGGACATGGGTCCGATACCAAGATAATTAACATTTGGAATTTCTTGTAAAACTCCACCAACCATGGTTCCGCTGCTCCATAATTGACTGTCAGAGAGAGTGGTGCCAATCCATTTGGCCTGTTGTTCTTCCATATAACGTGAAATAATATGTTTTCCGATAAAATTTCCTGCCCATCTGTAAGTATCCCTTAATTCTTTTTTTGAAAATACGATTTCGGAAGATCTTCCTGAGGCGGTACCTCCACTGTTGGCAATTTGAAAATTACCATTTTCGATCGGGACAATCATACCTGGACGTTTGCCAGAAAATAAATCTGTATAAATTTCTTTATCAGTAAGCGGAATGGCGGAGAAGGTTTCAAAATCGTTTAATTTTTCCTTGCCAATCGCTTGATCAATACGTTCTTTCCAAATAGGGTTGACTCGACATATCTCGATCAGCTGTTTTAACCTTTTAAGGATAAATTCGTTCTGTATTTCAAATGGAATTGCATCAAAATAAGTTTCCGTTAACCGTTCAAAATAGCGAATGGTTGATAAAAACGTTGGAAATTGAGCAATATTTTGGATTGATTGTGGATTAAACAAAAAATCAGGAAAAACAGTTTTCAGTAATTCCTTGTTTGGATGGATATGCAAGATAGGGACTCCTTGGGTAAATATGGGAATGGAATGAATTTAAAAGGTTTTAAGAATGGAATTTGCTGCGGTTTCAATATGTTTGGTCAGATCAGCGATATCATCCATTGAGATTTCATGATTCATGATAACGATACGGAGGGCGGTGATATGATCTAGATCCACTTTTGAAATGAAATAGCGTCCTTCATCACGGATTTTATCTCTTATTTTTAATTGTAAATAATTCAGTTTTTCTTTCGATAGTTTTTTTTCATTTGGTAAATATCTGAAGCAAAGAATGTTGGATTCAGGTTTGTGCAAGGTTTCAAAATCATCTAGAGTTTGTAGATATTTGTATGCTTGAAAGGTGGTTTTGACTAGAAGGTTTAATTTGGTTGCAAAAAATTGTTGACCGTATAAAGACCAAACAACCCATAAATTTAAAATGGAAGGCCGTTTGGTACATTCGAAATTTTTAGTTCCACTTTCGAATTTTGTTATTTCATCTTCAAATTCCTCTGTAACATAACTGGCTTGAATCGGAAATGTAAGCTTTGTTTTATCACCATTTTTATAAAATAATAATGTACAAGCCGCAGGAACAAATAATGTTTTATGAGCGTCAAGACAAAAAGAGTCAGCGTATGTTAAGCCTGCTACTCGGTTTCTTAATTGATCGGAAACTAGAAAGGATCCGCTATGTGCTGCATCAACATGAAACCAGGCTTTATATTTAATGGCGAGTTCCGACAATTCTTTTAAGGGATCAATAGCCCCAATGCTTGTACTACCTGCAGCAGCGATAATACAGAAAATATCTTTTCCGTTTTTATGGGCTTTATTTAAAATTTGCCTTGCTTGTTTTATACAGATTTGTCTTTGAGCGTTCAGGGGTAATAAAATGATATTGTCTTGACCAAGACCAATAATGCCAGCAATCCGGCTGACAGAAAAATGTGCATCCGTTCCTATAGCTATGGTAGGTACAAGGTTTTTTTGATCAGCATTTCCTTTTTTCCAGATATTTGGGTATTTGTTATTGCGGGCGGTTATTACCGCGGTTAAATTGGCCAAACTTGCTCCAGAGGTTGAAATCATGCCATAATTACTATTTTCCCATCCCAAAAATTTAGCAAATTTTTCTGCAATTATTTTGTCTGCTACATTAGGTAGGGGGCCGCATTCATAAAATGATGCTGGCTGGGGGCAGAGAGAATTTACAACATCATAAATGGCTGAAACAGGAATGACCGATGAAAATTGTCTGGCCATATATCCTGTAGAATTTACTTTGATTGCAGTATTGATGTGTAAATCAACAATCTGGTTCAGTCGTTCAATAATTGACTCACCGGATTTGTGATCTGTCAGATGAAGGGCAATATTGAGGAGTTCATGCGGAGTTATACAATGAATTCCTTTCTTGGTTTTATCTTGAAGCAATTTATAAAGTTTTTGTTGAATTTTTTCAAATAAAAATGAAATATTATTTGGGTTAAAAGCATCATATAGTATTGAGTTATTTTTATTTATAATTTTATTACTGGATACCTTATAGTTATTCATTGAAATACTTTCTTAATATTTATAATTCAATTTTTAGGTTGTATATTATCCATAATAAAATAAGTATTACATAAATTAAAAAGACAAATAACAGTCAAAAAAAGAAAAATTGTTTAGAAATTACTTAACAGGATTATTAATAAATTATTTATATTTTGTCTGAAATACATTGATATTTGTCAATTTTACTTATTATTAATTTACCTAATTGGACTGTATTTTAATAAAGCCTGTTATTGCATGGAATTTACGTTGATGAAAAATACAGTTCTTATCATTATAGACTTACAAAATGATTATTATCCAAATGGAAAATTTCCATTATTTAATATGAATTCTGTTGGTAAAAGCAGCATGGAAGTTTTAGCTGCCGCACGGCAACATCATATTCCAGTCATCCATATACAACATCAGTTTCCCATGAAGGATGCACCCTTTTTTGTTCAGCATACTGAAGGGGTGAAAATTAATAAGGATGTAAAACCATTGGATAATGAAATATGTATTACAAAAAATTATCCTAACGCTTTCAAGGGAACGGAATTGAAGTCCGTTCTTGATAGACATAATTATAAAAATCTTATCGTTATAGGTGCCATGTCCCAAATGTGCGTTGATGCGACAGTCAGGACAGCCTTAGATTATGGATATCAGGTGACATTGATCCCTGATTGTATTGCGTCAAAAGAAATAACCTTTAACGATGTTGAAGTGCCTGCGCCAAAGGTTCATGCTGCAATGTTATGGATATTATCTTTTGCTGGTGCCAAAATAATGCCCAAAGATGAATTTGTGGCACATCTATCTTAAATGAAAATGAATTACGATATATTATTATGTTTGACCGTTATCTAAATACGATTGAAACAGTGATGGCTAATAATCATGCTGTTTTTATGGGAACATCTCAAGCAGTAACTTTGCTCTATCTGGATTATAAAATTTCATCAAAACAATTTAAAATTGCTTTGGAAAATTACATAAATAAAAATCCATTACTGCAACAAAAACTGGTCATTCAGAATAAAAAATGGTGTTTGCAGAAAAATTCTCATCCCGTTTCTAATTTTGAAGTTTATAGATACGAGGACAGAATTAAAGATTTTGATTTGATTCTTGAAAAAGAAGTTAATAACATTCTTGATTATAATCAAGTTTTATCAAAACTGAAAATTATCTATCCTGTCCAGAATAAAGGTTGCATAATTATCCTTACTCAACATCATGCAATCATGGATACCTATTCAGCAAAAAAAATTCTTAAAGATTTAATAGATTCAATTTCTATTGACGAAGAAGAAAAATATTATGAGCATTTTCCTGTATGGAAATATTTCAATGCAAAAGAGGTGGCCGATTGCGATATCCGTCAAGTTCATAAACCTGACAATGATTTTTCACAGGCTTTGAAAATCTTTGATAATCCCTTGCCTCTAAAATGGACCGCTGTTGATACATGGATCATTAACCCATCGCTCTTATCATCCATGGAATATTATGCGAAGAAATTGGATTGTAGACTTAATTCCCTTTTGACTGTCATTTATTCAATTGCTGTAATGAAACTTTTAAATATTAATAACATTAATACTTATAGTGCAGTAACCTACCGTAAAAATAACGATTTGATGAATCAATTGGGTTGTTTATTGGATGTTGTGAATATCAATGTAAAAATCTGGGATATTGATGATTCAGTCAGGAGGTTTGAAAGGGAAATAAGTTATATTAAGAAACACTTATCCAAGGAACTGGAAACTACCGGCCAGATTCTTGCGGATGCAAAAAAACAAAAGCTGTCTTTTCAAAAGGCTGTAAGATTGTGCGAAGGATTGGGATTCACCAATAGTGGTAGAACAGATACCTTAAAGTTTGAAAATGATATAAATGTTCTTGCCTATCGGTCCGTTGCCAATCGCACATCTGGTGCATTGTTATTTACGTATCATATGTCATTTCATAAGGGAAGTTTGATAACAAGTGTTTTAACATCGCAATTATTACTGGATAAAAAATCCATTCAGTTATTTATTCAAAATATCAATAAATACATTAAAATAATTGATCAGAGAGTGAAGTTGATGAAAGCTCAGGATTAAATCTATCTTGAACGGATTTTATATTTGTTTCGATAATCCCTTGGAGTGAGACAGGTGATCTTGGTAAAATTTTTTCTGAATGAACTTGAATTAGCATAACCAAGATTCCATGAAATTTGTTCAATAGGCATATCGGTTGTTTCAAGAAGGCCTTTGGCATATTCAATGCAAAAATTCTGTATGTAATTTTTTGGAAGCAGTTTGGTGGCTTTTTTAAAACGTCTTAAGAAAGTTCGTTCTTCAAGTCCCGATTGAATAACAAGATTTTTGACGTTTATATCATGAATATCTGCATTCATAAGCCAATATTGCGCCTTAAGGATAGCTGTATCATTATGGTCCAGTTTTGGAAAAAAAGACATATATTGATTTTGAAGATCTCTTGGTGGATCAACATTCATGAACTGAGTCGTTTTTAGCATTATATGATGGCCAAAAAATTTTTCTACAATATATAATCCAATATCAACCCAGGACATGATTCCACCACTAGTGATAAGAGTTTCGTTATCAACCAGAAGTTTGCTTTTATTTACAATGATTTTCGGAAATTTTTTTTTAAGGGTATCAGCATATAACCAATGGGTTGTGGCTTCCTTTCCATTCAACAATCCCGTTTCAGCTAGAATAAATGTTCCAACACAGATTGCCGCAATTATGGATTGTTGAGAATGATGATGTCTAATAAAATTAATTATTTCGCCAATATTATCCGGTGTATGGATTCCGCTCATACAGGGAGGAATAATGATCACGTCTTGTTTTGCTAGAAAATTTGTAAAATCGTGATCGTTGGAAATTACCTTGACCTGTATTTTTTTAAATGAGTTACAAGCATATTCTGCCAGATTAAATAAATCAATCAAACCGTTGATAGCCGTCTGTTGATGATCTGAATAGGAAATAATTACAATTTTTAAGTTAAATTGATTTGTCATCATGGATTAAAACCAAATTTGTAGGGTATCAATTACCCTACAAAATAAATTATTGATTTAAAAGTGGTTTTAAAAAAACGCCTGTATAACTATTTGGTGACTTGGCAATTTGTTCTGGTGTTCCTGTTGCTACGATTTCACCACCGCCACTTCCACCTTCAGGTCCGAGATCAATAACCCAATCAGCGGTTTTGATAACCTCCAAATTATGTTCGATAACAATAATGGTATTTCCCTGATCAACCAGTGTATGTAAAACCTCCAGTAATTTACGTACATCTTCCGTATGTAGTCCTGTTGTGGGTTCATCAAGAATGTATAGGGTTCTTCCCGTTGCCCGTCTTGCCAGTTCCTTGGAAAGTTTGATACGCTGTGCCTCTCCTCCTGAAAGGGTGGTGGCCTGTTGTCCAAGATGAATGTAGCCAAGTCCAACCTGTTTTAGTATATTTAGACGATCGTAAATTCTGGGAGCGGATGAAAATAATGGTATGGTTTCATCTACTGAAAGATTTAGGATATCGGCAATGGAGTGGCTCTTGAATTTGATTTCCAACGTTTCCCGATTGTATCTTGCTCCTTTACAGGTATCACAGGTAACGAACATATCTGGAAGAAAATGCATTTCAATTTTTATAACCCCATCTCCTTGACAGGCTTCACATCGTCCGCCCTTTACATTAAAGGAAAAGCGTCCTGGCTTGTAACCTCGTGCACGACTTTCCGGAAGCTCTGCAAACCATTCTCTAATTGGTGTGAATAAATCTGTATAGGTTGCCGGGTTGGAACGGGGGGTGCGTCCAATGGGGGATTGGTCTATGTCAATGATTTTATCAAGTAGTGAAATATTCTTGATGGATTTATATGGAGAGGGTACAGCATTCGAACCCATCAATTGTCTGGAAAGGGCTTTATAAAGCGTATCAATGATCAGGGTGGATTTTCCACCCCCCGAAACACCTGTTACGGCGATAAAGGTTCCAAGGGGAAAATCAACAGTAACATTTTTTAAATTGTTACCTGTTGCGTTACACAGTGTTAATATTTGTTTTTTATTCATTTTCCTTCTTTTTTTGGGAATGGCAATGAATTTTCGGCCACTCAGATAATCGCCGGTAAGGCTGTCCGGATTTTTTTCCACTTCCTTGGGTGTACCCATGGCAACGACATGTCCCCCCATGATGCCAGCCCCGGGTCCCATATCAATAAGATAGTCAGAAGCCTTGATCGTATCTTCGTCATGCTCAACAACGATCAAGGTGTTTCCAAGGTTTTTTAAACGATCAAGAGTGCCGAGCAACCGTTCATTATCCCGTTGATGTAATCCGATTGACGGTTCATCCAGAACGTATAAAACCCCTGTCAGTCCAGATCCAATTTGACTGGCCAGACGAATGCGCTGGCTTTCACCTCCAGATAGTGTGGCTGAACCTCTGGATAATGTAAGATAATCAAGACCGACATCATTGAGAAATTTCAAGCGATCAATAATTTCTCGCAGAATTCGATGGGCAATTTCTGCTTTTTGAGGGGATAGAGTTTCTTCAACACTGGAAAACCATTTTAATGCTTGATGGATGGGATAATCTGCAATTTCTGCAATGTTTTTATTGTTTATTTTGACACATAAAGCTTCGGGTTTAAGTCGGGCGCCATGACAAGCGTGACAAGGATAATCCGCCCGAAAGCGATTGAGATCTTCCCTAATGATATGACTGTCAGTTGAATGATAGCGTTTATCAAGATTTTTGATCACCCCTTCAAAAGGTTGAGTTACAGTATAGGATTTTTTTTCATCATGATAGTGAATCGGAATTTTTTCATCTGTACCATGTAGAATGGCATGTTGAATTTTTCCAGGAATTTTTTCCCATGGCGTGTTGATTTTAAAATGAAAATGTTCGGCTAGACTTGCCAAAGTTTGTTGATAATAGGGCAGTGAAGTATTTTTCCATGCTGAAATAGCCCCTTTTTCCAGTGAAAGTGCAGGATTGGGAATGATCAGGTCTGGGTCGAAAAAGCTTTCAGTCCCGATACCGTCACATACTGGACATGCACCTTGGGGTGCATTGAAGGAAAAAAGTCTTGGTTCAATTTCTTCAAGAGTAAACCCGCTTTCAGGACAAGAATAACGTGATGAAAAGCTTAAATGAATTGATTTTCTTTTTTCATCTTTACGCAAGACCTCCTCCACTTGTGCAAGACCATCGGAAAGGGATAAGGCTATTTCAAAACTATCTGCCAATCGATTTTCTATATCCTGTTTAACGATAATGCGATCAACAACCACCTCGATCGTATGTTTAAGTTTACGATTCAATTCCGGCGCTTCTGAAATGTCATATAGTTTCCCGTCAATTTTAACCCGTGTAAAACCCTTGCGTTGAAGTTCCGCAAGTTCTTTTCTGTATTCCCCTTTACGACTTCGTACAATGGGGGATAACAACATCAATCGGGTGCCTTCGGACAATTCCATCACTCGATCAACCATCTGGCTAACGGTTTGTGCTTCAATTGGTAATCCCGTAATCGGTGAAAAAGGGGTTCCTGCTCGTGCCCATAACAGGCGCATATAATCATGAATTTCAGTAATGGTGCCAACTGTTGAACGTGGATTGCGGGATGTTGTTTTTTGTTCGATTGATATCGCGGGAGACAGCCCCTCAATGGATTCAACATCGGGTTTCCCCATTAATTCCAAAAACTGGCGTGCATAGGCTGAAAGGCTTTCAACATAACGTCTTTGCCCTTCCGCATATATAGTGTCAAAAGCCAAAGAGGATTTTCCCGATCCGGAAAGACCCGTGATAACCGTCATCTTGTTTCTGGGAATATCAACATCAATATTATGTAAATTGTGGACTTTTGCTCCACGCACTTTAATATGAGTAAGCGCAGTCGGTGATTTATTTTTCATGATATGATTGTTATATGGTTTTGTATCTTGTGATTACTGTTTTAAAAAAATTACAGGATGGTATAGAAAGAATATAATTCTTTTAAAGATGGAAAAAAAGTAAAGATATAGCATTTTTTACTATAAAGAAATGAGGATAAAATGGCAGGAAGTGTTAATAAGGTGATTTTGGTTGGAAATCTTGGACGAGACCCTGAAGTTAGAAGTGCGCAAACAGGTGCCAAGATAGTTACTCTCGCAATTGCCACAAGTGATACATGGAACGATCGTCAGACTGGTGAACGTAAGGATCTGACAGAATGGCATAGAGTGGTAATTTTTAATGAGCGTCTTGCTGATGTTGCAGAAAAATATTTACGTAAGGGTCGCAAGGTTTTTATTGAGGGTATATTGAGAACCCGGAAATGGACTGATCAGCAAGGTGTTGAACGGTATAGCACAGATGTGGTTGTTGACCGATTTAGAGGAGAACTGGTTTTATTGGATAGCGCGCGAAGTGGTGGAGATTCAATGGATAATTATGGTTCGGAATCTTCATTTACACCACCACCTGCGGCCCGTCCAGCCAGTAATGCGTCATCTGGTAATAGATCCAATTCCAGTTGGGATGCTTCCATGCCTGGTAATAATGATTTGGATGATGAAATTCCCTTCTAAGTCTATCGATGAAGTTTTGATCACTGGAATATTATTGATGTTGTTGGTTTGATAATAACTTGTATATTTTTAGTGATCCGCGCTCTAACTAAATATAAACAGAATGTTATAAAAAAAGATACGATCTTATTATCGTGACGTGATAATATTAGATCTAAATAGTAAATCCTTTTGTATTTTTGTTTTTAGCAAGCTTTTGATCATAAAATTATTTATTTTCTTTCCACTATAAAACTTATAAGTTTTACTCTATATTATAGGGATATTATTATTTAAGGGTTATTTTGCAAAGATCATAAGACATTCTTACGTTGTAACCTGATTTAAAGTTATTTGTTTGTAGATTAGTTTATAATTAATTAAATGATGGATCTGCCTTGACCGATTTACCAGAAAATACTTCATCCTTTTCAACCGATATTACCCCTGTTACCGTTGAAGAGGAAATGCAAACCTCTTATCTGGCGTATGCCATGTCTGTAATTGTCAGTCGTGCTTTGCCGGATGTCAGAGATGGGTTAAAACCCGTTCATCGTCGAATTTTATATTCAATGTTTGAAAGTGGTTTGACCCCTGATAAACCTTATCGTAAATCTGCCCGTGCTGTTGGGGATGTGATGAGCAAATATCATCCGCATGGGGACTCATCAATTTATGATGCCATGGTAAGAATGGCACAGCGTTGGTCTATGCGGGTATGTCTGGTTGACGGTCAGGGGAATTTCGGGTCTGTTGATGGGGACTCTCCAGCAGCTATGCGTTATACAGAGGCACGTCTGGGGAAACCTGCCATATTTTTATTGGAAGACATAAATCAGGATACAGTTGATTTTCAGCCAAATTATGATGAAAGCGAGCAGGAACCCGTTATCTTGCCCGCAGCCTATCCAAATCTCTTAATAAACGGTGCCTCGGGTATTGCGGTGGGAATGGCGACGAATATACCGCCTCACAACCCTGGAGAAATTATCGATGCTACCTTGGCATTAATTGCCAATCCAGACATGGATCTTGTACAATTAATGCAAATTGTACCTGGTCCAGATTTTTCCACTGGCGGTATCATTCTTGGACGTTCAGGTATTCGTAATGCATTTGAAACGGGACGTGGATCAATACTGGTGCGGGGACGTGCCAGTATCGAGGAAATTCGCAAGGACAGGCAGGCCATTATTATCACCGAGATTCCCTTTCAGGTAAACAAAGCGACTTTACAAGAGAAAATTGCGGAGCTTGTACGTAATAAGCAGATTGAAGGTATCTCCGATATCCGTGATGAAAGTGATCGTTCTGGTATGCGGGTGGTCATTGAAATCAAACGTGATGCTACCGCGGAGGTGGTCTTAAATCAATTATACCGCTTTACCCAGCTACAGACGACTTTTGGTGTGAATATGCTTGCATTAACCAATGGAAAACCTCAGTTGCTGGGATTGAAAGATGCGTTAAATGCCTTTATCTCCTTCCGTGAGGAGGTGATTTTGCGTCGGGCGCGATTTGAATTAAGAAAATCTAGGGATCGGGCGCATCTATTGTTGGGTCTAGTTATCGCGGTTGCTAATATAGATGAAGTTATCGCTTTAATCCGCTCGGCTCCGGATACGGTAACAGCTCGTGATCAATTATTGAATCGGTCCTGGCCTGCGGAAGATATCCAAAGTCTTTTAAACCTTATCCAAGATGAAGGTAATACATTAAAAGACGGAAGGGTTTATCTCAGTGAAGTGCAGGTTCGCGGTATTCTTGAGTTGAGATTGCAACGGTTAACCGGTTTGGAACGTGAAAAAATTCAAAGTGAACTAATGGAAGTTTCAAAACGGATTGAGGAATTGCTGGAAATTATTGCGAGTCATTTGCGTCGTATGGAAATTATGCGTGATGAATTTGTTCGTGTAAGATCTGCAATTGCCTGTGAAAGAATGACCGATATTGTCGATTATGAAGGCGACCAAACTGATGAAAGCCTGATTGAACCTGGACAGATGGTTGTAACCATAACACGTGATGGATTTATCAAGCGTACCCCACTGGATACTTTTCGTTCTCAAAATCGTGGGGGGCGTGGCAGAACTGGGGCCGGAAGACGTGGAGATGATATAATTACACGATCCTTTAACGCGCATACACATCAATGGGTAATATTTTTCTCTTCTGGAGGAAAGGCGTACCGTGCAAAAGTTTGGCATTTACCAGAAGCCAGCCCAACGTCAAAAGGTAGAGCATTAGTCAATTTATTGCCTGATTTAGGAAATGATGAGGTGACAACAGTATTGCCTTTGCCTCAGGATGAGGAATTGTGGTCAGACTTGCATCTTGTGTTCGCCACCTCATCCGGAAACGTCAGGCGTAATCGCCTGAGTGATTTTGGAAATATACGTTCTTCCGGTTTGATTGCCATGAAACTAGATGAACATGAACGGCTTATAGGGGTTGCTACCTGTCAGGAAGGTCAGGATGTTCTTTTGGCCACCAATAAAGGTCGGGCTATACGTTTCCAGATTACCGATAGTTCTTTGCGCGTTTTTTCCGGACGTGGAAGTACCGGTGTTCGTGGTATCAAATTGGCTGATAATGATGAGGTTATTTCCTTAACTGTCTTAAATCATGTTAATATTTTAACTTCTGAACGACTTGATTATTTACGTTACAGTAATGCGAAACGACGTGCGGAAAATGCCGAAACCAGTGATGATGAAACGATTGTTGAAAGTGAAGATCCATTCGAGGACGAAGTTGAAAATAATGAATCTGCTGTAGAGTTGACAACAGGACGCTTAAGCGAGCTACAACGGTCTGAGGAAATTCTTCTGACGGTAACCAATGCCGGTTTTGGTAAACGGACTTCCGCTTATGAATATCGAGTAAGTGGTCGAGGCGGATTGGGTATTGCTAATATAAATCTGACGGGCAAGAACGGGGATGCCGTTGTTGCAACATTTGCGGTGTGGGAAAATACAGATGTAATGATGATGACGGACAAGGGACGTTTGATTCGCGTGCCAGTTAACCAGATACGGATTACATCAAGAACAGGAATGGGGGTAACTTTATTCCGTATTGATGAAGGGGAAACGGTCAGTAGTGTTTTTCCTGTGATTGATAATTCTGATGACAGTGATGAAAATCAGACAGACACCGATTCAGCCTTATCAGAAGATAAGGATGAATAGGGAATGCCGAGAATAGGATTTTATCCAGGCACATTTGATCCTATAACGAATGGTCATATTGATATTATTAAAAGGGCCGTTCGTATTGTGGACAAATTAATCATAGGGGTCGCTTTAAATGCAAATAAGCAGCCCTTATGGTCTTTGGAAGAGCGTGTGACATGTATTCATGAAGCCCTGATTGAGGAATTTGGTGAAGTCTGCAAAATCTTAAACCATAGCGGATGCGATATTGATGTTATCGGCTTTGACAATCTTCTAGTTGATTGTGCAAAAAAATATAATGCGCAAATTCTTATACGCGGTTTAAGACAGGCAACAGATTTTGATTTTGAATTCCAGATGTGTTTAATGAATCAATGTTTGGATCCAAACATCGAAACGATTTTTTTAGTTGCCACTGAACAAAATCGGAGTATAGCTTCAAGATTTGTAAAAGAAGTGGCTTTGTTGGGCGGGGATATATCATCCTTTGTTCCAAAGTCTACTTATAACAGGTTTCAGAAGATGTTCTTGAAATCGTGAAATAACAAATTATTCATGTAAATAAAGTGAAAAAATAATGGAAAATGATAAAAAACTATCAGCAGATACAATTCATATGAAATTGAAGGATGGAACGGTCATTATAAAATTGCGTCCAGATCTTGCACCATTGGCAGCGGAACGTTTGGTCGCGTTGACGGAAAGTGGATTTTACGATAATACCCCTTTCCATCGTGTTATAGAGGGTTTTATGGCTCAGGGAGGCGATCCAAGTGGTACAGGTACCAAAGGGAGTGACTTGCCAGATTTGCCCGCTGAATTCACAAAAAAAGAGGGTTTTCGTCGTGGTACAATAGGTATGGCACGTACAATGGATCCAAACAGTGCCAACAGTCAGTTTTTTATTATGTTTGAAGAGGCACCGCATTTGAATGGTCAATATACTATTGTTGGCGAAGTTATCGAGGGAATGGAATATGTAGATCAGATTAAAAGGGGAACCGGGGCAAATGGTATGGTTCAGGATCCGGACCGTATTGTTCGAATGGTTACAGTTTCATAACTAAATTTTTTAAAGAAAATGAAAAATAGTGGTTGACTTCTTTGCGAATAACCACTATTTCAATGCTCACACCGCAAGAAAACAGCGGACTTTCTAAGAGCCGGTAGCTCAGTTGGTAGAGCATTCGACTTTTAATCGAATGGTCGAGGGTTCGAATCCCTCCCGGCTCACCATCAAAGAATGATGGATATCAAATCCCCTTATAATTCAGTATTTTAAACGTATGTAAATATAATACAAATATATGTTTATGACGTTGTCAATATTTTCACAACAATTTTAAAAAATATTTTAAATTAATTTTTTTAACATAGATAAATAGATAATTTCTTTAATATGGTATAATTTTTTGTATTATATTATTTTCCTTTTGAAAAAAGAAATAATAGTTAAAAAAGTATATTTTTTCTAGTTTTTGTAAGGCTTAATGCATCCAGATTTGTAAAGTTTGGATTGATCTGCCTCTTGCAGTATGATAAATTGGTAACAATTATTTGATAGTGCTTCAGTCGAGTTCTTTGTTCTTTCTTGAGGCACATATTAAAAAAATTGATAGCAAAAGTATTGGATATAATTTTTGCAAATAAATAGTTAAATCATTATCAGGAGAAATTCATTGGTATACACTGTTGGTCAATATCTTGCCACACGGCTTGCCCAACTTGGGTTAAACCATGTTTTTGCAGTAGCGGGTGATTATAACCTTATACTATTAGATGAACTGGAAAAAGTTTCAGAATTAAAACAGGTTTATTGCAGCAATGAGCTTAATTGTGGATTTGCAGCCGAAGGGTATGCTCGTTCACGTGGACTGGGAGCTGCCGTTGTAACTTTTAGTGTTGGTGCATTTAGTGCATTTAACGCTGTTGGGGGTGCTGCAGCTGAGAATTTGCCTTTAATCTTGATTTCTGGTGCACCTAATAACAATGATTATGGCAGCGGACACATTTTACACCATACAACGGGTCATTATGACTATTCATATCAGCTTGAAATGGCCAAATATATCACGGTTGCGGCTGTCTCAATAACACATGCCGATACAGCGCCAGCCTTGATTGACCATGCAATTCGTCAGGCTTTATATCATCAGAAACCTGTATATATCGAATTATCTTGTAATATTGTTAATTTGCCTTGTGCAAGACCGGGACCAATCACCAGTCTGACCTATGAAAAAAGTAGTGATGTTGATTCATTGGAGGCTGCAGCAAAAGCTTGTCTGGAAAAAATCAACAATGCCAAAAATCCTGTTATTGTAGTTGGCAATAAAACACGTGCTGCAGCTGCAGAAAAAGAAGTGATTGCATTGGCCAAACATTTAGGATGTCCTGTGGCCACTATGGCGCATGCGAAAAGTTTCTTCCCTGAGGAAGATCCTCATTATATTGGAACTTTCTGGGGTGAAATCAGTTCACCTGGTGTCGAGGAATATATCAAGAATTCCGATTGTCGTATTTATGTTGGCGCGGTATTCAACGATTATTCAACGGTTGGATGGACTTCCCATTTATACGATGAGGATAAGGATATTCTATTTTCTCCGCATCATTTACGTGCAGCAAAAACAGAATTCAGCGGTTTCAAACTAAAAAACATTCTAAAACACATCATACCTCTTATCAAAAAGAATTCAACTGCATTGGAAGCTTTCAAGGCTAAGCATCATGCTGAAAAAGCTGTTGCCGTTGCAGAAGGTAATGCACCTTTAACAACAGTTGAACTAACACGTCAAATTCAAGGAATTATTGACAATAATACAACGATTTTCCTTGAAACAGGGGATTCATGGTTTCATGGTATGCATTACAGGCTTCCTAATGGAGCTCGTGTTGAATCAGAAATGCAATGGGGACATATTGGCTGGTCTGTTCCGGCAATTTTTGGTTATGCAGTCAGTGCCCCTGAACGTCGAAATATTGTGATGGTCGGTGATGGTTCATTTCAATTGACAGCTCAAGAAGTTGCTCAAATGATTCGTCATAATTTGAACGTCATTATTATCTTGATTAATAACCAGGGTTATACGATTGAGGTCAAAATTCATGACGGTCCTTACAATCGTGTTAAAAATTGGGATTACGCGAATATCATCAACACGTTTAATGCCGAAGATGGTCATGGACTTGGTTTGAAAGCTAAAAATGGCGCAGAATTGGCTGATGCGATGAAAACAGCGCTTAATCATAAACAAGGTCCGGTTTTAATCGAGGTTGCTATTGATCCTCAAGATTGTTCTCCTGATCTTGTTGTTTGGGGCAAGAAAGTTGCCAAGGCGAATTCAAGACCACCACGTGAAAAAAAATAAAATCATCAAATAATTTAGTATAAAACCTTTTCATGATTGTTTAATGAAAAGGTTTTCTTGTTTAGATATTTACCTAAAAAGTTCGTCCACAGGCTTGTTAAGATAGACCGGTAAAACTTCCTGTGGGGTTCCATCCATTTTCAAAAATCCCTGTTCCAACCATATGATCCGATTGCACCATTTTATAAGAATTTGCGGCGAATGAGTTGAAATAATTAAAATTTGTGATTTTTTTACGATATTTTCCAATCTGTGCGTGGCTTTGAGCATAAATCCTTCATCACCTGTCATGAACCATTCGTCCATTAATAGGATTTGTGGATCAATTGCAGTGATGAGACCAAAACCCAATCGCAAATTCATGCCAGAACTGTAGGTTTTTACCGGTAAGTCAATGTAGGGTCCTAATTCAGAGAATTCAATGACCTTTTCTTCGATTTCATTCATCTGCTTATGGGGAACACCATCAATATAACATCTTAATCGTATATTTTCTCTTCCTGTTAATTCAGGATTCATTCCAACTGATGGATCTAATAATGAGCTAATATGACCTTCAATACGAAGATGACCGCTTACCGGTTCATAAATTCCTGACATCGTACGTAAAAGAGTTGTTTTTCCGGCACCATTTGTACCGATCAAACCTACTCTTTCTCCACCCTTAATGTTAAAGCTTATATCGCGTAAGCTTTGAACATAAATTTTTCTATGTTTGTCTTCGCTAAGACGTCCAGAAAGGAAAATATTGGTGATTTTTCGTAAATTACGCATATTTTCATGATATAAAGGAAAAGATATATAAAGATTTTTTACGGTAATACTGGGCATGATATCTAAATCCAGTAGGGAATGCGAAAACGTGTTTTACTGAAAATGAAAATTGCGGTTACCCATAATATCAGGCTGTAAACAATCGCAGCAAACCAGATAGATGAAGACACATATTCTCCAAGAATAGGTGCGCGCACAATTTCAAACAGAGGGTAAAGTGGATCCAGAAGCATATAGTTTTTGTTGAAATGAATGAAATTAATCTTCCAGATAATGGGAGTTATAAAAAACAAAGCTTGCATTATACTGGCTATAATAGGTGGAACATCTTTGAATCTGGTGCCTAGAATACCGATTAATAAACAAATAGCCAAACTATCCAGTGTCCATAATATACCAGAGGGAATTAAAAGATATAGGGTATAGGGCACGACCTTTAGAATGCAGAAGACAATTACAATGACTAATAGGTTATGGATAAGGATTAGGAAATTACTGATGATACTTCGCCATGCATATACGCTGTAGGGTAGACGTGTGGATAAAATCAATTTCTCAGAATTGGTAAATATTGTGCAGCTATCAATTGTTAAAGTGCTTATAAAAGTCCATAAAACCACGGAAAGGGAAACATAGGGAAGATATTCATGAATATTAATGTGTAAAAGATATGCATAAAGAAAACCAATAGTCGCAATTTTGCTTCCCATTATAATGGTGATCCAAAAAGGTCCCAGAATTGATCCCCGATAGCGTAATTTAATATCTGTCCAACCCAATTTACAATTTAACCTCCATTTCATAAATCCTTCCAGAATATCCAACACGGCAAGTTTGATATTTTGTGAAAACTTTACAGGGCCAAGATCAAGGATCGGTTCTTTTGGTAAAATCTGATTATTATTTGACATTGCAAAGTCCGTATATTCATTGGCGATTAAATAATAAATAAAATTAAAATATAGTGTTTAAAATTGCTTTTCAAACAAAAAAACAGCATTGATCGGCTTCAAAATAATTGCATCAATACTTTATAATATTTTTTATTTATGAATATATTTAATGATTATTTATAATGATTGTTAATATTGTAACAATAATAATTTAAATTTAATTTGAAATAATTTCTGCATTATTTGATTTGATCAGTTCTCGAAAATATTATCATAAATTAATAGGTTATTTAGATAACGTGTCGTATAAATAAAAATAGTGAATAATTTTCAGTTATTAAAATATGTTGATCAAATGAAAAATATATCTATGCATGAAGTCAAAGATGCTGTCCTTGTTGGTGCTGGCATTGTAAGCTCTACGTTGGGCACATTATTAAAAGAATTTAATCCTGATTATAAAATTACCATTTTAGAAAGATGTTCCGAAGGTGGCGATGAAAGTTCAGCGGCATGGAATAATGCGGGAACAGGTCATGCTGGTTTGTGCGAATTGAATTACACTCCCTTTATTAAGGGGGAGGAAATAAATTTAACCCGCGCAATTGTCACGAATTCCAGATTTGAGACTTCACGCTTGTTTTGGAGCTATTTGGTCGAGCAAGGGAAATTTACAACGGTTCGGGATTTTATAAATCCAGTACCTCATTGCAGTTTTGTTTATGGGGCTGATAATGTTGCATTTTTAAAGCATCGATATGATAAAATTCGTGAATTTGCAGGATTTGCAAAAATGGAATTCACTGAAGATCATCAAAAAGTTAAGGAATGGGCGTCGCTGGTTGGTAATGGTCGAAATGCAAGTGAAAAAATTGCATTGACACGTGTGAAGGGCGGTACAGATGTCAATTATGGTGCCTTGACACGTAAATTATTGGCACAACTTGAAAAATATGATGACGTTTCCATTCAATATGATGAGCAGGTTGTTGATATAAAACGGGTTAATGGTGTTTGGGAAATAAAATATAAAAATCGGATAAGTGGTTACGAAAATATTGTTTTATCAAAATTCGTTTTTATAGGTGCAGGTGGCGCAGCGCTATTATTGTTACAGAAATCCGGCATACCTGAAGGACGTGGACTGGGTGGATTTCCAGTAAGCGGTCAATGGTTACGATGTGATAATCCCACGATTGTAGAACAGCACCATGCCAAGGTTTACAGCCTATCCATGGAAGGATTGCCTACTGTTGTGGCACCACATTTGGATACACGTGTCATTGATGGTAATAAATCAATCCTATTTGGTCCATTTGCCGGATTTACAACTAAATTTCTAAAAAAGGGTTCATATTTTGATTTCCTTTCATCGGTTCGTTTGGAAAATATTGAACCTTTATTATCTGTGGCGATACATAATATTGACTTTATTCGTTATCTTATTCGCCAGAGTACACAAACGATGGACGATCGTATTAATGCTTTACTCCGTTTCTATCCCCAGGCAAAAAAATCAGATTGGAAACTTCAGGTTGCTGGACAGCGTGTTCAAATTATCAAAAGAGATCCATATGGTAAACCAATCCTACAAATGGGTACCGAGGTTATAACATCCAGTGATAAATCCCTTGCCGCTTTATTGGGTGCCTCTCCTGGTGCCTCTGTATCAGTTTCAATTATGGTGAACCTGATTAAAAAATGTTTTCCTGAGCAAGTCCAGGGAAAATGGGCCAAGAAATTGCATGAAATATTCCCTGCTGAAGAACAGGAACTTCAAAAAGATGCAGGAACTTATAATAAATTGCATGATTTTTCTGATAAAGCGTTGCAATTAACTTAGGATTTTATCTGAATAGTTTTAAATACCCATTTTAAATGGGTATTTTTATTTCAAATCTTTGATAAGTCGATCAAAATTATTATTTCCTTTGCTTACTCTTTCTTGCATTTTTGAAATAATTTTGCATGTCACATATTGACGCCATAAATTACAAAGAAAGAATCCCAATACTCCTATAAAAACACCAATTGCTACGTAGAGCATGTTATCTTGTGGCAAAAGACCCATGATCCAGCTGCTTAATGCACCAAGAATGAATTGAATGGTTCCCAATAATGCGGACGCACTTCCTATTTTTCTTCCATGTAGGGTAAAGGCAAATATGGTACAATTAGGAAAAATAAATCCTAGGCATCCCATGATTATTACAATTGGAGAACAAACAAATATAATGCCTAGCCAATTATGAGGTAGTGGTAAAAAGCAAAGAATAATAAACAGGATTGAAACGATAAATGCTACATTTACCGCACAGTTTGTCAAAAAGCTTGGTTTAAATTTGTTGATTAGAATACCATTAAGCTGATTACAACCGGCAATTACAGCGGAATTGATACCAAACCAAAGTGCTAGCTGCAATTTAGAAAAATGCATAACATTACTCAATATGTCAGGTGTACCGCTCAAATAGGCAAATATCATGAAAAGTCCAAAACTGGTTATCAAAGTGTTTGAACTAAAGACAGGTTCTTGAACAATGCGAATATATCGCCATAAAATTGATCGGATAGAGGATTGAATGCGGTATCTAATGGGTAAAGTGTCAGGAAGCATTATTATTACTGAAACAGTGCCCAAAAAGCCGTAGATTGTCATTATCCAGAATAGGACGCGCCAGGGAAATTTGGCAACAATGAGACCACCAAGTGTTGGTGCTGCAATAGGAACAATCGCACCAACCAATGCCAGTTGCGCCATTATTTTAATGCCTTTCTTTCCGGTGGCAATATCCCTTACCATGGCTCGAGGAACAACCATGGCGGTTGAACCTCCTAGCGATGAAAGAAGGCGGCATAAGCAAAAAAGATAAAAATTTGAAAAGATTGCACAACCTGCCGAACCTAAAGTGAAAAGTAACATGCCTAAAAATAGAGGAGCCCGACGTCCGTATCGGTCAGATATCGGACCAGATGTAAATTGACCAATGGCTAAGCCGATAAACCATACCGTTAAGGTGATCTGGGCTGCACCATTGCCATAACCTGCCAAATCTTGACTGATCTGAGGAAAGGCGGGAAGATACATATCTGTTGCAAGGGGACCAATCGCAGTCAACAGGCCAAGTATGACTATAATCCACCAGGATAAGTCTATAGTGTTTAGGTTATCTTGTTTCAATTTATTCATAGTTTCGTATTTAAATTTATTTATGTTAGTAAATAGATTATTAATGAATTAATTCAATATAAATTAAATGTTACGTATAAAATATCGGTTTAATCAGGCTGATGATTTTACCATTTACACCTTACGGATTTTTTGTGCATATGATGGAATAAAAGATAAAAACATCTGAATTTATATTTTTAGATCATCAAGAATCTTGTTCAGCATTCGTAAATAATAATTTCCAAAAAGAATGTAATGAATAATCAAAGGGAATGTTTGATAAATTGCCAAACGTTTTTGCCATCCTTTCTCAAGAAGATTATAAGATTGATAAAAAATGTCATAAGGATTACCAAAAAGGTTTAACATGGCAATATCAACTTCATTATGGCCATAATAACAGGCTGGGTCAATTAAATAGGGTTGATTGTAATGGGCAAGGATATTACCGGTCCACAAATCTCCATGAAGGAGGCTGGCTATAGGATGATCAGGCAAAAAGTCATCAAGTTTGATAACAAGATGTTCTATTTTTTTGGCAGTTGTTACCGGTAAATGGGACAGGTAACATGCCAAACGCCATTCACCCCAAAATTTTACCCAACTAGATGAGGGTGTATTGATGACATTGATTGTTCCAAAAGCATAATTGTCCTCCCAGCCATAATTGGAGTTATGGATGTTATGAAGTTTGGTTAACATTTTTCCAAGATTGGACCATGTTTCCAAGGAAAAAGAATTTGTTTCCTTAATTCTTTCCAAAATTAAAATTTCTGAATTGGCAAGAATGACTTTTGGAACATCAATGCCATTACTTGCAAGAAATTTAAGCATTTTTCCCTCATTTTGAGGAGATGCACCATTTTTGATCACATAATTTTTCTTGTTTTTTGTTATGATATGGAATGTTTCGGAAACATCACCCTGGGTTAAGGGTTGTGCTTGTTCTATCTTGTCATTAAGATATTTTTCCGCAATGGAAATGAGGGCAGAGGGAGGGTAAATATTCATGATATTTGCTGTTCAAAATAATTTGCTAGATTTTGACAAGCCTCGTTTATTTGAGACCATGTTCGTGAAAAAGCATCTTGATTTTTGTAATAGGGATCTGAAATTTCTTCATTCTGATGATTGGGAATATAATCAAGCAATAATTTTATTTTACTATCTGTATCATATGGTGCCAATTTTTTTAATTGAACGATATTTTTATGATCCATGCCAATTATATGTGTAAAATCATGAAAATCCTGTAGCTGAATTTGCCTTCCAAGATAATGGCGAATGTCTATTCCATGTTTCATGACCTCATGTATGGTACGCGGATCTGGGGGTTGATCAATATGCCACGCTCCTAATCCAGCAGAATCAACAGAAACTGGCAATTTTCTTTTTTTGACTTCTAGACTGAAAGCAGCTTCAGCCATGGGGGAACGACAAATATTACCCAAACAGACAAACAATACTGAATATAAAGCCATAGAAAACTCAATGTTATGATAATAAATTGTTGAGAAATATATTGATTTTGCAAATCTATTTTTATGTTAAAATACTTTTGCTATCATGACAATGCTAAGCTTCATAAGTTTTTTAACTGTTTTAATAAGCAAATTTGGTAATTTATGCAAACTAATATATAGTAACAGCTATATAATATATAGTAACAGCTATAATTATGATGATTCATAATATCAGTCTATTATAATTTATTTTATGTTAGTTATTTTTTCATATAGAATATGGATTTTGCTAACTTAATTATTTAAAATAATAAAAATTTTGAATGGTTTAAATCAAGGGGATGATAGGTGCCTGCTGGTGAAATTGTTGATCCAACCAAAAATCCAGTAAATCGTTTGTGGCGTTTTTTTCTGCGAATTGGTATTCCCGTGCTTGGGGTTATTTTGGTCTCTTTTGTTGTGGTTGGGGTGACCCTTCATTCTTATCACACGACAAAAGCTGGGATTTCAAAATTATCACATGTGATTTTGCGGACCGAACAATCTAGGATTTCCGAAGAAATATTGTCTTATCTCAATCCAGCCACCAAGGGTGGGGGATTGGCGGTTGATATGTTAAGTCATATTCCATCCGAATATAAATGGGGAATGTTTTATAGTTATGCGATGAGCAGTTTACATCGTACGAAACAGGCTGAATCTTTTTACTTGGCTGATAGTGACGGTCGTTTCAATATGGTTGAACGTGTTCCTGATCATCCTGACCAAGTAAGGGTTATAACATTGGAGCCAGATCAAAAAGGTGGACGTTTTTTAGAGGAATATCACGTATTTGACAGTAAAAAGGTTATTAAAACACGTTATATGCCAGCCAACGCCTATGATCCTCGTTTACGTGCCTGGTATCATACAGCTGTTGAAAATAATAAATTGACTTGGTCATCACCTGTTTTGATGCCAACAAAAAAAGGCTTGGCGGTGACGGCATCTATACCTTTTGTGGATAAAGATGGGAAAAAAAATGTTTTTGCAATGAATATCTCCTTGCAAGAATTGACGAAATTTTTGGCTTCCATAAAACTGAGCAATAATGCGCGGATCATAATCATTGACAATACTGGTCATATTATTGCCTCTCCCAATCTATTGACCTATTTCGTTGGAAATGAATGGAATCCCCAAGATTCAAAAATAAATCCTGCGGTAAATCCCGTGATTGCTAGGGCATATGATCAATTTCAGATCCAAGGTTCTGGCATTCATTCCTTTAAAATGGAAAAAAAACCTGATCTTGGTCAGGGACAGGATCAGAAAAAAAATTCAAAAAATATTATTGATAAACAGAAACAAGTCGCTGGCAATTATATTTGCGTAACTTCCAGATTACCTGATTCAATACAGAAATGGGTTATCATGATTGTTATACCAGAAAAAGATTTTTCTGGTTTTGTAGCTTCAGGTGCAAAGCAGAATCTGCTTTTTTCCTTGTTGGTTGTTGCATTGGCCGCATCAATGGCGGGATTACTGATTTATCAGGGACATCGTATGGATAAACTTGGTCTGCTTTTCCAGCACATTCAAAATGTGGTTGAACAGGAAAGTGATGCTATCGAGATGGTAGCCTCAACGCCGGAAGTTTTTGACCCGAGAAATGAAGCGCTTATTCTTACCGAAAAACTTTGCAAGCTGGTTTCTGCACATCGAGTCAGTATTTGGCATTTTTCAACTGATCATAAATCCTTGATTTGCAATGATATATATGATCGGACAGAAGATAATCATGCTGGTGGATATGAATATTCTATTTCGGAATTACCCAATTTTTTTGAATTGCTTGATGCAGGTGAAACAGTTGTTGTGGACAATGCTGAACATGATCAGAGAACGGCTGCATTATATCGACTGTTTATGAGCTCTGTTTCTAATCGATCGCTGATGATTACCCCTGTTTTAGGTAAAAATGGAACAATAGGGGCAATTTTGGTTGAGGATACGCCTTATCTTTATAATATAAATCATATCACAAAAATTTTTGCTGGGCTGGTTACAATGCGTTTTGTTGCGGCCCAAGTTGAATTTGACCAGATTGGCAAACACCAAAGACTACACTATGAAAATGGTAAAGTTTCTTCTCAGAAAGAATTTTTGAAAAAAACGGTCAAAGATGATTTGGAAAATACGGAAAAAGATATTAATCATGATTATCTGATAGATCCGGGTCAGTTTTCAAAAAATAAAATTGATTTTGGTCAATTTGATAAACAAGGCGAACAAACCATATATCCTGCTGTTGCGATGATGGATATTTCATTTAGTGGGTTTTTGTCTTCTGATATTCAGCATACGGTGGAATTAATCAAACCTGTCAAAAATTTAGTCATTGTATTGGAGAAAATCGCACAGAAATATGGTATTTTCTACGTAAGAATTATGGGCGGTCATCTGATTGCTGTGACGGGATGTTCAAAGGAGCCAGACATTACCGCCCCGATCAGATTGGCCCAAGCGGCAATAGATATGCGAGAGGCCTGTCTGGAGATTATCCCCCATAAATATACAAGTTCTACATTTGGGATTGGAATAGATGTTGGTCCAGCAATCGGGTCCTGGTTTGGCAAGGACGCAAAAACTTTTGCATTATGGGGGCCCGTGGTCGGAATGTCTTCATTGATGGCACAAATGGCTAAAGATGATGCAACGATTCAAGTGACACAAGAAGCCTATGCGGCTTTAAGAAACGATTTCCTGTTCAGATCAAGAGGAAATTTCTTTATTCCTGATATGGGTGTTGCTGATATATTTATTCTTGCTGGCAGACGATGAACGATTATCAAAATAATAATGACCAGTATACCAAAAGGGAGAGTGCTCCCAGATCGGATAAACAGGTCGAAACGATTTTATCGAGTTTGAATGATAATGGTATTCATGATGTTGATCGATATATGGAATCCATTCGTATTCGTGAAGCTGAACAGGGGCAAACATTATATCAACGTTTGAAAACTGTAGAACCGGGTTTCTTTTCGATTTTCAGAAAAATCGGAATTGTTATTTTCTGGTACATGCAGCCTGTTCTGAATGTAATTGGTTCAGCAACGCGCAGTTATTTTCGGTTTCTTTTGTCTGTTCTGGCAGTTTCATGGGGAGTGCTGGTTGAAAGCATCTCCCCTCTAACATGGCGCAGGACAGTAAAGTATGAATTCAAAAGAATGGTAGGGTTGGCCATTGGCGGTGGATTTTTCAGCACTTTCTTTACGGCTAGTCTTGCGGGTTTGGCTGTGGTTTCTCAAGCGATTTCATGGCTTGGCGCAGCAGGACTAACCAAAATGACTGGACCCATTCTGGTTACAGTTCTGGTTCGAGAACTGGCCCCGGTGCTGGTGGGAATGATTTTATTAGGAAGAAATGGCATTCTGACCGTAACGGAATGCAGTTTACTAGCAATGGGTGGACAGCTTAAATTTTTTACGTCTATGGGAATAGATGCTTTTATAACCATTGTAGTGCCAAGAGCCTGGGCTTTTACTATTGCCAGTTTTACCTTGGGAATGGTTTTTGGTATTATCTCGTTATTCATGGGTTACCTGGTAACTTATTTTATGGGGACAATGCATGATTCCATTTGGATGTTCTACAGTAATATCCTCGCCGCAATGACGGGATGGGATTATATTCTGGTACCCTCAAAATTTATCGTTATGGGTTTTTTGATTGGTGTTGGTTCTTGTGTCACTGGTATGAATGTCAAAGTTACAGATGATCCTGCAACGTTATTGCCCAAAGGTTTTACGCGCGGTATTTTGCTCATCATGGTGGTTAATATTTTATTTACAATAGGATTTTAGTGATGGTGGATAAAATATTATTGAATATAGATAACGCCAAACCTTCATTTGAAGAAAGCGCGTTGCCTTATGTGCCATACAATTTAAAATTGCGGGCAGGCGAATGTATCATTGTTGAAACGGGCAGTATGGAGTTATCAACTGCTTTAGCAGATTTATGTAGTGGTATTGTCAAGTTAGATGAAGGAAGTGTCAAATTTGAGGGGATGGAATGGTCTTCTTTGAATGAGCCAAGATTATCTGCCTTAAGGGGAAGAATAGGTCGTATATTTCAACAGGGTGGTTGGGTTGATATGTATCCTGTCGCAATCAATATCTTGATGCCAATGTTGCATCATTCCTCTTTAGCTATCGATAAATTGACCAAGCAGGCTTTGACACTATGTCGAATTTTTGGTTTGCCTGGTCTTCCCATGGATACGCCTCGCCATATGATGCCGGTAGATTTACATAGGGCTGCATGTGTGAGGGCCTTGTTGGGAAACCCTGATCTAATTTTATTGGAGCACCCTTTTGAAGGATTTTCAGAAGATTTGTTATTCCCACTGTTTGAAATGTTGAATACGGCACAAAATAAAGGGGCCGGTGTTATTTGCTTTACACAACAGTTTTCTTTGTGGAATTATTATAGGGAACGGGTGACGCATTGGATGCGGTTGCAGGAAAAAGGGTTAACATTGGAAAATCAATAAGAATATTTATCCTTAATTGCATGAATGATACGGTTATAAAATAAAATGTTTAACAGCAAACGATACACAAAAGCGCGACAGTTATTTCAGCTAAGATATGCCAATGAGTGGACAGGTGGTCTTGTTCTTTTATGCTTATTGGCATTTATTGGTGCAATTATTGAAGCTGGTGTATTACGGGACTGGCTTACCCCTGCGGCACAACTGAATATTATCCTGCCACAAACAGGTGTTGACAATCTATCGGTTGGAGATGATGTGGAGGTATTCGGTATTAATGCGGGGACCATACAAAAAATCAATGTCAATTCTGATGGTGGTTTAACAGCAATAGCAATGCTGGATCCCCAGATCAGAACTTTTATCAGACGAGATAGTACAGTCACCATCAAACGTAAATTTGCCGTAGCAGGTGCCGCTTTTGTTTCTATAACAAGAGGGTATAGTACGCCGCTAAATTGGCGTTATGCTGTTTTGTCGGCGAAGACAGAGCCTAATCCTGCAGACCAGATTTCACAAATGGTATTGCAAATTCATAAACGTATTGTTCCAATTATGGATAGTGCAAAAAATATGATGGCTTCACTTGAAATGACAGTTGAGGGAATTCAACAGGGGCGTGGAACAGTCGGTCGTTTGGTTAATAATGATGAATTAATCAGAAGAGCTGAAAATATGGTTCAAACAATCAACAATGTTATTGAACAATTGAAACCGATTGAAAATAATATTAATCATGTTGTTAAAAATTCTGATAAGGTCATGGTTAATTTCAAAAAAGTTTCCAGAGATTTAAGCAAGGCTTCACCTTCTTTGAAACCGATAGCTAAAAATGTTCAAGATGCAACGGCAGAGTTGCCGGATATGATGATTCAATTGCAATCAACAATGGGTGATCTACAACGATTGATTATACAACTGAAAAGTATGTGGATATTGGGTGGAAATGGAAAAGCGCCTCATAAAACAAAACGTCTACATGCAAGAGAGGTAAGACCATGATAGGAAATTTAGGAAAGATTCCGTTTTGTCTTACAGGTTTTCTATTTCTGGCAGCATGCGGCGTTACACAAAATGATCCGCCTAGAGATGAGCCTTTGCAACGAACTATGGACGTTGCCAAACAGGGAGTATTTTATAATCGGTTAAAACAGGCTGAAATGAATTATCTAAAATCATATCAATTAGCTTTAACCCGTGATGATCAGAATGATATTGAAAATGCAGGTTATAATTTGGCTGTTGTTCAGTTGGATATGAATAATATGCAGAAGGCTTATGAAACTGTTCAGGCTGTCCGTAACGAATTATATATTAGAGACGAAAAAAATAGTCCTCAACTGGATTTAGTTGAAGCAGCTATTTTATACCGGTTGCATCGTCAAGACGAGGCTTTGAGACTTTTACAAAATGCGCTACAAACGTCGCAAGATGATATACGGGAACGGGCTTATTTTTTCATAGGATTGATTGCTAACGATCAAAATAATATTTCCCTGTTGGTTAAAGCTTCTCAAAAGCTTGATCAATTAATTCTAAAAGATAAAAATGCAAGAAAAGAGGATAGTTGGAAAGCGGATCAAGGTGAATTGCATGCATTGTTGAATTATAGAAATGGGAAATATGATGATGCTATTACCACGTCAAGATTTGTAGAGGTAAGCCGTCGTCAACAAATTGAATATAGAGCAATGGTTAGGGCGCTTGTTATTCAGGCTATGGCTTATGAATCAAAAGGTGATCGGATTCAGGCTGCCAATTTATATATAAGGGCTGGCAAAAGTGCCCGATTTTTAAAAGAATATACAGATGCCAAGAATTATTTGTATAAAGCTGTTGCATTACAGGCTGATCAAATAACTAATAATTTGGCATCTCATGAATTATCAACTGTGAGACAAGAAGAATTTAAAATGAAAGAAAATTCTTTAGATAATAATTAATGGCAATAATAATAATTTTATTTAAGAAATAGAGCTAAAATCGCTAAATATAGCCAACCAAAAATAAGAAGAGTACCTCCGATTGGTGCTATGGGTAAAAATGGATGAGAACCGGTGAAACTGATGTAAAAGACACCTGAGCAAAACAAAGTTAATCCTAGCGTAAATATACATCCGATTAGAAAAAAATGTAAATTCAGTTTCCATATTTTTTGTAATATGGAAACTGATATCAAGGCTAATCCGTGAATGAATAATATATTATCCGCTATTCGACTCATATTTCTGCCATCATTAATGAAATATTGATCTGGTAAATGGGAGGTAAGTGAAGAAAATATAACTGCCAGTAAACAGTAAAGTGCCCCGAAGGCGAGAGAAATATTAATAAATAAAAATTTTCTTTGGAATTCCATTTTTCACCTTATTTATACGATTTAAAGAGTTGAAAAAAAACTATTTATGAATTAAGTATAAAAAAATAATATAAAGATTTAAGATGGCAAAGAGGTTAAAAGAATAATAAAAAAAATTGTGTATTATTAATTATAAAACAAAATTATATTAAAAGTATTTTATAAATATTGCAAAATATATTAATTTTTTAGGTAATACTAAATAAAAACGTATAAGTCAAAAAATAATAATTAAGTTTATTAATTCATTGTAAATAGCGAAATAAACTTAAATATTTGTTTAAAAAATCGAAAATATTAATTTTTCTAGAGATTTATCTCTAGAATTTATCACTTAATAACCAATATAAACCAATAAAAATATTTATACTTAATAATAAGCATGATTTTTAAAGTGGGAATTTTTTTTAATGAGAACTGATAATAAAGAAGAAAAATTTTCGAATATAACTGATATAGATGCTGTTAAAAGGGCGTTGGAAAGTATAGGGGATTCTACAAATAAAAAGACAGTGAAAGAAAAAGGAAATGATAATTTTCCTAAAAGACGGTTTATCAGGGATCAAGGTGTAATTGTTAAAAAACAGAATTCAGAAAAATTTTCTAGAAAAACATATTTTCAAGATTTTTCTGTTGATGATAAACTGTCAAAATATAACCGAAAATTATCGATAACAAACGAAAAAGATGAAAATAGTTTCAAAACCATTCTTAAACATGTAGAAATACTTGTCGAGAAAATGTCATTGATGCAAAAACAAGTCGAGAATTTGGAAAAATTGAATATTCAACTTTCAGAACAATTCAAGAGTGTGACATCCAGTTTTAATAAACCAAATGAAATTGAGACTGTTGAGATTATGGAAGATGATGATATTGTTGATGAATTGGGACAAAAACCGGTCAAATGGTGGATTAGAAAGCTTGACTAATGTCCAAACTTATTATTAAACATTATGAAAATTTATGGAAAGGACATTTTAAACTTGATAGAGCAGAAGCTGTTCAGAAATATTCGGATGGTAATGAAAAGTCTATCAAGCGTGAAATATTAAGAGTAAATGACAGTGTTGCGGTTTTATTATTTCGTCATAATAATGGAAACATTATTTTAACTTCACAATGGCGGGCACCTGTTCTTGCAAGAGGTGACGATAATAGTCCGGTTATAGAAGTATGTGCAGGCAACATAGATTCATCAGATTATGATCCCTTAAAAAAAAATCCATTGGAAGCGGCTTATCAAGCTGCTTATCGAGAGGCAAAAGAAGAGACAGGTTGGCATATAAATCAGTTGTACCATTTATTTGCCTTGTATAGTTCGCCAGGAATCACAACAGAAAAATTATATTATTTTATCGCTTCCGTGGATAAGCAAGATCAAAAGGGTGGTGGATTACGACAGGAAGGCGAAAATATTGAAATATTGGAAATGAAATTGACGTTGGCCTTTGAATGGATCAAAGAAAATAAAATTGTTGATTTGAAAACGGTATTTTTGTTACAGTATTTCGGTAATAATATTAATCTATTTATGTAAGACCAAATATTTATATGTAATTCAAATAATCTTTTGGCTGAAAAATCAATATAATTATATCAGTCTGCATCATGTTTTGTAGAAAAAAAGTCGTGCAGACGAAATATTTTATATTTATCTGTCTATACGGTTATATTGTTTTTAATTGTAATTAATGTTGATTTTATCTAGTATTTACTCGTTTATAAATTTAAAACGTGTAAAGATAATTTGTAACAGAAGAATAAGGAATAAGTCGTGGTATTTCGTCGGGATCTTTTGCGTACTACAGCAGGAGCCTCCTTGGTTGGAATAGTTGGTGGAATAACAAATATTTCCCCAGTATCTCTTGCAAAAGCAGATGAACATAATTCTGTGGATCAGGGAAAACCATTTGATCAAACTACGGTAAGACAATTGGCAAAATCAATGGCGCAACGTGCGTATAAGGCACCTGATGATCATTTGCCAGATGTGATTGACAAACTAGATTTTGATGGATTTAGGGGAATTGAATTCCGCCATGAAAGAGCTTTATGGAATAATGAAAATTTAAATTTTGCTATTGAATTCTTTCCGAGAGGTTTTTTATATCGACCACGTATAGATATTTATGAGGTAATTGATGGGGTTTCCAAGCCTGTTCAATATCATTCTGACATGTTTTCCTATGCGGATCCTAAACACAAAATTGATCAGGATTTAGGATTTTCTGGCCTGAAATTGATGACCAAACTCAATCAATCGGAAACGATGGAAGAATTTGCAGTATTTTTAGGTGCATCCTATTTCAGGGCGATAGCCAAAGGTCAACAATATGGTTTGTCTGCGCGTGGTTTTGCTAAGGGAACCGCGGATCCACAAGGAGAGGAATTTCCTCTATTTCGGGCGTTCTGGATTGTCAAGCCTAAAAACGGCATTGAATCGTTGGTTATATATGCATTGCTGGACAGCCCTTCATTAACCGGGGCATATTGCTTTACAATTCGCCCAGGTAATATGACAATATTCGATGTTGAAACCCATATCTATCCTCGTAAATTAATTTCTAATGGCGGAATTGCTCCTCTGACTGGCATGTTTTATTTTGATGCCAATGATCGTAATCACATTGATGATTGGCGTCCTGCCGCCCATGACAGTGAGGGTCTTCTTATATGGACGGGTACAGGACAACAAATATGGAGACCTTTAACCAATCCAGTTGATTTACAATATTCTGTTTTTGTTGATAACGCGTTAAAGGGTTTTGGCCTAATTCAACGTAAACATGCCTTTAGCCAGTATGAAGATCTGTCTTTGCATTATGAATTAAGACCAACCGCCTGGGTTGAACCCGTGGGTGAATGGCAAGCGGGTAGTGTCAATTTGGTGGAAATACCTTCCCCCAGTGAAGTCAATGATAATATTGTGGCATTCTGGCGCCCCAAAGAAGTTTTTAGAGAAGGAAAAGAATATACCTTTACTTACCGTTTATATTGGGGATGGGATAATCCATGGACAACATCCTTATCTCGCATTGCTGCAACCAGAATAGGGGCAGTTGTTGATAAACCGGATGTAAGATTTATTTGTATAGATTTTTTTGATGGTCCATTGAACGGTTATTCATCGGACAAACAATTGCATGTCAATGTATCCTCTTCCACGGGTCAAATTAGCAATATAAGCATGTATTCAGATACAAATTTGCATAAATGGAGAACGACTTTTGAGTTCGATCCTAAAGGGGCCAAAATGGCTGAATTGAAATGTGTTTTAATGGATGGGGATCAACCAATTTCCGAACAATGGACCTATCGTTGGACACCGTAACATATTTGTGAAATTTATTGTTTAATAACCCAAGCATGAAAAGCTTGGGATTTTTTTTAGGTAGGTATAAGAAACGGTTATTATTTTCAAAAATCATTTATCCATGTATGAGTAAATTGATTTTATAATCAACTTCTTGGATGCATTTGTTTCCAGTCTATTGAAATATTTATATTTGTAAGTTAGGCTTCGGGTATTTTAAATAGGAGAAAAAAATACTTATGGTTGAATTAAAGGTCAATAATCATTGTCATCTGCAAAATGATTTGAATGAAATCAAATTCCAGGACTTAACAGCTGACAAATTTGAATTTGCTGCCCTTCCTCCAGAATCTCCTATTGAAATGCCTGTGCAAAATTTATTTTCAAGGCCAAATATTCATAATCGTTCTAAAAGAATGAAAACTGAACCAAAGACAATTTTCTTTAGAAGATTGTTTGTTTTTTTATTATCTTTTTTATTAACGGCGTACGCCTCCTACGAAATGAATCTAGTGTTTAACAGCACAGGCATGAATTCCCTTGGCGTTATTATTCTGATTATTTTTACAGTATTGTTTTTATGGATTGCCTTTTCTTTTGTTTCATCACTTGGAGGATTTTTTGAGCAATTGAAACAAAAGGGAGGTCTTTCGCTAAATATCGATCCCAAAGCACAAATTCCTAATTTGCGTAATAAGACAGCAGTGCTAATGCCTACCTACAACGAGGATCCACATCGTGTTTTGGCTGGTTTGAAAGCAATCTTTAACAGTCTTCAAGCGACTGGTCAGGATGATCACTTTGATTATTTCATTTTATCGGACACTACCGATCCGGATGTATGGGTTGAGGAAGAGGCAACTTATTTACGCCTGATTGAAGAAACAAAGGGTCTAAATAAGATTTTTTATCGACGCCGTTTTGAAAATACCGATCGTAAGGCTGGAAATTTGGGGGAATGGGTTCGACGTTTTGGTGGGGCCTATGAACATATGTTGACTCTTGATGCGGATAGCCTGATGGAAGGGGACACGATAGTAAGAATCTGTGCAGCTATGGAAGAAAACCCAGAAGTTGGATTGATTCAAACTTTACCGGTTATTGTCAATGGCACAACGTTGTTTGCGCGGTTGCAACAATTTGCCGGACGGGTTTATGGTCCTACTATTGCTTATGGTTTAGCATGGTGGCACGGGTCAGAAAGTAATTATTGGGGACATAATGCGATCATACGGATCAAGGCTTTTGCCGAGCAGGCTGGATTGCCCCATCTTCCGGCAGTGAGAAAACCTTTTGGTGGCATGATCATGAGTCATGATTTTGTTGAGGCGGCTTTGATGAGAAGGGGGAGATGGGCCATTCATATGGTTCCTGCATTACAGGGTTCCTATGAGGAAAGTCCGCCTTCCTTGACTGATATTGCTATCCGTGATCGTCGTTGGTGTCAGGGGAATTTGCAGCATGCCATGATAATTCCAACAAAAAAGTTGAGCTGGATAAGTCGTATACATATGATAACAGGTATTGGAGCGTATGTAATGTCACCATTGTGGCTGTTATTTTTGCTTGCGGGTATTCTGGTATCACTACAGGCTTTATTTATGAAACCGGAATATTTCAGTACAACGGATCGCGTATTATTTCCTCACTGGCCCCAGGTTGATCCAGTTCAGGCTGAATATGTTTTTATTTTAACTATGCTTGTTTTGTTGGCCCCTAAATTTTTAGCGTGGATTGCCCTTTTGGCCAATCCTTTTTTAAGAAAAGGATGCGGTGGAGAAATCAAGGCTTTGTTCTCCATTGTTATTGAAACGCTTGTTGGTGGATTGATTGCACCTGTTGCGATGTTGATTCAAACCGCGGCGGTAGCGTCAATATTGTTGGGATATGATTCAGGATGGAATGCCCAACGTAGAGATGTCGGTTATATTCCTTTAAAAGATGTTATTCGGGATTATTGGCCACATACAGTTATTGGTATTTTAATGGGTGCAGCTGCCTGGGCAGTTTCTTTTTCTTTATTTTTATGGATGACACCTGTATTGCTGGGATTATTATTGGCAATTCCTCTAGTATGGATGACTTCAAGTCAGAAAATTGGAATTTTATGTCGCAAATTGGGTTTGCTAATCATTCCTGAAGAAGTTAATCCGCCAAATATTTTGCGACTTGATAAAAAAGAAAAAGAAAAAATTGCAAATTTGGAAGTTAAAAATGCCTTTCACAATTTAGATAACAGTAAGCTAATTCAATTTCATTTGGCTCAGCTCCCTCAGGAACGGAATAAAGGGGAAGCTATTAATGCAAATGAATTGGTCAGTATTGTTAAAATTGAGGAGGCAGACAATCGTCAGCAACTTTTGGAGAATTTAACAAAAGCGGAAAAATCGGCTGTACTAGCCTGTAAAAAAGCTCTCATCAAATTTTTTAAAGTGCCATTATAAAGATTATAAAAAATGAGATAAAATCTTTAGAGATTGTCTTACTTCTATGCTAGGAAGTAAGACTTAAAATAAATTATATAATTTTTATAGTTTTTCATTTTTAAAAATTAATTCAGAATGTAATTTATTGAATAATCAACGGTTTAGTTAAATTGATTAGATAATGATTATTATATAATATTTAATATTTGTTTTTCAAAAACAATAAATGGTTTTGTTTTTATCTCTATTGTTCGATAAACGCATATTTTTTTCCAATTCAAAAATTTTTTCTGTCAGAATTTCACTGGATTGATTTGTTTTTTTTCCTTTTTTGGTTAGAATTACAAATTCTACGTTATTGGCTTTATGAGAATAACGCTGGCTGCTGACACGATAACGTTTATAAATTTTTGCAAAAATTGATACACGGCCAATTGTACAGTTTTGGCGTATCATTTCCTCCAAAGGTATAAAACCATCTGTACTATAGCTAGTCATTATCCATTGTGTAGGCAGAGTCTGAAGAAGTGTATTATAAGCATCACTTGCCTGTTTGCGAATGGTATAAGCACTTTTTCGGTCTTTTCTCCAATCCTTACGAATTGCAGATTTATCCCGGCAGGAAATTTTGTTGGATATATTAGGCTTGTCCCATAAGGTAATACTGTTCAGGACATGATAATTGGATCCGTATGGATGCTGGTTATAGGGTGGATCTAAATAGGCAATTGAGTAATCGGGTAAATTCATATTTTGTAATTTTTCAGCAAGAAGTTGCGCATCCATTTGAAAAATTAAATTTTCCTGATGATTGTTAAAAAATTGTATAGGTTGTAGCTTTAAATCTCCCGCAATACGATAAAGGGCGGTTTTTGTTTGTCCGCCCCATCCCTTATGAAAGCCTTTGAAAACGCCACTTGTATTTGCATGATAACACGCACAATAAAGTAGTGGAGCAAGCAGGCAGGCAAATTGAATTTCGCTAAGTTTATCTTTTTGTTCCCATTCGAATATTTTTTCACGTATTGCATCAATTTTTAAACCGTTTTTTCGCATGTAAAAAAGCCGGTCTTTGGATAAATCATATTGGTCATCATTTTCAGGACATAAATGAGAGGTTACCCAATTCTGTATCGGTGGCAGATTATTTAGATACAGCAAAATATCTTCATAGGATTGTTCATTGAAGAATTTGGGAGAAGATTGTATCTGTATTGAAGCAATATTGAGGATTCGGCTATAAGGTTCCCAATCATTGGAAAATACGCGATAGCCTATTTTTTTTGCAAGGCGACTGACTACGCCGCTGCCTGAAAATAAATCTATAAACAATCCATTTTTTGGCGAACCTTTAGTTTTAGACATACCAAGATGAATTAAATCCAATAATTTTCGTTTATTCCCTATATAGGGTATAAGCTGATTAAATAAAAAGTTATCAGTTTGATAAGCTGAATGTTTTTCTTTATTCCACTGCATTTAGTATATTAAATTTGTATGGTTTACTTGTCACGATCATGAAGGAAGAGAAATACAAAATTATCATAGAGTAAATTTGATCAAAAATTTGTTTTGTATGGAAAATGTTACATTTTATAATGACGTAAATTCATTACGTTTGTAACCTTGAACGAATAAAGCGGATAGTAACGAGGTATGCTGAATTTTATTTATAATTTTTTCAGCAACAATCGGTTTGGGATAAAAACCGATACCTAATCCTGCAGAACTCAACATGGGCAGGTCGTTGGCACCATCGCCAATTGCCATTGTTTCATCATTGGACAAGGAAAGTTCTTTTGTAAGGCGTTGAAGATGATTCAATTTAGCTTCTTTTCCAAGAATTGGAGGAATAACCTTTCCATCAAGCATATTATTCTGAAAACTTAATTGATTTGCATGATTTTCATCAAATTGACAAATCTGGCTTACTTTTTCGGTAAAATAGGTGAATCCTCCGGAAATTAAAGCTGTATGCGCATAATGGTTTTTCATTGTAGCTATAAGAATTTTTGCCCCTTCATTGAGTTTTGTTTTATTCCAGGTTTTTTCCAAAAAATTTATAGAAACGTTTTTCAACAAGGCGATTCTTTCTTTTAGGGCTGTTTCAAAATCAAGCTCACCATTCATGGCACGTTCGGTTATTGCAGAAATGCGATCGCCAATTCCTGCTTCGGCAGCCAGGTCATCAAGTGTTTCATTTTTCACGATAGTACTGTCCATATCAGCTATTAAAAGCCTTTTTTTTCTGTGCGTGGAACAGGTTATAAAAAAATCTGCCTCATCAATATCCAGCGATTTTTTTATATCTTGATAAAGTGCCAGAGCTCCGGTTAGATTATTAATGGAAGCTGGAGCGATAAAATCTATCGCTTCTTCATGAGAAAGCCATTGATAATTCAGATATGAGAATTTCTGTCTAACTCGATCTATAATTGATTGATTAAGCAATGAGGGTGGTGTTACCAAAGTAAAAATAAAGGACATAAAATTATCCGTGATAAGATTGGGGCTTTAACATAATGAATTCAGATCAATTTGATTTTGGTTAACTTTTAATGATATTTCTCATAAAAACAAGAACTTCTGAAATTTAATTATATAAAGCGGTTTTCAGGGAATTGTTTTATAACTAATTAGTGATTCAATTATTATGAATAAACCAAAACATGGATTACGCTTATGGAACAGGCGGTGCTTCAATCACGGTCTTTAAATAATGAATTGCGGCAGGAAAAAAAAAATTGGGCGGTTATTGTTGCCGGTCCAACATGTTCAGGTAAATCTTTCCTCGCTTTACAGCTTGCACAAAGTTTAAATGGATCAATTATCAATGCGGATGCAATGCAATGTTATGCTGATTTACGTATCATAACCGCTCGTCCCTCTTTTGAGGATGAAAAACGAGTTCCACATTATTTATATGGGGTGTTGCCTTGGTATGAAACGGGTAATGTTGGTTGGTGGCGACAACAGGCACTTAATCAGTTGCAGAAAATATGGGAAAATCACAAATTGCCTGTATTATGTGGTGGAACAGGCATGTATTTTCATTCCTTAATTCATGGTATTGCCATGATACCTGAACCGGATCCGTCAATAAGGAAACAGGCACGTCAGTTGGTCAATGATGGAAAACTAGCGGATTTATATAATGAATTGGCCAAAGAAGATCCTGAATCGGTCGAGGAATTAAAATCTAATGATTCTCAAAGAATTGCTCGAGCATGGGAAGTCTGGAAATCAAGTGGGAAAGGATTGAGATATTGGCAAAAACATGCGCATTTACCTGGTGCAGATTGTAATTTTATTGTTATTCGCCTTGCACCTGAGCGTTCTGTTTTACGTCAAGCCGTAGCTAATCGTTTTGGATTGATGATTGATGAAGGTGCACTGGAAGAGGTTAAACTTTATGCGGAAAAAAAACCGTCTTTGTCATGTCCTTTGTCCAGAGCTCATGGAGTTCCAGAGTTTATGGCTTATCTTAATAACAGGATTTCTATTAACGAGGCCGTTGAACAGGCTGTAAAGAATACGCAACGATACATTAAGCGTCAGGAAACATGGTTTTCACATCGAATTTTAGCGCCAGTGCAGCAAACTTGTATTTTTAATTCAAGAATAGACAGAAACACGCAATATTTGCAAAGAATTATTAAAAAATCTGAACTTTTTATTAATAGTTTTATTGACGAATAATCATTTATTGATTAGGGTAATTTCAATAATAATTTATAAGATAAGATTAAACTGCAAATCATTTTATTTGGTTTAAATTTATAATTCTATTAATACCAAGGATTAATTGAAAATGACAGAGGCTATGCAAAAGAACGGTAATAATGCTCTTAAAGAAAAAAAAAATTATGATATGACTGGAGCAGAAGTTCTTTTACAGGTACTCGTTGATCAGGGTGTGGATATTATTTTTGGATATCCGGGTGGGGCTGTTCTGCCCATTTATGATGTTTTATTCAAGCAAAAGAAAATTCGTCATATTCTAACACGCCATGAACAGGCTGCCGTGCATGCCGCTGAAGCCTATGCCCGTTCAACGGGAAAGGTAGGTGTTGTTTTGGTTACCAGTGGACCGGGCGCAACCAATACCGTTACTGGGTTGGTGGATGCCTTAATGGACTCCGTTCCCATTGTTTGTATCAGTGGACAGGTCTTCAGAAGTTTGATTGGTAATGACGCTTTTCAAGAAGCGGACACGGTTGGGATTACTAGGGCCGCGACTAAATTTAATTATCTGGTTAAGGATACGGAAAAATTGGCTCAGAAATTGCATGAGGCATTTTATATAGCCAAAACAGGTAGGCCCGGACCTGTTCTTGTCGATATTCCAAAAGATGTCACATTAGAAAAAGCACCCTATATTAAGAAAAACAAAGTCGAACCTTATCCATCTTATAGACCGGTTACTGAACCCGATGAAAATCAGGTTGTAAAAGCGGTAGATGCAATGAAAAAGGCAAAGCGTCCCTTATTCTATATAGGAGGTGGGGTTATTAATGCTGGAAAAAAGGCATGTGAATCGTTAAAGAGATTGGTTAACTTAACCGATTTTCCGTGTACTGCTACGTTAATGGGTCTTGGTGCATTTCCCGGTTCAGACAAGCATTTTCTCGGCATGTTAGGAATGCATGGAACTTATGAAGCAAATATGGCCACCCATGATTGTGATGTCTTGATTGCTTTGGGTGCGCGATTTGATGACCGTGTTACAGGCAGTGTAAAACATTTCTCACCGAATTCCATTAAAATACATGCTGATATTGACCCTTCTCAAATTAACAAGATTGTAATTGTTGACATACCTATTGTCGGGGACGTGGCCAAAACGATCGAGTTGATGATCAAGCTATGGGACAAAAGGGAAGATCAGAAAAAAGATTTGAAAAACTGGTGGAAACAAATTGAAGCATGGCAGTCAATAGAGTGCCTGAAATATGATCAGGATAAATCAAAGGGCAGTATTGTAAAGCCCCAGCATGCCATTCGTTCGCTTTACAAAGCGGTTAAAAAAAGAAAAAAAGAGGCATATGTAACAACAGAAGTTGGTCAGCACCAAATGTGGGCAGCTCAATATTATGTTTTTGATCAGCCTAATCATTTCATGACATCTGGTGGATTGGGTACCATGGGGTATGGATTACCGGCTTCTGTAGGAACACAAATTGCGCATCCCGAGGATCTTGTTATAGATATTGCGGGCGAGGCCTCTACCATGATGAACATTCAGGAACTGGCCACAATCAAACAATATCGTCTGCCAGTGAAGATTTTTATCTTGAATAACCATTATATGGGTATGGTGCGACAGTGGCAGGAATTGGTTCATGGTGGACGCTATTCTGAAAGTTACAGTGAAAGTCTGCCTGATTTCGTCAAATTGGCGGAAAGTTTTGGCATTAAGGGATTGAGAATAGAAACGATTGATGACTTGGATAATGTCATTGATGAAATGCTTGATGAGTCGGGACCAGTGTTGGTTGATGTTTATGTTCAGCAAGAGGAAAATTGTTTTCCAATGATTCCAGCGGGTGCACCCCACAATCAGATGATATTGGGAGCAAATAAAAAATAAGGCTTGGCATTTTTTATTTTATTTTAATGTTGGGAATAAAAATGGGCAATCAACGTAATAATGTATCGTTATCGGAAGTCATCGAAGATAAAGATAATTTTGTTAAAGCTGTTTTTTCTTTGATTGTTGAAAATGAAAGTGGTGTTCTGTCCCGTGTTATAGGTCTGTTGTCGGGACGCGGGTATAATATTGAAAGTCTTACTGTCGCGCCTGTAAATAAGGATGAAAAGAAATCCAGAATCAATATTCTGACTTCTGGAACTCCCATGGTGATTGATCAAATCAAAGAGCAGTTAAGTAGGCAGGTTCCTGTCTATCATGTTGTTAATTTATGTGAACAGAGTTCATATGTTGCACGCGAATTAGCATTAATTAAGGTTGTTTCCAAAGGAAATGAAAGAACAGAAGCGTTAAATTTGGCTGGTGCATTCCGGGCACAGGTTGTTGATGCAAGTATTGACGCCCTTGTGTTTGAACTGACTGGTAAAACCGAAAAAATAAATGCTTTTGTGGATTTATTACGTCCATTGGGTTTGGTAGAATTGTCCAGAACAGGTATTGCCGCCATTGGACGTGGTTGTCATACAATTTATTAAATTGAAAATTTGTAAGGATTATTAAGATGCGTGTTTATTATGATCGTGACGCAGATGTTAATTTGATCAAGAACAAAAAAGTTGCCGTATTGGGCTATGGCAGCCAGGGTCATGCCCATGCAAACAATATGAAAGATAGTGGGGTAAAAGATATTGTAATTGGTCTTCGTCCAGGTTCCAAGAGTGTACAAAAAGCAGAAGCGGCTGGTTTAAAGGTTATGAGTGTGGCAGATGCTGCCGCTTGGGCTGACGTTGTTATGATTTTGACTCCAGATGAAGCGCAAGGGGATTTATATCGTGAAGAACTGGAAAAAAATCTTAAGCAAGGAGCCGCAATTGCCTTTGCACATGGTTTAGCCATTCATTTCAAGATTATTGAACCTCGTCCTGATCTGGATGTTTTCATGATTGCTCCAAAAGGTCCAGGCCACACTGTTCGTTCAGAATATCAGCGTGGTGGAGGGGTTCCATGTTTGGTTGCCGTTCACCAGAATCCTTCAGGTAATGCCCTAGAGATTGCGCTTTCTTATGCCGCCGCAATAGGTGGTGGCCGTTCTGGCGTTATTGAAACAACCTTTCGTGAGGAATGTGAAACAGATCTTTTTGGTGAACAGGCGGTATTATGTGGTGGATTGGTAGACTTGATCCGAAATGGGTTTGAAACGCTTGTTGAAGCAGGCTATGCACCTGAAATGGCATATTTTGAGTGTCTTCATGAGGTTAAGTTGATTGTTGACCTTATTTATGAGGGAGGGTTTGCCAATATGAACTATTCAATTTCAAATACAGCGGAATATGGAGAATATGTTTCAGGTCCTCGGGTTATTACAGAAGAATCTCGTAACGCCATGCGGAATATTTTAAAGGATATACAGGATGGAACCTTTGTTAATAAATTTATGACTGATAATAAGGTTGGACAAATAAGTTTAAAAGCACGTCGCCAGCAATTAAACAATCATCCAATTGAACAGGTTGGTGGAAAATTACGTGAAATGATGCCATGGATTACAAAAAACCGTTTGGTTGATAAAAGTAAAAACTAGTTTTTTAAATTTTTTCGTTTTAATAAAGCTATGATTTAATAAAATCATAGCTTTTTTGTGTAAAAAGTAAAAAAATTACCAGCTTATTGAACGATCCAGCTGTTTGTTCAGGGCATTGGTTTTATCAAGGATATTGGCAATGAATTGATCTTTTTCACTCGCTTTGAAATAATTGAAAATATCCTGTATTGTATTGAGTGCTGTATATCCCCGGTTATTCTTAAACAACTTTTCAGCATGGTCATACATACCCTGCGCAATTAGTCGTTTGATATTGATATTTTGATCGTCAATATAAAAATTAATCAGTTGATCATATGTTTGTTTAATTTCAATACCTTTATGTAACATAATTTGAAGCTTTGCTTTTTTTAAAATTGCATCGGCACCATTATAGCGGGTTTTTGGATTATTTTTATGATGAGCAACAGCGATAAATTCTGTATAAGTTGAAAGAGCCTGGTCATATTGCTGTGAATTGATTTGAAGTTCGGCCTTGGTTAGATAGGCATTGCTGATTTCATAATATAATTTCTCGTCTTGAGTATCCTTATAAAGTTTTATTACATCGGTTAAATATTGCAAGGCGAATTTGCTCTGTTTCTGTTTTTCCAAAATAATGCTTTTATTGATATATGCCTTGATAATTATGTCATTCAGGTCATTTTGTTCTGAATCATGAACTGATTTATATTTGTTCAAGATCTGGTCGTAGACAGAAGAGGCCTGGTTCAAGCGGTTAAGATCAGTGAGGATATTGGCTTTGGTAAGCAGTGCCATAGCGACGATTTTCCTGATTTTTGGGTTGGTGAATTGTGAAAAATCATCATGAATTTGGTTGCATAGAACCAACGCTGTATCTGTATCATGTTTACTGTTTAAAATCTGCGTTTTACCTAACAGGGCAATGGATTTGTAATATGGCAAATCTTCATCTTTGTTTGTAGAGGCATTGATTTTTGCCAGAATTTCATCATAGGTTTTTAATGCAGCGTTTTGTGGATCATTGCCAAATAAATCTTTTTGATTTTCAGGAATGTGAACTACCCGATGAAGTATTTCGGCTCGATATAACAAATTTTGCAAAAGAAATTTTTTGATCTGAGGATTGGGATCATCATGATATAACCGAATAAATGCATTGCTGTTATAAAGTGCTATTCCCCATTCTTTACGGTCAAGACGGTTTTTGGTCCTGGCCATAATGGATCGGGCAGTGATTAACCGAAGGGTTGGATCTTTGTCTTTGACAAATTTTTCTACAATTGATGAATGGATGTTGAGGGCTGTATCATGATGCCCAGTTTCGTTCAGAATTACAGTTTCATTATACATAACCTGAGCAATCATGCGCTTAATATCAATTTTCTGATCAGATCCATATGTGGAAACCAAATATGAAAAGGCTAGCATGGCTTCATCATATTGTTTTTGTTGAAGTAAGAGGTTACCTTGGTTAAACCGCGCTTTTGCCACATCATACCGTATTTTTTTATTGTTGCTGCCCATGTAGAGGTTGCTGAGTTGTTCATAGGTAATGATGGCTCCTTCAATATCATGAAGATTGGTAAGGATTTCGGCTTTTTTTAATAAACCCTTGGCTACAATTTTCTGAATTGTCTTATTGTGACGATTACCGTAATATTCTGACAGAAAACTAAAGTCTCCCATAGCCTGTAATGGTTTGTTATTTTTCAGATATAAATATCCAGATTGCAAGGCTGCATCCGCATGATTTTCGCTTTGCACCTCATAGCGATAATATATTCCAATACCAACACAGGTTAAGAAAATGAAAGCATATAAAATTATTTTTTTACGCATGAATATTACTTTACCCTTAATTTAAAATATTTGGGGATAATCCTGACTATTCTATCGTTTTTTTTGAATAATTACACTTTATTTAAAAATAAAATATTTTTCACTCGACAATGAAGATTCTATTTTCTGTTAGGATTAACAATTATACCATAATTGTAATCTATTTATAAGATGAATAGCCAGAAATTCATAACATATTGTGTTTAATTATATGTTATTTAATTTTCAGGAAAGAATATATGAAAAAAAATTTGGGCAAAACAGGGCTGCAAATTGATATTATAGATCTTTATCAAAATCGAATTAGATGGATGAAAATATAGCTTATAAAGAAACGCTTTTTGCCTATGAAAAGCTTTTGAAAGAAGGAAAGATCCGTGCCATAAGTGCATCAAATCCCAATTTGAAACAATTGTCAAATTTCGATACGGGTTGTCCACAAAGCAGTAATTACCAATATATCAAACATTACAATCTGAATATAATCTTTACGACAATCCGCAATTTGATGATACATTACGTAATCTTGTGATCAGAAAAAATATTGGGGTAATTATTTATTATAGTCTTAATTCAGGATTTTTAACGGGGAAATATCGAAATTATGAAGATATGATCACAGTGCGAGAAATGAAAAGATTGCCACATACTTGAATGATCGGGGCATGCGGATTTTGAAAAACTTTAGATAGGATTTCAGTCAATCATCATGTTAGTCAGGCATCTATAGCTTTGGTATGTCGCACGCACAAAAAGAAGTTGCCGGCCTCTATTGCAAGTGCGACAAGTATCAAGTCAACTAAAGGATTTAATTAATTTCTTAATGTTAAATCTATTACTTGCTGAATTATCTGAACTGGATCAGGCAAATATGAAACAGTGGCAATTAAATGGTTCAAGAGATTTTCAGACTTGGATTTTACCCTAGACCTTTTTAACTGCTAAAATAATAATCATGCTGATAATACAGGCAGTTCCTAGCCAGTCTATTAAGGTAAATTTCACATTTAAAAGGAAAACAGAGAAAAAAACAGCTGATAACGGTTCCACCGTTGCTAAAATGCTACCTTTTGTGCTGCCCAATAATTTTATTCCTATAAGATAGAAAAGAAACCCAAACATCCCTCCACCAAAAATGACTATCATCAGTTCAATCCAGTTAACAACATTTAGATTTACTTCTAGATGCCAGAAAGGGTAGAAAAAATTGAGAATGATCCCGCCGATTAACATACCCCATCCCGCAATGGTTGAGGTATTATATTTTTGGAGAAGGGGGATTGGATATAATGTATAAATTACCGAACTAAGAATACTGATACCACCGTATAACAAAGCTTTTGGGGGAAGGGTGATTTCATAAATCGAACCGTTTGTAATGATACAGAATGTTCCTGTAATTGCTAAGATAATGGATAGGATAACATATAAAGAGGGAGGTTTTCTCAAATAGATAGTCAATATGACTGCAATGACGATTGGATATAAATATTGCAATATTGTTGCTGTTGCCGCATTGGAATATTTAACGGTTAAAAAGTAGCAGAGTTGTGAAACAAGAATGCCAAAAATTGAAAAATTCACCAGGTAGATAATGTCTTTTCTGTTTTTTAAGGGAAGAAAAATATTTTTCCCGTATTTGCGATAACAAAGTCCTAACAGGATTGTTCCAGGTAACCACATGCGTATCGCGATCATCCAGGCTGTATCAATATGAACGGTTTGCAAAAGATATTGTCCGATTACACCACTCAATCCCCATAGGCAGCCAGCAAGGATGGCAAAAAACATTCCTTTTGTTTGATCAGAGAATTTGAAACGGTATGGGGATTTATCCGGGGAAATTGTATTGTTCATGTTTGAATACTTCATGAAAATATTTAAGTGAATTAAATTCACTATTAAAAATATTTGGATGACTCAATAAATGGCTAAATGCTTATTTAATAAACTTTTTTGAAAAATAAAGTTTAATTTTGGTGAGATTGGTAGATTTTTCTTGAGCTTAACTTAAATAGTGTTTATATAACACACTACGTTTATGGGTTGGGCTTGGAAAATGGGCTGCCCTTCTTATGACGTAAGTTTCGATGTTAGCAATAACGTATCCAGAATTTTTAAGGAGTATGAAATGCCCAAGATCAAGACCAAGTCATCGGTCAAGAAAAGATTTAAGATCACGGCAACAGGTAAGGTGCTGGCTGGTCCAGGTAACAAACGTCACGGTTTGATTAATCGTACCCAAAAAGCAAAACGCAGCAATCGCGGGACACAGGTATTGGAACCACAGGATGGTCGTACAATTAAACAATGGGCCCCATACGGTCTGCCACGCTAAGGAGTACAAAGAACTATGGCAAGAGTTAAAAGAGGTGTTACCACACACGCCCGTCATAAAAAGGTATTGGATCAATCCAAGGGTTTTCGCGGTCGTTCGTCAACCAATTATCGCATTGCGCTTGAACGTTTGGAAAAATCTTTACAATATGCATATCGTGATCGCCGCGTTAAAAAACGAGATTTCCGTTCATTGTGGATTCAACGTATCAATGCCGCTGTTCGTGAATATGGATTGACCTATAGCCGTTTTATCAATGGTCTGAATAAGGCTGGTATCGAGCTGGATCGTAAAGTGTTATCTGCAATTGCTTATGATGATGCAGCAACCTTTGCAGAAATCGTTAAAAAGGTTCAGGCTGCACTTGCTTAACTTTTTATGAGATTAATCTGTTCATGAAAATGAATGGAATAGAGAGGGTTGTCTGATGACAGCCCTTTTTTGTTTATTGAGGGGTTAGATGGATAAGGATCTTGAAATCATAAAGCAGGAAACGCTTCATGCTTTAGATCAGGCACAGGATTTGCGTGCATGGGACAGTGTTCGGGTATCAGCGTTGGGGAAATCAGCCCCGTTGGTACAGAAATTGAAAGAATTGGGAAAGGTTGAACCTGAATTACGTAAAGAGCGTGGTCGTGTTTTAAATGAATTAAGAAATGAGCTGACCAAAGCAATTGAAATACGTAAGGCCATTCTTGAGGAAAAAGCGTTAAATGAAAAATTGAATGCGGAGGCAGTTGATGTCTCAATGCCTGTTTCTGTTGTAAAAGGTACATTGCATCCCTTGCAACGAACAATCGAAGAAATTGTTGCCATTTTTGCGGCAATGAACTTCAAGGTTGCAGAAGGGCCTAATATCGATACGGATTGGTTTAATTTTTCTGCGTTGAACATTGATGAAAACCATCCCGCGCGTGCTGATCATGATACGTTCTATCTCCCCTCCAAATCTACAGATGAACAGCAACTATTATTAAGGACTCAGACTTCAACAGTACAAATTCGCACGCTTTTGGAACAGGAACCTCCCATACGCATCATTGCACCAGGTCGTACCTATCGTGCAGATCATGACGCAACTCATTCACCGATGTTTCATCAGTGCGAGGGTATGGTTGTAGAGAAAAATATCACTTTGGGTCATTTAAAGGGATGTCTTGTAGATTTCCTTAGAGCTTTTTTTGGAATACCAAATTTACCCGTTCGTTTTCGTTCGTCCTATTTTCCGTTTACTGAACCTTCCATGGAAATCGATATCGGCTGGAACCGCAAAACTGGAGAATTGGGTGGTGGTTCGGATTGGCTTGAAATTCTCGGCGCAGGAATGATGCATCCACGTGTATTGGCAAATTGCGGTGTTGATCCTCGTGAATGGCAAGCTTTCGCTTTTGGTGTCGGTATCGAACGTCTGACGATGTTAAAATATGGAATTGCTGATTTGCGGTCATTTTATGAAGGTGATGTACGTTGGCTGCGTTATTACGGGTTTTCCCCTTTCAAATCCCCAAGCATTCATGAAGGGATATAGGAAATGAAATTTACACTGTCTTGGCTTCATGATCATTTGGATACAAATAGATCTCTTGAAGATATATGTGCAGCCTTGAATAAAATCGGTTTGGAAGTGGAAGGGGTCGAGGATCCTGGTAAAACACTTGCACCTTTTAGGACAGCCCAAATTATTTCTGCCGAACAGCATCCCAATGCTGACCGCCTTCGTGTTTGTCATGTTGATGCTGGTAAAGGATTTGAAGATATTCAGATTGTTTGTGGTGCACCCAATGCCCGTGCTGGGCTAATAACGGTTTTGGCACCTGTTGGTACCTATGTGCCTGGAAGTGATATTACAATCAAAGCGGGTAAAATCCGTGGAGAGCAAAGTAATGGCATGATGTGCTCTTCCCGTGAATTAAATCTGGGAGATGATCATGATGGTATTATGGAATTGCCAGTTGATACTCCAATAGGTGTATCTTATGCAGAATATGCCCAGTTGAATGATCCAGTCATTGAAATTGCTATCACTCCAAATCGTGGTGACGCATTATCAATAAGAAATATAGCCCGAGATTTGTCTGTCGCCGGTATGGGAACACTGAAACCACTGAAGGTTCCAAAAATACAAGCGCAATTTTCATCAGCTTTGAGTTGGAATAACCAATATGAAGACGCCTGTCCCTGGATTCTGGGCAGAACAATTCAAAATGTTAAAAATGGTCCAAGTCCCGAATGGTTACAGAAACGCTTAAGAGCTGTTGGAATAAGACCAATTTCATGTTTGGTTGATATAACCAATTATTTTGCCTTTGATCTTGGGCGTCCATTGCATGTTTATGATCTGGACAGGATTGCAGGCAAGCAGCTAACAATATGTCGTGGCAATGGTGAAAAATTCCTGGCCTTGGATGAGAAAGAATACCAAGTCACTGACAAAGATTGCGTCATGATTGATGAAGCCGGTGTTCAATCCTTGGCAGGATTGATGGGCGGTGAAAAAACAGGTGTCAGTGAGAATACAACAGATATCTTTCTTGAATGTGCTCTTTTCGATCCTGTTTTGATTGCCTTGAGTGGTCGACGTCATATGATCGTGACTGATGCGCGACAGAGGTTTGAACGGGGCGTTGATCAGGCTTTGTTACCAGATGCGATCGAATTGGCTACGCAAATGATTATCAAATTGTGTGGGGGGCAGGCAAGCGATGTGGTTCATGCAGGTCAAGAACCCAAATGGCAGCGTACAGCAACCTTGCATTATAATCGTTTGAAAGATTATGGTGGATTGACAGTATCGGAAAATAGGGTTTCGGAAATACTGACCAATCTTGGTTTTGTGATAGCAGAAAAAAATTCGGAATGGATAAGGGTTGATGTACCTTCATGGCGTAATGATATCGCAATGCCCATCAAAATGTCCTATAATTCCAAGTTGGATATGGTAAAAAAAGACAGACTGCTTGATTCTGTAAGAGCCCTGGAGGGTGAAGCCGATTTGGTGGAAGAAATATTGCGTATAGAGGGATTGGATAAAATTCCCGCCTGTTCAATGCCTTTGATTCAGCCCGTTCCTTCACCTGCATTGACAACAGATCAGGAGCGTTCTATTCTTTGTTCCCGTCTGCTTGCTGCACAAGGTCTGATCGAAACAGTAAATTTTTCATTTGTAGATCATGAAATTGCTGCACGATTGGGGGAAGCGCCTGAATCTTTACGTTTAATGAATCCAATTTCAAATGATATGGATCAATTACGGCCAACCCCTCTGGCTTCGATCCTGCCTGTTATGCAGCGTAACATAGCACGGGGTATTGGTGATATTGGACTTTTCGAAACTGGTCCTGCCTTTACACGAAATCAGGAACGCCTTATTGCAGCCGGTGCACGGTACGGACATATGCAACGTCAATATGATGGTAAGGCACCAAAAGTTACTTTATGGGATGTAAAAAAGGATGTTTTAACGGTTCTCGATGGACTGGGCATTTCAATTGATTCTTTAAAAACGGTTGGTGAAACACCGAATTATTATCATCCCGGACGCTCTGGCCGGTTGAGTTTGGGGCCAAAAAATATATTGGCTTATTTTGGTGAGTTGCATCCTTCTTTGGTAAAAGAATTTGGTTTTGATCAGGCTCCCATGATTTTTGAAATTATGCTTGATACAGTAATTCCAAAGAAGATTACCAGGAAAAAGGCACCTGTACTTTCAATCTTTCAACCCTTAAAGCGTGATTTTGCCTTTGTTTTAAAAGACGGGATCCCTGTCGAGCAGCTTTTACAGGTCGTTAAACAGGCTGATCGCAAATATATAAATTCGGTTGAATTGTTTGATGTTTATAGAGGAGATAAAGTTCAGGCAGATCATAAATCCGTCGCTGTTCAGGTAACTATCCAGCCAAATGAACGAACATTGAAAGATGGGGAAATAGAGGCAATCTCCCAAAAAATCATCAAGGAAGTTGCACGTTTGCTTGGTGGAAATTTAAGATAAACCCAGTCTGTTTGTATTAAAGCCCATGTAAAAAGCCGTTACATGGGTTTTTTAAATTTCGCGATATATTTATATATTTACTATTTCACTCTTAATTTTGTCTGGTCTAAATATTATGCCTGTGACGAATAAATCCTTGGGGAATTTTTCTTTTAATCTGTTTGCGACCCTGTCAGGACTTTTGACGATTTTATTATGGTCAAGTCTGGCCATCATGACAACTTTTGTAGCCCCAATACCCCGATTTGAGCTTTTATGGTTTGGTTTCGGTTTGTCTTTTGTTATTGGAACATTGATTCTGGTCCTAACGGGACGTTTAAATGAAATGAAACAGCCATTAAAACCCTGGATCACCGGATTTAGTGGAATTTTCTTTTTTCATTTGTTCTATTTTTTGGGATTGGCTTTGGCACCGCCAGCGCAGGTAACCTTGATGTCATATCTATGGCCAACAATGCTGGTTGTTTGCAGCGCATTTTTAAGTAAACGACAGTTTCATATAGCATATTTGATTGGCGTTCTGATGGGATTGGCCGGGACTGTTTTTTTAATGTATGGAGGAAAAAATACAGTAATTACCCCGTGGGTTTTATCAGGGTACTTTCTTGGTTTTTTATGTGCCATCGTATGGACAATCTATTCATTGGTTAATAGAAAATATGTAAATGTTCCAGCCGGCATGCTGATTGGTGTTTGCGGTGGAATTTCATTGGTAGCCATGCTGATTCATTTCAGTATTGAACCAACAGTCATCCCATCCCTGAAAGAAATGATAATCTTGATCTATATGGGTTGCGGTCCGATGGGAATTGCCTTTCTTGCCTGGGATTATGCCTCAAAAAATGCTAATATGTCGTTATTGGGAAGCTTGGCCTATTTGGCACCTTTACTATCCATGGTATGGCTGGTGGTGGCCGGTAAGGCTCCAGCAACATTTGGATTGGGAATGGCTGTTATTTTAATTGTGGGGGGGGCAATAGTTGCAACTTACCCTTTAATACATGTAAAAGAATAGCAATCTTTGTAAAAAATCTATAGATATATAACTAAAGTTAAACTTGATTTATTGAGACAGTCCTATTGATATTGGTGCACCATGACAGATACGCCTTTGGAATCTATTCGTAATTTTTCTATTATCGCTCATATTGATCATGGGAAATCCACCCTTGCTGATCGTCTTATCCAGGCATGTGGTGCATTGACGCAAAGGGAAATGCATGCCCAGGTCTTGGATAATATGGATATTGAGCGTGAACGTGGCATTACGATCAAGGCACAAACTGTAAGACTGCATTATAAGGCAAATGATGGAAAGACCTATATCCTTAATTTAATGGATACACCGGGTCATGTAGATTTTGCCTATGAAGTAAGCCGTTCTCTTGCCGCTTGTGAAGGATCGTTGCTGGTCGTTGATGCCTCTCAGGGGGTAGAGGCGCAAACCCTGGCAAATGTGTATCAGGCCATTGATGCAAACCATGAGATCGTTCCAGTTTTAAACAAGGTTGATTTACCAGCTGCGGATGTTGAAAAAACCAAGAAACAGATTGAGGAAATCATAGGCATTCCGGCAGATGATGCCATTGGCGTCTCGGCAAAAACAGGTTTGAATATTGATGCGGTTTTAGAAGCATTGGTGACCCGTCTACCTTCTCCCAAAGGGGATTTGGAGGCACCTTTGCAAGCTTTGTTGGTGGATAGCTGGTATGATACTTACCTTGGCGTCATTATTTTAGTGCGTATTAAAGAAGGTCGCCTTAAAAAGGGGATGCGTATTCGCATGATGTCAAACAACAGAACATATCATGTTGAACAGGTGGGTGTTTTCACGCCCCATATGCGCGAGGTTGAATCCCTGGGTGCTGGAGAGCTGGGTTTTATCAATGCCGCGATTAAAACCGTGGCAGATTGTCATGTGGGTGATACGATTACCGATGATCGCCGACCTGCGACCGAACCTTTGGCTGGATTCAAGCCATCAATTCCAGTTGTTTGGTGTGGATTATATCCAATGGATGCCGATGACTTTGAAAAGCTGAGAGAAAGTCTAGGTAAATTGCAGCTTAATGATGCATCATTTCATTATGAACCAGAAACTTCCGCTGCGTTGGGATTTGGTTTCCGCTGTGGATTTCTGGGATTGTTACATCTTGAAATTATTCAGGAACGGTTAAGTCGAGAATTTGACCTTAACCTGATAGCTACAGCACCCTCGGTTGTTTATCATTTATACAAACGGGATGGGATGATTGAGGATCTTCATAATCCTGCTGACATGCCTGATCCCACCCTGATTGAAAAAATAGAGGAACCATGGATAAAAGCCTCCATTATGGTTCCTGATGAATATCTGGGAGCTGTATTGGGTTTATGTACAGAGCGCCGTGGTCAACAGGTTGACCTGACGTATGTTGGGGCAAGGGCAATGGTTGTTTATCGCCTGCCGTTAAATGAGGTTGTCTTTGATTTCTATGATCGCCTCAAGTCCGCGACACGAGGATATGCCAGTTTTGACTATCATATGGATGGCTATGAAGAAAGTGATTTGGTTCGAATTAGTATTTTGGTAAATCAGGAACCTGTTGATGCCTTGGCCTTTGTTGCTCACCGTTCCGTAGCGGAATCACGCGGACGGGCAATCTGTGCCAAATTGAAAGACTTAATTCCGCGTCAACTGTTCAAGATTGCCATCCAGGCAGCAATAGGGGGACGTGTCATAGCGCGTGAAACCATTGGGGCCCTATCAAAGGATGTTACTGCCAAATGTTATGGAGGTGATATTTCTCGAAAACGTAAACTGCTTGAAAAACAAAAAGAAGGTAAAAAACGTATGCGACAATTTGGTAAAGTTGAAATTCCTCAATCAGCCTTTTTAGCAGCATTGAAAATTGACCGATAATTTTTGATACAAGATTTTCATTATTACTCTGACCTATTTGATTTTTTGAAAAATATCAAATAGGTTTTTTTATTGTTGATTTGTCTGAATGCTAGCGTTTCTTTTAATTTGTACTTTGATCTATTTTTCTGCTTTTTTTTATTTTTTGGGTAAAAATCAAGTTCCTTTAAAAAAAAGGTTTACATTTGTTTCCAGTCGTAAAAATAAAAATCATATTAATTATAAAAATTGTAAACATGAATTATTTTCCGCTGACGATTTTATTTATAAACGATATGCAGAACAAAACACTAACATTAACCGATGTAATCTATATCCTGTAATCCCCGTTAATTTCGAATCCATTTTCATATTTAATTGTTTGCAAATGTGGTTGATCGATAAGAGATTGCATTGGTATATAGGTTTTGAAGTGTCAATGGGAGCATTCATTAAGACTGATTCTTCGTTGCCCCAGGAAATTCAAGATCAAGCTTTTTGGTCCTATAATAATAAACGTGTTGATTTTTTACTGGTTAATTGCTTCGGAACACCCAAATTGGTAATTGAATATCATGGTTCTGGTCATAACCTTTCAAGGGATGCAGAGGACCGTATGAAAATCAAACGGGCTATTTTATACAAAACAGCCATTCCTTTGCTTGAAATTAGTTATACGATGTCTAAAAATGAGATTATTTATTGGTTAAATCAGTTTTACAAGGAACATATCAAAAGTGATGAGAGGGGTTGAAATCGAACCTACAGTTAAAAATTCATAAGGTTTTTCAAACCATATTGAATTCGATATAAAAGATCAGTTTAATATCTAAATATATGAAAATTATATATGAATCATTTTTTGAAATTTATTTTAATCTTTTTTGTTAAATGGTTTAATTTCAGTTTTAAAGTTTTTCAGAAATAATCTTTGTTTTTTATGAAATTTTTCTTGCCTAATATGAAAAAATTGTTATCTTTCATTTTTAGTTAACCTTTTACGGAGAGATGGCCGAGTGGCTTAAGGCGCACGCTTGGAAAGCGTGTGTACGTGAATAGCGTACCGTGGGTTCGAATCCCACTTTCTCCGCCATTCAACAAAACATTATCCCACATCACCTCACATTTTCCGCAGAAAATCAGCATTTTAAGTAAATTACCAAACATTATCTCACATTATAAAACATTTGAATGCATTTGATATTGGGGTATATAATTTTTCATCTTGGGCTATATCGATGTTAACGGATAAGGCTATAAAAACAGCCAAATATCAGGAACAGGGTAAAAACAAAATTTATGAATGTGGTTTATACCTGGTTATAATAAAAGCAAATTCCAAAATATGGCGTTTTAAATACACTTTCGCAAAAAAGTGAAATGCTAACATTTGATTCTTATGCTTAAATACCACTAGCAGACATGAGAGAAGCAAAATATGGTTAAAGCTATGGATCTTGGAAGCTAATTTACAACAAAAATTTTTTCAATCTATACAGCAAAAAAAATGTTTTAAAAATATTTTTATGAACAGTGGATTTAAATAAATATAAGTATTTGAATCTTATATATATAATCTTTAATATAATATTATTTAATTCCAAAGTTAAAATTAATGTAGTATGAAAACTTCTAAAAGTGGTAATATACAGGGAAAAAATGACTGATAAAAAAATAATATTCGTGAGCCATATCTTTAAAGAAAAAGAATTGGCAATATTATTAAAAAAAATATTAAAGAATTGCTCCTATTTTCAGTTGATGTTTTTGTATCTAGTGACGATCAAAGTATAACACTTGGCAATAAGTGGCTTGAAACAGTCAGTAACAATCTAGAAAAGTGCATTTTCATTATTGTTTTGTGTAGTCAAGAAAGCATTAAAAAACCATGGATAAATTTTGAATGTGGAGCTGGGTGGACGCGAAAAATACCAATTATACCTATCTGTCACTTTAATTTAACAGTTGCCAACTTGCCCATTCCACTAAATCTATTGCAAGGATTTGATATACAAAAACAAGGTAAATTAACAGAATTAATATCCAGAATAGCGAAAGAAATAAATATAGATACACCAAAATTTGATGAACCATCCATATTAAAAGAAATAGAAAAATTGAAAAAAATTATCAGATAAACTCTAATATAAAAAAAGAACTAAAGGAGATAGAAGAAAACAATCCATCTTTTTATGAAGACATAAAAGTTTCATTCGTTAATGGTCAAATTAATTCAGCGAATTGTAATACTTTTTTTAAAATTACTCAATCATCATTTGATGATATTAAACAAAATCTAAAAAATTTACAAAAAAATCAACTTTTAGAATTTCAATATAAATCTGATGGAGCATTAGTTCTTTCAAGTAAAGTATCAGGATTAATGGGAACACTTCGTTTAAATTTTAAAGATTTTTTTAACATTTACAAACAATATTTAACTTCAAATCCTACAACATCATCCCTCTAGACTGTTTTTGTTCTTTTTCTTCGTTTTCATGAGCCTATTTTGAATCTTTACTCTAAATTTTTCGATTATTCTAGATAATAAAAATTCTGAAGAAATCTCAAAAAATATAAAGGTCATTCTTCATATTGCATTAGAGAAAATTATGCTTACACTGATTTTATGGAGAAAGTGCAATGGAATGAAATAATAGAATTGACAATTTTAACACTACATGTTAAATTATTATTCATAATAGACTATTTATATAAATAAAAAAAATTGCAATATTTTATTAAAAAGCGGTGGCTTATTTTCAGTTTAATTCAAAAATATATCAGATTTTTAATAGGTATGGGATCGTTGTATCCTTCACAAAAGTCATGTATCGAAGGTAATTCGCTAGTGCGTTTCATCGATAGCTATTAAGATTTTTTGGGATATATATTCTTTATAAATTAATTATTTGTTGAGAAATTGAGGAATTTTACGGGTGTAAACTTGGTAAATTTTAATTTTCAGGTAAAATTAAAAGAATACCGATCAAGCTGCTGTTTTTACATTTATAGGTTATACCTAGATTCCTTTAGATTTCATCATGGTTATATTTGAATGGCAGCTGATTAATTTCACATATAATGGCAATGATTAGTATTAGTGCAGCTTCAAGGATTGCTGGGACTTGCAGTTTTTTGTCAACACGATTTTGAATGAGATATTCGAAGATTTTGGTGAGAATGTATTGTCAGAACTCACCTTGGTAAGATGTGCTGAAATATAATTTGGTGAAGTTCCAAAGTGTGTTGCCCTATTAATGGGCAGCTGATGAAGTGTATGATGATTGTATAGGGCTTGAAATTGTTGCTTGAATACGTAATGAAGAACGATTGTCAATTGTTCATACTGTGATTTATGAAGATCCTGATATCCAGCTTTATGGTCAGATTCTTTTTGCCATTTCCAGAATGTATGAAAACTTAAATATTTTCTGTTTCTTATCCTAAAAGGAACGAGTGTAGGAATGGGTGAAGGTAGCAAACCATTTACAGTTAATTTTCTAACAAGTTTAACTGGAAGGTTCAAATATGTTTTGAAACAAGTAAGCAGTAATATATCTTATGTTATTGCCGCAAATGATTATTAACAATAATTAACAACGTTTTGTATTTATCAATCAGAATAATGATTATTGGTTTGTGATGTAAAAATAGATTTCTTTTCTTTGGGATATTATTAATGGAAACAATGGAACAGATGGAAGGTTTCAGGATTATTAAGAATCTGTTCAAGAAATATCTATAAAAAATCAAGCTGTTTCTACATTAAATGAAGATAAAGATCATGTATTAGCCATTTTTATTCATATTTAATGAAGCAACGTTGTCAAAAATATAAAACAAACAATGTCGCCATAATATTATGGGTAGGCATTGTTTTATAATATCAATTTAATAAAAACCGTTCTTGTGAACGGTTTTTTTATTAAGGATAAATAGATGAATAATTATTTAATTAATAATAATGAACCTAAGATTTTACCGGAGAATGAACCTTTATGTAAATCGCAAAAAAATAATATTATTGAACAAAATGATCGTGAAATATTTGAGTTGCCAGGTGGATGTCTTGGCAATACCGAATTAAGATTGTTATGCAAGGGACCTACAGAAAAGAAATTCTACAGTTTTTCTGTAAAGAACCGTATGTTGGCTGATGACAAGATTGCTTCTGTGAAGGTCGGTCCTGCCAGTGACAGCAATGTTATGGCTAACAAATACACATTTCAGGATCAGACTTTCACGGTTCGCCTGAGTGGCGGGAAATTGAACCGGAATGTTCCAATTCGTTGTGAAATAACGACAGAACAGGAGGAAACGATTGATTTTGTCTGTATTCTTCCAATTCGTGCGGAGGGTGTGCTGTATGAGAATAATGACGGTATTGTTGTCATTATGGGGGCTACGGGTCCAAAAGGGGAAAAAGGTGAGCCAGGTGAAAGCAAGAATGATAATAAATCAAATATCATAATTCGGGATATTAATATATCATACACGGGCGTATCAATTGTTGATACTTATAATTTTACGATTATAAATCAGGATAAATGGAAAGGTAAAACAGTATCTAAAATCGGTTTTAATGTAAAAACAGCTGGTACTTTAACAGTAATGCTTACAGAAAAACCTAATTCTAATGATTTTACAATTATCAAAAAAACCACGATTAATTTAGTCGTTGGACAAAATTGGTATGATTTAAATTGGGATATTGGGACTGACCAATATATTTCTATAGTAAATCCTACAGATACAGGAAGATTCTTTTTTTCTAACAACAATCCTGATAATGACGGAAAATTTTGTTATTTTGATCCAAAATTGTCATCTTGGAAAGTTACAACAAACGATTTAAATATGGGAATTATCATAAATGACGTTCCAATGACTAGATTAACCTATTTGAATAATAAGAAAATATCAATATTAGGTGATAGTATTTCAACATTTAAATCATTCATTCCAGATGGTTTTGCTACTAAATATCCTTTGGCTGATGTAACATCTGTTGAAGATACATGGTGGTATCAAGTGAAAGATTCATTGGGATATGATCTTTTGGAAAACAATTCTTTTTCGGGTTCTAGGGTTTCGAACGGGGGGAACGGAAGCCTTCAGACAAGATTGAATTCTATTAGTGACGAAACTGACTTGTGTCTGATTTTCATGGGGACAAATGATTTGGGTAATGGGGTTAAATTTGGTGATTTTGATCAGTCGAAAAAGGAATTTGATTTATCTGAATTTACTGATGCTTTTTGTAACGCGATTACAAAGTTACAAATACAATATCCCATGACTAAATTCATTTGGATGACTCCGTTAAAAAGATTTGTTAGCTCATCAGACAATACACAATATGTAAATGCTGGACAGACAGTAGACACCTATACAAATCGAATAATTGAAGTTTGTAACTACTATGGGATTGAATATTTGGATATGAGAGGATTAGGGATTACATCAATGAACCAGACTAGATATTTAGTAGATGGTTTGCATCCAAACAAAGTTGGTATGAAACTTTTATCTGCGTTTGTTTATCAAAAATTATGTAATACTTTTTAAAATTCATTAAGTATAATATATGTTTTATTTAAGCAATATCTACAATTTTTATTGAAATGATCAGTTTCATCATGAATTTTGCCAAACTCCGTATCCAGTGGCTGGATCAGCAATTCAGGTATTACGGATAGGAGGGAATTGCCTGGAGATATCATCTGGTAACATTTTGTTTCCAAGCAATCATATCGGTTGTACAGGTTGTTATTTGGAAATATAATGAATGTTGTCTTTTAAACAGGTATAATAGGAATAATCAATCATGAGAAAGTCAATAGCAATTCTGTTCATGATATTATCAACATTTTTTTTCTCATCATTTACAGGTGTAAAACCTGACAATTTCTTTTTGAATACGTGTTTCACGGTTTCTTCAATTGTATTCTCTGTAGGTTTAATCCTGATTGTAACATTCAATATAACAGGAATAAAAAACAGGGATTATATCAAGAAAATAAGAGATGCTATTCACAATATGAGAAACAAGTTCATATCTTATTTTTCCATGGTTGTAATTATTTACCTATTGGGTAATTACATGAATATCAATGATATCAAGATCATTTCCATTTCCGGTTTTGATATAATGTTTGATTTATCAACTTTCTTTTGCATGATGATAATATTGTCTGTTGCCTATTTTATAATTAATTCATTGGAAATACAAAAACTCAATGAAGATATTTTTGACAGGGTTAACAGGGAATTATCTGAAAATGAAAACAAATAAATTGAAACTAAATAACTGTTAACAAACCACCTCAACAGGTGGTTTTTTCATGTCCGGAAAAGGAAACAAAGATGGCAAATATAATACTCATTATCAAGTCCGTATGCTCTTTTTTATGGAAAGGGAAAGGGTGGATCATGACGGGACTGATTTACCTGACAAGACGAAGGGCCGCGAATAGAAACAACCTGATCAGGACACAGGATGAAGTCATCAAAAATGACCGGCAGACCATTCAGACTGTTCAGGCAATGCGGCAGGCGTCCAATCATTCACCTGGAAACATGGAGGAATTGGAAGATGTGCTGGAGAAAGGGAAATTCTGATGAAACCCATTATTTTACCCGCGGCGGTTTTTCTTGCGGCATGCTCGTCATCGCCACGCGTTGTCTACCGGATTGAATGCCCGCCGTTGAGGGATTACACGTCCCAGTCACAGGAAAAGCTTTCCAGCGAGATCAAGGCGTTAAAACCTGACAGCGAGACCGGCCGTTACCTGCTGGATTACAAAAGCCTGCGTGACATGATCATGGCCTGCCAGAACATCAGAGATACCAGCCACCGCTAGGGTGGTTTTTTTATGTCCATAGAAAAGGAGAGAACAGATGGATTTTTTTACCGAGCTTCTACAATATATCATCAATGTCCTGCCCAGTAATGTGGCGGGTGACGTTGTCGCGGTTGTCACTTTCATCGTGACCCTGTGCACCCTTGTCATACGGTTCTGGAAAGAGCCTGATTCAAAAAGCGGATTGTACGGGCTGTGGTCTCTCATTCATCTGCTGGCCTCTTTCAGGCTGCCAGACAGGCAGGCTGGAAAAGATGGAAAGAACGGGGATGGCACCAATGGAAAACAGGCGGCACCAAAAACACCGTAACCATTGCCCGGGTGAGTGGTGGAGCTCGATACTTCTGGTCATGACGGGAATTTATGCCCTTGCATATTTCATGGCCGGCAGCATCTTTCACTGTTCGTTCGTCAATGGGTTCAGGGCTATCCTTCCGGCCTGTATTTGGGAAGGGTCATTCATACTTACAGGGACGCTGCAGCTTGTTTCATTGATGTGCGGAAGTTTCAGGGGAAGGGGGGTGGCCTCTTTTCTGGCGGCATCCCTTTTCATATGGGGGGTGCTGAACATGCTTGTCTACGAGAGGCACTGGCATTTTGGCATTGTTGCCTGGGGAACATTCGCGCTGGTGAACCTTTACACCCTGGCAAGGATACTGGCGGGGGTGATAAGGGATTATGAATACAGTCTATGAGTTTTGCAAATGGTGGTGGCTGAACAATTGTGAGTGGATCAAGATTCATGATCCCTGGGTCATTCCGATCATAGCGATCTGCATACCGTTAAGCATGGTCATTCACGCCATCTGTGCCATTGTCAGGATTTGGCGGGGTAAGTGAGATAAAAATAATTATATTAATTATCTAAAATTATTACAATATTGCAATACTATAAACGCACAGGTATTATAATGAAATTTTTAAAATTATAAAAGTTGATAATATTATTTTTAGTAATGATAAAATGACAAATCCGATTATTAAAAAAAATAGTAAAATAGGTTTTGCAGACGCTTTAGCTGATAAAGATATTTTATTTAATTGTTTTATCGAAAAAGATGAAGTTCAATCTATATTTGATAAAAATAATAATTATAAATTTTTCATTATAAAAGGTCGTACGGGTTCTGGAAAGACAGCTTTATTACAATATATAAAAAAGCATAATGAAGATATAACACATTCAATAGATTTGACTAATTTTTCCATGAATTATATTGTCAATTCAGATATTTTTAAATTTTTAAATGATATAAAAGCTGATTTAAGTGTTTTGTTTCAAATTTTGTGGAAACATGTTTTATGTTTAGAATTTATAAGAATAAAATTCAAAATTGATGATGAAAATAGATTAAATACCTTTATAGAACGTTTAACCTCTTTATTTCCGGGGAAAAAAAAATATAAGAAACAAAAAGAGATTGCTACTAACTATATTAAAGAATGGGGAGATAATTTTTGGCAAAGTAGTGATGATAATGTTACAGAAGTTATTCGTGGATATGAAGATAAAATAAGTGCGTATTTAAAAACAAACGTATCAAAATTTACAAAAGCAGGTGGGAACGTAGCAGCTCAAATATCTCAAAAAGAAAAGAAAGAAATTACTCAAAGAGTAAAGAAGATTATAAATGGAAAACAGTTGAGCGATTTACAAAATCTTATTGATATAACTGCTCAAGCCTCAGATAAAGATAAGATAATATTTTTTATCCTTATAGATAACTTAGATACTGATTGGTCTGATGAAAGCATTCGTTTTAGAATGATAAGGGCACTTCTTGATACATTAAGTAAATTTATAGAGATAAAAAATTTAAGAATTTGCGTAGCGATAAGAGATGATATTTTAGAGAGAACTTTGTATGAAACGCAAAATATTAGTTTCCAACGAGAAAAAATAGATGATTTTGTTTTGGATTTAAAATGGAACAAAAATGAATTAAGAGATTTAGTTGAAACCAGGATTACTTATCTTTATAAAAAACAATATTCAAAAGAGAATGTCACATTTTCAGATATTTTTTGTGAACAAATTGCTGGTAAGAATACGTTTGATTATTTGATTGAACGAACCTTTATGAGACCTCGTGATATTATTGTATTTATCAATGAATGTTTACTGGCGGCGTCTAATAATAATTCCACCGTTATAACTTCTAATGATATTAAGAAAGTCGCTGAAAAAGAATATTCTAGAAAGAGATTAGTTAGCGTTTATCAAGAGTGGAGTAGTGTTTATCCTGAATTGCAAATAATAGTTAACTATATTTCATATAAAAAATATAAGCGTTTTCCAATAAAATCATTATACTTAGATGATAAAAGATTTAACAGTTTTGTTTTAGAATTAACAGATGAAAAAATAAAATAGCTAATACTGTAATTTCTAAAATAGTTCAAGCATACTTCGATTCTAAACTAAGTGAATTAGATAAAATTAAATTTTGTTGTGAAATATGTGCTCGTTTATATAGGGTTGGTATAATTGGCATTAAAATTGCTAGTGGTGATGCTTTAGATTATGCACATATAAATAGACCAATCGTCGATTATAATGAACTTAATGAAGATATGTTTGTATCGATTCATCCCATGTTTTATTCTGTTTTAGGAATTAATTCAAAAGAAAAGAAATAATTTTAATATTTTTACCTTAGGCGTTTTGATGATTTAATGATATTTCCGTTCCCTGACTATAAACCAATTTTAGATATTTTAAAATTGAAATTATATGGAGTTAAACTGGAATTTTACTTGGATAACCAAAATTTAAAAAATTCATTAACTTATTATAAATATAACAAAGAAGAGACTGAACGTACTATACAAAGAGTTATTAAAAAGATGATATTTTATCAAAATAAATCCTTAATTATTAAAGATTTGCAATATTCTATTTCGCGTGAAAAATGGAAATATAACTAAAAAATTTTTTTAAACAGATTATAGATCTTAAGCGATTGGACGCTCATTCAAAACAGTTTCTTTATATTTTCGTCCATTAGCTTTTTTTTATTGTCTTTTCCCCATTGTTAGAAGAAAAACGCGGGAAACGGTTTTGGTTTTGGACTGTGCGATCATGACAGTGTGGCCAAAACATTGTCGGAACGCTATTACAAGGACGGGTCTGAAATCCTTGTCTCACAGGGATGCGATAAAAACCCGAGACGGTTGACCCCGAGAGAATGTGCGCGGCTGATGGGATTTGACAGGCCTGGGCAGTCAGATTTTAAAATTCCCGTTTCGGATACCCAGGCATACAGGCAATTCGGAAATGCGGTCGTGGTTCCTGTTGTTGAGGCTGTTGCCAGTCATATACTTCCCCATTTGCAAAATTGATGGGTGTTTCATTATTAAAATGATCGATATTGTTGATCAGAAAACCAGAAGTAGAATAATGTCGTGTATTCGTTGTAAAAATACAGCTCCTGAAATGTTTATACGCAGAATATTGCATTCACGAGGTTATCGTTACAGGTTGCATGATATTAAACTGCCCGGCAAGCCAGATATGGTTTTTCGAAAATATAATGCTGTAATTTTTATTCATGGCTGTTTTTGGCATGGGCATGACTGCCATTTGTTTAGGATGCCTTCATCAAGAGTGGAATTCTGGAAAAATAAGATAGAGACAAATAAGAAAAGGGATATGAATGCTATTTGTAATCTTAGGGAACTTGGTTGGAGGTCGATGATTATATGGGAGTGTGCCATTAAGGGGAAAAAAAAGGTTTCTGTAGAAGACCTGGTGTCTATTACCGATTACTGGTTTCGTAAATGTAATGATAATATGCAAGTTAGAGGAAAGTAAATGGCCTCATTAAATGAACTTTCTTATTGGCTGAATGAACAGAGAAGAATGGATAGGGTCTGGTATGTAAAACGTCTTTCAGCCAATGATACTTTGGCATCAGGATCTCATCAGGCTGGTCCTTACATGCCTAAAAAGCTGCTTATGGATCTTTTTCCATCATTGCAATATAGTGGTAAAAAAAATCCAAGGGTTACATTCGAACTGCGACTTGACAGTTGTCATGATATCAGGGATGTAACGGCAATATGGTATAATAACAAATGGCATGATGGTGGAACTCGAGATGAAGTGCGTATAACAAACTGGGGAGGTCAGCATTCGGCTTTGCTTGAACCTGAAAATACGGGTTCTTTGGTCATTTTTTCTTTTCAAAGACAACAGGGACGGGATGTTTCTCTTTGTAATGTGTGGGTGTGTGATCATGTAACAGAGGAAGATTTGATTGAAAATCTTATAGGAGTTATTATTCCCGGGAAACATATTATTCGATCCTGGGATAGGAATTGCTTTGAAGAAAAGAACAAAACCAATTCTTGTTGCTTGTCACCAGAGAATATACCAGAAGATTGGAGAAATAACTTTCCGACAACTATAGATATTTTTAAAAAAGTAATTGAGTTAATACCTGATATTGGTGATACTATCGATGAGCGTCTTATTAGACGTAGAAATTGTGAATTTGAGCTTTTTAGAAATATTGAAAAAAATATAGAGTTTTCTTTTATTCAGCAGGGATTTAGTACGATTGACGCATTTCTTGAAACAGCAAAAAAAATTTTGCAAAGAAGAAAAGCACGGTCAGGTCGTTCGTTAGAGCTTCATCTCAGAGAGATTTTTTTAGAAGAGAAATTAAAGGAAGGGTTAAATTTTTCATATCAACCAGAGACGGAAAATGGTAAAAGACCAGATTTTGTTTTTCCATGTGAAAATGCCTATAAAAATCAACATTTTTTATCAAAACAATTGAGAATGCTGGCTGTTAAAACAACATGTAAGGATAGATGGAGACAAATATTAAATGAAGCGGATCGTATCCCAGTTAAACATTTGTTCACATTGCAAGAAGGGGTTTCGGTAAATCAGTTTCAGGAAATGTGTGAATCAAATGTTAGATTGGTGGTGCCAAAACCTTTAATAAATAAATATCCTTTGGAAATTCAAGGACATCTTCAAACCCTAGAATCTTTTGTGGGAGATGTGCGTTTATTGTCCAATTAATATAGATGCGAAAATTTATCGTGATAGTTTTCTGGTAAACTTATATCTTTTAAAGATAACTTATCAAAAGCGGGTGTAATTTATATATTGTGATTGCCATCTTTTCCGTTATTTAATAAATTTTTCAAGATAGAATAATAATTATTCTCAGATCAATTTACTCAATAAGAATTTTAAATTCGTAATTTCAATATTTCATCCCATCGTGTTGTATAGCGTTGGCTCAACTGTTCCCGTTTAAGGTGCCATCTTGCCTTTTTTCTCTGTCCACCTATGAGAATCGTATGAGATCCCATTTGTTGATTAATCCTGTCGATCACTTGCATAAGACTATTATTGCGCTTGATTGATTGGTCATTTTGGGTATGGGTGAAAAAATCGAGCTGTCTTTGATTTTTATGGATGATATCCAAAAGCATTATGCCTGCTTTATGATAATGGTATTCAGCCCTGAAAATTTTACGAAGCCCTTTTTGAGCAGCCCTGATGATTTCTCGGCTATCATCTGTAGGATATGGCATGGATATGGCAAAGGAAGGGTTGTATTGTAACGATTGATCGTGAAAACGGTTGGTTCTTAAAAAAACCAGAACAGCATGGGTAATGGAATGCTGTTTTCTTAATTTTTCGGCAGCTCGGCAAGTATGCAAGCGAATGGCTTCCTCAATATCAAACAGGTTGTTGGTACTTTGACCAAAACTTCGAGAAGCGACTATATTTTTTTTTGGTGTATGAAAATCTGTCAGTTCAATACAGGAAATTCCTCTTAATTCCAGAACAGTACGTTCCAAAACAACTGAAAAATGCTGTTGCATAAATTTGGGGCTGCAATTTTTTAATTGCCAGGCATTTTCAATACCCATTGCGATCAGTTTGGCATTTAAGCGACGGCCGATGCCCCATATTTCAGAAATTGGTAAATTTTCAAGAATATGTCTAAAATCAGGACCATGAATATCTAAACAGAAAATACCTTCATGTTTTTTATCTTTTTTAGCGATATGGTTGGCTATTTTTGCAAGAGTTTTGGTGGTTGACAGACCAATGGAAACAGGGATTCCAGTGTTTTTCTTAATGATTTTTTGAACATGGCGACAATAATTATTGGTTTTCTGATCTCTATTTAAATGAATAAATGCTTCGTCAATAGAATAAAGCTCAACATGATAAAAATAATTCTGAACTGTTTCAAAGACACGTTGGCTCATATCACCATAAAGTTCGTAATTGGAACTTAATAAAGTGATTTTCTCTTGTAAATCCGAAGGAATTTTAAATGCCGGCATTCCCATGGGGATGAAAGGTTTAAGCTCGTTAGAGCGGGCAACAACACATCCATCGTTATTTGAAAGAATACCAACCGGATGATTTTCCAATTTTGGATTAAAAACACGTTCACATGAAACGTAAAAATTATTACAGTCAATTAATCCAATCATTATTTTATTTATTATGGTTGAACAGTTTTTAACGATTGCGGTTTCTGAAAGAATGGATTGTATGAATGACCACTCCCCAGATCATGGTTTCTTTATCCTTGATTTCTATAGGGGGGTAATTAGGGTTGCCAGATTTCAAATAAGGGATATTGTTTTTAATTGCCAAAGCTTTACAGGTTAACTCTCCATCAACAGAAACAATGACAATATCACCCTGACGGGGATCTAGCGATCGGTCAACTACCAAAAGATCATGATCGAAAATACCGTAATCAATCATGGAATCTCCAGAAACCCGTATGTAATAAGTTGCAGAAGGATGATCAACTAAATGTTCTGTGAGCTCCAGTTTCCCTTCAAGATAGTCATCTGCAGGAGAGGGGAAACCCGCTTTCACCAGCATTTCAATGTGAGGTAAAAAATATCTGCGTGTGTCAGGATGGACAGGGTGAATGGAAACTATTTCTGTCTCAACCATAATTTGATCTCCATAAATAATTTTTTGGCTGACTATAAAAGTTAATTTTCTATTAATCAATGAAAGAATAAAAATTTTTATAGTTATTTGAATGACTTATTTGGCTTTGTTATCAAGTTTGAGATATGGGATCATTTAGGATAAACGGATTAATTATTTAATAGTAAGAATGAATTTTAAAGTCCGAAAAATTACAATCTAGATATTGGGTAATTATAACCGATATAAATCGTTAAAGTTAATGAATATATTTATTTATACCATGAATTATATATATAAATCAGATGGTTATCTTTTGAGATTGGAGTGTATTCAGTAATTGATTTTAGTTTTTATTAGGTTAAATTATGAAATTTAGATTTATACAGACAATTTTTATGAGTATATAATTATAATCTTGTTATATCGCTTAATATATGTTGCGGGTTCTTAAATGAAACCTATCATCGATATGACGAAATCATTATTACAAAACGAATGATAACATATCGTTAGCTGTATCTCAATTGAAAATCAATGACCAAATATCAAGTTTTAGATGGATCAATTGTAAAGTGTCCATTAATCAGGTTTGTTCCAGATATACAATCTATGTTTACATCGGGACAGCAAATATTACAGCTTGGTGGTGATATGGAAAAATTCCCATTGGTGCGAATATACATGATGTTAATGGATATTATGGGAAATTAGTAATTTTTCCTGATTAAATTACGACACCAAAAATTATGGAACATCAAATAATTAGGTCATTCTTCCGCTTCTTATTCTTTCACTGCACCATGTATGTTAGGTGAATTTAAAAGATGATATAAATTATCATTATGTTTGTGTAGTGGCCAATCACTGGAAAAATTTATATTATCATATTTTTAACTAAAAGTAATAATATTGAAACAAATGGTAATAAAGATGGTAAATAATCCTAATATTAGTAAATTAAAAATGAAGAAATTTTTTCTTTGAAGATGCGGTAAAACATTACTAAATATAATGTTTAGAATTATAGCCACCCTACGGGGTGGTTTTTTTATTAATGTATTTATATATTCAAAAAATCAATTATTTATTTTATTATATATATTTAATGAATTAGTTTAAATATTAAAATAATATTTTTTAAATGCAAAAAAATTATTAATTTTTAAAATTGAAAACTAATATGTAATGATATATAATAAATATGTTTTAAAAAGCCGAAAAATAGAATGAGAACAAAAGGTGCTTAAACAAGTTTCCAATTCTATTTTCCGGAAGCGAAATGTATTATATGGAATGATATGAAGATATTCAATACTTATTATTAAAAAATTAACTGTTTTTTTATATTTTAATTATAAAATTATTTAAAAAGCATTGAAATTCAAATAAAAATTGAACTAATAAATTTTTGTTGATTTGTATAAAAGTCAAATTGATTTTGATTTTGTTTTCAGCGACAGTTTTTTGGCAAATTGTTGCAATAATTCGTGATGCAACAAGGCAACTTGAACTGAACTTGCCAATTGTCGGGCGGAAACAGTATAAGAAGCATTGGAAACAACGGCGGCATAATCAGCGTGATAAAATTCTTTTGCCGATAAAACTTCTTGCACTGCTTTGTTGCCAACCGGTTTGGTATACAATTTGCATTGTAAAATTAATGTCTTGTTGTTTTTATAGGCAATAACATCGGCTCCCTGATCGCCACTAGCGTTTGTTACCTTAGCATCCCACCCAATCTGTTGCAGTAAATTTGCACAAAATGCTTCATATTCCAGAGGTTTTAGATAATTGACGTTATTAACATTTTGTTTTTTTTCTAAATTTGTTTGTTCAACAATTATATGAATATGTTTGACTAGTTGTTTTTTGATTGATGGTAACAAATCAACAAGATTTTTTTTTGTCAGACGCGGACGAATTCTAGTCTTAATAAATCGTTGTATTTCTTTGAACCATCTATCTTCGATAATGGAGCCATAATCATCTTTATAACAAAGTTGTTCTCTTTTAAGTGTTAATATTTTCCGATGACGTTTTATTTCATTGATTGCCAATTTCATAGCTCTTTTTTTACGGTAAAAGCTTGTAAATTTCAGGAATGAATTTCTAAGTGTAAATTTCTTGCGGATAGTAAAGATAGTTATAAAAACAATAATAAATATGAAAATCCGTTGATATGGATATGTAAATATTAAATTTTTAAAATTATATAAAATAAAAAAAGTTGTATTATTTGTATAAGAATTTTTTTCCTCTGAAATAATTTTCAAAGCCGTATTGAACATCGATGTTGTTCCTTGTAAGGAAAGTTCGATAGTTTGATTGGGAAATGTAATGTATGCGTTTTTTTTTGTAATAATTTCTTTTACAAATATATTGCTTTGGTCCGTATTCAATGAGGTTTTATATATGAATGGATGTGTATTTTGCTTTTTTTTTAAATAGTAAGAGTGATGATCGGTTTTGAAAACAATTGAGGGTTGCTTATTAAATTGATTATCGAATTGAATAAGGGCTAGCTTGATCAATATGGGTTGATTGGTCTTTAAATTGATAAAAAAATTAAATTTTTTTTCTTTTTTTTTAATAATTATTTGATTGTTGGTTACAGATTCTATTTGCCAATTATTGGTTGCAGCTTGTGATGCAAAAGGATAAAAAAGATAAAAACTGAAAAATAATAAGTTAAAAGCAAATTTAGGTAGCATAAACAAATGAATAGGGGTTTCGTGAGATATTTTTTTAATAATTTATGAGAAAATTGACAAAGATTTATATTATTTTATACAATTCAATAGTGCCAAATATCATTTTACATGATTAGTTTATCATTTTTATGGTGCCCAAAAGAAGACTCGAACTTCCACAGCCTTGCGGCTACAGGTACCTGAAACCTGCGCGTCTACCAATTCCGCCATTTGGGCTCTTAAATATATTGATACTTCTTACTGATGTTCTTATAGTTGGTCAATGGAATTTTTGATTTTTTTAATTTTTCAAATGAGAATAAACACTATTCGATAAATTTGATTATGAAGCTGGGAAAGTTTGATGCGTAAAATAGCAACGATTATTGGTGGTAATGGATTAATTGAAAATTACCTTGTTGAGCGGTTGGTTAAGCAGGGATATGTGATAAGATTGGCAGTACCTTTTCCTGCACATACGAGAGAACAGAAAATATTTGGTAATGTTGGACAGGTTACCCCATTGTTTTGTTCATTTGATCAAGAAAATACTATTGTTCGATCCATTGAAGGTGCAAGTGTCGTTATTAATCTTGCAGAAGCTTTTGTTGGAAAAAGCAAGGGTAATCTTGAAAAAATAAATGTAAAAATCGCTGAAAAAATAGCAAAAATCGCAAGTGCAGCAGGTGTCAAAAATTTATTGCATTTTTCTGCTTTGGGTGCTGATTCCACAAGTCCTTCCTCTTATCTGGTCAGCAAGAAAAAGGGGGAGGAAACCGTATTGAAAACATATCCTTCTTCAACGATTGTAAGGGTTGGAATCAGTTTTGGTCCAGAAGATCAGTTTTTGAATAAGTTAGGATTTCTATCAACTTTTTTCCCTATTATGCCAGTTTATAATGTTAATACACGTTTACAACCTGTCTATGCAGGGGACATTGCTGATGCTGTTATCAAGATTGTTGAAAGTGAAGAAAATCATGGGGAAATTTACGAGTTGGCGGGTCCAGAAATACTTACTAATCGTGAGTTGATTTCCAAAGTTTTAAAAATAGTTCATCGAAAAAATGATGTAAGCGGGTTATGTCCAGGTTTTATAAAATTAATGGCTTATTTCCTGGAATATATGCCAGGTTCCTTAATGACCGCACGATTGGTTAATTTAATGAAATATGATTCTGTTGCTGGTCACAAGGGTAAAAATTTTGAATTTCTAGGTATTGTTCCATCTTCAATTGAAATGATCGCTCCTGCTTATCTATATTGTTACAGGCCTGCTTGCGACTTTGAAGAATTAAAAAAATTACAAAAAGAAGCCTATATTTGAAAAAAAGTTATGAAAGGTCAGTAGTACTGTCTTTTTATTAAAAATGGAATAGGATAGAAAGTTTAGGTGTAATCTGCCTTAAATATTAAGGAATTTAATTATGCCTAACCTAATGCTTAAATTTGTTAATTTAGATCAGCAGCAGCCTGAAAAACGTAATGCTGTTGAACGCAAACATGATTTTAACGAGATTTATCGACGCTTTTCAGAGGAACAAGCCAGAATTCAGGCCAGTCGCTGTTCACAATGTGGTATTCCATTTTGTACAACGAAATGTCCATTATCAAATTATATTCCTGACTGGTTGAAACTTACGGCTGAAAATCGTTTGGCAGAAGCTTATGCACTTTCAACTGCAACCAACAGTTTTCCTGAAATCTGTGGGCGCATCTGTCCACAAGATCGTTTGTGTGAAGGCAGTTGCGTAATTGAGGCGGATTACAAAAGTGTTACAATTGGAGCGGTGGAAGCTTTTATAACCGATCATGCATTTGATCAGAATTGGGTCACACCTATTATGCCTTTGGAAGAACTATCGCAATCTGTGGGAATTATTGGTGCCGGACCTTGCGGTTTGGCTGCAGCGGTCGTTTTACGAAAAAAAGGATATCAAGTCCATGTATATGATCGCTATGATCGGGCTGGTGGTTTAATGGCTTATGGTATACCTACCTTTAAACTTGAAAAAAATATTGTAACTCGTCGTCAGGAATGGTTAGAAAAATCAAATGTGATTTTCCATTTCAATACAAGTGTCTCAGATAAAACAGCTGAGCATTCCATCGCTTTTGAGGATCTAAGAAATAAACATGATGCGGTATTGATTTCAACGGGAGTTTATAAAAAGAAAGAAGTAAGCCTTTTTGGTTCAAATCTTAATGGAATTGTGCAGGCACTGGATTATCTGATTGATTCTCAAACGCAAAATAACGATAAAAATGAAATGAATGCAAAGGGTAAAAGAGTTGTCGTTATTGGCGGTGGCGATACTGCCATGGATTGCTTAAGAACTGCAATTCGTCAGGGGGCGAACTCAGTTCAATGTTTGTATCGTCGAGATAGGGCAAATATGCCTGGCTCTATGCGAGAGGTAAAAAATGCAGAAGAAGAAGGTGTGGAATTCATTTGGCAGGCAGCTCCAGATGCTTTTGTAGGTGAAGAAAAAGTGGAGGCAATTCGCGCATTAAGAACCGAATTAGGTTTGCCAGATGCTGGTGGTAGACAAAAAATCAGAATTATACCTAACAGTCATTTCACCTTGCAAGTGGATATGGTTATCAAAGCACTTGGATTTGATCCTGAACCATTGACCACCCTGTGGGATAACGACCAATTGGATACAAATGAATCTGGTACCATAAAATTGAATCATCATAGTCGTATGACTTCTTTACCTGGTGTTTTTGCAGGCGGCGATATTGTACGCGGGGCAAGTCTTGTTGTATGGGCTGTCAAGGATGGGCAGGATGTGGCGGAAAAAATTGCCCATTGGCTTGAACAACAAAATAATAAACAGAATGTTTCTGCTGCTTGAAAACAGATATCCAGAATTGAATGAATTCATTACGGTAGGTTATGAAAATGAATAATTATTCCTTTGTTGAACAAAGAAAAAAGAATGAAGCGATCCTAAAAGATGTTTATTCCACCGAACAAGAACATGATGCTTGTGGTGTAGGATTTGTTGTGGCTCTTGATGGTCAAAAACGCCGAGATGTGGTTGAGGCCGGTTTGGCAGCTTTAAAAGCCTTATGGCATCGTGGCGCTGTTGATGCTGATGGGAAAACAGGAGATGGTGCCGGTATTCATGTTGAAATACCACAGGATTTTTTCTTGCAATCCATTCGTAGTGGTCATCATGAGGTAAAACAGGGGCAGCTGGCTGTAGGAATGATCTTTCTTCCCAAGAATGATTTGGCCAGTCAGGAGCGCTGTCGACAGATTATCGAAACCGAAATTATGGGGTTTGGCTATTCAATTTATGGTTGGCGTCAGGTGCCAATTGATACGAACTGTATCGGTGAAAAAGCGAATGCCACACGTCCTGATATTGAACAGATTCTTGTCATCAATACACATCACCATTCAGAGGATGTTTTTGAACGCAATCTTTATATTATTCGACGGAAAATAGAGAAAAAGGCTGTTGAAAGTCATGTTGATCTTTATATTTGTTCAATGTCCTGCCGTTCGATAATTTATAAGGGCATGTTTTTGGCGGAAAATCTGTCCGATTTTTATCCGGATCTGTTGGATGAACGATTTGTCAGCCGTTTTGTGATTTATCATCAACGTTATTCAACCAATACTTTTCCGACATGGAAACTTGCGCAGCCGTTTAGACGCATTGCCCACAATGGTGAGATAAATACATTATCAGGTAATATAAACTGGATGAAAAGTCACGAAACAAGACTTTCCCATCCGGATTTGGATGCCTATATGACAGATTTGAAACCGGTTATTCAATTCAATGGATCTGATACCGCGGCGTTGGACAATGTATTTGAGCTATTAACCTTTGCGGGTAGGGATGCCCCTACGGTAAAGGCCTTGATGATTCCACCGGCCCTGGGATTGCTGCAGGATATTACCCAAGATGTGAAAGATATGTACAGCTATTCCAACGCGGTAATGGAACCTTGGGATGGACCAGCCGCTTTATGTGGAACCGATGGTAAATGGATTATTGCCGGATTGGATAGAAACGGGTTACGTCCTTTACGTTATACGATAACAGCTAATGATTTGATGATTTTGGGATCAGAAACAGGAATGGTGCATATTCCTGAAGATCAAATTCTTGAAAAAGGCAGATTAGGACCAGGAGAAACAATAGGTTTTGATATGGATAATTGTCTTTTTTATCGCCCTGAAGATATAACACAGCTTCTAGTTAAACGTCATAATTATAGTGATTGGATTACGAATACACAGCAGATTACTTCTATAGTAAAAGATCAGGATAATGAGCCTGTCTTATTCGCAGAGGATGAATTACGTAAAAGACAGCTTGCTGTTGGAATGAGTATTGAAGACCTTGAAACAGTATTGCAGCCTATGGTTGAAAATTCTGCGGAAGCGATCGGTTCAATGGGCGATGATACTCCCTTGGCGGTACTAAGTGAGCATTATAGAGGATTATCGCATTATTTCCGTCAACGTTTCAGCCAGGTTACCAATCCACCGATTGATAGTCTGCGAGAAACCCAAGTTATGACGTTGAGCACGCGTTTGGGAAATTTGGGTAATATCTTGGATCAGTCTTCCGAACAGTGTCAGTTATTACGTCTAAGCAGTCCGGTTTTGACGAGCAGTGAATTTATAGCATTGAAAGAATATTGCGGTAAAACCGGGTGCAGTATTGATTGTAACTATAAGGTCAATGATGGTGAAAAAGGGCTTCGTCAAGCATTGGCAAGAATTTGCAGTGAAGCTGAAGAAGCTGTTCGATGTGGGTGTACACATATATTCCTTAGTGATGACAAGCAAGATAGGGAGTATGCTAATATTCCAATGATTTTGGCAACGGCTGCCGTACATACTCATCTTGTTCGTCAATCCCTGAGAACCTTCACTTCTGTTAACGTGCAGGCGGCAGATTGTCTTGATGTGCACTCTATTGCGGTCTTAATCGGGGTTGGAGCTACAACAGTCAATGCTTATCTTGCTCAGGAATGTATAGCGGATCGTCATAAAAAAGGGCTTTTTGGAAATATTACATTAAGACAGGCTGTTCAAAACTATTGTAAAGCCGTAGATAAAGGCTTGTTGAAAATTATGTCCAAGATGGGAATTTCTGTGGTTTCTTCTTATCGAGGTGGATATAATTTTGAAGCGATTGGTTTGTCACGGGCATTAATTGCTGAATTTTTTCCGGGAATGTCTTCCAGAATTTCAGGAATAGGTTTATCTGGAATTGCACAAAATATTAAAAAGTCCCATCAATTGGCTTGGGATCCCAATGTGAAATTATTGCCGATCGGTGGGTTTTACAAATGGCGTCAACAAGGTGAGAAACATGCTTTAAGCAGTTCTGTCATTAAACTGATTCAGCAGGCTGTGGAAAAAGACAGTTGGCCATTGTACCAACAATATGTTCATGAAATTCACAGACAACCTCCAATGGCTTTAAGGGATTTATTCGATTTTCAATCGACAAATAAACCGGTCCCTGTTGAATCGGTTGAGAATATTACAAAATTGAGAAAAAGATTGATTTCCCCCGGAATTTCTCTCGGTGCGTTAAGCCCCGAAGCACATGAAACTCTTGCGATTGCCATGAACCGGATTGGAGCCCGTTCAGATTCGGGGGAGGGAGGAGAAGACGCGGTTCGGTACAAACCCCGTGAAAATGGGGATAATGCATCGTCGGCAATTAAACAGGTTGCATCTGGTAGATTTGGGGTAACCGCTGAGTATTTGAATAATTGTCGTGAAATTGAAATCAAGATTGCCCAAGGTGCAAAACCGGGTGAGGGTGGACAATTACCAGGATTTAAGGTTACGGAATTAATTGGTCGTCTTAGACATGCCGTCCCAGGAGTTACTTTAATTTCTCCGCCTCCTCATCATGATATATATTCGATCGAAGATTTGGCGCAACTTATTTATGACCTCAAACAAATTAATCCAGAGGCAACTGTGGGTGTTAAGCTGGTTGCGGCTTCAGGAATTGGAACAATTGCTGCCGGTGTAGCTAAAGCCAAGGCTGATACAATATTGATTTCAGGTCATAATGGCGGAACGGGTGCCTCTCCATTGACTTCCATTAAATATGGTGGAATTCCTTGGGAAATGGGGTTGGCGGAAGCGCATCAGGTGTTGATGTTAAATGGTTTGCGTGACCGGGTGGTTTTACGTGTTGATGGTGGTATCAAGACTGGTCGGGATGTTGTTATTGCTGCCATGCTAGGAGCGGAGGAATTCGGTATTGGTACACTTAGTCTTATAGCAATGGGTTGTATCATGGTTCGTCAATGTCATTCCAATACCTGCCCCGTTGGGGTTTGTACCCAGGATGAAAAATTGCGTGCAAACTTTGTTCAGGATGGGGCTGAACGTGTGATCAATCTGTTTTCTTTCATTGCTGAAGATGTAAGAAACATTCTTGCCACACTTGGATTTACATCTTTGACAGACATAATCGGGCGAACAGATCTTTTACGTCAGGTTTTACGTGGTGCATCTTATCTGGATGATTTGGATCTGAATCCATTATTGGCACGAGTGGATCCGGGGATGCATGCTGGTTATTGTGTTCGTGAAGGGTGTAATGAGGTGCCTGAAACATTGGATGCACAAATGATTGTTGATGCTCAGCCATTATTCGAACATGGTGAAAAAATGCAATTGCGATATAATGTTTATAATACATATCGAGCAATTGGAACAAAAATTTCATCAATGATAACCCGTCGGTTTGGTATGAAAGGATTGGCGCCGGATCATCTGACTGTTCGTCTTAATGGATCAGCAGGCCAATCGTTGGGTGCGTTTGCAGTTCAGGGTTTAAAACTTGAGGTTTTTGGGGATTCCAATGATTATGTCGGGAAAGGGTTGTCAGGGGCCACCATTATTGTGCGTCCTGTACCAGAAACAAAACTTGTTTCAAACCATAATGTGATTGTTGGCAATACAGTCTTATATGGTGCAACGGCCGGATATCTGTTTGCGGCCGGAAAGGCAGGTGAGCGTTTTGCGGTTCGCAATTCGGGTGCCACGGCTGTGGTTGAGGGATGCGGCGCCAACGGATGTGAATATATGACTGGGGGAACAGTGATCATTCTGGGTGAAATAGGTCCTAATTTCGGGGCCGGTTTCACAGGTGGAATGGCCTTTGTCTACGATCCCCACCAACAGTTTGAACGTCGTGTCAATGCGTCAACTTTGCGATGGCAGCGTGTGATTGATAAAAAATGGGAAGACAGGGTCAAAAACCTTATTGAAAAGCATATTGAAGAAACAAAAAGCCGATATGCTGCGCATCTTTTACATGAATGGCAGAATACAATAAAACATTTCTGGCATATTGTTCCCACAGAATATGCTCGAGTTATAAATTTTGAATTTAATGAAGATATTTTAAAAGAAACTGCATAATTTAGAACGGTATTACATCAAATTATGGATGGGCAATAGGATCAATTTCATAAAAATTTATCCTATTTTCAAAGATTTTATCATTTTATTTTAATGAAAATATGTTAATTATAATGCGGTAAAGCTTTCATAACGGTCTAAGATGAATTCTATATTTTTTTACGAGGAATTTTTTTAGTTATATTGACTTAAGTTGATATCCCATCCGTATTAGGCTTGATATATAAAATAATTCTAATTTTGTTTATAGCGGAGAGACATCAATATGCCAGTTACAGGCCTGGCCACTGTTTTATTAGCGACAGCTATATTATTGGTCATTGTAAGCGCCGTTCAGCCATTGGCAAAACGGCTGGAATTATCTGAAACTGTAATACTGGCTATTGTTGGGGTTGTTCTTGGTGGAACAGCTGATTTGATTTTACACAGCTCCCACATACATGTTTTTGATACAGCCGCTGAAATATTACTTGATTTTCCAATAAACAGCGAAGGTTTTTTGTTAATATTCCTGCCCATATTGGTTTTTCAGGCGGCATTGGCTATTGATGTGCGTCGTTTGGCCCATGAAATCGGCACGGTTCTTTTATTGGCCATTGTTGCGGTCATTGTCTCTACTGCCACTATAGGTCTGGCCTTATATCCCTTTTCGGGTATGCCTCTGACAGTTTGTCTGCTGGTTGGAGCGATCGTTGCAACGACGGATCCCTCTGCTGTTGCTGGCATATTCAGAGAAATTGGGGCGGCAACTCGTCTTACCCGTTTGGTTGAAGGCGAAGCTTTATTGAATGATGCTGCAGCAATTTCCATTTTTTCGACTTTGGTTGCCGCTATTATTGCGCATAAAGAGGTACATTTATTTAGTTCAGCTCTAGCAATTTTTCTTTCTTTTGTCGGGGCATTGATTGCAGGATTTTTCTTTGCACGTTGCGCTTTGTGGATGATTGTAAGTTTGGGTTCAAATACAGGTCGATCTGCGGAAATTACTTTAACGGTTGCCTTACCATATATTTCCTATATTGTCTGTGATGACTTGTTGCACTGTTCCGGTGTTGTGGCAGCGGCAGCGGCAGGATTGACCTTATCCGCTTATGGTCCCTCGACATTTAGGCCTCAAACATGGCGATTTTTGAATGAGTTATGGCAACAAATAATATTTTGGGCAGGATCGCTATTATTTGTGTTGGCTTCTATGCTTGTTCCCCGTTTATTGATTGGTATGACAAAATGGGATTTTATTCTTATTTTATTGGCGACAATTGCCGGGTTGCTGGCACGCGCAATGGTTATTTTTGGGATGTTGCCTTTACTTGCAGCTACAAAACTTTCGCCTCCAGTGCCGACGCCATTTAAAGCGACAATGGTATGGGGTGGATTAAGAGGTGCCATTACACTGGCCCTTGCATTGGCGGTAACGGAAAATGAATTGATACCAACACCGATTTCCCAGTTTGTAGGTATTGTTGCAACGGGTTTTGTATTGTTTACCTTGTTGGTTAATGGAACAACGTTAAGAGCGGTGGTAATTTATTTCCGGCTAAATGAACTTACACCCATTGACCAGGCTGTGCGCCACCAGATCCTAGGAATTGGATTGGGTAATGTTAAGGACAAGGCTCGTCGCGTGGCAAATGAATTTGGATTTTCAAATGTCATTACCAATTATACGCTCGAAGAGATTGACCGTCGTATTAATGAGGAAAGAGAAGCAAATAGTTTTGATACAATGTTGACTGATCGTCAACGTATTTCACTGGCTTTGATTACAATAGCTGCACAAGAGCGGTCAATTTTACTGGATCTTTTCCGTATGCAGGGTTTGCCACGAAGAGTGATGGAAACTCTTTTGCGTTCAGCGGAAGCTACGCTGGATGGTGCATGGACCGAGGGAAGGTATGGATACGTAAAAGCGATGCAGAAAAGATTGCATCCTCCTTTTCGATTTCGTGTTGCGCAATATATACATCGAAAATTGCATATCGACCGTCCCTTGATGTACTGCATGATGGAACGGTTTGAAATATTGCTGGTATCCCGATTTGTATCGATTTCCTTAACACGTTTTATGAAAAGGCGTATAGAGCCGACATTGGGTGTGCGAATTGCCGAAATTGTTTCAGAAGTTCTGGATAGGCAAAATCGTATGTTGGATGATGCGCTGGAAATTATGCGCATTCATTACCAGGGATATATTGAAGCTCTTGAATCAAGGTTTTTGAAATTGGTCACTCTTAGATTGGAAAGTGATGAATATAACAGTCTTTGGGCTGAATCCCTGGTTAGTGATGAGCTTTATTCCGAACTGGAAAAAAATGTTGAAAAGCGTTTTGAACGTTATAATCGTCGCCTAAAATTCAATCTCAAAAGTGGATTGGAAGAGCGCGTGAAGGAATTGCCATGTTTACGCGGTGTGCCACAGGCTGTTTTATATGATATAAGTATGTCTATGTCGGTCTATTTTGTATTTCCGAGTGAAAAAATCCTTCATCGTAAACAGAAGGTTAAAAATGTTTATTTTGTCAGTAGCGGATTATTTGAAACCCATTCTGCAAGTAAAAGTCTAACATATGGGATTGGTGATATTCTTGGTGCATCAGAACTTATTGCGGGTAAAAGAATTTATGCAAATTATCGTGCATTGAGGTTTGGATATTTATTGGTGATGCCAGCCGATGTATTTAAACGGTTAATTCAAGATTATCCGATTGTGGCCTATAATCTTTCAAAAATTGACGAGGCAAAAGATCGCCCCAATTCCCAGGATGACGATTTCATGATGTTGGGATATACACGACGTATAGCCAATAAGGAAAAACAGTTGATGTTGGGGTATGAGTCCAAGGAAATCAATAATTTAAAAAATGAGGGTAACATTGAAAATAATGATAAACAAAATAAAAACTGATAATTTATTCTTTTTGAATTAAAAATAGAACAGCAATCAGAACCAGATATGATTTCCATCACAGTTAATAAAAAGAAAATAGAACTGGATGTTCCATTAGATATGCCATTACTTTGGGTTTTGCGGGATATTGTTGGATTAACGGGTACGAAATATGGATGTGGTATTGGTTTATGCGGATCATGCACCGTTCATCTAGATGGTAAGGCTGTAAGATCTTGCTCCATTCCTGTTGGTGATATCGGGAATAGGGAGATAGTTACTATCGAGGGGGTTGGGGAAGACTCAATATTTCAAAAATTATTGGCGGCCTGGAAAGAGACGGAACCAACGCAGTGTGGTTATTGTCAACCTGGTCAGATCATGACGGCTTTAGCCTTGTTAAAAGAAAATGATAAACCTGATAAAAACGAGATTATAGAAGCTATGACAGGTCATATCTGTCGATGTGGAACATATCAACGTATTTATAAAGCTATTCAAATTGCTGCAGGTATAATGGATGAAGCATAAAAAAATTTCCCGTCGTGTTTTTTTGGGAAAAACGGGTGCTTTGCTTTTTGGGTTCATGTTACCTGTAGGGGGCAATGCGCAAAATGATCAGTTAGTGAAAGATTCAGATTTTTCCGAGCGAAAAAACAAAAAAAAACAATATTTAAATGCTTTCATAAAAATAAAAGCAAATAATGAAATCACTTTTTTCATACCCGATATTGAAATAGGTCAAGGGATTTTAACGGCTGCCTCAATGATTTTGGCCGAGGAATTGGATGTTGATTTAAAATCGGTTTCAGTTGAAACCAAAATGATTGAAAATGAACAAATAAAAAATATGAAACCAAATGAGGATTTAAATCTGACCTATGGTTCAGGTTCTGTTGCAAAAGATTGGTTCCCTCTCAGACAGGGTGCGGCTGAATTACGAATGATGCTTTTACAAACAGCAGCTGCGGAATTGAATATAGATAAAGGACGATGTCATACTGAAAATGGATATGTTATTTGTCCTGATAATCAAACATTCTCGTACGGAATGTTAATTTCAAAAATTATGACACTTGATATTCCAGAATCTATTCAATTTAAAAATAGATTAGATTATAAAATTATTGGCAAACCACAACCAAGGATTGATACGGATAAAAAAATTAAAGGTCAGTCTGTTTATGGTATGGATATTAAACTTTCCGGGATGAAAACGGGTTATATTATCAGCTCCCCGATCGAAGGGGATCAAATCCATCAAATTGATGATAGACAGGCCAAAAATGTTCCTGGAATCCAGGATATTTTAAAAAATGAAAAATCAATATGTATTATTGCTGATAATTTTTGGCATGCCCTGAAAGCGGCTGAATGTCTCGTGGTAAAATGGCAGGGTGATGAAAATATTCAACTGAATACATCAATGATTTATGAGAATTTAAAAAAGGGTATATCAAAACCTGCCACTATGCTTTTTCATAATAAAAATGCTTCAGTATCAGTTGAAATGGAAAATGAAAAAAAACTGTTTCAATGGGATTTTTTTCAGCCTATGCTTTTGCATGCGGCATTGGAACCTATAAATTGCACAATATATTTTCACGACAATCAATGTGAGTTATGGATAGGTTCCCAAGCTCCATCAGTGTTAAAGGAGCATATTGCTGAAAAATTTCATCTTTGTAAAGAAAATGTAATTCTTCATTATAATGAAATTGGCGGTAGCTTTGGTCGTAGATTGGACCAAAAATACATTCTTGATGCAGCTGAATTCGCACGACAGGTTTCATATCCGGTAAATTTTATATGGTCAAGGGAAGCCGACTTTCAAAATGATGCGTTACGTCCTCCATATTATGACCAGTTAAAGATAGGCGTAAATAACAAATTGGCGATTACCTCTGTTCATCATAAAATGATGACTTTTATTGACGATACAGACAAGAGGAATCCATCCAGTCCGAATTACCTTTTGGGGTTGGATACAATGCCTTATCATATTCATGACTATAAGTTTGAATATTCTGTATGTGATGCTCCGAAATTGAATTTCGGATCTGGACAGGGTAGAGAGGCAACTCGTAATGTTTTTGTATTGGAAAACATGATTAACAATCTGGCATTATATACACGTATGGATCCGATCGAATACCGTAAAACTTTGGGTCTTGATGATCGTGCAAAAGCAGTTGTTGATTTGTTATTGCAAAATGTCGAATGGAATAAATCTCAATCTGGAGATATTCGGCAAGGTTTCGCCATGGCACATGTATTTGGCAGTTATATCGCTCTAATTATAGAAGCTGAAATTACAACCAGTTCAGTCATTCTTATACATCGTGCTGATGTGGCGGTTGATTGTGGTTTGATTGTAAATCCAGAACAAGTTTGTGCGCAAATTGAGGGTTCAGTTGTTTTTGGATTAAGTGACGCCTTGTATGGTGAAGTGCAAATAGAAAACGGACAAATTAAACAGCGGAATTATAATCAATATCGAGTATTGAGAATGAATGATATGCCTAATGTCAAGGTTCATATGGTTAACAGTAATGAATCGCCGTCAGGGGTAGGTGAATTGGGAACAATAGTGGCAGCACCAGCACTGGGCCATGCCTTGGGATTGATTCAGGGTAAATTTTTTCATTCATTGCCTTTGGCGAAGCAGGTATTTCAGCATAAATAAGAATTTTCATGATTAAATTCATCAATTCCTTAATTTTTTTTAAGAAAAATTATCGTTTATTCATAATTTTATGTATCAATTTTTCCAGCTCATCATTTGGCATATTGATCGGTCAGGCAGCTGATGTGAAGAAGGATCAAATGGATAAAGGAGAGTATCTTTTTCACGCATCAGGTTGTGAAAGTTGTCATACAGCTGATCATGGACCAAGACTGGCAGGGGGAAAACCTTTTTATATATCCAAACAGGGAACTGTTTATTCTTCAAATATTACCTCAGATGTGAAAACAGGAATTCAGCGTTATACAGATGATGAATTTATAAGTGCATTACAAAAAGGAATTGGTCATAAAGGAAAATATTTGTATCCCATAATGCCCTATACTGCCTATCGTGCCATGAGTCGTGATGAAATATTGGCAATCAGACGTTATCTTGAAAAACAACCTGCCATTGAAAATAAAGTTCCTGATAAAGAAATGGCTTTTCCCTACAATATGCGGTGGGCCATTCGTTTTTGGCAGATCATAAATTATACGGGCAAGCATTTCGAGTATAACAATCAGAAATCACAATCATGGAACCGGGGAAAATTTTTGACTGAAGGACCAGGTCATTGTTCATATTGTCATACTCCTGAAAATTGGTCCAATGGTCGTTTTGTTGTAAAAGATTATGCAGGGGGCGGTCATAAGGGATGGACAGCATATAATATTACCGCTGATGAGGATACGGGAATTGGTTCATGGAGTGACACTGATTTGGAAAAATATTTATCCCGGGGATATGTTTCAGGTCATGGAGCTGCATCCGGTCCCATGGCAGATGTTATAAATACGCAACTATCTTATTTAACACCCCAAGACATTCATGCAATTGTAATTTATCTACGTTCTTTACGTCCCGTGGAAAAGCAACAAGGGGCAGCCAAGATATCTGTTGAAGAATTGGAGGTTACTGAACAAAGTCATAGTCATGGAAGCCATCTTTATTCTTCTGTTTGTTCAAATTGCCATCTGGAAAATGGTCAAGGAAGACAAGGGGAATATGAAAGCCTTTGGGGTTCGAGAACAGCAACGATAACGGGTGGAAATAATCTTGTTAAGGTTATTTTAGAAGGATCCACCCTTAAAGATCCTAAGCTGAGTAATTATATGATGCCTTCTTTCAAGGATGTTTTCAATGATCAGGATATTGCAGATATTGCCAATTATGTTATTTCCCGTTTCGGGGGAAGAAATGGGCATGTAACCGCTGAACAGGTTAGAAAAGAAAGGGCACTGTTAAATAAAGAATAAATAGTGTAAACTAAAATATTATTTATTTTTATTCATTAATTCTAATATCTCTTTAGCTGCTTCATAAGAGGGTGGTTGATGATGTGGTGCTTTTAAAGCGTTTAGAATTTGAATAAAAGCTTCTTTTTGTTTTTGAACCATATTTTTATCATCTAAAAATTCGATAACCTTCTCAGTCAATTTTACGGGATTACAGTTTTCTTGCAAGAGTTCAGGTACAACCTCTTTTTGGGCTAGAAGATTAACCATTGCTACAAAAGGCACCTGAATCATGTGTCTGGCAATCATTGCCGTGATGGGATGAACCCTATAGGTTACGATCATGGGTATATGGGCCAATGCAAGTTCCAAGGTTGTAGTTCCGGATTTTGTCAGGGCGATTTGTGCTGCTGCATAGGCATTATATTTATCCTTTTTTTCATGAATAACCAGTGGTTTTACAGGCCAGTCTTCAATGATTCTTTCAACATAATGTCTGGCGAGCGGAGAGGTGGGTAGCACGGCAATAAGTTCTGGTTTTGTTTGTTTTAATAAAATTAAAGTTTTTTTGAATACAGGCATAAGCTTCGGCAATTCGGACTGACGACTGCCAGGCATTAAAAGTAAAATCGGTTGAAGTGGATCTATATGATGTTCAGAGCGAAAATCATCGGCATTTGCATGATGAATTTCTGTCTCGATAATGGGGTTGCCAACAAATTGGGCTTTTATTCCATGTTTTAAAAAAAAATTTTCTTCGAAAGGAAAGAGGCAAAGAAGTTTTTCCCATAGTCCAGGAAATTTTTTTACTCTATTTTCATGCCATGCCCAAACCTGGGGCGCAACATAATGAACTCTGGGAATTGATAAAGATTGAACTTTTTTTAATAATCGTAAAGAAAAACCGGGACTATCAATTGTTACAATGATATCAGGATGAATTGTTTCAATATGTTTGACAGCTTGGTTAAGGCGTTTTGACAAGGTCCATATTTTCGGAAGGACTTCAACCAATCCCATCACGGCAAGATCCTGCATGGGAAAAAGGATTTTCATTCCCTGTTCTTGCATTCTTGGCCCCCCAACACCTAAAAACTGCAGAACGGGGTTAAAATGACGCAAAGCTTTAATTAGTTTTGCTCCCAATTCATCACCACTGGTTTCACCAGCCAAGATCCATATTATTGGTGGATTTTCTGATTTGTTCATTATTTATGTTTATTTTGATATAATTTTTCAGGATTAATCAAGGGGCGGCTTATTTCCTTGATCGATCCGTTTTGCCATGCATTATAGAAGCAACTTTTACGCCCGGTATGGCATGCCACGCCTTTCTGATCGACAAAAAGCAGCAGTGTGTCGCCATCGCAATCAAAAAGGAAATTCACCAATTTTTGTGTCTGACCTGAAGTCTCACCTTTATGCCATAGTTTTTTACGGCTGCGAGAATAATAACAGACCTGACCAGTGGAAATAGTTTCAATAATTGCTTCCTGATTCATCCATGCCATCATTAAAACTTCTTTACTATCATATTGTTGGGCAATAGCTGGAACCAAACCATCCTGATTGAATTTTATCTTGGCCAATAATTCATTGAAATTGGAACTGTGCATTATAATTTTTTTTCGTTGTTAAAACCATATTGTTAGAATACAGTTTGTTCATTGAGAATATCCATCTTAATTATCATTTAATTAATTCAATGATAAATAGCTTAGAACTAAACTTTTTTAAATTGCCAACATATATTATTTAATTTGGATTGAAAGAATAAGGGTTTGCATGATGGTATCTTCAATCAGGAAAATTCTGTTTATCACCTCTACCCGATTGGGAGACGCCGTAATTTCAACCGGAATACTTGATTATTTGTTACAAACCTATCCACAAGCAAAGTTTACAATTGCTTGCGGACCAGTGGCTGCTGGTCTTTTCGATGCAATGCCAAGGCGTGACAAGACATTGGTAATGAATAAATACCGTTTTGATTTTCATTGGTTATTATTATGGTCACAATGTGTGATGCAATCCTGGGATTTGGTAATTGACCTTCGTGGTTCAGGAATAGGCTATTTTTTAAGAACAAGAAAAAAATGCATTGTACATGGTGGAAGGATTAAGGAACATCGTGTGCGTTATTTGGCCAGGTCATTATCATTGCCCTATACACCTTTACCAGTAGTATGGATTGATGAAAAAAATAAAAAAATGGCTGCAGAAAAATTGCCTGCCAACCATTATATTGCCTTGGCACCAACTGCAAATTGGATTGGCAAGATTTGGCCAATCGAACGGTTTATTCAAGTGGCAAAAAAACTTTTGGTTTTTAATAAAAATTATGAATTCGTTCTTTTTTATGGGCCAGGAAGTCAAGAGTTTAATCTTGTGGATCCATTGAAAAGGAGCAGTTTGCCAGTTATAGATAGTGGTGGTCAAAATACTTTAACAGAAGTTGCCGCTTTATTGTCACGTTGTAAAGGTTTTATAGGTAATGATTCAGGTTTGATGCATTTGGCCGCCGCTTGTCAAATTCCAGTACTTGGTTTGTTTGGACCAAGTAAATTGTCAGAATATGAGCCAGCCGGGAACTATGCCCAAGGATTGTCAGCGTCAGGTGGAAATGGAATGGCAAATATGGAAAACTTAACGGTTGATGAAGTTTATAATGCTTTTCAGAATCTTTTGGAAACCTATAATAAACAAGATAGACAAAATGATTAAAATGTAATTTAGGAATAAGTTTTGTAAATATGAGCAATCCATCAAATTTCCGTATTGCACACATTATGGCGGGAGCGGTTAATGGTGGGGCAGAATTGTTTTTCGAGCGATTATGTATTGCCCAGCATCTTCAAAAATTGTCTGTATTACCTATTATACGGAAAAATTCCGATCGTAAACGGAAATTTACCGAAGTTGGTTTATTCTCCCATGAATTACGATTCGGTGGGTTGTTGGATCTTTCAACGAAGTATGAACTAAAAAGAATTCTAAAGGATTTTTCACCAAGAGTAGCGGTGGCTTGGATGAATAGGGCGGCCTCTTTTATGCCAAGGGGTGATTGGATAAACGTGGGACGTTTAGGCGGGTTTTATGATTTAAAATATTACAGGCAATGTGATCATCTGGTTGGTAATACCAAAGGAATTGTAGAATGGATCAAAAACCAAGGATGGCCGGAAAATCGTGTTCATCATGTTCCCAATTTTGCAAGAACATTTCCCGATGCATGTGCAAGGCGTCCCTCTTATATTCCCAATAACGCACCGTTTTTACTGGCGTTGGGTAGACTGCACGTTAATAAAGGATTTGATATCCTTATAAAGGCGATGCCTAATCTTGCAAATACCCATTTGCTTATAGCTGGTGAAGGCGAAGAGCGTCAGAAGCTTGAAAATTTGGCAAGATTCTTAAAGGTTCAAGATCGTGTCCATATGCCGGGTTGGATTGGGGATATATCAGGTATTATCCAGGCTTGCGATATTCTGGTTTGCTCCTCTCGTCATGAACCTTTGGGTAATATAGTTCTAGAAGGTTTTTCCGCGACTAAACCGGTGGTCGCATTGGCTGCGCAAGGACCTGTGGAATTGATAGACAACGGGAAAAATGGTCTCCTAACCCCTCTGGAAGATGAAACAGCCTTATCAAAGGCTATCGCGTCCTTGACAAATGATGCGACATTATCTCAAAGAATTGCAATTGCAGGACGTCAAAAATTCGAAAGGGAATTTAGTCAGGCGACTGTTTTACAAAAATGGTATGAATTTTTAACGAGAATTGAGAAAATCTGATGTGCGGAATAGCAGGAATTGCCTTGAAGGATGGCCACAGCATTTCTGAACATCAAAAAAAGATCTTATTGGAGGCTTTGTATCACCGGGGTCCTGATGGAAACGGATCATGGGAAAATAGTCATATTGTTTTGTTGCATTCGCGTCTTTCCATTATTGATATAGAAGGGGGAAAACAACCTCTATCCAATGACAATCAACAAGTTTTGATTGCAAATGGTGAAATATATAACAGTCCCGAATTACGCCATCTTTTTAAGAATTATATTTTTAAAACGGGAAGCGATTGTGAGGTAATCCTTCCCTTATGGCAGAAATTTCATGCCGATTATGTGAATTCCCTACGTGGCATGTATGGAGTTGCCATGGTTGACATAGATGAAAAAACGCTTGTTTTAAGCCGTGATCCCTTTGGTATAAAACCTTTATACTATGCTAGTGTAGAACAGGGTGTTGTATTTGCTTCTGAAGCGCAAGCAATTATCAAGGCAGGTTTTGTTAGGCATGATGATATAAATCAGTCTGCAGTCGATACATTGTTACAATTGCAATTCATACCGGGCTATAAAACAATCTATAATAATATTTATCGGATTTTACCTGGTGAAACCCTGATAATCCAAAATGGTGAAATTATTCATCGGCAAACACAGTCTTGTTTTCCAAAAACAAGGTCTATGATTACAGATGAGAAAAAAGCTTTAAATCAGCTTGATAGTCTTTTGGAAGATTCGATTCGTATTCATGAACGTTCTGATGTGCCATTCGGACTTTTTCTATCAAGTGGTATCGATAGCTCAATTATATTGAAAATGATACAGCGTCTGGGACGAATTAATCGTCTTCATGCCTGGACAACCCGTTTTGAGATAAATAATGATTCTGGCTATGTTAAGGATGAAGCATTGCAGGCGGCATTATTGGCAAAGGAAATAGGTATTCAACATCATTGCGTCACCATAAATCAGCAAGATGTTTTCAGACATTTACCTAAAATTATTGCATGTATGGATGATCCTGTTGCCGATTATGCAATTATCCCAACATGGTTTCTTGCAAATGAGGCCAGATCCATAGTTAAGGTTATTTTATCTGGTGAGGGTGGTGATGAATTATTTGCAGGTTATGGACGATATCGTAAAGCAGCAAAATCTGTTTGGCTAGGCGGTAAAAGACTCTATCGCAAGGGTATTTTTGAACGAGACAATTTTTTCCTTCATTCCGTTTCCAGCGAATGGAAAAATTATTTCAGATTACAATATAAATTGCAGGATAAAAATGATTCACGCCTGAAAAATGCTCAAAAAATTGATATGAATGATTGGTTACCCAATGATCTTCTAATCAAGCTTGATCGTTGTCTCATGGCTCATTCTATTGAGGGAAGAGTCCCATTTCTGGATAAAAAAATTGCAGCATTCGCCTTCAATCTTGAAGATCATTTGAAAATAAGAAATGGCCAAGGGAAATGGATATTACGCAAATGGCTTGAATGGCAGTTTCCTCTAGCACAACCTTTTGCCAAAAAATCTGGATTTAGTGTTCCAATTGGTTTGTGGATCGAACAGCACGCCAATAAATTGGCCCAGGCGGTTTTTTGTCAGACAGATATTGGTAACAAAATTTCCTTATCAAATGTGAGATCTTTATTTGAAAAGGCATCTGGACGCAAGGAACGATTTATGGCTTGGAATATTCTATTTTATGCAATATGGCATCAGGTGCATATTGTTGGGAAAAATCCGCTGGGAAATGTTTTAGAAGTTTTAATGGATTGATAAAGGATTTTGCTTGTGCATTACGATCTGATAATTAAAAATGGTAATTGTGTTTTACCATGGGGACAATATGAAACCGGTATTGGTGTAATCAAAGGGCGTATTCAATCCCTGTCTGTTCAATCAAGTGATGCTGCCGAAAAGATTATTGATGCGAAGGGTCTTTATGTTCTTCCAGGTTTGATGGATTGTCATGTGCATTTTCGCGAACCGGGAAATGATATGGTTGAAACAATTGAAACCGGGACAAAAGCGGCAGCGATGGGTGGATTGACCACTGTTTTTGATATGCCCAATACAAATCCTCCCACAGCGGATAAGGAAATGATCATATGGAAACAAGAAAGGGCAAGGGAGACAAGCTGGGTTAATTTTGGATTTTACGTTGGTGCCACAAGGGAAAATACGCAAAACCTATCCAAGCTCGAAACGATGAGAGGAGTGTGTGGTATCAAGGTTTACGCCGGCTCTTCAACCGGTTCCTTAATGGTGGAAGATGATGAAAGTCTTGAAAATATCATGCGGTATGGTCATCGTCGAGTATGTTATCATGCCGAGGATGAATATCGTTTACAGACTAGGAAAAAGTTATTCTGTGAGGGTATGCCTTATGAAAATCATCGTTTGTGGCGTGATGAGGAATGTGCATTTCTTGGAACACGACGTATCATAAAATTAGCCCGTAAAACAGGTCGACCCGCGCATATCTTGCATACAACGACCCAGGAAGAACTTGAATGGTTGGTTGATTATAAAGATATCGCAACCGTTGAAGTGCTAGGAAATCATCTAACCCAAATCGCACCGGAATGTTATGAACGGTTAGGAGGTTTGGCGGTAATGAATCCTCCTATCCGTGATAAAAGACACTATGATGCGTGCTGGAGAGCGATTGAGAATGGTGTGGTTGATATCGTTTCCTCGGATCATGCGCCCCATGATCCAGAAGCCAAGGCAAAACCATGGCTATGCTGTCCATCAGGAATGCTGGGTGTACAGACTCTCGTGCCACTCATGTTGAATCATGTAAATGAGGGACGATTATCGCTTGGTCGTTTGGTCGATTTAATGGCATCTAATCCGGCAAGAATATATGGCATGCCTACAAAAGGACGAATTCAGGTCGGATATGATGCGGATTTCACCCTGGTTGATATGAAAACTAATCGTCGTATCACCAATGACTGGATTGTTTCACCGGCAGGTTGGACACCTTATGATCAAATGGAAGTGAAAGGATGGCCTGTTGCAACAATCGTAAAAGGTAAAATCGTGATGCAGGATAATGAAATTTGTGGGAAACCTGACGGAGATTTGGTAGATTTTCTACCATGAGTCTGCATCATATCTAACTTTATCATCGAAAGGAAATATCCGATGAAAAAATTCATTTTGACCGCTATGATTGGATTTTCTCCAATACCCGGCGTGGCTGCTTTTGCACAGGATTGGACTGCATCCTGTGGCAATGAACCCAAGTCACCAGTGATAAACGTAAGCAATGTTACCAAATACAATGCCAGTGTTGAGCAGTTTAATAATTATAACAAGGCTGTGCATGTGTATTATGGATGTATTTCAAAACAGGCGCATGCAAAACAGGTTGCCATTAGCCAAAAAGCTAAAAATGAAATGGAATCGATCCAAAAAGTTAGCGCTGAAATGAATGCTAGAATTACTGCCAACCTTACTAAAATGCGTGCCACGATTGTCGATGGAAGTAAAAAATTAAAAAATGCAACAGGTGGAAAATAAAAAAACTGCCAAATTCAAGTCATAATAAACGCACAAAGGAGAAACTGTAAGTGTCAGAAGACCTGTTTAAAGAAATAGATGAAGAATTACGGACAGAAAAACTGCATTATTTCATGAGACGTTATGCTAAATTGGCAATAGTTGTTATTATTGCTGGTCTGGCCGTATTTGGTCTTTTACAGTTTAATCATTGGCAAAAGCATAAGAAAATTGTAAATGCATCAAATTCTTATATGCAGGTCATGCAAAAAACAGTACAGTTATCTCCTCAATCCAAAGATGATAAGATGGTTGACCAGATCATTGGTGAATTTAATCATATATCCAATCATTCTCCCCAATCTATACGGGCATTGGCACAATTAAAACAAGCATCATTACTACTGGATCAGGGAAAGCTTAAAGAGGCATCCGCAATTTGGGAAGCTTTGAGATTTGATAAAACTGCATCGCCTGATTTTCGTAATCTGGCTAATTTATTGTGGATTGAAAACCATCTTGATAATGTAGATCCAGGTGAATTACATAATCGTATCAGAGAATTGTTGGATCACAAGACTCCCTGGTATGCTTTGGCACGAGAGTGTGAGGCGATTTTGGATCTCAAAACTGGTAAAGTTATAGAGGCGAAACAGGTTTTTGGACGTTTATCTACGGATATGAATGCCAGTCCAGAACTACGGAAAAGGGCAAATGTGATGTTGCAGGTTATTGCAGCGAATAAAAGGGTTTAACGATGCAAGATATTCTACCTATAAAAAAGAAATTTTCACGTCGATCGATTCTTGCGACAACCGCAACTGGAATGGCCTTGGCAGCTTGCGGGCATAAGGATAATAAACCTGTTATTATTGGTAAACGAATAGACGTTTTTAGTACTGGTGCCGGACTGATGGTCGATCATAGTGACAAAACTCCAATCACTATTCCATCACCAGTTATCGACGAGAAATGGATGCTTGAGGGAAGAACGGCTGATCATGCCTCAATTCACAGTGCGATGGGTGGCGTGCGTAGAATGTGGAGTTGCAGTATCGGATCAGGAAATTCCGAACCAAGCCCTTTATCCTATATTGCGCTGGGATCAAAAGGCCAGGGCATCATCAATACAACTCCGGTTATAGATGGCAATCATTTTTTCACAATGGATGCTGTGGGTAAGGTAACTGCGTTTGATTGGCAATCACGTAAGTTGCTATGGCGGCTAAATCCCAAAAAGAAAAAGTCAAGATCAAGTAATTTGGGAGGTGGTATTGGATTAACCGAGGATGCTTTATATATTGTGGATGGCGTGGCCGAAACTTTGAGGGTGGATCGGGAAACGGGAAAGGTTGTATGGCGTGTGGATGTTGGTACACCTGGTCGTTCCGCACCAACAATCGTAAACCAGTTATTGTTTTTTGGCACCATTGATGGACGGTTATTTTGTTTGGATACAAAAACGGGAAATCAGTTATGGTCCTATAGTACAGGCAGTGTTCAAACAAAATTATTTGGTCAGCCAGCACCAGCCTATTCAGAAGGCATTCTTGTCGCAGGCTTTGGATCAGGAGATTTGATTGCGTTGCGGGCAAATACCGGGGAGCAGATTTGGACTGATACGCTGGGTCGAAATGGTCGTAATGCTTTTGTGGATTTTGCGGCAATCAGTGCGCTTCCTGTAATTGCTGATGGTACGGTATATGCTATAAGTATCGGTTCAATCTTGGTGGCACTGGATTTAAGGTCTGGTCGACGTATTTGGGAACGTGAAGTTTCAGGTCAAAATTCAATGGTTGTTATTGGCGATTGGTTATTTGTTCTTTCCCTTGATCAGCAACTGGCTTGTCTCGACCGTGTAACGGGTCGGGTTCGTTGGGTCACTCAACTGAGACGTTTCAAGAATATGGAAAAATATAAAGATCCCATTGCTTGGTATGGTCCTGTATTGGCAGGCGGACAACTTATCTGTATCAGTGATTTTAACGATATTGGACTGGTAACCTTCAGTCCGGCATCAGGTAAAATAACCAATATTGTTAAAACAGGTATAACTCCCGCTCTAGCTCCGGTGGTTGTAAATGAGCGTTTGCTGATCCTGGGGCAAGATGGTAAATTAACTGCTTTTGGTTAGGAAATAAAATACGTGACATTGGCTAAACACAAATTGCCTGTTATTGTGATCGCGGGTCGTCCTAATGTCGGTAAATCGACATTATTCAATCGGCTGGCGGGAAGACGCTTTGCAATTGTAAGCGATCAGCCGGGGGTGACACGAGATCGGAAATCAGTTGACATTCTTCTAAACGATCGCCCCGTTACCTTAATTGATACGGCTGGATGGGAAGAGGATGATCCCGAAACTGTTCATGGTCGTATGCGTATATCCTCCGAACGGGCGGTTGATATGGCAGATGTGATTCTTTTTTGTGTTGATGCCAGAATGGGTGTAACACCTGTTGATGAACATTTTGCGCAATGGTTGAGAAAACAGGGGCGTAAAATTCTTTTGGTTGTGAATAAGGCCGAAGGTCATTCCGGAAATGTAGCCGCCTTGGAAATGTATAAATTTGGTTTGGGGGAACCCATTCCTGTTTCTGCAGAGCATGGTGAAGGTATCATGGATCTTGTGGACCGGATTGAGGCGGTGCTTCCAATTGAACAGTTCCAGGATAATTCGGCATTAAATATATCATTGGAAAACTCTGAAGATAAACCATTGAGATTGGCAATTGTGGGACGTCCCAATGCCGGCAAATCAACTTTGATCAATCAATTGATAGGGGAGCAGCGTTTAATCACCGGGCCGGAAGCTGGATTAACACGGGATTCAATTTCAGTATCCTTTCACGATGAAAAAGGGGAAATTGAATTGGTTGATACCGCCGGATTGAGGAGAAAAGCCAGAATTGATGAGACACTTGAAAAAATGTCTGTCTCTGCCAGTATTGAAGCCCTTAAAATGGCCGAATTGGTTGTCTTGGTTATTGATGCTGAATTGGGCATTCATGAACAGGATTTACAAATTGCCCGTCTAATTGAAAGAGAAGGACGCTGTTGCGTTATTGCGCTTAATAAGTGGGATATTTTAAAGGATAGGGTGGCCACCCGCCAGACTATAAGAGATAGAATTGAGATGTCGCTTTCACAAATGCATGGCATTCCTATCATTGCTTTTTCAGCTCTTACAGGTCGAGGGGTTCATAAATTAATACCCGCGGTTCGAAAAGCCTATGATGTTTGGAACAAACGTATTCCGACAGGGGAATTGAACCGTTGGTTTGAAGAGGCTATTTTGAGGCATGCCCCTCCCATGATTGATGGACGCAGATTAAAATTACGTTACATCACGCAAGCCAAGGCCCGACCACCAACCTTCATATTATTTGGAACTAGAACTTCAAAACTTCCCCTGGATTATCAGAGATATTTGATGAACGGTTTGCGTGAAATTTTTGATATGCCTGGAACGCCAATCCGTTTGCAATTCAGAGATAGCAAGAATCCATATATTCATGAAAAACAATGAAACTCAAAAAACACATTTTTAAAATTATTTTGTAATAAATATAAAAAATCTTCATACTTTTGCCTAAAACTTTGATAAAATTGAACTAAGTGATAAAAGAGTCCAAACCTTTTATTGCTTTTCAATAAAGAAAGGATGGCTTTTTATGTTTAATAAGAAAATGTTAACCTCTTTGGTTGTTGCCGGCGGTCTAAGCCTTGGCAGTATGGTATCCGCAATGGCCCAACCTGTTGGAATGGCACCTCCACCTCCACCTCCCGGTGGCATATTTGGGCCTGCGGTTGGTCCATTGGGATACATGTTCGAAAATCTTAATCTTAGCGCCGAACAACAGGCAAAAGCCAAGGTAATCGTCGATAGTGCTCGATTAAAGGAAGAAACCACTCGTCAGCAAGTTGAGGCTGTACATAGAGATATGGCAAATGCTTTATTGGCACCTGGTAAAGTAACAAAAGGAAATCTTGATCCATTTGTGGATAAATTGGAAAAACTTCACAGAGAAACTGCTGAAAATCATACCAAGACATTACTTGCCCTTCGTAACATTTTGACACCAGACCAGTTGGTTCAGTTAAAAGCGCGTATCATCAAGATGAAGGACATTCATGGTCAAATGCAGTTATTGCGTGGACAGATGCGTCAAACAGCAACAAATGGAACCGCAGCACCAATGGTTGCGCCTAACCAAGCTCAATAATAATCAATAATTAGCTGAAGCTTTTTATAAGAAGCATGGTGACAGATAGAATTGAACAACATGCTTCTTATTAAACAATTATTCAATTGACAACCAATTAAAAATCAGGTTAATTTTATTTTCTAGATTAAGAAACGTTACCTCACGAAGGCTCGTGCAGTAACGCGTTATTTATTGTGTAAATGTAGGAAAAAAACGTGTTTAACCGTTTATCTGGTAAACTTTCTGGTGTATTTGACGGACTTTCGAAACGGGGGGCATTGTCTCAGGAAGACGTTAATGAGGCTATGCGTGAGATCCGTTTGGCAATGCTTGATGCAGACGTTGCTTTGCCTGTCGTCAAGGAATTTGTTAAAAAGGTTCAGGAAAAATCTGTTGGTCAGGAAGTCTTGCACAATATTTCACCTGGTCAGGCAATTGCCAAAATTGTAAATGATGCATTGATTGATGCATTGGGTGGATCAGGTGCTGTACCTCTTGCATTGAATGCTGCGCCACCTGTTCCTTATTTGATGGTGGGTTTGCAAGGATCTGGTAAAACCACGACTTCGGCAAAGATTGCATATTTCCTAAATCGTCGTGAACGCAAGAAAATATTGCTTGCCAGTTTGGATACCTATCGTCCTGCCGCCCAATTGCAATTGCAGCAATTGGCCAATCAGATACGCATAACTGCATTACCAATTATCGAGGGACAAAATCCATTGCAAATTGCCAAGCGGGCCATGGAGATCGGTCGTTTAGAGGGATATGATATTGTTATCCTGGATACAGCTGGACGTTTGGCGATTGATGATGTTTTGATGCAGGAGGTTCAAAATATCAGAGATGCGGTTCAGCCTGTTGAAACCCTTCTTGTTGTTGATGCTATGACAGGGCAAGATGCGGTTAACACAGCCAAGCATTTCAATGAGAAAGTTGGGATTACGGGTGTTGTTATGACCCGTATGGATGGGGATGCACGAGGTGGTGCCGCATTATCAATGCGGGCAATTACTGGCGCCCCAATCAAGCTGGTTGGTATGGGTGAAAAGGTTGATGCATTACAGGAATTCTATCCCGAACGTGTCGCCAGCCGTATTCTGGGATTGGGAGATATAGCGGGGCTGGTTGAAAAAGCTTCTGAAACTCTCGATACAGAGGAAAATGAACGTCTTGCCAAGAAGATGCTCAAGGGAAAATTTGATTTGAATGATTATTCGACTCAAATTTCACAGATAAATAAAATGGGATCAATTTCCAACATTATGGACATGATCCCAGGTATGGGAAAAGTTAAAGAAAAACTTGGCAATAAAGAGATAGACACCTCGATTCTTAAACGTCATCAGGCCATTATTTCATCAATGACTAAGGCCGAACGCAAAAAGCCTGATATTATTAAGGCATCTCGTAAAAAAAGGATTGCGGCAGGATCGGGGACAACAGTTCAGGAAGTCAATCGGTTGTTAAAACAATATGATCAGATGGCTTCCATGATGAAGCGGTTTAACAAGCTGGGCGTTAAAGGTTTAATGCGACAGGGGTTATCTGCTCTTTTACCTAAAGGAATGACGCCTCCACCTGGTGGTGGGATGATGCGTTAGTTTCTTTCATTAATGGCTAGAATCTGGAGAAAAAGAATCAATGAGCCTTAAAATCCGTTTATCCCGTTCAGGGTCAAAAAAACGTCCATACTATCACATAGTTATTGCTGATAGCCGTTCACCTCGGGATGGACGTTTTATTGAAAAAGTGGGTTCTTATAACCCCATGCTTCCTTCCGATCATGCTGAAAGAGTTCGTTTGTTTAATGAACGGATTAGTTATTGGTTGACAAAAGGGGCACAGGCAACCGATCGTGTTGCACGTTTTTTGGCAAATGCTGGTTTGGCGGAAAAATTTGTCTATAACGAACAGCCTCAGAAGTCTGCGCCGAAGAAAAAGGCCCAGGAACGTGCTGAAGCCGCAGCTAAGAAAAAAGAAGAAGCTGAAGCTGAGGCTTAATTGTTGATTATTGAATAAGGTTGCCCCTTTGATGAAAAAACAGTTGGTTCATGTTGCAACGATCGGGAAACCCCATGGCGTTAACGGGCTGGTAAGGGTTTATTCGTATCTGGAAAAGGCAACAGATCTACAAAATTACAAGGAACTGATTGATAATCATGGGGAGCGCTGGTCTTTAATCTGGAAAAATGAACCAATTGCCATCCTTTATGATGGAAATAAAAATCCTGTTGATTCCAGAACAAATGCCGAACATCTGACAAACCGTAAGTTATACGTAACAAGAGATTCTTTTTCAGATTTGGAAGAAGAGGAATTCTATTTGGTAGATTTAATTGGTTTGCAGGCTCGTGTTCAGAAAATCAATCAGCAAAAGGAAGCGTTTGGTATCATTGATCATGTCCATGATTATGGTGCGGGTACCAGTCTTGAAATCAAACTGGATTCCAAAGAAATCATTATTGTTCCTTTTACAAAGCAATGTGTACCGGTAATTGATCTTGAAGCGGGATGGGTAAAAATCTGTTTACCTCATTTTATTGAGGTTTCACCTAATGAAAGTAATAAGGGAAATGTGTTGGCAGATTGAATTGTTGACTTTATTTCCTGAGATGTTTCCCGGCTTTTTGGAATTTTCCCTGGCGGGCAAAGCATTAAAAGAGGAAAAATGGACTTTGAAAACGCATGATTTGCGTCAGTTTGGTCATGGCAAACATAAGGCTGTTGATGATACGCCGTTTGGTGGTGGGGCAGGAATGGTTATTCGAGTGGATATACTTGATGCTGCCTTACAGGCTACTTTACCGCAGGATGATCGTCCAGTTGTTTATTTTTCGCCGCGAGGACGTGTATTGCAACAAAAAGATATTCTGCGGTTTGTATCAGGGAGTGGTTTATATTGTATTTGTGGTCGCTATGAGGGGATTGATGATCGGATATTTCAAAAATATTCAATAGAGGAGATTTCTATTGGAGACTACATTCTTTCTGGTGGTGAGCCTGCCGCACTTGTTTTAATGGATGCCTGCATACGTCTGTTACCTGGTGTTATGGGATCTGATACCAGTGGGGAAGAAGAAAGTTTTTCTGAAGGTCTTTTGGAATATCCGCATTATACGAAACCTGCCAAGTGGCAGGGATATGACGTGCCCGAGATTTTACTTTCAGGACATCATGGGGCAATTGCTGCATGGCGTCAAGAACAGGCTGAAATGGTGACCAGAATGCGCAGACCAGATTTGTGGGACAGTTACCAGCGTAACAGTAACCTTAAAAATAATGACTGAATTTATATATTGTTAAAGGAAAAGATGATGGATATTATTCAAAAATATGAGGTTGACGAAATTGCTCGTTTAACAGCAGATCGTGCCATTCCTGAATTTTTCCCTGGGGATACAGTACGAGTTGATGTTCGTGTTGTTGAAGGGGAACGTAAACGTGTTCAGGCTTATGAGGGTGTCGTAATTGCACGTTCAAATAAGGGACTAAATAGTAATTTTACCGTTCGTAAAATTTCAAATGGTGAAGGAGTGGAACGTGTATTTCCTCTTTATTCTCCAACAATTTCTGCGATTACGGTTGTCCGTCATGGTCATGTTCGTCGCGCAAAACTATATTATTTGCGTGGTCGTAGCGGTAAGTCAGCCCGTATTGCAGAACGTAATCGCGATGTTAATAAAAAAACAGAATCTGTTTAACAGGTTGAACTGATTTTTTATTTTATATTCTGATAATTTATAAAAATTATCAGAATAAATTATTTTAGTTTCTTGTTATTTTGGATATATAAACTTATTGAATATAAAATTTTAAAAGGATAAAAAAATGAAAGCTCGTACTTTGTTTGATAAGTTGTGGGATAGTCACGTGGTAAAACAACTTCCAAATGGTACGGCACTCCTTTATATTGACCGTCACTTAATTCATGAGGTTACTAGCCCGCAGGCATTTGAAGGGTTACGGTTGGCTGGACGTAAAATTCACAGTCCGGAAGCGATGATGGCAGTTATTGATCACAATGTTCCCACAACAGATCGGGATAAACCGATGGAGGAAGGAGAAAGTCGTCATCAGATAGAAGTTTTAGAGAAAAATGTTAGGGAATTTGGTGTCCCATTCATTCCATTAAAATCTGCCCGTCAGGGGATCGTCCATGTTGTTGGACCCGAGGAAGGGATAACATTACCAGGTATGACTATTGTTTGTGGTGACAGTCATACTTCTACCCATGGTGCATTTGGTTCGCTTGCTTTTGGTATCGGAACTTCAGAAGTTGAACATGTGATGGCAACCCAAACCTTGCTACAGAAACCAGCCAAAAATTTTAAGATTAATATTGAAGGTAAATTAAAACCAGGTGTAAGTGCGAAAGATATTATTCTTGCTGTTATAGGAAGAATTGGTACAGCTGGTGGAACAGAACATGTAATAGAATTTACTGGTTCAGCGGTAAGAAATCTTGATATGGCGGGGCGGATGACCTTGTGCAACATGGCTATTGAAGCTGGTGCCAGAGCCGGGATCATAGCACCTGATGAAGTTACTTTTGAATATATTAAGGGGCGTCCATTTGCACCAAAAGGGAAAAATTTTGATGACGCTGTAGCTTACTGGAAAAGTTTGGTTTCTGATGATGGGGCGCATTATGATAAAGTTGTAGATATAGACGTCAACAATCTTGATCCTATGGTAACATGGGGGACAAGTCCAGAAGATGTGATATCTATTAAAGATAAAGTGCCAGATCCAGAAAAATTGAAGGATGAATCTCAACGTAAAAGAAAAAAACGTATGTTGAACTATATGGATCTGAAAGTTGGTCAACCGATTGCCGGTACAAAAATTGACGCTGTTTTTATAGGCTCTTGTACAAATAGTCGTATAGAAGATTTTCGGGCTGCGGCATATATTCTTAAAGGGCATAAAATTGCAGATCATGTCTGGGGACTGGCTGTACCCGGGTCTGGATTAATTAAGAAACAAGCTGAATCCGAAGGATTGGATAAAATATTCAAAGAGGCAGGTTTTGAATGGCGTGAAGCTGGTTGTTCCATGTGTTTGGCAATGAATCCAGATCGTTTGGAACCAGGACAAAGGTGTGCCTCCACTTCCAATCGTAATTTTGAAGGTCGTCAAGGTCCTGGCAGTAGAACACATTTAGTATCTCCAGCCATGGCTGCCGCTGCTGCAATCAAAGGTGAATTAACGGATGTAAGGGATATGATGTGATGGAAAAATTTGACAGTTTGACAGCAATTGCAGCTCCATTACCCGAAGAAAATATTGATACTGATAAAATAATACCGGCTCGTTTTCTCAAAACGACCAAAAGAAGTGGTTTGGGTAAATTCGCTTTCTATTCTTGGCGTTATGATGATAATGGAAATGAACGAAATGATTTTATACTTAATCGTGACCCGTATCGTCAGGCGAAAATTTTAATCAGTTATGAAAATTTTGGTTGTGGTTCGTCCAGGGAACATGCGCCTTGGGCTTTGCTTGATTTTGGAATACGATGTGTAATTGCACCTTCCTTTGCGGATATTTTTTTTAATAATGCATTTAAAAACGGAATATTGCCGATAAAGGTGTCCAGGGAAATTTGTGAACAATTGGTTGAGGATACCAAAATGGGAGCAAATGCTCGTATAACGGTTGATTTAGTACATCAAGAAATTATACGACCTGATGGTGAAAAAATTAAATTTGAAATTGACCCATTACGCCGTCAATTGCTTTTGGAAGGTTTGGATGATATTGGTCAAACCATGCAACATGTTGAATCAATTAAAAATTTTGAAAAAAACAGAAAGGAAAAGCAACCCTGGTTTCCTGAGATAATAATTGATGAACATAATATATAATTAATTCTATTCATAAATGGTTCATTTATTTAACTGAGCCATTTTTTATATTTAATTAATCACAAAACTAGGCATTAGTCTTTAAATTGAATTATTTTATAAGAAAATATATTTGTCTAAAATTAATTATACAATTTTTTTGCAAACTCATTCTTAACAATAAAAACCAATGTATAAATCAGGTCAAAAATTATTTTTTCAAAATTAAAGCTTTTTTAATTAGGTTATGTAATAGATAATTACATTTTCTTTGTTAAAACTAATAAAGTTAAAAAAAACAATATTTTTAATTATTTTTATTATTGCGAGAATTTTTATGACAAAAGAAAAAAAAATTTTGGTTTTGCCAGGGGACGGGATTGGTCCAGAAATCATGGAACAGGCTGTAAAAGTACTTGAGTGGGCAGATAAAAACTCGACGTTATCTTTCAAGCTTGAATATGAAGTGGTTGGAGGTGCATCCATAGATCAAAATGGAATACCATTAACTCAAAAGGTTATTGAAAAAGCAAAAAAAGCTGATGCGGTTCTTTTTGGAGCTGTGGGTGGACCGAAGTGGAATAATATTGATTTTAATAATCGACCTGAATTAGGGATTATTGGTTTACGTAAAGAACTTGGCTTATTTGCCAATTTACGTTCAGCGATTGTTTTTGATTCTCTGATTGAGGCCAGTTCAGTTAAACCTGAGATCATTAAGGGTTTGGATTTAATGATTGTTCGCGAAAGCACAGGAGGCGTTTATTTTGGTTCTCCCAGAGGAATTGAAACATTACCTGACGGAACTCGTAAGGGAATCAATACAGAAGTTTATACAAGTAAAGAAATCGAAAGAATTGCCCGTGTAGCTTTTGAGTTGGCTCGTCAACGCCAAAATCATGTTTGTTCTGTTGATAAATGTAATGTGATGGAAAGCGGTCTTTTATGGAAGGAAGTGGTGACAGAGATTCACCAAAAAGAGTATCCAGATGTCAATTTATCTCATATGTTAGCAGATAATTGTGCAATGCAATTGGTCCGTCAACCCTCACAATTTGATGTTATTCTGACCAGCAATCTTTTTGGGGATATTCTGTCAGATTTGGCTGCAATGCTGACGGGAAGTTTGGGTATGTTGCCTTCAGCTACACTAGGGGAGAAACAGTCAAATGGGGTTATTCCAGCATTGTATGAACCAATTCATGGCAGTGCTCCAGACATAGCTGGACAAGGAAAAGCCAACCCCTTGGCACAAATTCTTTCTTTGGCGATGATGTTGAAATATTCATTTAATGAACAACAAAATTCACGGAAAATCGTAAATGCATGTAAATTGGTATTAAACCAAAATTATCGTACACCGGATATTATGAGTATGGGAAAAAAAGAGGTAAACACGCAAGAGATGGGAAAACTTATTCTTGATCATTTAAATGGAAAAAATTAAAAATATTGAATATAAAGTTTTTAACATAACTTTTGAAAAATTATTATTCATTGGATGAATAAGATCAATTACAACGATATGTAAGGTTATGTTCAGCATAGGAAATGCTGGTAATCAACATTATCAATATAATATTTTGGGCAAATTTAATTCGTATCTAATATTATTTGCTCAATTTAGATTAATGGATTTTTGGTGATAAGAACTGACATTGTAAAATGTAAATTTACTTTAGAATATATCTTATAAAAGAAATATCATTTAATTTCTTTTATAAGAATAAAACTTTTGTGGATTAAAAACCTTCACGTTCCAAACGTTTACGTTCCATTTTACGTGCACGTCTTACAGCTTCTGCAGCCTCACGGGCACGTCGCTCAGAGGGTTTTTCATAATGGCGACGAAGTTTCATTTCACGGAAAATTCCCTCGCGTTGCATTTTCTTTTTTAAAGCTTTCAAAGCTTGATCAACATTATTGTCTCTAACCAAAACCTGCACTTGGTCATCATCTCCTGTTAAAGTTAAAAGTTAAGTAGTAAGGTATATAGTGTATATCAATGTTTATAATTGTTATAAGTTTACCGCAAACATACTCTATTTTATTTAAAAAGAAAATAGATTATTATTGTCTCACGGTTTTCAACTTATATAAAGTTTTTTATTTGTCTCGTTCTATAAATTTTGATTTACCTTTATACAAAGCTGGTGAAGAGTTATTATTTCTGCATGAAGATAAAATTCGATTTATGCAGGATATATTTTTTTTTATCCATCATGAAGCCATGTCTATCGTTGAACCAATATTAGATGAATATAGAATTGGGTTGGCTCATTTTCGATTGATGCAATTTATCTGTCATTATCCTGGGATTTCGGTAGGTGAGCTATGTTCAATGCTTGGAATTACAAAACAAAGTTTGAATCGCGTATTAAGAGAGACGCTTGAACAAGATTTTGTCTATTTTCAGCAAACTCCAACAGATCGCAGGAAAAAAGTGTTATTCTTGACAAAAAAAGGGAAAAAACTAGAGGAGGAACTTTTTAGTCTTCAACGCAAACAATTTGTTCGCGCTTTTAGAGAGGTTTCCAATAATACATATATAGAAGGATTCCAGCGTATATTATATGGTATGATCAGTAAAAAATCCAAAAAAATGCTAGAAAATCTTACCATTAGTAAAATCAAAGATAAAAATAATGTCGGAAAATAACAAATCACCAAACGAAAAAGATATTTTACATATTTTAGTTATCGATGATGATCCGCGTTTACGCCGGTTGTTACAGCGTTATTTAAGTGAAAATGGTTTCCGGATCAGTGGAGCAGAATCGGCATATGAGGCACGTCAAATGTTAAAGTTTTTGCAACCTGATGCATTGGTACTGGATGTTACAATGCCAGGTGAGGATGGTTTGCAATTGACACATTCCCTTCGGGAGGAAGGCAAGGATATGCCGATCATCCTTTTGACAGCCAGGGGAGAACCGGAAGATCGCATAGCTGGATTGGAAGCTGGTGCAGATGATTATTTAGGAAAACCTTTCGAACCCAAAGAGTTGTTGCTTCGGCTGAAAATTCAGTTTCGTCGATTGACGCAACCCATTGCAGCGGAAAATATACGTTTAATTCGTCTTGGAAATATGGAGTTTGACCCTGTTCGAAATTTGTTATGCGATAAAAATGGCATTATTCATTTAACAGGGGGGGAGATAGCCTTGTTAAGGGTATTGGCGGCGCAACCTAATGAGATTTTATCCCGTGAGGAAATCGTTCAAAAAATTGGAATGGAGGAAATTGGTGAGCGTGCTGTTGATGTTCAAGTAACAAGGTTACGAAGACGTATTGAGACGGACCCTCGACAACCGCAATTTTTACATACCGTAAGGGGTAAAGGGTATGTTTTAAAACCTGGATATTAAAAAATTAATTAATAACAGAAAATATAATTGTGAAAAATTCATATACGAATTTAAAAATTCCAAATTATTTTATAAATCGTAAATTTATTGTTGAACGCACTGTACGACGAATTTTGCCGCGCTCTTTATTTAGTCGTTCACTTTTGATGATTTTAATTCCATTGATTGTTACGCAAACAATTTCACTGGAATTGTTTTATGGTAATTATCTTAGTACTGTTTCTCGTCGTTTGACAGATACTGTTGGCAGTGAGGTTGAGTTCATCGTCAATCAGTTTAACCAAACTAATTCGAGAATAAAATACAATCAGATTATTGAAGATGCACAAAAATATTTTCAATACTCGATTACCTGGCGCAAAGGTCAAATATTCCTTGGAAACTCAAGAAAAAAATCGAATATTATCGGACCTGTTGATGAGCTTCTCAATCAAACCCTGGCGGATCGACTTGATGAACGGTTTGTTGTTGACTGGTTCAGTATAAAAGATCAGGTCAAGATATCCATAGAATTAAAACAAAGTGTAGTGGACATTCTAATACCCAAAAAAAAATTAACGGCTGGTAGTGTTTGGCTTTTTATTTTCTGGATTGTGGGAAGTGCCTTGGTTTTGTTTATAATGACTTCTGTTTTTGCGTGGATACAGTTCAGGGCCATTCGAAGATTATCCAGATCTGTTGAAAAATTTGGTAAAGGGATTGATCCAGGTAATTTACATCCTGATGGTTCAAGAGAACTAAGGAATGCAGCAATTGCCTTTAATGTCATGCGTGAAAGAATTTTAAGATATGTCAAACAGCGTACTGTTATATTGGCAAGCGTTTCTCATGATTTGAGAACGCCTTTGACCCGATTAAGGTTGAGTTTAGCCATGCTCCCTCAAAAAGGAATGTTTAATGCTGAGGAACAGGTTCAAGATATCTTGGAAATGATTACCGACATTGAGGAAATGGAACAAATGATTTCTGCTTACCTTTCCTTTGCAAGGGGTGAAGGAACGGAAGAACCGGTTTTAACAGATGTTTCTCAGTTAATTAAAGATTGTGTTGCAGCAGCATCTCGGGCTGATACGCGATTTTTGTCAGTTGAAATTGATCATGACCTGCCAGATTTGATTATTAGACCTCATAGCATACGTCGAGTTTTTTCCAATATTTTAGATAATGCTAAAAGATATGGGGGGGATGTAAAACTAAGGGTTCATATGAAAGGAAAAGGAATACAGTTCATCATCGATGATGACGGTCCTGGAATAGAAATCGAAAGAAGAGAAAGTGTATTCACGCCATTTGAGACAGGTAATAGACAAAAAGGCACTGGATTGGGACTGTCTATTGCGAAAAATATAATTCAGGGACATGGTGGTGATATAAAATTAGAAACCAGCCCATTGGGAGGGCTGAGAGTAATGATATTTATACCCAGATAGGTTTATGGCAATGTATTTCCTGAGCTGCCAGGTCCACCCGTTGTAAGTGGATTGCTTGAGAAAGGACCACCGTTACTGTTCGGTCCGAAGGTACTTCCAAGTCCCATTGCACTTAGTGGAGAGTATTTGCCAATATTTCCTAATAATTGCTGGAAAAAATTAGTTTTTGTTCCAGGAGTTGGAGTTACCTCTGATACCATGCTGACATTTTTAGCGTCTCTTTTACCCAATTCTTGTATTTTTGTTAATGTCCCACTTTCATTAAAATATAAGGAAAGCACTTTTTGTTTTTTTATTCCTGGATAGGAAAGCGGGACAAGATGAGTCATCATCGATATGTAAATCCAGTTATTATTATTAAATGTCGCGTAGGTTGTAGGAGATCCCAAAATGTCGATAACATCTGATTTACTGGTACTACCAACTTTTAATGCAGAAAGGTCATTTTTTTCAATTATTGTTCCTCTTGGCATTGGAGGGGGAGAGAGAACTGAGCAGGCGGAAAATAATAGACTGCAAGAGATTAAGGAACCTAAAATAATATTCTTGCTTGTTTTTTGCTTAAATTGAGGACAGGATTTACTATTAAGAAGGTATACAAGAGGTTTTTTGTTGAAGCTGGAAGGCATAATGAATACATGATCCTCAAGTTAAACGAAAAATTAATCTTATAATTAAAGAGGTATTGTAGTTTAAATTAAACTGCAACAAAAAAAAACATTAGAAAGAAAAAAATGAATAACTGTTGCGAGTTTTCAAAAAAAATATTTATCAATCAAATACAAAAAAAAGAATTCAGGGTTACCATTGAAGCAAATAAATCAGAAAGAAAGGCTTTGGCTGAGCGGTTTTCAATTCCTGAAATTCTTTTTTTGTCATGTTTTTATAAATTGGCTTATTTTCATGGTGGGCATATAAGGGCGCAGGGAATACTGAAAAGCAGCATAATACAAAATTGTGTTGTTTCCCTAGAGGATTTTCCGGTTGATATCGAAGATGGATTTGAGTTGATTTTTATACCTTTGTCTCAAGTTTCAAGTGAACTGGAGGAGCTGGATGATCCAGATATCATTCCTTATGATAATGACTATATTGACATTGGAGAAGTAACCGCACAGCAACTAGCATTATTACTGGATCCTTATCCTCATAAGCCAAATGTTGAAAAAAAACTGATAATCAAAGAGAAAGATTTGGAAATACAAGGGACTAAATGTAAAAAAGACAGTCCATTTAAAATTTTGGAAAAATTGAAAAAGGATTAAAAATTATTTTTTTATAATATATTTGTATATTAATATTCTTGTTATTTTAATCAATTAAAGTATATTGTTTTTCAAAAGTGTTAGGGAAACCTTGATACGCTTTTTCAAGCTTGCTTAAAAGCCGATATTCTGTTAGACAGGTTGCTTCAATTTGAAAGTTCAATCATGTCGAATGAAATTGGTTATACTGGTTAAATTATTAGATAAATTAGGATAGGAGGGATCCCATGGCTGTTCCAAAGAAGAAAACGTCACCATCACGTCGTGGAATGCGTCGTAGTCATCATGCTTTACGCACTGAGGCTTATGGTGAATGTGCAAATTGTGGTGAACTGAAACGTCCACATCATGTATGTAGCCACTGTGGCTATTATGATGGTCGTGAAGTCGTCGCTGCCGGAGATGCTTTGAAGACCGCAGTACATCAATAAGACTGGAAAGCGTATTATAAATACCGATAACAACATTTTGATGTTAAGTTTAATGGTTTTTATAAATTGTAACTGTATTTATGACTGCAGAATCAGATATTCAAACGAAGCCTCAATATGATCTTGCGATTGATGCAATGGGGGGGGATCATGCCCCTGAAATTGTTATCAAGGGTCTTGAGATTACAGCCGTTAGACATCCAGAAGCAAAAATACTGTTAATCGGAGATAAAGAAAAATTGTCTCCGTTACTGAAAACATATTCCAAGGCAGCCAAAATATGCGATGTTCAGCATACAGACGTGGCTGTTCCAATGGAAATGAAACCTACTTCCGCTTTGAAATTACGAAATTCATCTATGCGTCTTGCCATGCAAAGTGTTGCATCGCAACAAGCCAAAGGGGTTGTTTCTGCCGGAAACAGTGGTGCAATGTTAGCACTGGCACAGGTTATCGTTAAAACGATGCCTGGTATTGCACGCCCGGCAATGGCTGCGATTACTCCAACAGCTAAAGGTGATATTGTAATGTTAGATCTGGGGGCGAATGTTTCCTGTGACAGTCGAAACTTGGTTGATTTTGCCATAATGGGTAACGCTTTTGCAAAAGCTGTGCTTGGTTTGCCTAAACCCACAATTGGACTTTTAAATGTTGGTTCAGAAGAATTGAAGGGTGATGATCGTCTTAGAAATGCAGCCGAAGTGTTGCGGAATAGCCCTTTGTCCGGACAATTTTATGGATTTGTAGAGGGACACGATATAACGGCAGGTACAACAGATGTTGTTGTTACAGATGGATTCACTGGAAATATTGCATTAAAAACAGGTGAGGGTGCCCTCAAACTCGTTTTTCACCTTTTAAAACAAGTTTACAGTTCTGGCTTGCGAGGAAAGTTGGGTTATCTGTTTGTTCGACCCGGATTGGAACGTATGCGTGAATGGCTGGATCCCAAACGTTATAATGGGGCAATTTTCGTAGGTCTAAACGGGGTTGTTGTGAAATCTCATGGAGGTACGGATGAAGAAGGTTTTGCATATGCCGTGGATGTTGCGATGGATATGATCAAGCACGGATTTTATGAAGAAATCCTTACGGGTTTATCACAGGTAAATCCACAGTAATAGCGGTTATATTAAATTAAAGGGTTTCTATAGGGATGATTTATCGTTCACAACTTGTTGGATTTGGTGGATATTTACCTAAGCGTATCTTAACAAATGATGATTTGACATTGATGGTAGATACATCTGATGAGTGGATTCGTGAACGTACAGGTATTCGCGAACGTCATATTGTCTCGGAAGGTGAGACATGTGTTTCCATGGCTGTTGAGGCCGCAAGGCAGGCAATTGAATATGCAGGGATGAGTGTGCAGGATATTGATGCAATTGTTGTCGCGACTTGTACACCTGACAAAATATTTCCAAGTACTGCGGTTGAAATTCAAAAAGCGCTTGGAATAAAAAAGGCTTTTGGATTTGATGTTTCATCTGCCTGTGCTGGATTTGTATTTGGATTATCAGTTGCAGATAATTTTATTCGTTGTGGACAGGCAAAAAATGTATTGCTGATAGGTAGTGAGGTGTATTCTCGAATTCTTGATTGGAAGGATAGAAGGACCTGCGTTTTGTTTGGTGATGGTGCGGGTGCTGTTGTTTTAAGTGCTGTTAACACGGAGACCGAGAGAGGAATTCTTGGATGCTATTTGCATACGGATGGTCAATATGCGGATTTATTATATGTGGAAGGCACACCTGCAAAATTTCAAGATCAATGCTTTTTACGCATGAAAGGACAGGAAGTTTTTCGTCATGCAATAACAAAACTATCCGAGGTTATTGAAGAAGCGCTAAATGATCACAATCTAATGTATCGTGATATTGATTGGTTGGTTCCACATCAAGCAAATTTACGAATTATTTCACGTATGGGTGCAAAAATCAAATTACCCCCTGAAAGGGTGATTGCAACTGTTGATCGGCATGCCAATACGTCTGCGGCATCCATACCGTTGGCCTTGAATGAAGCCGTGAGAGATAATCGTATGAAAAAAGGTGATTTAATCGTAATTGAAGCAATAGGAGGCGGTTTAAGTTGGGGGTCTGCATTGGTAAGATTGTAAATATATTTTTAAAAAATTAATTTAAAAATAATACAGAATTTATTTGGTAACACTATTGAATGAATGGTGTTAGACTTGTCATTTCAGTAACGGATTGTAATTATTTTAGACTATGCAAACTTTAACTCGTGCAGGATTAATTGAAAAACTTTATAGTCATATTGGCTTGTCCCGTAGTGAATCAGCTCAATTGCTAGAAACGGTTTTGGAAAAAATCGTTACAACCTTGGAAAAGGGTGATTCGGTTAAAATCAGTGGATTTGGTACTTTTTCTGTCCGAAGAAAAGGAAACAGAATTGGGCGTAATCCTAAAACAGGTGTCGAGGTTGAAATTGAACCTAGATATGTTTTGAGTTTTCGCTCCAGTCAGAAATTGAAAAAAAATGTTAATGAGGGTATGATTAAAAAATCTTCTTGAAAGGATAAATAATGACCCAAGGTAACTCTGCTCAGATTATTAGTCAATCGAATGAAAAAGTAGATCCTGATTCAGAAGATAATGGAGTTACCAAAAAGGAACCTGGGGCTTTCCGTACTATTAGTGAAGTGGCTGATGAAATTCATGTACCCCAACATGTTCTACGTTTTTGGGAAACGCGTTTTCCTCAGGTACAACCAATAAAACGAAGTGGTGGTCGTCGTTATTACCGTGTTGAAGATGTAACGCTTCTAAAGTATATATCTGAACTTTTATATATCCAAGGATATACGATAAAAGGTGTTCAGCGTCTTTTACAAGAAGAATTGTTGAATAATAAAGTTTCGGATAATGAACAATTAAATTTTAAATCGGAATCTGATATATCGATAACAAATGAATCTCAATCCTCAAATGATGATCTGACAAATACAGATGAAAATAATCAGCAAGATTTATGTAAGGAATTGGAAAAATTGAAAAATGAAAAAACAATGCTGATTGATTCATTAAAAAATGTTTTAGTTGAGTTGCAAGAATTGAGAAAAATAATAACTGAGGCTTAATTTTATATTGATCCAAATAAAATTGACTGCTATATGGCTGTATAGATTTGACGGGCAGTAGCGCAGTCTGGTAGCGCATCAGTCTGGGGGACTGGGGGTCGTGGGTTCGAATCCCGCCTGCCCGATATTCGTTAATATTTTCTTTTTTCAGCTGTCCAATTGTTCCATAACATAATTATGGCGGCCATTATCGCTGGACCGATAAATAAACCAATCATCCCCCAAGATTCCAACCCTCCCAAAATACCGATTAATACCCATATAAATGGTAATTTTGTTGAGCCACCAATCAAAGCTGGTCTGATAAAATGATCTGCAATAAAAATAATGATGCAGCCAACAATCAGTATAGTTAAAGCGATCAAATAGGAAACTTGAAAAAAAGCGATAAACGCAACTATACCAATGGCAATTAGGGGGCAAAAGGGGATCATTGCAGCCAAGGCTGTCAATATGCCCAACAATGCCGCATGCGGTATATGCAGAAAATAGTATAGGGTTCCGAGAATGATACCCTGTCCTAGCCCGACCAGAACTAGTCCCGAAACTGTTCCATGAACTGATGAGATCATTTGTTGAGCAATTGTTTCCCCTTGTTTGCCAAACAATCGTCTCGAACCTGATTTGCATTGATGAATAATTGATTCTCCATCTTTAAAAATAAAAAATAAGGTTAAAATTGAAAAGAAAAACAGTAAACCTCTATGAAGGATTTGTGATCCTATTTTTTGTGTAACATATACTCCATGACTTAGATGCAAATTGGAAATTAGTGTCGAGGCAGAAGATGGATCTTCAAGGTTTTCTTTCCACCAGTGAATGATATTATTGTTTATAACTGGAATTTTATTAAGCCACTCGGGTGGTGGTAAACCCTCACGACTAATTTTAATGACCCAACTTATGCCTGTTTGCAAATCTTTTGTTGCTTCAAGTGCTATAAAACCCAGGGGAAGAAGAAAAACCAGGGTAATAAAACAGGAAAAAATAAATGGTAGTATAAAATTAAATCGTTCATAGGGCCATTTTTGCTTGACAGTTTTGTAAAATGGCCAGCATGCTATGGCAAAGATAATTCCCCAAATAAGGGAAAACAAAAAGGCTTTAATGGTATATAGACCAAATAGTATCAATACGATACTTAAACAACTGTGGGCTATAGTTTGATTATGGATTTGCTCTGCCAGTGACAATTGGCGTGAAATTTTTCTATTGATTATATGATCATTATGGGACATTTTTATTATTCCCCAACATATCCGTTATAATTCTTGCTTGACAATGGAAATGGCGAAGGCCTGAATGAAGGCGGCCTCTTTTAAGACTGTATATCGACCTGCAGCCCCCCCGTGCCCTGAATCCATATTTATTTTCAAAAGCAAGGGATTAGACGATATATTGTGATCTCTTAGTTTTGCAATCCATTTTGATGGTTCCCAATAGGTAACACGGGGATCTGTCAGGCCTCCCATTGCAAGTATGGCAGGATAGTCTTGTTTTTTTATATTATCATAAGGTGAATAACTGGCTATATATTGATAAGCTTTTGAATCTTTGAGAGGATTGCCCCATTCTGGCCATTCTGGAGGTGTGAGAGGTAAAGTAATGTCTGACATTGTGTTTAATATGTCTACAAAAGGAACGACAGCAATGATTGCCGCAAAAAGATCAGGGCGTTCATTGGCTATATATCCCATTACCATACCGCCTGCTGATCTTCCGTCAGCAACGATTTTTTTTGGCTGCGTATAATTTTGTTCAACAAGATAATCGGCACAGCAAATAAAATCGGTAAAAGTGTTTATTTTTTTGAAGCGACGCCCCTCCATAAACCAATTCCAACCTTTTTCTGATCCACCACGAATATGGGCTATGGCATAAATCCACCCTTGGTCGATATAATTCAGTGCTGTTATGGAAAAAACAGGGTCAATTGCATATCCGTATGATCCGTAACCATAAAGAAGGGTTGGGTTTTTACCGTTTAATTCAATATCTTTACGATAGGTCAAGGTCATGGGAATTTTTTCACCGTCGTTTGCAATAGCCCATATCCTTTTTGATACGTAAAGGCTTGAATTATAACCGCAAGGAATTTTCTGCTGTTTAATGATTTCTTTTTTACCAGTTGGAATATGAAAACGATTCCAGCAACGTGGAGTTGTAGGGGACTGATAACTGTATCGTAACCATTCTGTATCATATTCAAGCGTTTCATCCAGGGAAAGAAGGTATGCATCTTCATCACCTGAGATAATTTCATTTTCATCGTTTGTATTGGTTATGATTATTTTTGTATTAACCTCATGACGTTCCAATCTTATAAAATAATTTTTAAACGCCTTGAATTCCATTAGGTAAACATCAGGATTATGATTAATCCAATTTTGCCAATTTTTTCTTTCTATTTTATCCTGTATCAAATTATTCGGTATGGGCAATCGCATGAGTTTAAAATTGTATGCATTATCTTCATTTGTATAAATAATAAAATGATTGTTCCAATCTGTTATTTTGTAAAAAACACCTGTTCGTCTTTTTTTAAAACATATTGCTGCATGTGTGGGGTGTTGTCCCGATATGATCCAGACCTCGCTGGTATCATGATTATTGGCTGTTATATAAATCCATTGGTTGGAAAGACTACGCTCAATATTAATAAAAAAGCCTGAATCTTTTTCTTTATAAACTAGAGTATCTTGGGAAGTGGCTATATGATGTCTGTAAATTGCGGTAGGTCTGCCTTGATCATCGCGATAGACCCAAAATATATACTGACTGCATGGTGAAAAACAGTAAGATCCAGAACAGGGTGAAATGGATTGTGGTAATAAATCTCCTGTCTCCAGATTTTTAATTTTTAAATACCAAATTTCTGAGCCTTGGGTATCTTCAATATAGGCAAAGTATTTATGGTTAGGGCTGTGTGAAACCGAGCCTATTTTATAATAATCAATAGTACTTGCCTGAATATTTGGATCAATAAGCAATTGTTCTTCAAAATCATGAATTGATTTTCGATAAAAACACTTATGCTCTTTTCCCTCTTCAAATCGTGAATAATATATCCAGCTACCGTCAGGAAGTTCAGGGCTGCTTTCTTTATCAGCCAATTTTGATTTCAAGGAAAGAAAAAGCTTGTTTTGTAACGGTTTAGTCTGCTGCATTATTTTATTAGCATAATTATTTTCCTGTTCAAGATATTGTTTTATCTCTTTTTTTAGTTTTGAAGGATTGGACAAGACTTCCTGCCAATTATCATCTTTTAACCAGGCATAAGGATCAGTTCTTGTAAATCCCAGTTGTTTTATGATTTTCTCTTTTTTAAGTGCTTTTGGCGGAAGAATTGATGACATAAGCTAGAACATTTCCCCATTTTTAAATAATTTGCATAAGAGATAAGATTATCATATTTTATCTGGATTAATGAAATAATTAATTATTAGAAAATTGATAATTTCAGATTGATAATGTAAATTCTGTATATTTTGATAAATAGTTTTGAAGGTGGTATGAATGTCTGAAAAAAGAGTTTTAATTGTTGGTGCCGGTTTTTCCGGTGCTGTGATTGGCCGTATTCTTGCAGAAAATGACTGGAATGTGCATATTATTGATGAACGATCCCATACTGCTGGAAACTCATACTCTAAACGGGACAAAGATACAGGAGTCATGGTACATATTTACGGTCCCCATATATTTCATACAGATAATGAAGACGTATGGAATTTTGTAAATAAATATTCAGAAATGATGCCCTATGTCAATCGTGTGAAGACCACAGTTAAGGGACAGGTTTTTTCATTACCGATTAATCTGCACACGATTAACCAATTTTTCCAGAAAGCATTATCTCCTGATCAAGCAAAAGAACTTATTGCCGAAAAAGGTGATAAGTCAATTAAAGAGCCTGAGACATTTGAAGAACAGGCTTTGAAATTTGTTGGTAAGGAATTATATGAAGCTTTTTTCAAGGGTTATACCCTTAAGCAATGGGGACTGCATCCCTCTGAATTGCCAGCATCTATCTTAAAGCGTTTACCTGTTCGTTTCAATTATGACGATAATTATTTCAGTCACAAATTTCAGGGAATGCCAAAAAGGGGCTATACAGATTTGGTAGATAATATTCTTGATCATCCTGGAATTAAAATTTCTTTGAATACAGTTTTTGATAAGGAAAAAGCAAAAAATTATAAACATGTATTTTATAGTGGTCCATTGGATGGTTATTTTCATCATCAATATGGTCGTTTAGCATACCGCACCCTAGATTTCGAAAGATTCACATATCAGGGTGATTTCCAGGGAACTGCTGTAATGAATTATGGAGAGGAAAGCGTTCCATATACCCGTATAACAGAGCATAAATATTTTGCTCCTTGGGAAAGTCATGAAGGCTCGGTTTGTTATAGAGAGTATAGCCGTTTATGTACAGAAAAAGATTTGCCTTACTATCCAATACGTCTTGTAGGTGAAATGAATCAGTTGGATCAATATATAGAATTGGCCGAAAAGGAACCTGATATTACATTTGTTGGACGACTGGGAACCTATCGTTATCTTGATATGGATGTAACCATTGCAGAAGCAATGAAAACAGCAAGATTATTTTTGAAATCCATTGAAAATAATGAAAAAATGCCAGTATTTACAGTCAGTATGAAGTAATTCATATTCATATTGCCTAAATCTATCTAAAAAATAATCGCTATTTCAATGTTAAATCGACTTGCTTTAATTTTAGCGATTATAAATTATTCTAATCAAAAATATTTATAGTCAACGGCAATAGTTTATCAAATTTTTTTATAATAATTCGTAATTTACGATATCTTTCGTTATTTATAAAATTTACGTAAAATTGTCTAGATTCATAATTTTTTAGAATTTAAAAAATTTTGAAGAATTCGTAACAGCTTTTGTTTGATTTTTTAAAGTGCTCTATATAGGTTCTTATGAAGACATACATTAACTATATAGTTTTAAAATCGATGAGTGATTCAATAAAATCAAAACAAAATCAATATGTTTTAACACTTTCTTGTCCTGATAAACCAGGTATTGTTTCCGCAATTTCTACAGGATTATTTGAAGCTCAAGCCAATATTGTTGAGTCGCAGCAGCATGATGCTCTTTCGGGTTATTTTTTTATGCGTGTTGTGTTCACCCTAGAGAGCAATAAAAAAAATTATCAATGGTTATATTCCAGATTGGAGGCTATTGCTGCCCAATTTAAAATGACATGGTTCTTGCATGATCGGGAACGTAAAAAACGTGTGTTGTTGATGGTATCAAGATTTGATCATTGTCTGGTTGATCTTTTATATCGATGGAGAATAGGGGAACTGGCAATCGAACCCAGTGCAATTGTTGCAAATTATCCATATGAAGATTATGGTCATATTGATATGCAAGATGTACCATTTTATTATCTTCCTATTCTTAAGGATACCAAAAGGGAACAAGAAACGAAATTGTGGGATATTATTAAGGAAACCCGGACAGAGCTTGTTGTTCTTGCGCGCTATATGCAAATTCTGTCTCCTGAAATGGTAAAAAAATTGGCGGGTCAATGTATAAATATACATCATTCCTTTTTACCCGGCTTTAAGGGTGCAAAAGCCTATCATCAGGCTTATGAACGAGGGGTTAAATTGATTGGTGCAACAGCACATTATGTAACCGAGGATCTTGATGAAGGTCCAATTATAGAACAGGACGTTGAACGGGTCAGTCACAATGACACCCCTCATGACCTTATCCGTAAAGGAAGGGATATTGAAAGACGAGTTCTGGCAAAAGCCGTGCGTTACCATATTGAAGACCGTGTTCTTTTAAATGGTCACAAAACCGTTGTATTTTCGGATTGATCAGGGAAATAATTTCCCTCTCAATCCAGTTTTTATGCGATGGGCATACTGAGAATTCTTTGCGATGATGCCCATGCGAATAAAAAGATCGATTAATACAAGATTGACATTAAATTTGAAATCATCTGTTTCGCACACTTGATGGTAAACATCTTCTAATTTTTTTAATTGGAAAGATTCAACCTCTCCATCATTGGGAACCGGTTGAAAATCTTCCGGCAACCATAGATCATAGCAATATAACACATCTCGTCTTAACCCTTCAGGTCTGATCATGCTATAAGTAATCAGTGATTTATATTCCGCATTTATCATGAGGGCGTTCGGAATGCTTGCTTCTTCACGTGCTTCTTTTTCTAGAGTGTTGTTATGGGTAAATCCTGCTGGTATACCTCCCGCGACGATATGATCCAGTTTTTCAGGATCAAGCCGTTTATACTTTGCCCGTTTCGCGATCCACAAATAAATTTGATTTCTTTTCTTAACCAAACCATTGAGATGAACTCCAGTTCCAATCAGTCCAAGATCAGGAATAATGGCACGATCAATTTTTCCAACCGGTTTAGCATATGGTGAGGGATAGACATCAAAAAGTTCATTCATGGAGTGAACCACATTATTTTCAATTAGTTGATTACCCAGCATCTCGATTGAATATGGTGCTGGTAAAGTACAAATATTATTTTCTTCCTTAACAACATGATGTTTTTGGAGAGTATCCATAAATGAAGGTCGAACCCATCCTATGATCTGATTATGCGCCTTGAAAGGTAAAAAATCTTTTTGTAACTTGGCGGTGTTACATTTTTTTATATGACGAAATAAATTTTTAAATTCAACAGGTTGCATTAAAAATCTCTTATATTGCTTTAATAGTTTTTTTATTTCAAAGTTATCTATTTTTGTATTTTTTCATTTTTGGGGTAAACACTTCATGTATATTGATAAAACAATTACAATCTTTTGAAAATAACATGTCACGATATTCCAAATTTTCCTATGTCGACAAAGAAAGCACTCGTTCTGGATGGTCAACTTTACTAGAGCTCTTGACCTATTTGTGGCCTCGTCAGCATATGACGTTGAAAATTCGCTTTATCTTTGCGATGTTTTTGATGATTGTTGCCAAAATCATAGCCTTGGGAGTTCCTTATCTTTATAGCAAGATTGTGGATTATTTTTCCCAGAATAATCATGAAATAATTTATGTACCGATTTATCTTATTGTTGGATATGGATTGGTTAGGATTTTTTCCAGCTTATGTTCGGAATTGAAAGACACGGTTTTTGCGCCATTACGATTTCGGGTGATGCGTATAATAACTTTACAATGCTTCGAGCATGTTCAAAGACTTTCACTAAAATTTCATTTAAATCGACGAACCGGAGCAATTACACGGGCTATTGAGCGAGGTGGTGAGGGAATTGAAACAATTTTGAGAGTGGGTATATTCAGTATCGTTCCAACAGTTATTGAAACCTTGATGGTTCTCGGTGTGATTGCTCATTTGTATAACGGATATTATACACTTGTTGTCTGTCTTGCAATATTAGCCTATTTTTTCTTTACGATTTGGTTTACATCTCGGCGTATCAAGATTCGTCGAAAAATGAATGAAATTAATAATGAGGCCAATAATCGTGCCTTGGACAGTTTGCTGAATTATGAAACTGTTAAATATTTTTGTAATGAAGCCCATGAAATAAGACGATATGATGAAGCATTGGCACATTATGAAAAAGCTTCCATTAAAACACAAATAACGCTCAATATCCTGAATTTTGGTCAATCTTTCATTATAGCCATTGCATTGACATTTATTATGTTTATGGCAGCCCGTGACATTGTCAGTTATCATTTTACTGTCGGAAAATTTGTCTTGATTAACACCTATTTGATGCAGCTTTATCAGCCCTTGAATTTTCTTGGCAGTATCTATTCTAATTTGCGAAAATCAATTGTTGATTTGGAAAATATGTTTTCTCTTTTGGCACAGCCAATGGATATCAATAATCAAGAATGTGCCAAATCACTTCCAACTGAATTGGTGAATGCGGGGCCTGCCAAAATTGAATTTAAGGATGTTTTTTTTGGTTATGATCCCTCTCGGGAAATTTTGCATCATGTAAGCTTCCTGGCGGAACCAGCCCAGCAGATTGCCATTGTTGGTCCAACAGGGGCCGGGAAATCAACAATTAGCCGTTTACTGTTCCGTTTTTATGATGTTACATCCGGTGCTGTATTAATCGATAATGAGGATATACGGTCTTATAAACAGGATGATTTGAGAAAGGCCATTGGAGTTGTACCTCAAGATACGGTTTTGTTTAATGATTCAATCGGTTACAATATTGCTTATGGTAAATTGGGAAGCTTACAAGCAGAAATTGAAAAAGCAGCAAGGCTGGCTCAAATCCATGATTTTATTGTTGGTTTGCCCGAGGGATATAATACTCAGGTGGGAGAAAGAGGGTTAAAACTTTCCGGTGGCGAAAAACAAAGGATAGCTATTGCAAGAACGATATTGAAAAATCCAAGGATTTTAATCCTGGATGAGGCAACAAGCGCGTTGGATAGTCAGACAGAAAAAGAAATACAGCAGGCTCTTTTCCAGGTTTCTCAGGGTAGAACCGTGATTACAATAGCTCATCGTTTATCAACAATTATTCATTCGGACATGATTCTGGTTATGATGGATGGGAAAATATGCGAACAGGGAACTCATGAATTCTTGCTTGCAAAAAATGGTTTTTATGCCAATATGTGGTCTATACAGAGTCAACATTCTGATAAATAGGTTAGAAATAGTGAAAATTTTTAATTTTGAGGTTTAAAATTTGGATTTTTACTTGACTATTTTGTGAATTTTAGTCATAGGGCTAAACTAAGTATTTTTTATTTGCCAAACATTAAGTCTTGGCTTTCACAATCCGAGGATGAAAACAAATGTCTCGCCGTTGCCAAATCACAGGCAAAGGTGTGTTGACAGGAAATAATGTCAGTCACGCCAATAACAAAAACCGTCGCCGTTTCCTGCCTAATCTGCAGGATTATTCCTTAAGGTCCGATATTTTGGGTCAACAAATACATTTACGCGTCACAACGCATGGTCTCCGTACCATTGAACATAATGGCGGTTTAGACAATTTTCTGCTAAATACACCGAATCGTAAGCTTACAGAAGAGGCTTTAGTGATTAAACGCCGTATTCTTCAGGCTCAGGAAAAAAAATCAGCAGTAGCTGCTTAAATTTTTAAAAAATTGATTATCTAGTAATTAAATAACTTCCTTGATTTAATCTTAAGGGAGTTATTTTGAGTTAAAAAAGGAAATTATTCTTTTAATCTTATGATTTGATGAATATATTTTCTGAATATTTTTCTATCGTTTGTGGAGGTTTTACTTTTGTCCGACCATTCTGATCTTTCTAAAATCCGTAATATAGGTATTACCGCGCATATCGATGCGGGTAAAACAACGACAACTGAACGTATTCTATATTATACAGGTGTCTCCCATAAGATTGGTGAGGTCCACGAAGGGAACACCACCACTGACTATATGGCACAGGAACGTGAAAGAGGGATTACCATTACTTCCGCTGCCGTCACCTGTGAATGGAACAAGCATCGTATCAATATTATTGATACTCCGGGCCATATTGACTTTAACATTGAAGTTAACCGTTCATTGCGCGTACTTGATGGTGCGGTTTTCATTATCGAGGGTGTTGCTGGTGTCCAACCTCAGTCTGAAACGAATTGGCGTTTGGCTGACCGTTACAATGTCCCTCGCATTATTTTCATTAACAAGTTGGATCGTACAGGTGCAAATTTTGAATATGCTTTCAGCACTTTAAAAGATAAGCTGGATATTGTCGCTATCCCTTTACAGCTTCCGATTGGTGCGGAAGAAAATTTAAAGGGTGTTATCGACCTTGTCAATATGAATGCCATTATATGGGAAGGTGATGATCTTGGTGCCAAATACAATATTGTTGAAATCCCTGCTGAATTAAAGGAAAAGGCAGAAGAGGCACGTCAAAATCTTCTGGACACCGTTTTGGCTGTTGATGATGCGGCTATGGAAGAATATTTTGACAAAGGTGATGTTTCTGTCGAGGTTTTAAAGAAATGTATTAAAAAAGGTACCATTTCTGGTGAATTTCGTCCGGTTCTTTGCGGTTCTTCTTTCAAGAACAAAGGTGTTCAGCCTTTGTTGGATGCAATTGTTGATTACCTTCCTGCTCCTGACGATGTGGAAGGAATTCGTATTGCACCTCCTGAAGATGAAGAGGTTGATGAAAATAAATTACCAATCATTCCCGTTGATCCAAATGGCAAATTTGCCGGTTTGGCTTTCAAAATCATCAATGATAAATATGGTTCTCTAACTTTCGTACGTGTTTATCGTGGTATCTTACATTCTGGTGACACGGTTTTGAACACAACCCATGGTCATAAAGAGCGTATTGGACGTATTTTCCAAATGCACGCTGATAAACGTATAGAAATCAAGGAAGTGCATGCTGGTGATATTGCCGCTTTTGTTGGATTGAAGGATACGAAAACAGGGGATACTTTGGCAGATCCGGCAGATCCGGTTGTTTTGGAACGCATGCAATTTCCAGTACCTGTTATCGATATTTCTGTCGAACCAAAAACCAAGGAAGCGGTTGAAAAAATGACCCTTGCGCTTCAGAAATTGGCGGCAGAAGATCCATCTCTACAGTTAAAGACAGATCAGGAAACGGGGCAAACAATTCTTTCAGGTATGGGTGAGTTGCATCTTGATATCATCATTGACCGTTTACGTCGTGAATATGGTGTTGATGCGAATATTGGCGCACCACAGGTTGCATATCGTGAAACCATTACTCAGTCTCATACAGAAACCTACACCCATAAAAAACAGTCTGGTGGTGCGGGTCAGTTTGCTGAAGTCAAAATTATTTTTGAACCTACTGAACGAAATGAGGGAATTATATTCGAAAATAAAATTGTTGGCGGTGCGGTTCCCAAGGAATATATCCCAGCTGTTGACAAGGGTATCAGAAATCAGGCATCTACCGGTGTATTAGCGGGATTTCCAACTGTAGACTTTAAATTTACGCTTGTTGATGGTAAATATCATGACGTTGACTCTTCTGCATTGGCGTTCGAGATTGCCGGTAAAGCCTGTTTCCGTGAAGGAATGAAAAAAGCTGGTCCAGTCATTCTTGAACCTATCATGGATGTCGAAATCACCACACCCAATGATCATGTTGGTGATGTAGTTGGTGACTTGAACCGTCGTCGCGGAATGATTCAAAGTCAAGAAACTTCTGGAAGCACTGTCATGGTCCGCGCTTTCGTTCCATTGAAAGAAATGTTTGGGTATATTTCTGATCTTCGTTCAATGACCAAAGGTCGTGCATCCTTTACAATGCAATTCCACCATTATGATCCAGTTCCCCGTAATGTTGCGGATGAAATTATTAGTCAATCTGCCTGATTTTAAATAACAATTTGATACGATTCAAAACAGCCTTTTATATAAAAGGCTGTTTTTTTTATGAAATGTATGTAATGAAATAAATATCTTCGGTTTTTTATTTGTATAATTTTAAAAATTATATCATGATTGATTTCTATCAAATAATTTTTGAAATTTCATGGGAATTTATTAAAAGTGAATTTTCTTTCTCTTTTTTCAAATCAAGATATCAAAATTGGTCAAAATGGGATTCGATTAGAACCGTTGACTTATTTTCATACAAAAGGATTGCAGGCGGCAAGTCAAGAAGGTGATTTATGGAAACTTCGTGTTACTGTTATTCCTCATCCTTCTAAAGTTAAAAATTATATTAATGAAGCTTTGGAGGCAAAGGAACGTCAAGAACGTTACCCTTTTGCCGTTATTGATGAAAATACAGGGAAAGTTTTGGGTACAACTAGCTTTTTTGAAATTGTCCCTGATGTGCGACGTTTGGAAATTGGCTATACATGGTATGCAAAATCTTTTCAAGGAACTCATGTAAACACAAATTGTAAATATTTATTGCTAGAATATGCTTTTGAAAAATTGCAAGCCAATACCGTCGTTTTATGAACTGATATTTTTAATTTCAAAAGCCAAAGAGCAATTGAACGACTTGGTGCAAAAAAAGATGGAATTCTACGTGGTCATATTCTTAGACAGGATGGTACTTTGCGCGATACCATTATTTACACCATAATTTCAAGTGAATGGACAAACGTCAAAGTACATATATCCGCTTTATTAAATAAGTTATATTAATGAATATTCACATATTAGAAGTATTTTAAATCAGATAAAAACTAAGTGAGAGGCAATATTGATATGAGAGTTAAATATTGCCTCATGTCAAATAATATTTTTAATAACTGGTATTCCCTTTATGTTCCATAATTTTTTTATAAATAAAAAGAATGATAACAGCTCCTACAATTGAAAATAATATTCCAGCTTTTTCTCCATCACGATAGAAGTGAAGAAGCTCACCTAACCAAGTTGCCAAAGCGGAACCGGCAATTCCTAAAAGAACGGTGATAATAAATCCGCCCGGCTGTTTTCCAGGCATAAGTAATTTTGCAATACCACCAATAATAAACCCAACAATAATAGCGCCAATTAAAGAAAACATAAGTTACTCCCTTGAACAAAACTATCTTGTTGTATAGTGTAAACGATTTTTTACTAAAACAATAGATTTATTATTTTCTTTTATTTATCCGAATGCATGTAATCGATGGATGAGAGCGATTGAAATTTCCCTGACCAAATCGAAATTATATTGCATGGGTTTAAATATTTGACGGTCATCCATTGCATATGCACCTTCATTTCTTGGACCTTTTGGTTCATAAAAATATAGATCGGATACATGTTCAGATGCTTGTGGAAAGATATGATTGACGAGCATATGCAAAACCGAGGGTATTTCCAAACACAAGATTTTAATATCCAAATGTTCTCTGTTATAACCGTTAAATGGAGAGAAATATGGAATCTTGGTTGATAACATCCAGATTTTTTCAATTAATGCCAATCGGATAGCATGTAACAAGATTTCCTTATCATCCATGATTGGCGTATTTTTCCAAATTGACAGAAGAATAATATGATCTTTCTGTATGCGATGAAAAGTTGCCTGGGTACTCGACCAGCAATCCAGCCGTTGCAATCCGTTTGCCAGCGCCATATAGGATTCCTGTATCACAGGATTTTCTTCAGTTGCAGCCCGATCTAGCCAGATGCCGGGATCAAGCATATAGATTCCAGCTCTCAAGACAGATGCATCGGAGTGCTTAAGGGCATGAAAGGCAAAATCGAGGGATTGCCTGAACCGTTTGCTGTTTGTCAACATTTCTTCAAATGTATCGGGGTTGGCCGACATTGCGGTCCCCAAACCTTGAAGTACATTAGCACACCAACCCAATTGTTGTAGAATTGCATTGTTAGGAATAGCACGCAATTCCCTTGGATGTTTTATGTAACTTCTTCCCGCTGCTGTATCATTTTGGCGAACTGCCGGTCTTGACCCCGTTTGATCAATGAGGGAGGGACCAAATGTGCTTAACAAGGTTCCATATCCCTTGTCATTAATCAATTCATTCATGGATGCATTGATCGTTGAAAAAAAATCTGCATTAAAATCTTTTTCATCATAGATGGGATCATGGTCAACCTTATCAAAATCGTAGATATGCTCTGCTATGATACTGATTGTGGCATTGGCCAGCAGTTGTGTGCCAAAAAGTAAATATCCGTCTCCACCTTGAAAAGCCGTTTCTTGTCTGCTTCGTATACCAAGTTTATGAAAATATTGCTCAGTAATTTTTGGGGATAGATATTCCAGACGATCTTGCATGCTGAATGGATGACCACCACGACCGATACTTTCGCCATGTGTATCGAATAGAATAAGTTGAATATTTGATAATTGATATTTAGCCAAAAGTTTAGCAATTTTTTTGCGTAATTTTTCAATCTGATATGTGGCTGCAATTTGACCAATAAATCTGCCGGAATCAGAATACCCAAATTGCAGGCATAACTTGCCCGTTTTTTTCAAGTAATTACGCCAATGCGGTGATCTCAGGGCTTGTTCAATAATCTTGTCGCCATGATTGAGGGCATAATCTGTTTCAAATAATGGCGAAATCTCGATATTTTTCTCAATCCCAAATAATCTTGCAAGCCAAAGGGCCATAAGTAATGTAAAACCGCTTTCTGTTTCGGCAATTAAAAAGCGAATAGGGGTTTTGCTATCAATATGTTTGAATATCTGGGTTAACAGCATCATTAATATGCTTGCCGAGGCTTTTTCTGTTAGCAAGGCACCGAAATCCACAGGAACAGGGTCAATTTTATCCAAGGCTGTATTTATCGTATTAAAAAGCGTTCTTGTATGAGAAGGATTTTCAGGATTACTGGTTATTCCCAATCGTTGACGGGCCATATTGTGAATTTGGGTGGAATTAAGTCTAACATGGGAATGTGAAAGACTTAAACCATGAGTGACAAAACCCGCCTTCGCGATCAATAAATCAATAATGAAATTATCATCAACATCGTTCATGGCTTGATCAAAAAGAGGAAGAAGCTGATCAGTCGAAAGAATTGATTCATGACGGTTTTCAATCAATAATCGGGAAAAATTTGAAAATTGATCAGGGTCAGGCTTCAAAGGACAGTTATGGATTTGATCCTTGACATGGTTTAGGGCAATTGCAACAGTATTTTTTAATTGGTCGACACCATTTGGAATGTTGTCTAATTGCTGATACAGACGTTCCAATTGTAGTTTCTTCATCTGTAGGCGTATGAGTAAACTATCCCACCAGCCTATGTCGCTTCGGCCATCCGTATCATATCCTACCCAACTGCTCAGTAAAATTGGACTGGGATTCAGATTGGTCCAATGGTCAGGCCAATATTCCTTCGCTGTCTCAAAAAGGGTATAATTGAACAGATCCAAAGCGTTTCGTCCCCTAACAATAGCATTATTTGCAAGTTGAAGTTCCTCTTTCAAATCAGGGGGGGCAGATCGTCTGTGAGTCGTAAAAAAGGGAATATCTGTGTCATCATCTATAGGATGACTGGCCATGTCTGCCAAGGCTGTGTAAACCGGATTGGCAAGGGAAAAGGTTGGATGTGCCGTAAATATTGCGGCGAATTTGCTAGTTTCAACTAATTTCTTGAAATTTTTAAAACTTGCTTCCTTATTTTTTTCGTTTGCGTAATCGGATTGCTGGATCAATTTTTTTATGACGGTTTCGATACGTTGCCGAATATTGTCTTTAGTGGGATTGTAAAGGTATTTTTGCAGATGTTTGGCATGTGACAAAAAAGCGGAATCTCTCAATTTCTGGATTATTTCTTTGAGATTTTCTGTAGTAAGATCATTTGACTCTAATTTTTGGTTAATTTTCTGTGCTAAGGTCAGGACAGGATTTTCTGTTGGTTGGTGATCTTTTTTTGATCTCAATTGATTGGTTAACTGTAGCAGCTCATCAAGTATCTGGGAAGAGGAGTTCGTTGATTCCGTCATGATCCAAAATTATCCATTACTAGTTTCATATAATTAAATCTGTTTTAATATGATTAATTATTATAAAGAGAAATAAAAGGTATAAATTCACGATAACAATAATTACACGAAAAAATGTTGAAGGCGATGAATAAAGTTTCAAGTTCGGATGACCACGTAAAAATAATTTTCCTACGCTATCATCGATTGGCAACTTTTTTGCTGTTAATCATGGGATGTATAACTTTATTAGGCTATTATCTGACGACTTATACAGGAATCAAACATAATTTCTGGGTTGATCTGATTTTGGCTGGTAGCCAGGCTGGATTTATCGGTGGATGTGCTGATTGGTTTGCGGTGACAGCATTATTTCGACATCCCATGGGTTTGCCCATTCCTCATACCGCAATTCTACCAAAACAAAAAAAACGTCTAGGATACGGGTTGGGATGGTTTATAGCTCAGTATATTTTTACTGAGAAAGACATCACTCTGATTTTGAAAAAAATGGATCTTCCAAGTTTTTTGGGAAAATATTTGGATAAAACAGAGAATATTGAATATCTGAGCAGTATTTTGTTGAAATCTCTTCCTGATTTTCTTGATCGGATTGAAGATGGTCGGATCAGCAACTTAATAACAAAAATTATAAATCGTCTTTTGAGTGGAGAATCAATCTCACCTTTTATCGGTAGAATCATAAGAACAATGCTTGATATCGATCAGCATCAAGACATAATTTCATTCATTTTGGAAATTCTTAAGAAAACGCTTAAAGAAAAGGAATCAAGCCTCAGGGAAATGATTCATAGTCGAGTGGAAGAACAGGGTGGTCGTTTTCTGGGATGGATGATCGGTGATTCAATTGCGACAAAAGTTTTGGTCGCTGTAAATAAGGAAATGGATCGGATAGATCCACATAATGATGCTGTAAGAGAAAAAATCGGCCAGTGGATAAAGGATGAAATTGATAAAATTGAGAATGACCCTGAACGTATCAAAAATATATCTGAAGCTTTTAGACAAATTGTAAATCATGAAAGTATACAGGAATGGCGTGAAAATCTTTGGAAAAAAATTAGAAAATTTATTCACGATGATGCCAGGAATGAAGATGGATGGTTTAGGAACGTGATTATTGATTCAATTCATTATTTTTCTGAACTGCTACAAAAAGATCCCAAAATCAGAAAAAAAATAAACAAGGCGATATTGAAACTTATTTCAAGATCATTACCAAATTTTAAGGAAGGGTTGATCCGTTTTACTGAAACTGCTGTTTCACAATGGGACAGTCAAGCGTTGGTTGATCGACTTGAATGTCGAATAGGCAAGGATTTGCAATATATACGGATAAATGGTTCTATTGTAGGTTTTTCAATCGGAATAATCTTTTTTTTATTTGTTAAACTGTTTTTTAATCCTTAAACTGTTGTATTATAAAAAATAAAAAAAACTTTTAAATCGATAAAAATGGACTTATATAGTCCTATATAATATGTTTTATTTGATCGAATTGATAAATTATGTTGAAACTATCCAAACTTATTGATTATGCAACGATTATTATCATAAGCCTTGATCAATATAAAACTGTTGTCTCTTCATCCACACTTGCTGCGAGAACACATATTCCTGAACCTACTGTGGCCAAGATACTGAAAATGCTGACCAGGGCTTCCTTGACAAAATCTTCGCGAGGACCGGGAAGTGGATATTATCTATTGAATGAGCTTAGTGAAATTTCTCTTGCTACGGTTGTTAGAATTATTGAGGGACCCATTAAGTTGGTTGATTGTAAAAAGGATGATTGTCGTATTGAGAATGAAGAGTGTATTTTATATGGAAAATGGGAAATATTGAATTATCAAATAAAAAATGTTTTTGAAACTTTAACTTTGGCAGATTTAAAAAAGAGTTCTGCCAGATTTGACTTAAATAAGAATTAACAAATTCAAGAAACAAACATTTAGAAACAGAGCATATTATGAATAAACATGTCCAAGATGAGGCCTTGTTGAAGCAGCTTAAGACAGATACTTACAAGTGGGGGTTCGAAACAGATATTGAAATGGATATCCTACCCAAGGGACTTGATGAAAATGTTATCCGTTCAATTTCTGCTCGCAAGAATGAGCCTGATTGGATGCTGGAATGGCGTTTGAAAGCCTATCGGATGTGGATGACCATGGAGGCTCCAACATGGGGTAAGTTCAAACATCCTGAAATTGATTTCCAGGACTTGCATTATTATGCAGCGCCAAAAAAGAAAAAAGGACCAAAATCTTTGGATGAGGTCGATCCCGAATTATTAAAAACATATGCTAAATTGGGTATACCCTTAAAAGAACAGGAAATTTTGGCAGGGGTTGAAAAACCGGAAAATGGAAAAATTGTATCTGTTGCCATTGATGCAGTTTTTGATAGTGTCTCTGTTGCAACGACGTTTAAAGAAACTCTTGCAAAGGCGGGAGTGATTTTTTGTCCAATTTCAGAAGCTATACAATCTTATCCAGATTTGGTTAAAAAATACCTTGGTAGTGTGGTGCCACAGGGAGATAATTTTTATTCAGCCTTGAATTCCGCTGTTTTTACGGATGGTTCATTTGTATATGTTCCGAAAGGTGTGAAATGCCCTATGGAACTTTCAACCTATTTTCGTATAAATGCAAAAAATACCGGACAATTTGAACGTACGCTCATTATTGCTGATGATGCTTCTACCGTATCATATTTGGAGGGATGCACAGCTCCTCAACGGGATGAAAATCAATTGCATGCTGCTGTTGTAGAACTTGTGGCCATGAGTGAGGCTTTTATAAAATATTCCACAGTCCAAAACTGGTATCCGGGTGATAAAAATGGTAAGGGGGGAATTTACAATTTTGTAACCAAGCGTGGTGCTTGCCGTGGTGTACGATCACGTATCTCATGGACACAGGTTGAAACTGGATCGGCAATTACCTGGAAATATCCTTCCTGCATTTTACAAGGGGAAGGATCAATCGGGGAATTTTATTCTGTAGCGGTAACAAATGGATATCAGCAGGCTGATACCGGTACAAAAATGATTCATATAGGAGCCAATTCACGTTCCACCATTTTGGCAAAAACCATTAGTGCAGGAAAATCTGACAGTACATATCGTGGATTGGTTAGAATGATGCCAAAAGCCCGAAACAGTCGCAATTTTACTGAATGTGACAGTTTACTGATCGGAAATAATTGCGGTGCACATACAGTTCCCTATATTGAAAGTAAAAATAGTTCCGCCAAAATTGAACATGAAGCAACAACTTCGAAGATTTCCGAAGAACAGTTATTTTACTGTCAACAGCGTGGATTAACCAAGGAAGCGGCAATCGGATTAATTGTGAACGGGTTTTGTAAAGATGTTTTAAAAGAGCTTCCAATGGAATTCGCTGTAGAAGCGCAACAGCTTTTACAGATAAGTCTTGAAGGAAGTGTGGGTTAGTTTAAACTATGAATATGTTATTAGAAATAAAAAATTTACATGCATCCGTTATTGATGACACTGTTGAAAATGGATCAAAGCAAATTTTAAAAGGTGTCAATTTATCAATTCCCGCTGGTGAAACTCATGTTATTATGGGACCTAACGGTTCTGGTAAGTCAACGCTTTCCTATGTCTTGTCTGGTCATCCCAGTTATAAAGTGACATCTGGTCAGGTATGGTTTAAAGGGGAGAATCTTCTGGAAATGTCTCCTGATGACAGAGCCGTGGCGGGATTGTTTCTTGCCTTTCAGTCTCCCGTGGAGCTGCCTGGGGTCAATAATGCCAATTTTTTACGTACAGCAACCAATTCCGTTCGTAAGGCGCGAGGACAGGAAGAACTTGACGCGGTGTCATTTCTTAAACTGGCCCGTCAGTTGGCAAAAAAGCTTTCATTTCCAACAGACTTGTTTAAACGCAATGTAAATGTCGGTTTTTCTGGAGGTGAGAAAAAACGAAATGAGGTTCTGCAAATGTCCTTATTGCAACCATCTTTTGCAATATTGGATGAAACTGACAGTGGGTTAGATATTGACGCGCTGCGTATTGTCGCAGAAGGAGTTAATACTCTTCAATCTCCAGAATTTTCCTCTTTAATTATCACTCATCATCAGCGTTTATTGGATTATATCAAGCCTGATTATATCCATATTTTAGCAAGGGGTCGCATTATCCATACTGGAGGAGCTGATTTATCACTTCAGCTTGAAAAAGAAGGTTACGGACGGTTTTTGGATGAAATTGATGAATAATGTCACCGCGATGAACAAGCGTGAAAATTGGTTGGAAATATTAAATAGGTTGTCTTTATCTGAATATTTACAAGACAAGAGAAATATTGTTGATAAATTGCTGACTCTTCAATTCCCGACACGTAAAACTGAAGCTTGGAAATACAGCGATTTGAAATGGTTGCAAAAAACAGATTTTTCGCGTGATTTTGTTATTGATGAAGCGTTTGTTCATAGGGCCTTAGAAGAAATATTAACCGTAGATTTGCTAAATTTACCTAGAATAATCACCTATAATGGTCAATATCTAGAGACTTTTTCAACAATTAGTCTTCATTCAAACGAATTTTCTTTAAATAAGAATTTCAAAAGTGGTTGGTCAATTCTGAACGATGATTTTTTGACGGCATTGAACAAAGTTGTTGAAAATCCCGTTTTACAATTTAATTGTAATAAAAATTTCAATGATCAGACAATTTTATGTATTAATCTAGGGAAAGCTGAAACAACTGAAAAACTGTTTTTTTCACCAAAGTATTCATTTTATATTGAGAAAGAAAATAAATGTTCTGTAATTGAAATAAATTATGGAAAAGGTGTTTATTTTGCAAATTCCGTTCATGAAATAGAACTGGGAAGAAAGTCTAAACTAAATTATACCATTATCAACCATACATTACCAGAAAGCTATGATTGTTCTAGTAATTATGTTAAATTGTCTGATCATGCATGTTATCAGCAATTTTTGTTGAATAAAGGTTCCAGATTTTCACGTTATGAACTGAATATTGATTTGGCCGGGGAATGGAGTAAGGCAGATTTTGATGCTGTCCAGATTTTGTCAGGTCAACAGCATGCCGATATTGCATCAAAAGTGGTTCATAGTGTTCCACATTGTCAATCCAATCAGAATGTTAAAAATATCCTGTCTGATAATAGTCATGGGGTTTATCAGGGCAAGGTGCTAGTCAATCGTTTAGCCCAGAAAACGGATGCACAGCAGCAAAACCAGGCCCTATTATTGTCAGATAAAGCGGAAATAGATACTAAACCTGAGCTTGAAATCTATGCAGATGATGTTAAATGTTCTCATGGTGCAGCAATAGGGGCATTGGACCAAGAACAATTGTTTTTTTTAATGTCTCGTGGAATTTCTTATGAATTGGCCAGAGAAATGTTGATTAATGCATTTGTTAACGAGTCTATTGAAAAGATCGAAGATACCCTATTGCAGAATTTATTATATTATTACGTAACCGCCTCAACTTGAAAAGTGATTGCGATGTCTAACCCTGTCTATTCTTTTAATATTGAGCAAATTAGAAATGATTTTCCAATTTTAAAACAAAAAATTCACGGTAAAGATTTTGTATTTTTGGATAGTGGCGCATCAGCCCAAAAACCAATACAGGTTATTGAAGCGATGCAAAACGCCGCATATACGCAATATGCAAATGTGCATCGAGGCATTTATGCCATGAGTGAGGCTATTACAGATCAATATGAATCAGTCCGAAAAAAAATTGCCGGTTTTTTAAATGCATTTACGTCCGATGAAGTGATTTTTACTAAAAATAGTACTGAAGCGATCAATCTTGTAGCTTTTTCCTATGGAGGTCTGATAAAAAAGGGGCAGGGTGTTTTAATAACTGAAATGGAGCATCATGCCAATCTTGTTCCCTGGCAAATGTTGCGTGATAGATTAGGGATCCATTTATACATTGCACCGATATTGGAAAATGGTGATATCGATATATTGGCATTTGAACAAATTTTAATTGAAAATGATATTGCATTGGTTGCTGTAACCCATATGTCCAATGTGTTGGGAACGATTAATCCAATCAAAATGCTGGCTGAGATGGCACACAAGAATGGTGCCAAAATTCTTGTTGATGGCAGTCAAGGAATTGTTCATCAATCGGTTAATGTTCAGGATCTTGATATAGATTTTTACACTTTTACAGGACACAAACTTTACGGTCCTACGGGTATTGGCATTTTATGGGGAAAAAAAGAATGTCTGGATCAAATGCCTCCCTTTATGGGAGGAGGGGACATGATTGAGAATGTGACTTTTGAACGGTCAACCTGGGCAAAAATTCCTACTAAATTTGAAGCCGGTACACAACCCATACTTGAGGTGATCGGTTTGGGGGCTGCAATAGATTATGTTTTATCTATCGGATATGATATTTTAATGCAGCATGATAAAAATCTGGTTGAATATGCGCTGATTAAAATGAGGAATATTCCTGGTTTATCTATATTGGGATCACCATCTGTAAGGGGAGGAGTAATCTCTTTTTCGATAAAGGATATTCATGCTTATGATATTGCAACCCTGTTGGATCAAAATGGTATCGCCATTCGTGCAGGTCAGCATTGTGCTGAACCGTTAGTGAAAAAATTTGGTTATACAAGCGTATCGCGGGCTAGTTTTGCAGTTTATACAACTTTTGATGAGATCGATAAATTTGTGGATGGATTGAATATGATTATTGATTTTTTTCAAAGATCTAATCATTGATAAAGATTTTTTACCCATAATTATATGAATGGCAGAGTTTTTTATGGATAATGTTGATCAAAAAAGGTCAGATAATATTGGAAAAGCAGTATCTACATCTGAATCTGATGTTAATCAAGAAAATATCGAGGCTTGGAAACCTGAGGATAATTCAAACCCACAGATTAACAATCCTAAGGAAGAAATTGATGAAAATGCAATTATTGATGCTGTTTCAACAATTTATGATCCAGAAATTCCAGTTAATGTATATGACTTGGGATTAATTTACGCTATCGATTTACATGATGATGGAAAGGTGCAAGTTGAAATGACTTTAACAGCGCCTAATTGCCCAAGTGCGCAAGAATTACCCGTCATGGTTCAGCAAGCTATTGAAAAAGTTAAAGGGGTGACCGAAGTAAAGGTGGAAATTGTCTGGGACCCTCCCTGGGATCCTTCAAGAATGAGCGATGAAGCTCGACTAACCCTGAATATGTTCTGAAATTCATATCGGTTTAAATTTTAACTGAAGATAAATAATAATGTTATTTATCTTCAGTTTCTTTTTTTAAAGCTTACGAAACGGCGATAGCATAAAGGCAGGTACAAATTGTCCAAATCCAATAACAGGTGTATCGTTATCAATTAATGCATGTGTTAGGGGAATACGTGGAGCAACTTCAATCAAATTCTTATTATCCGCCTTTCTAGATTTGGTTTTTTGTTGACGAGAATTTTTATTTTTAACCAATTTTTTATCTGTATCTTTAGAGGTATTCATAAAATCGTTAATATCAAGAACGGGAATGGTTTCATTTATAAGTTTTTCGATATTTACAATTAACTCTTTTTCCTCAAGTGTTGCAAGGCTATAAGCATAACCCGTTTTTTCCGCTCTTCCTGTTCTTCCAATGCGATGCACGTAATCTTCGGGTTGAAGAGGTATATCAAAGTTGAAAACGTGCGTTAGATTTTCAACATCTATCCCTCGTGCGGCAATATCAGAACAAACGAGGAACCGAATTTTTCCATTTTTAAAATCTTCCATCGTTTGGGTACGATGATGTTGTGCGATATCACCATGAAGAGAGGCGCTTTTGAAATCATGTTTCTTCAGGGAACGAGTTAAAATGTCAACATCTTTTTTTCTATTGCAGAATATTATCGCATTTTTTACATTTTCCTGCTGTAAAAGAGTGCGTAAAATTTTTCTTTTTTTGTTATTAGGAACGATGATAACTTTCGATTCAATAGTTGAGGCTACTGATGAAGGTGGTGAAATAGATATTTCAATTGGATCTACAAGGAAAGAATTTGTCAATCTTTTGATTTCTGGGGGCATCGTAGCTGATAAAAGCAGGGTTTGTTTTTGTTGGGGTAAATAGGAAACAATTTTTTCAATGTCTGGGACGAAACCCATATCGAGCATACGATCTGCCTCATCAATGACGAGTATCTGAATCTGATTGAGTAAAATTGCTCCCTGACTAAACAAATCAATCAATCGACCCGGTGTTGCAATAATAATATCGGTTCCACGTCGAAGATTTTCTTTCTGTTCAGACTGACTTTCGCCACCAACGAGTAAACTATGGGAAAATTTTACATATTTATTATATAGTTTCAGATTATCTGCAACCTGAAGTGCCAATTCACGAGTGGGTTCTAGAATTAAAGCGCGTGGCATTCTTGCCCGTCCCTTGGACTGGGAAAGCATTTCGAGAATTGGTAATGTGAAAGAGACGGTTTTACCGGTACCAGTTCTGGCTATCCCAACGATATCTTTTTTTTGCAAAGCCATGGGAATGACAGCTGCCTGAATTTCCGTAGGCTTGTTAAATCCTATTTTATCAATGGCTAACAAAATTGAGGGAGACAATTTGAGTTGTTCAAAAGTCTCAATTTTTTCAATCTCAAGATTTGTAGATGTATTGTTGTCAATTAATTTGTTTTTTTGTATATGAGAAGGCAAAATAAAACTTACCATTAACACTTAAAATAATAAAAATAGCTTATTCATTTATATAATAAGAATATTGTAATTAATCAATATACTTATTTTGTTGTGAAATAGAATAACTAATAATAATTTCATTAAAAATTTAATAATAAAATGTCTATTATTCCCAAAAATATAATTAATTTGAAAATATTACAAATTTTATTATAAAGATCAGTCTTTGGTCGTATAGATCGGTTTGCTTTTTGATAGGCTGACGTAAAACTGTATAGATGGAAAATTATCATTAGAATAGTGGTAATTATGGCTGCATAACCAGACCAGTTTACAGTTTTGTCAAAATAGTGGTGAATAAAAAGAATCAATTGACAAATCAGGATGGCAAAAGCGTTAAAACCATTAAGTTGATAAATTCTTTTCAGGTTTTGCAATAATACGGAAGATTTGAGTGTTTTATCAAGTAATCCAACTGATGATCGAACACTCAGACAATAAAAAAACAGACTTCCGATCCATAAGGAAAGAGCAATAGAGTTAATTGAAGTGATAATTCCCCAGTAAAAATTCATATGAGCCATACTAATTCCCTAGATATTGTGGTTTCGATAGATTAAATCCGTCTTATCATTGGCGTGATGATTGTTAAAATCATTCATGTCAAATAAAGGCAAAAAAAGCAATTTTTCTTTATAGTTTGTCATATTATAATCATTCGTAGTTATAATTATAAGTGATATACTTAATTCATCACATTGAAAGATATATCATTATGCAATTAAAAAATGAAAAAACTAATTTGCTTCTGATAAATCCAGAAGAAATGAATCAGGTTGACAAGATCGCAACGCAATATTTGCCTGTTTTAACTTTGATGGAAAATGCTGGATTAGCCGTTGCACGGGCAATTATGCAATTTTATAAACCTTGTAAAATACTTGTTTTATGCGGTCCTGGAAATAATGGAGGTGATGGATATGTCGTGGCACACATACTTGCCAATGAGGGATGGCCAGTTAAGGTTGCCTCTTTGAAACCTCCAGAAAAGGGAACTGATGCTTACAAGGCTTTTGTTCAATGGAGTGGGGATAAAACTGATTTTAATATTCAATCTGTTAAGGATGCAGATTTAGTTGTGGATGCTGTTTTTGGTGCGGGATTATCTCGTGACATTGATGATCATATAAGTTCGGTGTTAAAAACTGCAGATCATCTTGTTGCCATAGACATGCCCTCTGGTGTTGATGGCAAGACAGGCATAATCAGAGGTTATGCTCCCCACGCTGAATTGACCGTAACGTTTTGTAGAGCCAAAGCGGGACATTATCTTTTACCTGGACGAGAATATATAGGTAAACTTGTTATTGCAAATATAGGTATACCAGAAAATATATTGTCAGAGCTATCAATAAATACCTGGTTGAACGAACCGGGATTATGGGAACTTCCAATTGCAGACGTTGAAGATTATAAATATCATCGTGGCATTGTAAATGTTGTGGGAGGGAAAACGGTAACAGGAGCCGCTCGTTTATCAGCATTAGCAGCTTCTTCCTGCGGGGCTGGATTGGTGCATATCTTTGCCTTTGGTAGCCGTGATTTATATTTGTTAACTTCACCCTGTTTTATGGTTGATGAGGGTGACTTCACTGATACCTTACAGGATAAACGAAGAAAAGTCTGGGTATGCGGGCCTGGTCTGACAGAAGATGAGGTTAAAATATCCCTAACAAATTTAATCAAGACAAATAAAACGATTGTTGCCGATGCAAGCGCTTTGACAAAAGAAAATTTTGATTTGTTGAAACAATGTGCCGTTATTACGCCTCACATAGGTGAATTTAAACGGATATTTGGAGATTTTAAAGATTGCCGGATTGAAGCGGTTAAAAAGGCAGCTAGTATTCTGAATACAGTGGTCATTCTCAAAGGTCCGGATACATTAATAGCTTCTCCCGATGGCAGGGTAGCGGTCAATTGTCATGCAAATGCACGATTGGCGACAGCAGGATCTGGGGATGTACTAACGGGAGTCATCGCGACTTTGCTTGCATGTGGTATGGAGGTATGGGAAGCGTCTTGTGCCGCGGTCTGGATTCATGGAGAGGCAGCTTTTTTACATAACAATTCTTGGCCTAATGCAATGGACTTAATTCACAATCTTGGCAAGGCGAGAGATAATGGTCGATATCACGTGGAAAAATGAAAATAAGAAAAATTGAGTTTTGTTAAAAAAATTGTTGCCCTGCGATAGATAGTGCGTTAAATAGAAAAACTTCAATGCACAGACGTGCGGATGTGGTGAAATTGGTAGACACGCTAGACTTAGAATCTAGTGGCGCAAGTCGTGGGGGTTCAAGTCCCTCCATCCGCACCAAAAACGTATGATGTTAATTCCATATGATTTTTGTGATCTGGCTGTTAAAGTGATATAAATTAATGTTAATTCTGAAACGCTCTATAATATTAGGGTAAAATTTAATTTAGACCGAGAGGATGGCCTGGCTGATGCAGGTTACTGAAACGCTTTCTGAAAGCTTAAAACGCGGCTTCAAAATCATTATTGAAGAAAAACAACTCGCTGAAACGAGAAATCAACGATTAACAAAACTTGGACACGAGATGAATATCCCTGGTTTCAGGCCGGGAAAAGTGCCATTAACGATTGTTGAGCAACGTTATGGAGAATCTGTTCAGAATGAGGTTGTCAATGAGGCGATTTTAAATGCAGTCAGAGATACATTGAGTGAAAGAGGTCTGCGACCTGCCCGTCAACCATCGGTCAATCTCAAAGAGGGTTATAAAAAGGGGGATGATCTGGAATTCACTTTTGAAGTTGAATTGATTCCAGACTTTGAAATTCCAGATCTTAAAGATATTCATTTAACTCGCTTAAAAGCCAAGCCAGATGAAAAATCGCTTAAATCTGCTTTTGACACAATTGCCCAACGGCAACGTGAATTTAAGGCTATTGATGAAAAGCGGCCTGCTAAATCCGGTGATGTTCTGTCTGTTGATTTTGTGGGTAAGGTTGAAGGCGTAGCTTTTGAGGGTGGCACCGCAGAGAATGTTGATGTTGAAATTGGTGGTAAGGGGTTTATTCCGGGATTTGCAGAACAGATTGAAGGAATGACACCAGGAGAGGAAAAAGTAATAACGGTTACTTTCCCTGAAAACTATCAGGCTGCCAATTTGGCTGGCAAGGAGGCAACATTCGATATCAAGGCAAAAACCTTAAAAGAGGCTATTGTTCCTGAAGTGAACGATGAATTTGCAACCAAACTCGGATTTGAAAATTTAGATAAACTAAAAGAAGCTGTTGAAAAGCAAATTGTTGCTGAATATGATCAGATGTCCCGTTTGAGATTGAAACGTGATATTTTGGATGTGTTGGCTGAGAAAGTTAATTTTGAATTGCCTGAAGGACTGGTTGATACAGAATTTAAGCAAATTTGGCAGCGTATTGAAAATGACCGTAAAAATGATCTTCTTGATGAAGAAGACAAGAACAAAGACGAGGAAACTTTAAAGGCAGATTATCGCAAAATTGCAGAAAGACGTGTTCGCCTTGGATTGCTGGTTGTTGAAATTGGAAGAGTCAATTCGATAACAATTAATGAAGATGAACTTGTTCAGGCGATGCGGGCCGAGGCGATGCGTTATCCGGGGCAAGAAAAAGAAGTTATGGAATTTTTCCAGAAAAATCCGCAGGCTGTCGAATCTATTCGCGGTCCACTTTACGAGAATAAAGTTCTTGATTACATTACAGAGCTTGCCACGGTAGAGGATAAAGAGGTGAGTCCGGAAGAGCTCTCTAAGATGCCCACTGTTAAAATTTAGGAATTTCATAGATTTTGGTATTGGGAATGTCTGGAAATTTTTCCAGACATTCTTTTTTTGGAAAATTGAATTCTATCTTATTTTTGTTGTATTTATTTTCTTAAATTGAATAAATATACTATTATTTAATCAAACATAAATTTGGGAAGAAAATTAATGAGAGATTTCAAGTCTCTGGAAATATATGATAATACACTTGTTCCAATGGTTGTTGAACAAACGTCCAGAGGGGAACGTGCTTTTGATATTTATTCTCGTCTGCTTAAGGAAAGAATCATTTTTCTCACGGGTCCTGTATATGATCAAGTTGCATCTTTGATTTCTGCTCAGTTATTATATTTAGAAAGTGTAAATCCAAAAAAAGAAATTTCTTTCTATATCAACAGTCCTGGTGGTGTAGTATCGGCTGGTTTGGCAATTTATGATACGATGCAATATATACGTTGTCCTGTGAGTACTGTCTGCATTGGTCAGGCAGCCTCAATGGGGTCATTACTTTTATGTGGAGGTGAACCCAATAATCGATTTGCCTTGCCCAATGCGAGAATCATGGTTCATCAGCCTTCTGGTGGTGCGCAAGGTCAGGCAAGCGATATAGAAATTCAGGCCAAAGAAATATTGGAAATACGTAAAAAGCTTAACGAGATTTATAAATTGCATACCGGAAGAACACTAGAGGAAATTGAACAACGTCTTGAAAGAGACAGTTATATGTCACCTGAAGAGGCTAGGGATTTTGGTATAATTGATAAGGTAGTTCAAAATCGTAATGCAGATTTGTTAAAAGAAAGTGACAAATAGTCATAATATTATTATAAGATTTCTTTAAAAATTATCTTATTTAACTAAATAATTTATATAATGATATTTACTGGTTGGTATTTCTGACCCTGACTTTAATTGGGGGTGAAGGTTAAAATGACTGATAATAAAAAAGATTCAAAAAATGCATTATATTGCTCCTTTTGCGGGAAATCACAGCATGAGGTGCGTAAATTAATCGCAGGTCCAACCGTATTTATTTGCGATGAATGTGTCGAATTATGTATGGATATTGTGCGTGAAGAGAATAAAACGCAAATAGCAAAAAAACAAGGCAATCTACCCACTCCTAAAGAAATTTGTAAAATTTTGGATGATTATGTTATAGGACAGACAGACGCAAAAAAGGTTTTGTCCGTTGCTGTTCATAATCATTATAAACGGTTAAACCAGATTGATAAAGCTGGTGATGTGGAGATAGCTAAATCCAATATCCTGCTTATTGGACCAACTGGAACCGGTAAAACCTTGTTGGCCCAAACCCTTGCAAGAATTCTGGATGTTCCTTTTACAATGGCAGATGCAACAACCCTGACCGAGGCAGGATATGTTGGTGAAGATGTCGAAAACATATTATTGAAATTGTTACAGGCTGCAGATTATAACGTGGAACGGGTGCAGCGGGGTATCGTTTACATTGATGAAATTGATAAAATTTCACGTAAATCCGATAATCCTTCAATTACAAGGGATGTGAGTGGTGAAGGAGTTCAGCAAGCTCTTCTTAAGATTATGGAAGGTACTGTTGCATCTGTTCCTCCTCAAGGAGGACGGAAACATCCGCAACAGGAATTTCTGCAAGTGGATACTACGAATATTCTCTTTATTTGTGGTGGTGCATTTGCAGGTTTGGATAAAATCATTAGTGATAGGAGTGTAGGGTACACGATTGGATTTGGTGCAGAAGTAAATTCCCAAGATCATAAAGAAGTTGGGAAATTGTTTCGACAGATGGAACCTGAAGATTTGATGAAATTCGGTTTAATTCCTGAATTTATTGGAAGATTGCCCGTAATCGCTACACTTGATGATCTTGATCAAAAAGCCTTGATGAAGATACTGACTGAGCCAAAAAATGCTCTAGTAAAACAATATCAAAAACTGTTTGAAATGGAGAACGTGCAATTGCAATTTACAGAAGAAGCTATTCAGGAAATTGCTAATAAGGCCATTGAACGACAGACAGGTGCGCGTGGGTTGCGTTCAATTCTGGAAGATATTCTTTTATCAACAATGTATGAATTGCCAGATCTTAAAGGGGTAAGCAAAGTTGTCATTAATAAAGAGGTGATTAACCATAAAGAGGAACCGGTTTACGTTTATGAGGAGATATCTCCTCATAAAGAACAAACAGCATAAACACTTATTGTTTTATGGAAAAGACTCTTTTAAAAGGGTCTTTTTTATTATTATCAAAAAAGGTTGAGAAATACCTTATTTTTGATGTAATTTTTTTTTATATTAATTTATTATCTGTAATAAATCTTGATATTTAGGATTATTTTTTACTCATAAAGGTTCAGGATAATTAATTCTGTTTATTACTTTAAAAAAAATTAATACACTGCATATATAATATTAAGATTGTAATCTTATAGAATGTGCCATCCTGGGCATTCTTACAGGATCGTCCATATAAGGAGGTCATAAATTTATGACAGAAAAGAAAATTGAATCCGAAATCTCTGAAGAAAAAGAGAAGGATGCCAATAAAGACCAAGAAATAAGACAGCCCAATATTATGGCTGTTCTACCGTTAAGGGATATTGTTGTATTTCCATATATGATTGTACCTTTATTTGTAGGGCGAGAAAAATCGGTCTGCGCTTTAGAGGAAGTTACGAAAAATCATTCAAAAATATTGCTTGTTTCCCAAAAAGATGCTTCAGTTGAAGATCCTACGGAAAAGGATGTTTATTCATTTGGAACAATTGCAACTATTTTACAGTTGTTAAAATTACCTGATGGAACAGTCAAGGTATTGGTAGAGGGTATTCAACGTGCCAAGGTCAAGAAATTTATTGATCATGAAGCTTTTTTTGAGGCAGAGGTTGAGCTTATTGAAGAAACGGAGAATGATGACAAGGAGATTAATGTCTTAAAAAGAACAATGACTAATCAATTTGAGCAATATGTTAAACTGAACAAGTCAATCGCGCCTGAAGTTCTGGTAGCTGTCAATCAAATTGAAAATTCTTCCAAGGCTATAGATACAATTACAAGCCATCTCAATCTTAAAGTTTCTGAAAAACAGGAAATACTTGAAACGGTTAATTTGAAAAAACGCTTGGAAAAACTTCTTGAACATTTGGAAACAGAAGTTGGAGTATTGCAAGTTGAAAAGCGTATACGAAACCGTGTTAAAAAACAGATGGAGAAGACACAGCGCGAATATTATTTGAATGAGCAGTTAAAGGCTATTCAAAAAGAATTGGGCGAGGGTGAAGACGGTAAAGATGAGTTGACAGAACTAGAAGACAAGATAAAAAAACTTCGCTTAACCAAGGAAGCTCGTGACAAGGCATTATCTGATCTTAAAAAATTACGCGGGATGAGTCCGATGTCTGCAGAGGCAACCGTTGTGCGTAATTATTTAGACTGGATTGTAGGTCTGCCTTGGAAAAAACGTTCCAAAATTTCCAAGAATCTAAAAAAAGCGGAGGAAATTTTAAACCACGATCATTATGGACTGGAAAAGGTAAAGGAAAGAATTCTTGAATATCTTGCTGTTCAAATCCGCTCTTCCAAACTTAAAGGTCCAATTTTATGCCTTGTTGGACCGCCAGGTGTTGGTAAAACATCCCTTGCCCGTTCTATAGCCAAGGCAACGGGACGTGAATATGTTCGCATGTCCTTGGGGGGTGTACGTGATGAAGCCGAGATTCGTGGGCATCGTCGAACATATATTGGTGCAATGCCCGGTAAAATTATTCAGGGAATGAAAAAGGCTGGGACTTCTAATCCTTTATTTTTACTGGATGAAATTGATAAACTTGGAGCAGACTGGCGCGGAGATCCAGCTTCCGCTCTTTTGGAAGTTCTTGATCCTGAACAGAATTCCACGTTTGTAGATCATTATCTAGAAGTCGATTATGATCTTTCTGATGTAATGTTCATTACAACGGCAAATAGTTTCAATATGCCACAACCTTTATTGGATCGTATGGAAATTATCCGTATTGCCGGTTACACAGAAGATGAGAAGGTTCAGATCGCCCGTCAGCATTTGATCAAGAAAGAGGGGGAATCTCACAGTCTTAAACCAACAGAATGGTCGATTGATGATGAGGTATTGCGTGAACTTGTCCGCACATATACCCGTGAGGCAGGTGTACGTAATCTTGAACGAGAGATAGCGAAAATTGCTCGTAAAATTGTCAAGAAGATCGTTTCTGGAGAATGTGACCATGTAAAGATCACGTTGGATAATCTGGAGGATTATGTCGGGGTTAAACGGTATTTTTATGGTGAAAGTGAAGAACGTGATATTATAGGTGTCGTAACTGGACTTGCGTGGACAGAAGTAGGTGGTGACATTCTTCATATAGAAAGTGTCATGGTTCCAGGCAAGGGGCATATAAAGATAACCGGGAAGCTTGGCGAGGTAATGCAGGAAAGCGTATCTGCAGCCTTATCTTATGTAAAAAGTCGAGCTTTACAATTTGGAATACATCCTGACTTGTTTGAAAAGCATGATATACATGTTCATGTTCCTGAGGGTGCAACCCCAAAGGATGGACCATCTGCTGGTGTTGCGATGGCAACCAGTATTGTCAGCATTATGACAGGTATTCCTGTTCGTAAGGATATAGCCATGACAGGGGAAATCACTTTGCGGGGCAGGGTTTTACCTATAGGCGGTCTTAAGGAAAAATTACTTGCTGCATTGCGTGCAGGAGTTAAGAAAGTTTTCATTCCTCAAGAAAATGAAAGGGATTTGGTGGAAATACCCGATAATGTCAAATCAAATCTGACAATTGTTCCGGTTAAAATGGTAGATGATGTTATTCATCAAGCATTGATTAAACCCTACGAATCTATTGAGTTAGAGGAAACCTCTACACCAGTAATTGCGAAAAAAAGTAATGTTTCATCAAAAAAACAGCTGGCACATTAAATAATGTGGTGATATTGCAACCAAAAATAGAATAAATGTATTAAAATAACTATTGAAGTCCTTGAACGGTTGACGTTCTTGAAAAGTGCTTCAATAGTTTAAGATATGGATGTAATATCCATTAGCAGTTAAATTTAGTCTGTGATTATTATAGAAAGAAAAAAGAATGGAAAAACCTCTAAATAAACAAGAACTTGTTGCCGCTGTTGCTGAAAAAACAGAATTGTCAAAAGCCAAATCAGGTGAGGTTATCGATGCAGTATTGAGTACTATTGAAGAAACACTTGCAAAAAAACAAGAGGTTCGCCTTGTAGGTTTTGGCAGTTTCGTCACTGCTCATCGTAAAGCAGCCAAAGGGCGTAACCCACGTACAGGTGAAGAAATCAAGATTCCAGCATCTACTTCAGTACGTTTTAAACCTGGTAAATTGTTAAAAGAAGCTGTTAGTAAATAATTTTAAAAAAAAGTTCATTTTTTTTGAAAAAATGACTGGACAACACAACGGCTTCAGTGTTAAGAAGTCGTTGTTCCGGTAAACGGAGCGGGCGATTAGCTCAGTTGGTAGAGCATCTCGTTTACACCGAGAGGGTCGGCAGTTCGAGCCTGTCATCGCCCACCATAAATTAATGTTTTATTAAATATTAATATTGACAAAATATTAAAGAGCTTTTAGAAAAGCTTCATATAATGCGCGGGTGTAGCTCAGTTTGGTTAGAGCGCCGGCCTGTCACGCCGGAGGTCGCGGGTTCGAGCCCCGTCACTCGCGCCATTTAATTTATAGTATAATGGCACAATAATAGAAAATCACTAAAATTTTCATCAAAATAATTTGTTCCATCAAATTTATTAAAATAATCAATAAAAATCAATATATTTAATATTAACAGTGTAATTCTTTTTTTTCTTTGATATAAAGAATTGAGTTCATTTTTGATAAATGATTTAATTTTCTATAAAAAATTAAAGAGTATTAGCCATGCAGGCAATTTTAAACAGTTATTTACCCGTGTTAATATTTGGGATTATTTCTTTAATAATTGCGGTTGCAATGTTGGGTGCGGCATTATTTTGTGCAAAACAAAAACCATATGCTGAAAAGATAACGCCTTATGAGTGCGGATTTCCGGCATTTGAAAATGCACGTCATATGTTTGACGTGCGCTATTATTTGGTGGGAATATTATTCACGATATTTGATCTGGAAATGGTGTTTCTGTTTCCATGGGCTTTGACCCTGTCTAAAACTGGCATGTTCGGTTTTTTCTCTATGGTTGTATTTCTTTTAGTCCTGACCATAGGTTTCGCGTATGAATGGTGCAAAGGTGCACTGGAATGGGATTAAGTAAAAATAAGTCCATTGTCGGTTAAAACGAGTAGATAATGAATATAAAAATAACAAATAAATCTGATCCTGATCAGATTTACTGGAATCAAGAAACGTTACCTCCTGGATCTGAACAGGATGCAGTTATTAAAGGAATAACGGGGGCAATTTCAAATAAAGGTTTTGTTGTTGCCAAGCTTGACCAATTAATCAATTGGGGAAGAACTGGCAGTCTTTGGCCAATGACTTTTGGATTGGCTTGTTGTGCTGTTGAAATGATTCATGCCTATATGCCACGTTATGACTTGGATCGTATGGGGGTTGTACCAATGGGATCGCCCAGACAGGCAGATGTCATGCTTGTGGCTGGTACGGTAACGAATAAAATGGCACCTGCTTTACGTCGATTATATGACCAGATGTCAGAACCAAGATGGGTTCTTTCAATGGGATCCTGCGCAAATGGTGGGGGATATTATCATTATTCCTATTCAGTCGTAAGGGGATGTGATCGTATTGTCCCTGTAGATGTTTATGTACCCGGGTGTCCGCCAACCGCTGAGGCATTGATTTATGGTATTATGTTGTTGAAAAAGAAAATCAAGCGTACAGGGACAATTCTTCGTGGTTAATTTTACAGAAAATTCAAAAAAAAGAACTTTAAGTCAAAAAGCAAATTTGCAGGCGATTGGCATGATGCTCATGTCTTCGTCAAATGGCGTTGCCAAGGCTGAGTTTGATCACGATGAACTAATCATATTGGTTAAACTCAACTGTTTGCTTGATGTGTTAATTCTGCTTAAAAATCATACCATTTGCAAATTCGAACAATTGATGGATTTGTGCGGTGTTGATTATCCCTACCGTCAAAAAAGATTTGATGTTGTCTATAATCTTTTATCTGTAACATTGAATCAGCGTATTCGTATCATTGTTCATACAGATGAAAAAGAACCGGTTCCCTCCGTTCATCATTTATGGAAAAATGCAACGTGGTGGGAACGTGAATGTTATGACATGTTCGGTGTATTATTTTCCGGACAGCCTGATTTGAGGCGCATTTTGACGGATTACGGATTTGATGGACATCCTTTGCGAAAGGATTTCCCTGTTACAGGATATGTAGAAGTTAGATATGATGCTGATCAAAATAAAGTAATTTATGAACCGGTCCATTTGACACAGGAGATGCGGGACTTTGATTTTGACTCACCCTGGGAAGGTATTGTAACACTTCCTGGTGACGAAAAGATTCATGAGAAGCGTCAAAATATTAAACCGTATTCTATATAGGATTAAACGGTAAAAGGATATTTGATGAGTGAAATTATACAAGAAGGGGTAACCGATAAAACATCACAGGTGAAATCTGAAATTTCTCAGAATATATCTCATGTTTTATCAGGTGATACGCACACGATTAATTTTGGACCACAACATCCTTCTGCTCATGGTGTGTTGCGTGTTGTAATGGAGTTAGAGGGTGAAGTTGTTAAAAGGGCAACTCCGCATATTGGTTTATTACATCGTGGAACAGAAAAATTACTGGAGCACAAGGCTTATCATAAGGGACTGCCTTATTTTGACCGTTTGGATTATGCCTCTCCAATGAGCGAAGAACATGCCTATGTTCTTGCTACAGAAAAATTGCTGGGGATTGATGTTCCCGATCGTGCAAAATGGATAAGAGTTCTGTTTGCCGAAATAACCCGTATATTAAATCATTTACTGAACGTGACTGCCATGGGTCTCGATTGTGGGGCGATGACACCTGCATTGTGGGCTTATGAAGAGCGCGAAAAATTAATGGAATTTTATGAAGGTGTATCTGGCGCCCGCTTTCATGCGAATTATTTTAGGCATGGGGGTGTGGCTAAGGATATGCCCGCAGGTATGGAAGAGAAAATTGGAAAATGGGTTAGAGATTTTCCAAAATTAATTGATGATATTGAAGGATTGTTAACAGAAAACCGTATCTGGAAACAGCGAACTGTTGGAATTGGAATCTGTACAACTGAAGATGCATTGTCATGGGGATTTTCTGGTCCATGTTTGCGAGCATCGGGAGTTGCATGGGATTTGCGGCGATCCCAACCCTATGATAATTATGATAAAGTTGATTTTAAAATTCCTGTTGCTCGGCAAGGGGATTGTTATGATCGGTATTTGATTCGTGTTGCTGAAATGCGCGAGAGCGCCAAAATAATTGAGCAATGCCTAAGCAAGATAAAACCTGGTCCAATTAAGACTGAAGATAATAAAATCTCACCTCCAAAACGCAAAGATATGAAACATTCAATGGAGGCATTGATTCATCATTTCAAACTTTATAGTGAAGGATTTCATGTTCCTGCAGGCACAACCTATACTGCTGTTGAAAGTCCAAAAGGTGAATTTGGGGTATATCTTGTGGCGGATGGCGGAAGCAAACCTTATCGTTGTAAAATACGTCCGACAGGTTTTTCGCATCTTCAAGCATTAGATGAATTATCCCATCGATATATGTTGGCTGACATGGTTGCAATTATTGGTTCGTTGGATTTGGTTTTTGGTGAAGTGGATAGATAGGGTGTAATGTCAGAAAGTAAAATGAATATTGAGCCATCTGACTTCACTTTTGATAAAGAAAGTGAAATGCAGATAGAGAAGGTGCTTGCAAAATATCCGACAGGGAGAAAAGCAAGTGCTGTTATACCTTTATTATATATCGTTCAAGATCAGATGAAACGTTTGACCAAAAGTGCTTGGGTGCCAAAGGCGGCCATGGCTGCTGTTGCAAAACGTCTGGAAATTTCTCCTGTGAGGGTATTTGAAATTGCCACATTTTATACAATGTTTAACCTCGAACCCATAGGGCAATATCATTTGCAAGTTTGTGGAACAACACCATGCTGGTTGAGGGGATCGGATGAAGTGGTTGAAGCCTGTAAAAAAGCGACAGGCATCAGGGAATTTGGTCAAACCAGTGAAGATGGATTGTTCACGCTTTCCGAGGTTGAATGTTTGGGTGCCTGTGCAAATGCGCCTATTCTACAGGTTGATCATGATTATTACGAAGACATGAATGGTCCAAAAACCATTGAGTTAATTAATGCATTGAGAAGAGGGGAAAAACCGCCTCCAGGATCTGCATTAAATCGTTTGAATTCGGCTCCTTTGCGTCAAGATCATTCCTTATCAGATAATTCAAAGGCCAAAAAACGATGCTAGAATCTAAAGACCGTATTTATGTCAATTTGCATGGTCAGGATGACTGGAAATTGGCAGGTGCTCGTAAACGGGGAGATTGGGATAATACAAAGGCTATTTTATCTTTGGGACGTGAAAAAATCGTCAAAGAGGTAATTGATTCAGGGTTAAGGGGACGTGGTGGCGCAGGTTTCTCTACAGGTCTAAAATGGTCGTTTATGCCCAAAGGGGATGGTCCCTTACCTCATTATCTGGTAATTAATGGGGATGAATCAGAGCCTGGCACTTGCAAGGACAGGGAAGTTTTACGTCATGAGCCTCATAAAATTGTTGAAGGTGCATTGCTTGCCTCTTTTGCGATAGGCGCGCATGTTGCCTACATATATATTCGTGGTGAATATTACAATGAAGCCAACAGACTGCAAGTTGCCATTGACGAGGCATATGAAGCGGGATTGATCGGTAAAAATGCCTGTGGTAGTGGTTGGGATTTTGATTTTTATATTCATCGCGGTGCAGGCGCATATATTTGTGGTGAGGAAACAGCCCAGCTTGAAAGTCTTGAAGGCAAAAAGGGGCAGCCGCGTCTGAAGCCACCTTTCCCAGCGGGTAAGGGATTATATGGTTGTCCGACCACGATCAATAATGTTGAAAGCATTTCGGTAACCCCTACAATAATGCGTAGAGGAGCCGCTTGGTTTTCAAGTATAGGGCGTAAAAACAATACTGGTCCAAAACTAATGGCGATTTCGGGTCATATTCAAACCCCCTGTGTATTTGAAGAGGCATTGGGATTGCCCTTGAAGGAAATTATTGAACGTCATGGCGGGGGTGTACGTGGTGGATGGGATAACCTTTTAGCTGTTATTCCGGGTGGTACGTCAATGCCCATGCTGAACAAGGAAGTGTGTGATACCGTTATAATGGATTTTGACGGTATGCGTGAAGTTGGATCCGGGTTGGGAACGGCTGGCATAGTTGTGATGGATAAATCAACGGATCTTATTAGGGCGATTACACGTATTTCTCAGTTCTATAAACATGAAAGCTGTGGTCAGTGCACTCCATGTCGGGAAGGATCCAATTGGGTGCTGAAGGTCATGAAGAGAATGACAGAGGGACGTGCAGAAATAGAAGAAATTGATATGTTGATGGATGTAACGAAACAGATTGAAAACACAACAATCTGTGCAATGGGTATGTCTGTTGCCTGGCCTGTGCAAGCATTAATTCGTAATTTCCGTCCAATGATGGAACAAAGAATTATGGATTATAAGAAAACCCATGGTGGTGCTGTTCAGGTCCAGGTGCCTGTTGGAACGCCGGTATTGGGATAGGAAGGAATTATGGTAAAAGTTATCGTTGATGGTATTCCTGTGGATGTTCCCAATGGTTCTTCAGTATTACAGGCCTGTGAGGCAGCAGGAAAGGAAATCCCTCGTTTTTGTTATCATGAAAAACTTTCTGTGGCTGGAAACTGCAGAATGTGTATGGTTGAGATAACCGGTTCTCGTAAACCTCTGGTTTCATCATGCTCACAGCCAGTAATGAATGGAATGCAGGTTTTGACTGACACAGAAATGGTCAGGGCAGCGCGTCGCAGTACGATGGAACTGTTATTAATCAATCATCCCTTGGATTGTCCTATTTGCGACCAAGGTGGTGAATGTGATTTACAGGACCAGGCAGTGGGTTATGGACGTGAATGTTCGCGATTCAGGGATGAAAAAAGGGCAGTTACTGATAAGTATCTCGGACCGTTGGTTCGCACTGTCATGACACGTTGCATTCAATGTACACGTTGTATTCGTTTTATGAATGAAATCGCTGGTACGGCAGAACTTGGCGGAATCAACCGGGGTACCAATCTAGAAATCACCCCCTTTCTTGAAGAGGGTATCAATACAGAACTTTCCGGAAATCTTATTGATGTTTGCCCTGTTGGGGCTTTAACGGCCAAACCAACCGCGTTCCGTTACCGTTCGTGGGAACTGAAAAATACTGATTCAATAGATGTGATGGATTCTGTGGGAACGAATATAACTTTACAAGTGCGAGGAAGTGAGGTTTTGAGAATTCTCCCCCGTCAAAATGATGATGTTAATGAAAGTTGGCTTGCTGATAAGGGTCGTTTCTCTCTGGATGGTTTGAAACGGCGGCGTCTGGATCGACCATGGATAAGGAAAGAAGGCAAACTTGTCGAAACTTCATGGAATGAGGTAGTCCAGGTTGTTTCCCAAAAATTAAAATCTACGAAAAAAGAGCGTATAGGCGTCATTGCAGGGGATTTATGTGATGCAGAAAGCATGTTCGCATTAAAAAATTTGATGAACGATCTTGGAGTCAGCAATTTAGATTGTCGTCAAGATGGGGCATATTACGATACCTCTTATCGTGGGCATTATGTTTTCAATAGTACGATTGCAGGAATTGAGCAGGCTGATGCTTTATTGATGATAGGTGCTTTTCCACGTCAAGAGGCACCTGTGTTGAATGCCCGTATTCGTAAAAGATGGTTGTCTCTTACCGAACAATTCCCAATTGCATTTATAGGTGAACTTATTGATGATCCTACGTATAAAATTGAGAATTTAGGAGAGGATCCAACTTTAATTGATTCATTGTTACGAAATGAGCTTGCCTTTAACAAAACTCTGAATAATGCGAAACGCCCAATGATTATTATTGGACATGGGGCATTGGTTCGTGAAGATGCAAAATTAATATTTGAAAAAACCTTGGCTTTGGCTCATAAAATTGGTGTGGTAACAGAAAATTGGAATGGATTCAATGTCCTTCATCATGCAGCCGCTCGTGTTGCGGGTCTGGATATGGAATTTTATCCTAAATCGGATTCACAAGATGCACGCTCGATGGTTACGGGTGGCACAGATCTTTTGTGGTTGCTTGATGCAGATGAAATTGATCTTTCAAAATTGGCTGCCGATTGCTTTGTGATTTATCAGGGACATCATGGAGATCAGTCTGCCAAACGTGCTGATATTATTTTACCTGGAGCCGCTTATACAGAAAAATCAGGTACTTATGTTAATACGGAAGGCAGAATTCAGCAGGGTAACAGGGCGATTTTACCTCCTGGAAATGCCAAGGAAGATTGGAAAATTATTTCAGAAATTGCCCAATCAATGAATATTGATCTTCCTTATTCCAATTTATATGAGTTAAGAACTTGCCTGGCACAGTCCTATCCTGTATTTAAGGAAAAGGGAGTAGTTAGAAACCAGATGTGTTCTTCCATAAATATTTCAGAAAAAAACATTGAAAAACAATCTTTTAGGGCGATTATTTCAGATTATTTCTTAACGAATTCAATCAGTAGAGCCAGCCTCACAATGCATGAATGTTCAAAAACACGTGGTGCCAATTCATCGGCAAAAGCTGCGGAGTGATGTCATGGAACATTTCTTTATTCATACATTACTCGGATCAGTTATCCTGATTATATTAAAAACACTGGCACTATTGGTTCCAATGCTTGTCGGTGTCGCTTATCTGACTTGGTTGGAACGTAAAGTTTTGGCTGCAATTATGCTTCGTAAAGGTCCGAATGTTGTTGGTCCTTTCGGTTTGCTGCAACCCTTTGCCGATGCGGTTAAAATGATTTTTAAGGAAACGATCATTCCTGCCAAGGCAAATAGGGTCTTGTTTTTTGTCGCGCCAATTCTAGTCTTTACATTGTCCCTATTCGCATGGGCGGTAATTCCCGTGAATGATGGTTGGGCTGTTGCAAATCTTAATATTGGTATCCTTTACCTATTGGCGATTTCCTCCTTGGGTGTTTACGGAACTTTGTTGGCCGGCTGGGCTTCGAATTCGAAATACTCTTTATTGGGGGCCATGCGTGCCACGGCACAGATGATATCATATGAAGTCTCAATTGGACTTGTTATCGTTTCCGTACTGTTGCTTGTTGGTAGTGCAAATATGAACGATATTGTCCTGGCACAAAAACATGTCTGGTTTTTCCTGCCAATGTTTCCCATGTTCATTATTTTCTTTATTTCATGTTTAGCTGAAACCAATCGTCCACCTTTTGATTTTTCAGTTGGTGAAAGTGAACTGGTGGCAGGTTTTTTTGTGGAATATTCCTCAATGGCCTTCGGATTATTTTTTCTGGCTGAATATGGTAATATGATTTTGATGTCTGCAATTACCAGCATCATATTTTTAGGTGGATGGTTGCCACCCTTTGATTGTGTGCCGTTTACCTGGATACCTGCACCTTTCTGGATGATAATTAAAGTTTTATTTTGTCTATTCTGTTTTATATGGGTAAGAAGCGCGTTTCCAAGATACCGTTATGATCAGTTAATGCGATTAGGCTGGAAAATATTCTTACCCTTTTCATTAATATGGGTTGTGCTTACCGCTGCGTTTGTAATGGTAACCGGCGTAGGGATATATGGAGGAGCTGGTTAATGGGTTTTATTGATAGAACCGCACGGTCTTTTTTATTATCAGAATTGTTGACTGGACTGGGAATAACACTACGTTATTTCTTCAAACCGAAGGCAACAATCAATTATCCTTATGAAAAAAGTCCTCTCTCACCACGGTTTAGAGGGGAGCATGCCTTGCGTCGTTATGCCAATGGAGAAGAGCGTTGCATTGCGTGCAAATTGTGTGAGGCAACGTGTCCGGCTGAAGCAATTACCATTGAGGCTGAAGAGCGGAATGATGGTTCGAGAAGAACTACCCGGTATGATATAGATATGACAAAATGCATCTATTGCGGGTTATGTCAGGAAGCATGTCCTGTTGACGCGATTGTTCAGGGACCCAATTACGAATTCGCCACTGAAACTCGGGAAGAGTTGATGTACGACAAAAGCAAATTATTGTCTAATGGGGATCAATGGGAAAGTGCCTTGGCATTAAGACTGGAGCAGGATGCTCCATATCGGTGAGGCAGGAAACATTTAAAATGAATAAATTAATTTATATATCGGGTCTTATAAAGATCTTTGATCAGGAATTAGGATAATGACACCGATTATTCTTTTCTATATTTTCGCAATAATTTTGCTACTATCAGCATCGATGGTTGTTTTTGTTCGAAATTCAGTTCATGCAGCCCTATTTCTAATTCTTGCATTCTGTAATGCCGCTGGATTGTTTATGCTGGCCGGTGCCGAATTTTTGGCTATACTTTTGATAGCCATATATGCTGGTGCAGTCATGGTTCTGTTTATGTTTATTGTAATGACAATGCAAATAGAGCTGGTCCAGTTAAAGGAAGGAATGCAACGTTACATGCCTGTGGGTTGTATCATTGTTTTTATTCTTGTCGTTGAATTTATTATGATTGCCATCCATTGGCATGTTGATCCTGAATTGATAAGCAGGGGTCAAAATTCTGCGTTGCATGATATTTCGAATACCAAAGCATTGGGGGATATTTTATATACGCATTATGTTTTGTTATTCCAGATTTGTGGATTAATCCTGCTTGTTGCAATGATCGGTGCAATTGTCTTGACCCTGCATAAAAATCTTAAAAACCGTAGACAGAACATTATGCGCCAACATATGCGCGAACCAAGCCAAACTCTGGAAATTCGTGATGTGCCCTTGAATAAAAGCATTCAGGATATTGGCGGTTTCCTTCGTCCCAAAGAGACTTATTATGGTGTTGCACAAGAGGATTCCTTCGGTCCAAAACCTGGTGATAAAACCGATATTACTGAAAAAAGACAACAAAGGGAGCAAATGAAATGAATATTTTAAATTCTGTGGGGCTTGCTCCCTATATGATTGTCAGTGGTATTTTATTTTCAATTGGTCTGTTTGGTATTTTTGCTAATCGGAAGAATTTAATTGTTATATTGATGTCTATTGAATTGATGCTTTTATCTGCAAATCTTAATTTAATTGCATTCTCTTCTTTATATAGCAATTTAACAGGGCAGATTATGGTTATGTTTAGCCTTACAGTCGCCGCTGCAGAATCTGCCATCGGACTTGCCATTATTATGGTATTTTATCGTAATCGTCGGTCGGTGGAAGTGCAAGATACGATGATGATGAAGGGGTAAAGAAATGACATCATCATTATTTATTACAGCTGTTATCTCACCCTTGGCTGGTTTTTTATGCGCAGGGTTAATGGGGCGGATAATCGGTGATTCATTTGCGAAGTTTATTTCTATTCTTGGAATGTCCATATCGGTTACATGTGCATGGCTTGTAACTTGGCAATTTTTTGCCAATCATATGGATAGTCAAGTTGTTCATTTTATGGAGTGGATCAATGCCGGTAATTTTCATATTAACTGGTATTTGAAACTGGACAGTTTGTCTGTTGCCATGTTGACGATGGTATCAAGCATATCCTTGTTAATCCATATCTATAGTATGGGATATATGTCGCATGACACGATGCCAACTTATCGTTTTTTTGCATATTTATCTTTATTTACATTCAGTATGATTGCCTTGATTACCTCTAACAATCTGGTTCAATTGTTTTTTGGCTGGGAAGGGGTAGGTTTATGCAGCTATTTACTTATTGGATACTGGTATATGCGTCCAGCAGCTATATCAGCCGCAATCAAGGCTTTTGTTGTAAATCGTGTTGCGGATCTATTTTTTCTCGTAGGCATTAGTTTGCTTTTTATCACGACCGGTTCGGTTTTTTATAATGAAATATTTCAAAAATTACCTGATTTAGTTCAACTGCATTATCATTTATTGGGTTTTGATTTCCAGATATATGAATTTATTGCATTCCTGCTATTTGTCGGGGCCATGGGAAAGTCTGCCCAATTGTTTTTTCATGTATGGTTACCGGATGCAATGGAAGGACCAACGCCAGTTTCCGCACTTATTCATGCCGCAACTATGGTGACAGCAGGTGTATTCTTGATGGCAAGAATGTCACCCCTGGTTGAATTGGCTCCACATGTTAAGATATTCATTATTGTTATAGGATCATTAACAGCATTATTTGCCGGTTCTGTTGCTTTAGTACAATCAGATATTAAGAAATCCATTGCTTATTCAACTTGTTCTCAGCTTGGATATATGTTTGTCGCAGTTGGTGTGGGAGCCTATCAAATTGCAGTATTCCATTTAACGACACACGCTTTTTTCAAGGCATTGTTGTTTCTTGGTGCGGGATCAGTGATTATCGCGCTTCATGATGAACAGGATATGTTCAAGATGGGTGGATTGTATAAAAAATTACCTTTAACTTGCATATTGATGTGGATAGGCTGTCTAGCATTGGGTGGAATATATCCATTTGCAGGTTACTGGTCAAAAGATGCCATTCTGGAAGCTGTTTGGGCAACCCAATCTTCCTTGGGATATGCGGCTTGGGTTGTATTGTTATTGACTGCGTTTCTTACAAGCCTATATAGCTGGCGGATGTTGTTTCTTGTGTTCCATGGAAAACCAAAACATAAGGAAAATTATGATCATGCAAAAGAATCTCCTTTCTCTATGACTTTACCCATGATCATACTTGGTGTTTCATCAATTATTGGAGGCATTATCCTATATCCTTATTATATAGGTTCTCAACAAGTTATATTTTGGGATGGGTCAATTGTTAATGTTTCAGATAATTTGCATATGATTATTGAACAACATACACCTGCAATTATTGCATCAATGCCACTTATACTTGGTATACTGGGTATTTTAATCGCTTATTTATGTTATATTGTTAATCCGAATATCCCTATATCATTAGCTCAGTCAATGAAGGGGTTTTACCGTTTTCTATTAAATGCATGGTATTTTGATAAACTTTACGATGTAATAATTATCCGTCCTTATGCAGCTTTGTCTAAGGCATTATGGAAAATTGGTGAAAAAGATATTATCCAGGAATTTCCTGTCATACTGGCGCAATTTACAAATCGTTCTGCCAAAGGGATATCCTGGATTCAAAATGGTTCTTTTGCTTTATATGCTTTTACCATGGCAATTGGGTTGGTGGTTATCGTCGCCACTTTCCTGATCTATCAATGATATTAAGTTAAGTCAGGATAAATCCGATGAATTGGACGCTTGCTATTCCAGAAATTGTATTAACAATTGGTGGTCTTATTATATTGTTATTCGGGGCGCTGCAAAAAAAGGAAAATTCCTTTTTTCCCTCTGCCATTTTTTCCACGGCAATATTTATTGCCGCGGGATTTTTAACGTTAACCAATGCAAATGGGTTGGCATATTACGGGTTATTTGTAAATGATGAATTTTCCCGTTACATGAAATTGCTGGTTCTTATTGCAGGTTTATTAACAATTATTTTGTCCTTGGATTTTAATAAAAAAAATAAAACAACATATTTTGAATTTATAGCGTTGATCATTTTTTCCACGGTCGGTGCAATGGTTATGGTCTCCTCCAATAATCTTATGAGCTTGTATCTTGGACTGGAGTTATCTTCGTTATCTTTATATATTTTATGTGCAATTGATCGTAACAATCCGTTATCAGCTGAATCTGGGATAAAATATTTCATTTTGGGATCAGTCGCGTCTGCAATTTTACTTTATGGTATTTCAATGCTTTATGGCGCAGCTGGAAGTATGGAATATAACAATGTTCATAAAGCCATCGCAGCGGTAAATTATAATAATATGGGTTTTGTCGTGGGACTGGTTTTTGTTTTAATCGGAATATGCTTTAAAATTTCTGCAGTGCCTTTTCATATGTGGACACCGGATGTTTACCAAGGTGCTCCAACGCCTGTTACAACCTTTCTTTCGACGTCGCCAAAATTTGCAGCTTTTGCATTATTTTTACGGTTGATGTCGGGGCCTTTTGGAACCCTATCCTATCAATGGCAGTTTTTGATTGAAGTTATATCATTGTTATCCATAATTATTGGAAGTATTGGTGCTATATCTCAATTAAATATTAAAAGAATGATGGCTTATTCTTCAGTTGCACATATGGGATATGCAATGGTTGGATTAGCCGCAGGAAATTCAAATGGTGTTTTGGGAACTATCATTTACTTGACAACTTATCTTTTCATGAATGTCGGAACTTTTGCCGTGATTACATCTATGACGCGAAAAGGTAAGGTTGTAGAAAACATTAATGATTTGGCCGGACTTGGTAAAAGTGATCCGGGCATAGCGGTTGCTATGGCAATTTTCATGTTTAGTATGGCAGGTGTTCCGCCACTTGCAGGATTCTTTGGTAAATTTATGGTTTTTTGGGCAGCTATTCAGGTACATTTATATGTACTTGCAATAGTTGGAATTGTTGCCAGCGTTTTAAGCGCTTTTTTCTATCTTAGGATTGTCAAGATCATCTTCATGGATAAATCTCATGGACAACTTGATCATCGTTCATTATCAATTTCTTTTATGTCCTTTGGTATGAGCGCGTTAACGGTAATTTTTATCATATTTATGGGTCCAATGATGCATGTTGGACGCATTGCAGCTAAATCTTTGTTTAATTAATCATTCAAGTGTCTAAACGTGGAAAAAAGAAGGTTCTGGAAATTTGAACATTATTCCACGTTATCGTCTACCAATGATCACTGCATTGAGATGGCCAGATCAGGACATAAAACAAATCTGGCTGTTTTGGCTGACTCTCAGTCATCACCACGGGGAAGCCGTGGGCGCAAATGGATCGAACATCAGGGTAATTTAGCCTTTTCTTTATTATATTGGCCAAGATCATCAAATATAAAATTGAATTGGATTCCGTTTGTTGCAGCATTATCTCTTTATGATGCTGTAAGATTTTACAGCAAAGTCGATCATGAATTATTTATTAAATGGCCTAATGATCTATTGTATAAAAACAGGAAAATTGGTGGAATTCTAATTGAAAGCAATATTTCCAAGACCAGTCAATTAGAATGGTTGGTTATGGGTTTTGGTGTCAATATCAATAGTTATCCTGATTTGAATAGAAAATTGGGTTGTTTAAAAGATTTTGTAACTAAACCACCCTTAGCAAAAGAGTTATCAAAGAAAATTATATATTATTTTGATTACTGGATAAATTTTTTAACAAATGACCAAGAAAAAATTATACGTGAGGCATGGATAAAGAAATCAATACCTTTAAATTCAAAATTAACTGTAAATTTACAGCAAAATAGTTGGGAAGGAATTTATTGTGGTATTGATGAACATGGGTTACTATTATTACAAACTGTAAAGGAAATGCGAAGTTTCTCTACGGGTGAAGTTTTTTGGTTAGATAATTCTCAGGATTGTTAAAGCGTGTTAATGGTCATTGATGCGGGCAATACTAATGTTGTATTTGCTATACATAATGGTGAAAAATGGGTGGGTTCATGGCGAATGAGTACAATTCCCAACCATACATCAGATGAATACGCCGCGACATTATTTATTTTACTGCAAGCATGTGGGATAAAAACTGATCAGATTGACAACATTATCATTGGTACTGTTGTTCCCCCGATTTTATATCAATTGAGATTATTGTGTCGACAATGGTTTGGCGTCGAACCTCTTATCGCTTCATCTGATCTGGATTGGGGATTCAAAATTTTAATTGATAACCCTCATGAAGTGGGTGTTGATCGTTTGCTAAATGGCCTAGCAGCTCATACTCTATTTGGGGGTCCTTTAATTGTTGTGGATCTAGGGACAGCCACAACATTTGATGTTATTGATGAAAAAGGAAATTATTGCGGAGGAATTATTTCTCCCGGTCTTACTTTATCTTTGGAATCTCTACATAAAGCCGCAGCTCGACTACCAAAGATCGGTATAACGAAACCTATTTCCGTGATAGGTAAAGAAACAGTTAACGCAATGCGATCAGGTATATATTGGGGATATATAGGTCTTATTGAGGGTATCATAAAAAGGATTGGAGCCGAAGCTAATTGTTCCTATCGCGTTATAGGAACAGGCGGATTGGCATCCTTATTGGCAGAAGGTACCGATATTTTTGAAAAAATTAGTCTGGAATTAACTTTAGAAGGTTTAAGATTGCTTGCAAATCGTAATAAAACATCATAGTAAAAATAATAAAAAGGATAAACATGAATGAAACTGCAAACGATTTTGCCTTTCTTCCCTTAGGAGGAACAGGTGAAATTGGTATGAATTTTAATTTATATCGTCTTAATGGGTCATGGCTTGCATTTGATTGTGGCATTGGTTTTAGTGGTAACGACATGCCGGAAGCCGATATTTTGGTGCCTGATCCTGAGTTCATCATTCGATATAAAGATAGTTTGTTAGGATTGGTTATCACTCACGCACATGAAGATCATATCGGTGCGATAACATATCTTTGGGAAGCATTGGAGTGTCCAATCTATGCAACGTCGTTTGCCGCTTCAATTATTAGAAGAAAATTGAGAGAGGCTAACTTACTGAATGATGTCACAATTCATCTGATTGATATTGGAGCCCGTATCAGAATTGGGGAATTTGATCTGGAATTTATACCTGTAACGCATTCTATACCTGAAGCGCAAAGTGTTGTAATTCGCACTCCTTATGGAACAGTATTACATACAGGTGACTGGAAATTCGATCCTGATCCTGTGATAGGTCATCCAACAAATCTTTCAAAATTTGCCGAGATAGGTGATGAAGGTGTTTTGGCAATGATTTGTGATAGTACGAATGCGATTGTTAAACGTGCGCCTGAATCAGAGGGTGCCGTCAGAAAAAGCATGGTTGATCTTATTGCCAATATCAGGGGAAGAGTTGCAGTAACTTGTTTCGCAAGTAATGTCTCAAGGATCGAGACAATTGCTTATGCAGCAAAACAGGCCAATCGCCCTGTGGTAATTATTGGCCGCTCTTTGCAGAATATTGAAATTGCAGCACGTGAAAATGGATATTTTCGGGATATTCCTCCGTTTTATACGGAACATAATATGAATGAAATTGATCAGGAAAATGTTGTATTCATTATTACGGGAAGTCAAGGGGAGGAAAGATCAGCCTTAACCCGTATTTCCTATGATACACATCAACATATATCTTTTGGTGTTGGAGATACTGTTATTTACAGCAGTCGTACAATTCCCGGTAATGAATTGGCAATCATGCGTGTACAGGATAATCTGGTGCGCCGCGGGGTCAGGGTAATAACATCCGTAGATCATTTGGTTCATGTTTCAGGACATGCCAGTCATGATGAAGTTACAGAATTATATAAACTGGTAAAACCAAAATACGGCATTCCTGTTCATGGTGAGTGGGTTCATTTGAATGCACAGGCGGAAATTGCAAAATCTTGTAACTCTGAACCTATCCTGCTGGAGGATGGAGATATCATTCAATTGGCACCAGGACCAACCAAAATTGTAAATAGTGTACCTTATGGTCGCTTGACGGTTGATGGCAACAGGCTTTTATCCATAGATGGGAACGTATTGGCGGCACGTCGACGCATGCTTTATAACGGTGTTATTGTTGCAAGTTTTGCAGTGGATGATGAGGGTATGTTGTTGAGTGATCCAAATATAAGCGCGCCCGGTTTACTGGATCAGTATGATGATTGTGATCTGATTATTGATAATTTTGCCGATGAAATTGAACAGTTACCAAGAACAGTTCGGTTGAATGACGAAGAATTAATTGACAAATCGAAAACAATACTAAGACGTATTCTGGGGCGTAAGCTTGGTAAAAAACCGCTTATCGAGGTTCACGTCATACGGTTGTGATATTCTATTGATATTGAGTAATATTGATCGATTGTAATGTTTCATAAAAATATGGTTTTAATAGGATAAATATGCGTCTATCGTCCAGTTTTCTTCCAACTTTAAAAGAAGATCCAGCTGAAGCTCAAATTATCTCTCATCGTCTCATGTTAAGAACAGGGATGGTTCGGCAAATGTCTTCTGGCATTTATGCATGGCTGCCCTTGGGCTTGAGAGTTCTTGACAATATATCGAGAATTGTGAGGGAAGAACAAAATGCTATCAATGCACAGGAAGTTTTGATGCCAACTTTGCAATCGGCGGATTTATGGAAACGTTCTGGGCGTTATGATGCTTATGGACCGGAAATGCTTCGTATTGTTGATCGTCACAAACGTGATCTTTTATATGGTCCCACGAATGAAGAAATGATAACCGATATATTTGGACAATTTATAAAGTCATATAAAGAGCTTCCACAGCTTTTATACCAAATTCAGTGGAAATTCAGGGATGAAATTCGTCCACGTTTCGGCGTGATGCGCGGGCGGGAATTCTATATGAAAGATGGATACAGTTTTGATCTTAATTATGAAGATGCTGTTGTAACCTATCATAAAATGATGCTTTCTTATCTCAGAACATTTCAAAGAATTGGTGTAAAAGCAATTCCAATGTTGGCTGATACAGGTCCGATAGGCGGGGACTTAAGCCATGAATTTATTATTCTGGCACCTACGGGTGAAAGCGGGATCTATTTTGATTCTGATTTCACGGAACAGAACTGGCTTGAAATGCCGGTTGATATAAATGATAAGGAATCCTTGGCCGCTTTCTTCCAACGTATGACACGATTTTATGCCGCCACTGATGAAAAACATGATCAGAATGAATGGCAAAAAGTTCCAGAATCCAGACGCTGTGAAGGGCGTGGAATTGAGGTAGGTCAAATCTTCTATTTTGGTACAAAATATACAGAAGCAATGAATGTTTCTGTGATAGGACCTGATAGTTACAAAATAAATCCTCATATGGGTTCTTACGGTATTGGGGTTTCCCGTCTTGTCGGGGCAATAATTGAATCATCACATGATGATCAGGGGATAATATGGCCAGATGCTATTGCTCCTTTCAAAGCCGTGATTATTAATTTGGGATTGAAGAATCAAGCTTGTAAGGATGCTTGTGAAGCATTGTATAAAATGGATCAAGAACAGTTTTTATATGATGATCGTGATGAACGGGCTGGAGTGAAATTTGCAGATGCTGATTTGATGGGGCACCCTTGGCAAATTATTATCGGTCCAAGAGGGATAGGTAATAATGTTGTCGAAATTAAACGTCGTGAAACCGGCGAAAGAACGGAAGTATCTATAGAACAGGTGATGAATTATATTTCCTCTTATCAAAGGTAATGTATTTATGTTTGGCTCTTTTGAAAGAATGGTTGCAAAACGATATCTTCGTGCTAGAAAAGGCGAGCGTTTTGTTTCAATAATAGCTATTTTTTCATTAATAGGAATAGCCTTGGGTGTTGGAACATTAATAGTCGTCATGGCTGTCATGAATGGTTTCAAGGCTGATTTATTGGGACGTATACTAGGCTTGAATGGAGATTTGAGTGTATACAGTCAATCTTATGATGGGCCAACCTCTTTAAGGGGATATAATAATTTATCCAACAGAATTGAACAAATGCCTCATATTACATCTGCCATTCCCTTTATTGAAGGACAAGTGTTGATAAGTGCTGGAAATTTCAACTCTGGTGGAATGGTTAGGGGAATGACAGCTTCTGGTTTGGAAAAACTCAAGGTCATTAGTAAAACTCTCGATCCAACAGTTTTGAAACAATTTCAAGGCGATGATGTCATCATTATTGGTGAAACTCTTGCTGAGCAAGCAAATCTGGGAGTTGGTTCAAGGTTAACTTTAATTTCACCTAAAGGGTCCGCAACAGTAATGGGTAATATTCCCAGAATCAAATCCTATAGAATTATTGGTATTTTTGATTCTGGTATGCATGAATATAATTCCAGTTATGTTTTTTTACCGATGCGGGCAGCACAGAAATATTTTCAGCTTGATGATGAGGTAACAGGGATCCAGATATTCTCGAATGATTCAACCCATATTCAAGCTGTTACGCATCAACTTGAGAATTCGTTTAGAAATGATAATCTGAAATTTGTCGATTGGACTCAGAGCAACAATGCTTTTTTTGGAGCAGTGCAAGTTGAACAGAATGTGATGTTTCTTATTCTGGCGTTAATTATCTTGGTTGCTGCTTTTAATGTCATATCCTCTTTGATTATGATGGTTAAGGATAAAACACGTGATATTGCCATACTTAGAACCATGGGGGCATCACGTGGTGCGATAATGCGGATATTCCTGATGTGCGGGGCATCTGTTGGGGTAACAGGAACACTGATAGGAACTGTATTGGGAATTTTATTTTGTAAAAATATAGAACATATACGTCAGGGTTTGCAAAAAATCACGGGAACAAATCTATTTAATCCTGAGGTTTATTATCTTGAACATTTGCCGGCTAAGTTAGATTGGTCAGATGTGATACAGGTTGTGTCAATGGCTCTGTTTCTTTCTTTACTGGCGACATTATACCCATCTTGGAAAGCAGCAAAAACGGATCCAGTTGAGGCATTGAGAAATGAATAATCAAGTTGTCCTCCAGTTAGATAAAATTTCACATGCCTATAAAAATGGTGATGAGAACCTTCAAATTTTGCACAATGCTGATTTTACGCTCAACCATGGTGAAATTGTTGCCCTGATTGCTCCTTCTGGTACGGGTAAATCAACCTTGTTGCATATTGCTGGATTGCTTGAAAAACCCCAAAAGGGCGAAATTATTATTCAAGGTCGAAAATCTTCCAGATTGAATGATCGGGAAAGAACGCAATTAAGATTAAATTCAATAGGATTTGTTTATCAGTTTCATCATTTGCTTGCTGAATTTACTGCCTTGGAAAATGTTTTGATACCACAATTGATAGCAAAGGGATCTAAAACGAAAGCGGTAAATATAGGTAGGGACTGGTTAAAGAAATTTGGTCTTGGTCATCGTGTCGATCATTACCCAGGAAAGTTGTCTGGTGGAGAGAAACAGCGAGTTGCAATTGCACGGGCTTTGGTAAATTCACCAAAAATTCTATTGGCGGATGAACCAACGGGAAATTTAGATGAAAAGAATTCCGAGCATGTTTTTAATTTGCTGTTACAGGTTGTACGTAGTGAAGGTTTGACAGCTTTGATCGTTACTCATAATCATTGCCTAGCCACCAAAATGGATCGGGTTGTTACCTTGCATGAGGGCAAAATAATTCCTTGTCATTTATAATAAGGTATAAAAATAGATGTCTCTTGCCTCTTTTATCCATCTTCGTAGCCATTCTGCATATTCACTAAGTCAGGGGGCTATTCGCATACCTCAAATGGTTAAGCTGGCCAAGACAATGAACATGCCAGCTATCGCAATTACGGATACAGGAAATTTGTTTGGGGCATTAGAATTTTCAAAAACCAGTGTTGAAGCAGGCATACAGCCGATTATTGGATCTCAGATCGGTATTCCCGTTTTAGGTGAGCAACCGCGTCATATTACAAATTGGCCAATTGTTTTGTTGGCTCAAAATGATATTGGATTGTTGAATTTACAATTTCTTTCATCAGAAGGTTTTCTAAATGGAGATCCATCGGATCCCTTTGTCAATGTAGATACAATATGTGAACATTCAGAGGGTTTGATTCTTTTGACTGGTGGAACACGGGGGCCTATATTTCAATTATTATCTGAGGGTCAGGAAAAGCATGCATCTATGTTGCTTGAACAGTTTGCAAAAGCTTTTCCAGGGCGTTTGGCTGTTGAATTGCAACGTCATAATCTGGCTGAGGAAAAATCGGTTGAGCCAGGTTTAATCGATCTGGCAGACCGGTATGGCTTACCCCTTGTAGCAACAAATGAATGTTTTTTTCCGACTCCTGAATTGTACGAGGCGCACGATGCGCTAATTTGTATTGCGCAGGGATGTACTGTTGATATACAGGATCGTTGGAGAGTTACACCTGAACACTGGTTCAAGCCTCCGGAAATGATGTGTAATCTGTTTTCGGATCTTCCTGAAGCATGCAGTAACACGATTGAAATCGCAAAACGGTGTGCAGTTAAAATTGAAACCAGAAAACCTATGCTGCCACATAGTAGAAAAATAAAGGCGGGGATAACGGCCGAGGATACGCTTGAACAAATGGCAAAATCAGGTCTGGAAAAACGTTTGATATCTATTTGCGATCTTACACAAGATCATCGCCAGAAATATGTAGATCGTCTTGATTACGAAATAAATATTATCAAGAATATGGGCTTTTCAGGTTATTTTCTTATAGTTGCTGATTTTATTCAATGGGCCAAGGAACATGATATTCCTGTCGGACCGGGAAGGGGATCTGGGGCAGGATCCTTGGTGGCCTGGGCATTGACGATTACTGATTTGGATCCTTTGCGCTTTAATTTGCTGTTTGAGCGCTTTTTGAATCCTGAACGTGTTTCAATGCCGGATTTTGATATCGATTTTTGTCAAGACCGGCGAGATGAAGTCATTGAATATGTAAGACAAGCCTATGGAACCAACCAGGTGGCACAGATTATAACTTTTGGAAAATTGGCTGCGCGTGCTGCTGTTCGTGATGTTGGTCGTGTTCTTGGATTTCCTTTCGGAATGGTCAATAAGGTTGCTGAACTCATACCAAACAATCCCGCCCATCCAGTTACCTTGAAACAGGCCATTGAAACTGAACCTAGATTGCAGGAAATGCAGGCAACAGATGAAAATATACATCGTCTTTTACAAGTGGCTTTGCAGTTGGAGGGATTATACCGACATGCAGGTACGCATGCAGCGGGTGTGGTCATAGGGGACCGTCCGCTGGTTGAACTTGTGCCGCTTTATCGTGATCCGAAAAGTGATATGCTTGTTACGCAATATAATATGAAATTTGTCGAACAGGTTGGGTTGGTTAAATTTGACTTTTTAGGATTAACCACCCTGACGATTTTGCAGCGAGCCGTTAAAATGCTGGAAAAGTTGGGACAACATATTGATCTTTCGAAAATTCCGCTTGATGATACCCTGACTTATGAAATGTTGAGTCGAGGTGAATCCGGAGGCGTTTTTCAATTTGAAGGCGCCGGGATGCGTGATGTTTTGCGTCAAATGCAGCCCAGTCGTATAGAGGATCTGATTGCCGCTGTCGCTTTGTACCGACCAGGCCCGATGGCCAATATTCCCGATTATTGTCGACGTAAGCATGGAGAAGAATGGCAATCACCGCATGAAAAAATAAGGGATATTCTTGAAGAGACTTATGGCATCATGGTCTATCAAGAACAGGTCATGCAAATTGCCCAGAGATTGGCTAATTATAGTCTTGGGGGGGCGGATCTCTTACGTCGAGCAATGGGTAAGAAAATTCGTTCCGAAATGGATAAGCAGCGTGAGATTTTTACTGAAGGTGCAACTAAAAATGGTATTGATCGGCAAAAAGCGATAGAGATATTTGATTTGATGTCGCGGTTTGCTGATTATGGGTTCAATAAATCCCACGCTGCTGCTTATGCTCTGGTTTCTTATCAGACAGCATGGATGAAAGCGAATTATCCAGTGGCTTTTTTTGCCGCGTGTATGTCACTGGCACGAGAAAAGACGGATAAATTAGCCATTCTTCGACAAGAGGCGAAAAGAATTGGTATTTCTGTCTTGCCTCCTGATATCAACAAATCCGGTGCTGATTTTGAAATTGAGAAACAACCTGATGGCAGTTTGGCTATACGCTATGCATTAGCTGCGGTTAAAAGAGCGGGTTTTAGCGCCATGGAAGCCTTGGTTCATGATCGGGATGGTCGAGATTTCAAAAATCTTGCAGATTTTGCCGAACGCATTGATTATCAGAATTTAAATAAGGGCCAACTTGAAAATCTTGCCAAGGCGGGTGTTTTTGATTCAATCGAAAATAACAGACATAAGGTTTTTGCATCAGCCGAAGTGATTTTACGGAGAGCCCATGCACGAAAAGAGGAAAAAGCAAGTGGCCAAATTGGATTATTTCAAAATGCCACGGCACAAATGGCAGAACCGTTAAAAATTAACAGTGTGGCTGAATGGCCCGAAATTGAACGGTTAACTTTGGAAGCTGAGGCAATAGGCTATCATATGACAGCCCACCCACTAGATTCGTTTAGGGCTTTACTGATCAAATTGGGAATACAACCGATAAATAATCTCGAAACAATTGCTCGTTCCGGTGAGGGAAGAATTAAACTTGCTGGCTGTATATTAAATTGTAAGGAACGTCCTACCCGTAAAGGTACCAAAATGGCTTGGGTTGGATTATCGGATAAAACTGGAGCCTGTGAGATAACTTTTTTTTCTGAAAGTTTGACCCGTTATCGTGATTTGCTTGTAGCTGGTAAAATGGTTATCGTAACGGTTGATTTAAGGTTGGATGCAGAAAATTTGCGTATAACGGCAAATCACGTGGAAGATCTTGAAACATCGATATCCGGTTTGGTCAAGGAACTCAAAATATGGATTGATGACGTCCAAGCTGTAGAAACAATTTCAAAATTGTTGGAAAATACGCAGAAAGGCAATGGTAAAATCATTTTAATTCCCAATCTTGTTCAGCAACAAGAAGTGGAAATTTTATTACCAGGATACTATAATGTATCACCCGTTCTCGCACAGCATATCAAAGTGATCAATGGCGTTGAAAAAGTAGATCAATTTTAAAAAATAAAAAATTATAATAAAGTTTTTTGAAATAATTTATTAACCGAGCTGATTAAATATCATGAATAATAAATAGTTATTAATATTTTACAATAAATTTAATCGGTTATAAATCATAGAGATTTGAATGATAGAGAATAAGATCAAAAGAATTACTGTTCCCCAGATATCGGCGAAAAAAAATAAGGAACCAATTGTTTCCTTGACCGCCTATACTGCTTCAGTTGCACAAATTGTGGATCCTCATGTTGATTTGATACTTGTGGGTGATTCACTCGGGATGGTCATTTACGGATTTGACACGACTTTGGCTGTGACAGTTGAAATGATGATCGAACATGGCAAGGCTGTTATGCGTGGATCAAAAAATGCGTGTGTGATGGTTGATTTACCTTTCGCCTCCTATCAGGAAAATCCGCAGCAGGCCTTTAGGAACGCAGCACGCATATTGCAGGAAACGGGTGCAGCAGCAGTGAAACTCGAAGGTGGGGAGGAAATGGCTGAAACCGTTGAATTTCTTGTCAAAAGAGGTATACCTGTTTGTGGACATGTTGGATTGATGCCGCAAGCTGTTCAAACCATGGGTGGGTTTAAAATTGCAGGAAGAAACACCAAACAAATTGAAAAAGTCATGCGGGATAGTAATGCTATTGCCAAAGCGGGTGCTTTTGCAATTGTTTTGGAGGGAGTGGTTGAATCAGTGGCAAAAACAATTACTGAACAATTATCAATTCCTACAATTGGAATAGGTGCTTCTCCAGCCTGTGATGGTCAAGTCTTGGTATGTGATGATATTTTTGGTGTTTTTCAAGGATTTAAACCAAAATTTGTTAAACGGTATGCCCAAATTGGTCAAACAATGGAAGAGGCAGTCAAATCATATGCCATGGAAGTCAGATCCAGAACGTTTCCAAGCGCTGAATTCTGTTTTGAAAAATAGACCAAATATTTCTTGTTTAAGGTTTTGAAAAAGGCGAGCATTCATTGATGCATCGCCATTTTTAATATATCTAGGATTATGCTAATGCGGCTGCAATACGTTTTGCAAATAATGTTGGATCAGATGGCATTTCCCCATCCTGTATTTTTGCAATATCAAGCAGTATAAATGCAGCTTCATCTATATTCTCGCCTGAATTTACTTTCTTGATTAAAGATTTGATTAAATTATGATTTGGATTAATTTCCAGAACAGGTGGGGCTGAAGGAATTGAGCGATCGTTACGACGCATTAAACGTTGCATTTGTAAATCGGGTCCGTCCTCTTTTGCAGCCAAAATTACAGGACTGTCAACAAGGCGTGTCGTCATGCGAGCATCCGTAATTTTGTCTTTCAAACTTTCCATCAAAGTTTTTAAAAGTTTTTCTTCTTCCTCGCTGTTGGATCTTTCCTCCTTTCCCATAAGTTTATCGAGATCTTCCTTGGCACGGGTAATGCTGCGTAAAGGTTTTTCCTCAAATTTTCCAAAACGATCAGGCCAGAAAGCATCCACGGGATCAGTGAATAATAGGACCTCGATTCCTTGTGCTTTGAAACCTTCAAGATGAGGTGAGGTTTTTAAGACTTCAAGGGAATCTCCAGCCAAGAAATAGATGGCCTCCTGATTTTCTTTCATACGTTCCACATAGTCGGAAAGACTTGTCAAACCATCAACGGTAGATGAATAGAATCTTGAGATTTTGGCTATTGTATCATTATTTTCATTGGGTTCCCAAAGTCCTTCTTTAAGAACTGCCCCGAAAAGTTCCCAAAACTTTGTATATTTTTCTTTATCTTCCGAAAGTTTTTTTAATTCACTTATCACACGGTTAACAAGGTTCTTACGAATACGTGCAAGAACGGGTGTGTTTTGTAGCATTTCCCTGGATACATTTAGGGGAAGATCTTCAGTATCCACAATCCCCTGAATGAAACGTAACCAAGGTGGAAGCATGTCCGCTTCATCCGTAATAAACATACGGCGTACATGCAATCGTACCTTGCTTTTTCTTTCTTGATCGACTGGTGCGAATGGAGAAACCATTCCGGGAATAAATAACAAAGAAGTAAATTCAATCACGCCTTCAGCATGCCAAAAAAGCGTAGCCAATGGTTTGTCAAATAAATGGGTTACATGACGATAGAATTCATCTAGTTGTTCATCGGATATATCGCCACGTGGTTTTGTCCAGATTGCTTGACCTTCATTGGCGGATGTTTCTTTGTCATCCTGTTTAATCGTAATGGGCCAGGCAATATGATCTGCCCATTTACGGATAATATTCTCCAGTCGCATGCTTTCCAAATATTCTTCAGCATCTTTTTTAATATGAAGAATAACATCTGTACCAGGTGTATTTCTTGTTGAGGAAGCGATACTATACTTGCCTTTACCTTCAGAGTTCCATGCCCAGGCTTCATCCGATCCGGCACGTCGTGAAACCACCTCAACTTTATCCGCCACCATGAAGGCTGAATAAAATCCAACACCAAATTGACCGATGAGATTAACACGATCTTCGGGTTTGGCATCCTTAAGCTGTTTTTCAAACGCTCTTGTTCCTGATTTTGCAATGGTTCCGAGATTTTGGATCATCTCATCCTTACTCATACCGAGACCATCATCACTGATCGTTAATAAATTTCCCTTTTTATCAACGGTTAAAAATATTTGGGGTTTATCGGGCAAGGCAACTGTTTGATTGGTAAGCGATTCAAAACGTCTTCTATCCAATGCATCTGCAGAGTTGGCAATTAATTCTCTTAAAAAAATTTCTCTCTCTGAATAAAGTGCATGAACAACCAGATCCATAAGGCGTTCAACTTCTGCACTAAAATTGTGTTGTTCTTCAGCATGCGTAGATGTTGCATCACTCATTTTCACTTGTAAGCCTTTATCATATTTATGGGTTAAAATTAAATTTGAATTAATTATATAACAAAATAAACTGGAAATTAACGAAGACAATTAATAATTTTTTTTGGTAACAATTAAATTTTTAAAATTTCTTTCCACTGACTGGTAATCATAATCAGAAATTCAGTCATAATTTTTTGAATTCTAAAAAAATTTTCATTGAGTTGGAAACATTCTTCATTCAAATATAATTTTTTATTTATTTCAATTTGTAAAACATGAATATTTTTAAAAGGATTTCCATAATGACTGGTAATATACCCTCCTGCATAAGGTATATTTTTTTTCACTGTTAAGCCTTTTGATTGAAAATATCTAGCAGTCTGGTTTATTAACAGCGGGCAACAGCTTTTTGAAAAATTGTCTCCTAATATTATATCTGCAAGGGCAGTGGTTTGGATGCGTGGGGATGGCATTGAATGTACATCGAGGATGATGCCTCCATTAAAATGATTTTTACAGTTATGAATGAAATTTTGAATTTGTTGATGATAGGAAAACCAATAATTTTGAATTAGTTTTTCAATATGAGTAAATGAAAGATAATATTTGAAAATAACTTTTCCTGAATTACTGATTTTATGAACTGTTCCAATTCCGTTTTTTACCCGAGCGGATTCTGTATCACACCATGAGGGAAGTGTTTCCCTGAACATTTTTGGATCAAGTTCCCATGCCCATCGATTGAGATCACAGAAAATACGGGATAATTCTGCATTTAACAAACTGCCACCATAATTAGGTACATGATGAAAAAGTTCATGGACAAAACTGTCTTCACTCTTGCGTAATTCATCCAAGGGTAATCTTGTTAGTTCAATCAAATTTTGTGGATAGAATTGTCCAGAATGAGGCGAGCTGACTAAAAACGGTAAAACATTATTATCAGGTTTCTGTAAATGATATATTTTTGTTTTATAAGTTGGCACAAAATAACCTTGCTAACGGAAAAAAAAGAATGATTTTATATAAAATATTTTATTTTTTTGCATTTGACCACTTGCGCTTTTAAACTAAGATGTGTATCAAGCAGTTTATCAAACGTTAAGATGGGCGCATAGCTCAGCGGGAGAGCACTACCTTGACATGGTAGGGGTCACAGGTTCAATCCCTGTTGCGCCCACCATCTTATCCTAACCGTGAAAAAACTAATCATAATTCAAAAAATATTGTCTTTCGTTTGTACATATAATCATCATAATTTACCTGTATAATAAAAAAAATATTTAAAATTCCCTGTTTGTGTATTGGATGAAATGATGATTAATAATATTTATTGTGTTGGCAGAAATTTTGCTGAACATGTAAAAGAATTGGGAAATCAAATCGAATCTGTCCCCGTAATTTTTAGTAAACCCAACACCTCCTTGGTTGAGGGAGATACAATTATCCTACCTGATTTTTCACACGATATTCATTATGAAACAGAAATGGTATTAAAGATTTCCCAGGATGGTTTTAAAATTTCGGAGAACAAAGCCGAGAATTATTATGATGAAATCGCTCTAGGCCTTGATTTGACGGCTAGAGACCTGCAAACAGCATTGAAAGAGAAAAAATTGCCCTGGTTTTTAGCAAAGGGTTTTAAAGATTCCTGTTACCTTTCCTCTTTTGTAAAAAAGGAACTGTTATCTCTTCCTATTTGCTTTTCAATGAAATTAAATGGAGAAGAGCGTCAGAGAGAAAATAGCAATAACATGATTTTTAATTTCAGCAAGATTATATCCTATATTAGCCAGTTTGTTCCATTAAAAAAATCAGATGTGATTTTCACTGGTACGCCAAAGGGTGTAGGTAAACTGAAATCTGGGGATCAAATATCACTCTTTTTGCAGGAAAATGAAATTGCTATAGTAAAAGTGAAATAATTACATGATTTTAATTAAAATTATTTGGTAAGCCAATATATTTTAATCGACATAAAAGGGTAATAGCGATGAGGCGAAGACAATTTTTGGCAAATTCTATTGGCACAGCAGTTATGGCAGTTGGAAGTGGAAAATTTGTTTTTTCGAATATACCCGCTTTTGCGAGATCATCATCCGAATATAAATCCTTTCTTTTCAATATATATCAACAGGCTGTTCAGCTAGGATTGAATGCCTCTATTATGAGGCATGCTTTGAATTATTCTTTACCGAATAAAAAAGTGATTGAACTTGATCATAAACAGCCAGAATTTGTCATGACATGGCAACAATATTATAAAAAAGTCATAACAGTAGAAAAAAAAGAACAAGGTCGCAATAAATTTCAGGAACTTCAAACGTTTTTGACCGCTCTTTGGCGGAGTTATGAAGTTGATCCTTCTATACTTGTTGGAATATGGGGAATAGAATCCTTTTATGGCAAATTTCTCGGAAAATTTAATGTTATTGATGCTTTGGCAACTTTGGCTTATGAAGGTAGAAGAGCTAAATTTTTCAAAATTGAGCTCATGAATGCATTAAGAATTCTTAATCATAGAAATATCAATCCTGAAAATATGATGGGCAGTTATGCTGGTGCAATGGGACAGCCCCAATTTATGCCCAGTGCATATTTACGGTATGCGGTTGATTTTTCAGGAAACGGTCATCCAAATATTTGGACAAATGAAAAAGATGTACTGGCTTCAATTGCCAATTACCTGAAGAAAAATGGTTGGCATGGATCTGAACCCTGGGGACAAAAAATTTTATTGCCAATTGATTTCAATGGTTCATATATCGGACATCATGTTTCAAAAACACTTGATGAGTGGAAATCAATGGGCGTTAAGCGATCAGATGGTTCGGATTTTTCCCGTCTGGATATTTATGGCAGTATTTTGAAACCGGATGAGAAAAATAATAATGGTTTTATGATTTATCATAATTTTAATGTAATACGCCGCTACAACCCTTCGGATTATTATGCACTTGCAGTCGGATTGCTGGGAGATGCGATAGTTGCATAAAATGATTGTTTTTTTGTAATATAAATATAAAATAACAAAATATTAATTTCGTGAATTTGAATTATATCGTGAAAAAATATTTATTTTCTCTATTGTTGATAAGTATAGCCTGTTGTACCAAGGAAGAAAAACCATTGCAACCAGCTCAGATTCACTACGTGGTTGGTCAACCTTATCAGGTTGGCGAACAATGGTATTATCCAGAGGAAAATTTTGCCTATCATGCAACAGGTTTGGCAGTTATATCCAAAATTCAGAAAGATAAACTGACTGCTGATGGGGAATATTATGATCCGCAACGTATGACGGGTGCACATCCCACATTGCAATTACCAAGTATTATAAAAGTTCGCAATGTTGACAATGGTAGGGAAATTTCAATTCGTTTGAATGATCGTCCATCATCTTATCCTTCCAGATTGTTGGAATTGACGCCAAAAGCTGGTGAATTATTGGGAATTTCAAACGGTCAAACAGCGAAAATCGAAATTGTTGAGGAAGAAGATCAAAGCCAAAATCTTGCTTTTGAAATGCCCAATGGTCCGCAAACGGAAATGAAAGTTAACACTGCGCCTTTGGATACAATCATGGTTGAAAATCTGAATGTCAAATCAAGCGAAAATAATGCGAAAAAAAAATCAGATCCCATTTTCCAAAAAGCATTAAATTCTTCATTAATATTAAAAGATATGCCCATCACTTTTACGCAGGGTCAAATTACAGGGGGGCAAATATGGATTGATTGTGGCTCTTTCACCTTGCGAGTTTACGCTAATAAATTGGCGGCACGTATTGGTGGGAGAGTGACCTATAGTTTTGAAGGAGGGCGCAGAATATTGCATGTTCGTTCTGGTCCCTATCAATCAGTCGAAAGTGCAGATCAAAATCTTGATTATTTGTTAAAATCTGGCATTAAGGGTGCCAAAATTATAGTTGAATAGGAACAAGCGTGCATACTCGTAGATCAATATTGACTGGAATTAGTGGCGTAGCTGCATCTCTGGCTCTGATAGATTCAAATTCAGCAAATGCCCGAAGAGCCATTCGTAAAGCGGCAAGCAGGAAATTCTCGTCAGCAACTCAAGAGGCGGTTTCGAATGGTCCACCAGCCGTAACACCAATAGGTCCTTTTGACACGTTGGCACAATACGCCTTTATCATGGACTATAATACAGGTACCGTTTTGATGGATAAATTGGCAGACCAACCTATGCATCCGTCGTCTTTGACAAAAATCATGACCTGTTATATTGTTTTTGCCATGCTGCGAACCGGGCGTTTAAAGCTTGATCAGTTGCTTCCCGTAAGTGAGAAAGCCTGGAAAATGCAGGGATCAAAAATGTTTGTTCCCCTGAATGGACAAGTTTCTGTCCAGGATTTGATCCAGGGTGTTGTTATACAATCCGGGAATGATGCCTGTATTGTACTTGCCGAAGGAATTGCCGGATCTGAACAGCAGTTTGTATCCATGATGAATGAAATGGCGCCCAAGATGGGATTGCGGAATTCTCATTTTATGAACTGTACCGGATGGCCGGATAGCAATCATCTGATGTCTGCCCGTGATATTGCTCTGATAGCCTATCATCTTATTCATGATTATCCCGAATACTATCATTTTTTTTCCGAAAAAGAATTCACTTTCAATAAAATCACCCAGGGCAATCGAAATGTTTTGGTAGACAAAGGGCTTGCGGACGGTTTGAAAACAGGACATACAGATGCTGGCGGTTATGGATTATGTGCCAGTTCTGAACGGAATGGTCGTCGGGTCATAATGGTGGTCAACGGATTAACCTCGATGAATATGCGGGCCCATGAGAGTGAACGTTTGATAGAATGGTCTTTCAATCAATTTGAAAATGTTAAGTTATTCAATAAAGGGGATATTGTTGAACAGGCACCAGTTTGGATGGGAGCACAAGAAACAATTCCACTGGTTGCAGGTGAAAATCTTGTTTTAACCTTGCCTGTCGGGATGCGTGATAAATTGAAGGTAACCCTTGATTATAACGCCCCTTTGTCCGCACCTGTTATGAAAGGACAAAATGTTGAGGCCTCTCTGTCTGTAAAAAATGGTGGAATTACTGTACAAGTTCCCATAATAGCTGGTGAGACAGTTGAAAAAGCTAATATTATTTCACGTATGATGAAAAATGTAAGCTATCGTTTAACGAATAAAAATTAATCAACATTATTTTATTATTTATGTCAGGATATTTTATTACTTTTGAGGGCGGTGAAGGTGCTGGAAAATCTACACAAGCTCAATTATTGAAAGAAAAGCTGCAAAAAGATAATATTGATGTGCTCTTAACCCGTGAGCCAGGTGGAACAACGGGTGCCGAGGCCATTAGGAAATTATTATTATTTGGGAATTGCGATTTTTCGCTTAAAGCTGAAATCCTGGCTCATTTTACCGCAAGGTGCGATCATGTAGATCAGGTCATAAAACCAGCGCTGCAACAGGGTAAAATAGTGCTGTGTGATCGTTTTATTGATTCAACCTTGGCATATCAAGGATATGGATTAGGTAAGGAAAATCCGGATATTTTGAATTTTATTCAAAAATTATCCAATTTGATAGATTTAATTCCCAATTTAACATTGATATTTGATGCTCCTTATGAAACGCTTATTGAGCGTTGTCTAAAACGTCAAACAAAAATTGATGCTTATGAACAACTCGGGTATGATTTTCATTATCGTGTTCTGAATGGTTTTCAACTGATAGCTAAAAATAATAAAAATCGATGTAAAGTTATCAAAGCTCATAAATTATTGCATGAGGTAACTCGGGAAGTTTACAATCTCGTCACGCATAAACTATCTGAATCAAGATATATTAAAAACAATGACAGCAAAACTAGATGACTCTTTATGGGGACATGAAAAGGAATATGATTGTTTCAAACAAGCCATTTTCAAGAATAAGCTTCATCATGCATGGTTGATATGTGGTGAGGTCGGGGTAGGCAAAAAAACTTTTGTCAATCATGTCATTCGTTTGATTCTTGGTAGCTCTGAAAAAGTGTTGGCTAAGATAAAGGCGGGTAGTCATCCTGATTTATTAACGGTTAGTCGAAGAATAGATGAAAAGAAAAACCGTCTTCGTTCGGAAATTTTGATGGATGATATAAAAGCGGTTGGAACGTTTTTACGATTGACATCTGCAAATGACGGGTGGCGCATTGTCATTATCGAAGAGGCGGATTTGATGAATCAGAATGCGGCCAATAGTTTATTAAAAATTTTGGAAGAGCCTCCAGATGCTGCTTTAATTTTTTTGATCACTGCACATCCAAACCGTTTGTTGCCAACGATTTCAAGTCGTTGTCGTAAATTAATGCTTCACCCTTTATCAAATACTGTTTTATTAGAAGCCTTGATTAAATTAGCCCCCGAATATTCTGAGGCAGAATATCAAAAAATAATTACCCTGTCTCAGGGATCGATCGGTAAAGCATTATCATTATTGAATTCTGACGCCTCAAATTTGCAAAATATTGTTGATGCCTTTTTCGAGAAGCCTTTCAAAGGAAGTGAGCTGAATGAAAAAGTTAAGTATATTTTACAAAAAGAAGATGGATTTTCTGTTTTTTTTAGCTTATTGACAGATAAATTCAATATGCTGATCGGTGAGGCTATAAAATCAAGGCAGGAACGATTTGGCAATCCATCTCGAACAGTAATGGAATGGATTGACATTTGGCAGAAAATTTTAAAATGGCATAAAGATACAGAATCTTTTAATTTGGATAAAAGACAAACCCTAATTTCCGATTTCGAACTAGTAAGTGAATTATGAAAAACCATTATATGATAACCACCCCGATTTATTATGTAAACGGGTTCCCCCATATTGGTCATGCCTATACCTCAATCGCTGCGGATGTTTTGGCCCGATTCAAACGATTGGATGGATATGATGTATTCTTTTTGACGGGTACTGACGAGCATGGACAAAAGGTTGAGCAGGCTGCTCACAATAATGAACAGACATCGGAAGTATTTGTAAATGAAATTTCTGCAAAATTCAGAAATATGGCTGATCAGTTAAACATATCATATAATGATTTTATACGAACGACCGAGGAACGTCATAAAAGAAGCTGCCAGACTTTATGGAAAAAAATCGCTGATGCTGGTCACATTTATCTTGGCGCTTATGAAGGGTGGTATTCACTCAGGGATGAGTGTTATTATAGTGAAGATGAACTAACTACTACAGCAGATGGACAAAAGATTGCGCCCACAGGGGCACAGGTCAAATGGTTAAAAGAACCATCCTATTTTTTTAGATTGTCTGCCTGGCAAGACAAGTTGTTGGAATTTTATGAATTGCATCCAGAATTTATCGGCCCAGAAAGTCGTAAGAATGAACTGTTAAGTTTTGTAAAATCTGGTTTGCGTGATTTATCCATCAGTCGTACGAGTTTCAAGTGGGGTATTCCAGTTCCAGGCGATAAGGATCATGTCATGTATGTATGGTTCGATGCGTTGACAAATTATATTTCCGCATTGGGCTATCCTGATACGGAATTATCAGATCGGTGGTGTTTTTGGCCAGCAGATTTGCATTTGGTGGGGAAGGAAATTGCACGTTTCCATGCGTTGTATTGGCCAGCTTTTTTAATGGCGGCGGGTTTGGAAGTTCCCAGACGAATATTTTCGCATGGCTGGTGGACTGTTGAAGGTGAAAAAATGAGTAAATCAGTAGGAAATGTTGTTGAGCCTATTGAATTGATCAATGATTTCGGACTGGATCCTGTCCGATTTTTTCTTTTGCGTGAAGTTCCTTTCGGTGGAGACGGAGACTATAGCAGACAATCCCTGATCAATCGCATGAATAATGAATTGGCCAATGATCTGGGTAATCTTGCACAGAGAACTTTGACTCAAATTACCAGAAATTGTGACGGTATTTTACCAGATACTGGAAAAAGATTGGATGTGGATATACAGTTGATAGCAAAAGCTAAACTGTTGCCGATTTTATTAAGGGAACAAATGGACCGTCAGGCTTTTAATGAATCTTTAGAGGATATTTGGAAGGTTATACGCGCTTCAAATGCATATATCGATCATCAGGCGCCATGGAAATTGAAAAAAACTGATTTCGAGCGTATGAAGACTGTTTTAAGAACCTTGGTTGATGTGTTGCGCGAAATTGCCACTTGTTTACAGCCATTCATGCCTAATAGTATGGATAAATTATTGACCCAGCTTGGGGTTGGTAAAAATGAACGTAATTTTTCAGATCTTGAAAAAGAAATTCATACAGGAATAAAATTACCTTTACCTTCTCCTATTTTTCCTCGTTATACGGAAGCTGAACAAATCTGATGCATCTGGTTGATTCACACTGCCATCTTGATTTTTTTGATGATGATGAAAAAAAAGCCATTATTGATCGTGCAACACATGCAGGTTTGGGTGAAGTTGTAACAATAGGAACGCGTTTATCAAATGCGCGGCAGCAAATAGGAATAACCGATTATACAACTGATCATTTGAGTGTATGGTGCACGATTGGAACTCATCCTGAATATGTGATGGATGAACTTTTTTGTTCTGTTGACAGAATTGTTGAATTAACCAATCATCCCAAAGTTATAGGTATAGGTGAAACCGGACTTGATTATTTTTACGGTAAACAAGAGGCTTTTGAACGACAGAAAGAATCTTTTGAAAATCATATCCGTGCCTCACAACAAACTGGATTGCCTGTATGTATTCATGCCCGGGATGCAGATGATGATATTGCCAAAATCTTAAAGAGAGAGACAGAAAAAGGGGGAGGATTTCCATTTTTAATTCATTGTTTTACATCTAGTATGAAACTGGCCGAAACAGTTCTAGATTTGGGTGGATATATTAGTATTTCAGGTATAATCACTTTTAAAAAAGCCCAGGATTTACGCGATATCGTTCTCCATTTACCTCAAGATAAAATTCTTGTTGAAACTGATTCTCCTTATCTGGCTCCCGTACCATTTCGGGGCAAACGAAATGAACCTGCATATGTTTATCAAACAGCAGAATTTATGGCCAAATTGTTGGCGGTCGATTTTGAAACGTTTAAAAAACAAACAACAGATAATTTTCATCGTCTTTTTAAAAAGGCGTCTTTTAAAAGGTAAATTGTTTAATGAAAATTACTATTCTGGGATGCGGAGGTTCGGGTGGTGTCCCATTGGTAGGAGGTGATGATGGTCAGGGGAATTGGGGAATATGTGATCCCCTGGAACAAAAGAATCAACGAACTCGATCCTCTATCGTTATTGAGTTGAATAATGGCAAAAGAATTCTAATTGATTCAGGTCCTGATATACGAACTCAGTTATTGAGAGAAAAAATTGGCAGGGTTGACGCTGTCATTTATTCTCATGCACATGCAGATCATATTGCTGGTCTGGATGAATTGCGTTCAATCAACAGAGTTTTGGGTAAAGCCTTACCAATATATGCAACGAAAGATACATTATCTGAATTGAAATCAAGATTTGCCTACGCATTTAAGCCATGGAAAACCCAACCATATTTTTTTCGTCCAGTTTTGGATGTTCATCAGATTGATTATTATGATAATTTCATGATTGAAAATCAATCTATTCAAACATGTGAACAGATACATGGTTTTTGTAAATCCATGGGCATACGATGTGGTGATGTGGCATATTGTACCGATGTGGTTCGGATTCCGGAACAAGGGTTGAAAATTTTATCCAATCTTGATCTGTTTATTGTGGGATGTTTTCAACGGAATGAACATCCTGCCCATGCATGGATTGGCAAGGTTCTGGAATGGAAAAAAATTATCAAGCCAAAAAGAACGATTTTAACGCATATGGGACCTGATATGGATTGGAATTGGCTAAAGGCAAATTTGCCGCCGGACATCGAAGTTGCCTATGATGGACTAATTCTCTATTCTTCGTAATCATACAAATAATAAATTAAAACATACAAGAGTATAATATGACTGCTGCATCTGACGGTTTAATTAAGGACGCTCCCTTTGCAAGGGCATTAAGTGAACGCTATCTGGCCTATGCCCTGTCAACAATAATGTCGCGTTCATTACCAGATGTAAGGGATGGATTGAAACCTGTTCATCGTCGTTTGATATATGCCATGCGTCAATTGAAACTTGATCCAAAATCAGGATTCAAGAAATGCGCCCGTATTGTTGGGGATGTTATTGGTAAATTTCATCCCCATGGGGATGCCGCTGTCTATGAAGCGCTCGTTCGTCTCGCACAGGATTTTGCTGTACGGTATCCCTTGATTGAGGGACAGGGGAATTTTGGATCCATTGATGGTGATAATGCTGCGGCTATGCGTTATACAGAATCCCGTATGACAAGAATTGCCCAGTCTTTATTGCAAGGTATCGATGAAGATTGTGTTGATTTTCGTGATACTTATGATGGAGAGGAAAAAGAACCCGTTGTTTTACCAGGTGCATTCCCAAATCTTTTGGCAAACGGTGCAAGCGGAATTGCTGTTGGAATGGCAACAAATATTCCCCCACATAATGTGGGTGAAATTTATCAGGCCGCTATGACCCTTATTAAAAATCCTGATGCCTCTACACAGGATTTGTTGCATTTTGTAAAAGGTCCAGATTTTCCAACAGGAGGGAAAGTTGTTGAAAATCAAAATGTTATTCAACAAACTTACGAAACTGGTCGAGGCTCATTAAGGCTCAGGGCAAAATGGGAAATTGAACATGGTCGATTTGGAACTTGGGTTATCGTTGTTAAGGAAATACCCTACCAAGTGCAGAAATCCAAATTGATTGAACAGATAGCCACTTTGATGGAACAGAAGAAACTTCCATTATTGGCAGATATAAGAGATGAAAGTACTGATGAAATACGGCTTATATTAGAGCCTAAAGTTAAAACGGTGCAGCCTGAAATTTTAATGGAATCCATGTTTAAACTGACTGCTTTGGAAAACCGGTTTGCTTACAACATGAATGTGCTTGATCGCAATGCCGTTCCTAAATTGATGGGATTGAAAGCCATTTTGAAATCATGGTTGGATCATCGTTATGAAGTTCTCAAACGTCGAAGTCAATATCGGTTAAATGTTATTGAACAGCGATTGGAAATTCTGGAGGGTTTATTAGCGGTATATCTAAATCTCGATGAAGTTATTCGTATAATTCGAGATGAAGATGAAGTTAAAACTTTTTTGATGCAAACTTTCAATCTGTCGGATGTTCAGGCTGAAGCCATTCTCAATATCCGTTTGAGAAGTTTGAGAAGATTGGAAGAAAATGCAATAAAAAATGAATATGCACAACTCACCAATGAAAAATCTAATTTAAAAACGTTGCTGGCAAGTGAATCTCTTTGCTGGAAAGAAATCAACAAAGAATTGAAAGAGGGTTTGAAAACGTTCGGTCAGTCCGATGATGGTTTGAGAAAAACGGAAATTTCTGAAGCGCCTAAAACAATAGATGTTATCGATATTCTGGAAGAGGTGGAACGTGAACCTCTGACAATTATTTTATCCTCCAAAGGTTGGATACGTGCTTTGAAAGGACATAATCTTGACAGTGATAAGCTGAAATTCAAAGAAGGGGATCATTTATTTAAAATATTGGAATGTCATAGTAATGATCGAATTTGCATTATCGGTAGTGAAGGTAAATCATTCAATATAAAGGCATTAGATTTACCAAGAGGCCGAGGTGATGGTCAACCCATACGTCTTCTTGCTGACATAGCAAATGATGCTAAGGTTATTGAATTTTTTATTTTAGATGAAAAAAAGAAATATGTTCTTGTTTCAACCTCAGCAAAGGGATTTGTCATTTCTGGGGAAAATCTAGTTACTGAACGGAAAACGGGTAAACAAGTTCTAACTTTAAAAAATAATGAAAAAACATTCGCTTGTCTTGAAGGTAATGGAAATTATATTGCCATTGCGAATTCATCCAGTAAATTTCTGATATTTCCACTAGAACAAATTCCTGAATTAAAAAAGGGTAGTGGTGTTCTATTACAGAAATTGGGTAAAGGAAAACTGAAACTGGTTATAGTTTTTGATTCTGAGATTGGTTTTACAATGCCTGGTCAAACAAAAGTCAGAAATTTTGAAATATTGGAAAATTATATAGGTAATCGTGCATCTGTTGGACATAAATCTCCTAATTGGTTGAGAATTTAGTCTTATTTTAGTCCAAAGGATATTTATAAAATAATTAATTAATTAATTAATTAATTAATATTTAAAATACCCCTTTATAGATGAAAATTATAACTGTTTTAATAATTTTGCCGCTTCTGGAGCAAAATAAGTCATAATCGCATTTGCTCCAGCTCTCTTGAAACAGAGAAGCGTTTCAAGAATAGCCTGATTATTATCAAGATAATCATGGTTAATCGCGTTTTTCAACATGGCATATTCACCAGAAACCTGGTAACTGACAATTGGAATATTGAATCTATCTCTTACCATTCGGATTATGTCTAGATAGGGCAATCCCGGTTTGATGATAACTGAATCAGCACCTTCTTGAATATCCAGTTCGACTTCAGAAAGAGCCTCTCGACTATTGGCAGGATCCATCTGATAAGTTTTTTTATCGCCTTTTAAAAGTTTTCCTGATTCCAGCGCATCTCTGAAAGGTCCATAATAAACACTGGCATATTTTGCGGCATATGACATGATTCGTGTATTAACAAAATTATCATTGTCCAATGCCTTTCGGATTGCCGCGACCCTACCATCCATCATGTCAGAAGGCGCGATAAAATCCATACCTGCTCGGGCTTGATTAATCGATTGTCTGACTAGTATCTCTATGGTTTCATCATTGGCAACATAACCATTTTTTATTATTCCGTCATGGCCATGGCTGGTATAAGGATCAAGAGCTACATCCCCGATTAATAATATTTCTGGAAATCTTTTTTTAAGTTCTCTTGATGCACGGCAAATTAGATTATCGGGATTATAGGCTTCCTTTCCCTCTGGATCACGTTTATCGTTGGTGGTCACAGGAAATAATGCAAGCGCGGGGATATCCAGATTTGCAGCAGGTTCTATATATGCAGCCAGACGATCAACAGTAACCCGTTTAATTCCAGGCATTGAAGAAACTTCTGTTTCAATATTGTTGCCCTCAATAATAAAAATTGGCCAAATCAAATCATCTTTACTCAATTTATTTTCAGCTACCAGACGACGCGTTGCAGAATCAATTCGATTGCGTCGCATACGAGTCAGAGGAAAGCTTCCAATCATGGTATCAATCCTTAATTAATTATGAAATTTCTGTTGTAATTTACTGTGTTTATGACCATAAAGCCAATAAATAATTATACCTATGAACATCCATCCCCCAATGGTTAACCATGTTATATTGCTTAGGGAATACATCAGCACACAACAAACCAAAGTGCCAAGTATCGGTATGATATCGCCACCTGGCACCTTAAAACGCCGGGGGAAATCTTTATGGGTTCGACGTAAAATCATTACTGATATACATACGAAAAAAAAGGCGGATAATGCACCTATAGAGCACATTTCACTTAAAATTGAAATAGGAATAAAGGCAGATAGAATACAGATAAAAATCATAAAAAACATGTGTGATAGATGAGGAGTTTTATGGTTGGGATGAATAACAGAAAAGAATTTGGGAATCAAACCGTCTTTAGAAAGGGTAAAAAAGATACGTGTTTGACCTACAAGAAGTAATACAAGAACAGGAAAATAACCAATGATGATACTGAATTTGATTACGGGCTGTAACCATTTATAAGGGGTCTGATCAATGGCTGTTGCCACAGGTGCGCCATTGCCAAGCAATTGATGAAAATTGACAAGCCCAACAATAACAAAGGCAAACGTGACATAAATGAGTGCTGTAATTGTAATGATTATTAAAATAGCTTTCGGGATATCCCTTGATGGATTTTTAACTTCCTGTGCAGTAGAAGCTACGCTATCAAAACCTATATAGGCAAAAAAGATCATGCCGGCAGCTTGAAAGATTCCTGAAATGCCAAAATGACCAAATTGACCTGTATTTTCTGGGATAAAAGGCTTGAAATTGTCAAAATCAACATAGGAAAATCCAAAAGCGATAACAGCAAATACAACAAACAACTTGATCAAAACAATCATATTGTTCATTCGAAAGGATTGTTTAATCCCTTGTATCAGATAAAGAGACAGAAATATGATGACAAATGTGGATGGAAGGTTCAATATCCCAGAAATATTCTGGCCGTTTATATTTATTTTCTCTAGTGGTGAAGCGAAAAATTGATAGGGTAGGTGTAAGTGAAAACTTATCAGAATTGACTTTAAATATTGTGACCAACTTACCGCTACCGCTGCTGCTCCGACAGAATATTCAAGCACCAAATTCCATCCAACAATCCAGGCTATAAATTCTCCCATAGCGATATAGATATAACTGTAAGAACTGCCCGATTCTGTAATCATTCCAGCAAGTTCACTGTAACATAATCCTATGAATGAACATGCCAATGCTCCTATTAGGAAAGAAAGAAGTACGGCGGGACCAGCATGTTCTGATGCAGCAATACCTGTAACTGTAAAGAGTCCGGTTCCAACAATTCCACCAACGCCAAAAAAAATCAGACTAGGCATGCCGATTACGCGCGCCAAACCGTTTTCATGCTGGTTATTTTCTATGGATTTTTTTCTAAATAGTGATTTTCTCTTGGATAGATCCATAGAATAGCCCTTTTTTAAAATTTATCACAATATCGTGTAAAGTTCTTAAAATAAATCATATTTTTTTGGAATTTATTTTTTCAGTAATAGCGTATTATCTTACATATTTAATTGCAGAAAATCACAAAATTGAATATTTAATAGAGAGTCTCTTAAATATGTAGTTTTCTAGGAATCCATGAATGTCCGAAAATAATTTATATCATCAATTTTTTCAATCTGATGTTTCTCAAACAGATCCTGAGGTTTACGCAGCTTTACAAAGCGAACTTACCCGTCAACAGGACGGTATTGAGTTAATAGCAAGTGAAAATATTGTTTCCAAGGCAGTTTTAGAGGCTCAGGGTAGCGTATTGACGAATAAATATGCTGAAGGATATCCCGGACGTCGTTATTATGGCGGATGTGGTGAAGTTGATAAGGTAGAAGTTCTGGCAATTGAACGTGTTAAGAAAATTTTCAACGCGCAATTTGCCAATGTTCAACCACATTCTGGTGCGAATGCCAATCTGGCTGCATTTATGGCTACTGTCAAACCTGGTGAAAAAGTATTGGGAATGAATTTGGCAGCGGGTGGACATTTAACCCATGGTGCGGCACCTAATTTTTCTGGAAAATGGTTCCATGCATTGCACTATGGAATTCGAAAAGATGATGGCTTGATTGATTATGACGAGCTCGAGGCGACTGCAAGAAATGAAAAACCACGTTTGATTATTGCAGGTGGATCTGCATATCCCAGAATTATTGATTTCGCCCGTTTCAGAAAAATTGCCGATGAAGTTGGTGCTTTTCTGATGGTTGACATGGCTCATTTTGCAGGATTGGTTGCAGCAGGCCTTTTCCCAAACCCAATGGATTACGCTGATATTGTCACCAGTACAACGCATAAAACTTTACGTGGACCTCGTGGAGGAATTGTTTTAACAAACAGTCCCGATTTGGCTAAAAAAATCAATTCAGCAGTATTTCCCGGATTACAGGGTGGTCCATTGATGCATGTCATTGCTGCAAAAGCGGTGGCCTTTGCTGAAGCAATGCGTCCGGAATTCAAGACCTATCAAAAAGCGGTGGCAAACAATGCTCGTGTATTGGCAGACACCTTGATTGAATGTGGATTTGATATTGTTACAAATGGTACGGACAGCCATTTGTTACTTGTTGATTTACGTCCCAAGAAAGTAACGGGAAAACAGGCGGAAGAAAGTTTGGAAAGAGCGGGAATAACCGCAAATAAAAATGCGGTTCCTTTTGATCCGGAAAAACCGGCCATTACTTCCGGTATTCGTCTAGGTAGTCCAGCAGGGACAACTAGAGGGTTTGGTGAAGCAGAATTTCGTGAAATTGGTCTCTTGATAAATGAAGTTCTAACCCCATTGGCAAATGCCAAAGATAATGATAACAGTTTTGCGGAAAAAGCTGTTCGCGATAAAGTCATGGCTTTATGTAAACGCTTTCCCATATATAAACAGTAATTATTTCAAGGGTATTGCAGATTCAGCCATTTCATAAATTATGGCGTTTATTGCCCCCATATCAGCGAAGATTTTATCTAAGCAAAGTGGGGGGGATATTAGCACCTTCTATATCATCAGAACCCTTTTGTGACCAAAGCGTAATTATAATTGGTGAGTTTTCAAAAGCTTCTGGTTTGGGTGAAGGTGCGCGTATAATGTATAATGTACTTAAAAACGAAAATGTTACCGTTCAGAAAATCGATATCGACCCCTATGGTTTTTCTTATACAAAATATAAGGAAGCGCGTAGAATTTTATCAGTTTATCCATACGCATCATTGATTTTTCATATCAATGCCCCACAATTGGCATTTGCATTATTGAATTTACCTCGTTTTTTATTGAAAAACAGAAAAATAATAGGTTATTGGGCATGGGAGCTTGAAATTTTGCCAAAAGAATGGGAGGTGGGTTTCAGATTTGTTCATGAAATATGGGTACCCTCTCGTTTTGTCGCAAAAGCCGTTAAACATTGGGCTAATAAATATCAAAAAAAGATTACGGTTGTTCCTCATCCTATTGCAGCATATCCTGTAGCAATTGCGTCAGGTCTAACTCGTGAAAGTCTTGGTTTACCCCAAACAACTTTAAATATATTAACATCTTTTAATCTTTCTTCATCTTTTGTTAGAAAAAATCCTATAGCCGCAATCAGGGCTTTTAGAAAAGCGTGTGAAACAATAGCTCATGATAAAATTAGCCTTATTCTCAAGGTTTCCTATATTAATGATTTCCGTCAGGATTTTAATGAATTAAAGAAAGCAATAGATGGACAAAAAAATATCATTCTTTATACTAATTTATTGACAACAGAGGAAAATAGGGCGCTTATATTTCATTCTGATATTATTTTGTCACTTCATCGCAGTGAAGGTTTTGGGTTGGTGCCAGCAGAAGCTATGCAATACGGAAAAGCTGTTATTTCCACTAATTGGTCTGCAACTAGTGAGTATATTGATGAAAACTGTGGTGTTCCTGTTAATTACAAACTGATACCTGTAAAAGACCCACGAAAAGTATATGAATTGTCGAATGCCTTGTGGGCTGAACCTGATATTGAATTCGCCGCTAAAAAAATTAATGAATTGTTTTACAATGAAAACTATCGTAATAATTTAGGTGTTTTATCTAAAAATAAAATTAAAACGATATTTAATTCAAAATTTTTAAAAAAAAGATTTAATAATTATTTGGTAAGAAATAATGGATAAATCATTTAATATTTTAGTATGGCAATGGGGTAGAAAGGGAGCGGGACCAAAAATTGCTGTTGAATTGTCAAATGCTTTAAGATCTATTAAAAATTTAAACATTCTACTATCCTTATCCGATCGGGCTGAAATTATTGATTATAATCCGGAATGTCAAATTGGTATAAAGTTTAAAACATATTCATCAATATTGGGATATTTAATACGATGGATAGAGTCTCCTTATTGGATATTGTATTTGATATATCATCTTAAAAAAAATAAGGTAGACTTGGCCATATGCACAATGCCGGGATTATTAGATATGATTATGATTTCGGCCTTGAAAATATTGAAAATCCCATGTGTTGTAATTATTCACGATGCTTATCCTCATCCGGGGGATGGATATCTTTTTCAACATTTTTTGCAAAGACAGTTGATTAAAAATTCAGATTTGATCGTAACTTTTACTCAATACGTCTACAATCAATTAAATAAAAGGAATTTTTTATCAAAATCAAAATTTATAAGGGTATGGCATCCCCCTTTAAAATATGATTATGAAAATATTTCTGTTTCAAAAAACAAAAATGAAATACATCTTTTGAATTTTGGTCGTCTTTTGCCTTATAAAGGGTTTGATCTGTTAAATGACGCTTTAAAACTAGTCAAATCGGATAGGTCTTATATAGTTCGTATAGTAGGGCAGGGTCCAAAAAGCAAGGTTTTAAAACTGTTAAATCGTAGAAAAAATGTATATGTCGAAAATAGATGGGTTCCGGAAAATGAAATTGCATCCATTTTTGAATGGGCGGATGCTATAATCTTGCCGTATGAGGAGGCCAGTCAAAGTGGTGTTTTGGCCATTGCCCTGGCATTTTCAAAACCCGTTTTAATAACAAGGGTAGGAGGATTAATGGAGCAATGCAATCATAAAGACCTTGTTTTTTTATGCAATCCCAATCCTGAAGATATAGCCAAAAATATTGAGAAAATTCTGGAGTTGCCTTTTCCGTTAAAAAGAGAACATATGGATACGTCACATGAATGGAAAAAAATGGCAAAGGATTTAATTTCGCAAATAAACGAGAAATTCAATTTTCATTTAAAGTTAGATACTTGATGACAGAAGTTTCAATTTTGACAGAAAATTTTGCTGGAATGAAAACGCAAGCCCTAGGTTTTGTTAAAAGGGCACAATTTGATTACAGTTTTCATCAGTTAAAACCTAGATTTCCCTGGAAATTTATTTCAGCACCCTTTTGGCCCAATCCTTTGAAAGCGGTATTTCCTTTTCAACCAAAAGATAATTCTGTAATTGTAAGCGTAGGAAGTGTGGGGGGTGTTGTAAATGCCGACTTACGCAAGAAAAATCATATAGCCATACATATACAGAATCCGCGTATCGCATTAAATAAATTCGATCTTATCATTGCCAATCCTCATGATAATATTAAAGCGGATAATGTTCTTGTATCGCGTAATGCATTGCATCATATAACTCCCTCATTGCTGTCTGAAAATTTGCATTATTGGAATTCCATTCTTCATGATCCGGTAAAACCATTGGTAAGTGTTTTGCTGGGCGGAAATAATGGCAGATTCAAATTTGGTTTAAAAGAAGCTGAACAGATTGCTTATCAATTAAAAAGGGTTATTACTAAAAACAATATTTCACTTGCGGTGACTCCTTCAAGAAGAACGAATCCTTCAGCTTTAAAAAGATTGAAAGAAATATTATCACCATTTAGTGTATATATTTGGAATGGTGAGGGAGAAAATCCCTATTTAGGATTACTGGCATGTGCTGATTATATATTGGTTACAATTGATAGTGTTTCAATGGTTTCTGAGGCTATTGCCACTTCTGTACCAGTAATGATCTTGCCATTGCCCGGTAAATCAAAAAGAATTTCTTCCTTCATCAATTCAATGATTAATGAAAAACGAATCAGGATGTTTGAGGGGAAACTTGAAACATGGCGTGTCACTTCAATTGATGATACAGATGAGATCATTAATCAAGCAAAGTTAAAATTAAAATTATAAAATTTTATTAATAATTTACTTTTATTTTTTCTTAAAAAGAGTATATTTAATACATCTTTAATGATTTATCTTAGTTGTAACAGGGTTTGTTAAGATTTTTATTAAAGATGTATTTTAAATATATTATTTAATTAAAATTAAGGGTCACTATAAATGCTAACCGAAGCTCAAAAAACGCTTGTTAAAAATACAGTGCCAGTTTTAAGAGAGCATGGCATTGAACTAACTTCCTATTTCTATAAACGGATGTTGAATAATAATGCTGAACTTAAACAGATTTTTAACCGTGGACATCAAGAAGCCGGAAAGCAACAACATGCACTTGCTACGGCTGTCCTGGCATATGCAGAAAATATCGATAATCCAACCATACTAGAAAATGCTTTCATTCATATTGCCAATAAACATGTAAGCCTGAATATTCGGGCGGAACATTATCCTATTGTTGGGGAACATCTTCTGGCATCTATTAGTGAGGTATTGGGTGAAGCCGCTACAGATGATTTGATCGAAGCTTGGGGAGCTGCCTATCAACAATTGGCTCAACTGTTAATTGATATTGAATTGGGCATATACAAAGAACAGATCAGGGAACATGCATGGACAGGTTGGAGAGGATTTAAAATAGTCAAGAAAATTCCTGAAAGCGAACAAATCACGTCGTTTTATCTACAACCGGTTGATGGTGGCAAGCTTCCGGAATTTTATCCTGGACAATATGTTTCAGTTCGAATTTATGTCCCGGAATGGAATTTAATTCAGCCGCGTCAATATACATTATCTGATTCTCCTGGAAAAGATACGTTGCGTATTACGGTTAAACGTGAAGATGGTAAGGGGAAAACTCCGGCAGGTAAGGTTTCCAATCTACTTCATAAGAGTTATGATGTTGGGGATATCATAGATCTGTCTGCACCAGCAGGAGAATTCTATCTAAATCAGCAAGGGAAAAATCCGATTATTCTTATGAGTGCCGGGGTTGGAATTACTCCCATGTATTCCATGCTGTCTTTTCTGCATGAAAAACAAAGTAATCGTTCTGTCCATTTCATTCACGGAACACATAATGGTAAACAACATGCCTTACGTGAAAAAGTAAATGAAATTGTTGAAAAAAGTCCAACTTTTAATCGCTTTATTTTTTATTCAAAACCTGATGGTGAAGATAGACAGGGAATAGATTATGACTATCAAGGGCGTATGGATATCAATAGGATAGATCAGTCAATTTTTGATAAAGATGCTGATTATTATCTTTGTGGACCTGTTGAATTCATGAAAGATGAGGGTAAAAAATTGAAGGAAAAAGGTATTCCACCTGAAAAAATTCATGTTGAGGCTTTTGGAACAGGAGCTTTTAGCATTTAATCAATTAAATGTTTTACCATGATATTTATATACTTTTTTTAGAATATTCTATACTCTGTCTATAGAAGACACCTTTTGAAAGAGAGTAGTCATGGTAAAATATTATAAAATGTTAATATTGTGTATTTTGTCATGGATATTTTTTGATAATTCGCTTGTAAAAGCACAAAATAATTTAAATTTTCCTAAACCGGTTAACTTGATATTCGATGTGTATAACAAGAATTTACATGTTATTGTTATAAAGGCATCGTACGTATTAACATCGGACAATTATTTTGCAAAAGCTCATTTTAATTCTGCAGGTGTTATAAGTCTTTTCATAAATCTGGATATGATGTCATCAGTTCAAGGGGAAATCAATAATAGTAATTTGTTACCAAATGAATACCAATCATCTGGAAAATCCAAAGGTAAGAAATTCGTTGCTAATATAGATTTTAACCATAAACAAAATGTAAAGATAGAAAAACTTGATCCTGCAATTGAAGATAATCGTGATGTTGTGACTGAAAGTCAAAGGAATAACAGTATAGATATCTTAAGTGCAATGTTGCAATTGGTTCAGCGGGTCAGAGCGAATAAAAACTGTAACGACCAATTCAAGATTTTTGATGGCTCTCGTATATTCACGTTTCAAAGTAAGGCGGCTGGTACAATGCCTATACCATCTTCGTGGACAAGCCCCTATAAAGGAGAAGCATTATTTTGTAAGGCGGTGGCTCAACAAACGGCTGGTCTCAAACGTTCACGTCACCGCGCTCTATCAGCACAACCCCAACCTGGATATTTATGGTTTAAAGAGATTGACAATATAGGAATGTTACCTGTCCGTTTTGAATTTAACAATCCAAAAATGGGAAATGTAATAGTAATTCTGAGACAGGCTACAAAATGATCAAGGTTTTTTATCAATCATTTTCTCAGCAATTATCGGTACATCCTTTATGGAGCGGGCACGCATGGTTGCTTCTTTTCCAATACACAAATCACCATAGCCCCATTCAGCAAATATGCTTCCCGTAATGTGTGCGTTCCTGGCGACAAGAATATCGTTTAGGTGATCACCTACCATTACAGTTTTAGTTGGTGAAACTTGAAGATAGTTGATTATTCCTAAAAGATGAACTGGATAAGGTTTTTTATCTGCAAAACAATCACCTCCAGCGATAAAATCAAAATATGATTGCAGATTGAGTTTTTCCAAAATATTCTTGGCTGCTTGCGTAATTTTATTGGAACATAAAGCTATTTTCCAACCATTTTTTTTAAATTTTATTAGAACTTCTTCCGCCCCTTCAAAGGGTTTGGAAAGATCGGCCGCATGTGGGACATAATCCTTGACAAATCTTTCAATAGCCTCATTTCTGTCAATAAAACTTGCCTCTTTTCCTGCATTATCTAGAATTTTTTCAACTGTCACCTTAATTCCGTCACCCAATGTAGAACGCACTGATTGTATACTGATAGGAGGCAATCCATAGGATTTCAGCAAAGTCTGACAACTGCGATCTATATCTGGAAGACTGTCAATTAAGGTTCCATCCATATCAAATACGATCAAGGGATAAGGTTTTATATTCATAATTTTTGTTTTAAGCCTCATTTGAGATATAAAAAGTGTAAATATTTTGATAGTATGACATAAATTTTTTACAAATATCATGACAGACAATGCATAAATTATCAAATTCCACCACGGAAACCGTTGCAGTTATTCTGGCTGCAGGAATGGGAACCCGTATGAAATCTTCAAAACCAAAGGCAATGCACCCCATTGCAGGGCTTCCAATGATACGTTTATTATTAAATCAGGTCGAAAAGGTTTTTGATCGAATTATTGTGGTTCTCGGTCCGCATATGGAGACTCTTGCCGATCTGGTAAAACCGCATCAGGTTGTAATCCAGAAGCACAGATTGGGAACCGCCCATGCTGCATTGCAGGCAGAGGCCTATTTTGGAAAGGGTATTGTCACTGTTCTAAATGCTGACAATCCCCTGATACGGGAAAATACATTACAGCGACTTATTGATGAGAAAAAAAAACCAAAAACTGATTTGGTTTTATTAGCAATGGAATGTAATGATCCCAAGGCCTATGGACGTGTGATTGAAAATAATGGTCATGTAATAAAGATTGTGGAAACACTTGATGCCTCTGACGCGGAAAAAAAAATAAAATTGTGCAATTCTGGGGTAATATGTGCGGACGCACTGTATTTTTCCAAATGGCTGAAAGAAATTGAAAATCATAATGCAAAAAAAGAATATTATATTATAGATATTGTTTCTTTAGCAGTTAGGGAACATAATGTGGTAAAGGCCCTAAGGGCTTCAGAAACGGAACTTACAGGGATCAATTCGCAATCTGAATTGGCTTTTGCTGAATCCATAATCCAAAAAAGATTGAGAAAACAGGCGATGGATAACGGGGTGACAATGATTTCACCGGAAACTGTTTTTATGTCTTATGATACCAAGATTGAAAATGATGTAATTCTTCATCCCAATATTGTTTTTGGCAAAAATGTGATTATTCGTTCAGGGGTTGAAATCAAATCATTTAGTCATCTTGAAGGGTGCGAAATTAAACAAAATGCCATAATTGGCCCATATGCTCGTATCAGACCTGATACGGTGGTGGGTCAGGATGCGCATGTCGGTAATTTTGTGGAATTGAAAGCTACAGCTTTAGGTGACGGGGCGAAAGCAAATCATCTTTCCTATCTTGGTGACAGCATTGTTGGTAAAAAGACAAATATTGGTGCAGGAACGATAACCTGTAATTATGATGGGTCGAGAAAACATAAGACGGTCATTGGAGATGAGGTATTTGTCGGTTCTGATGCCATTCTTGTTGCTCCTGTAGAAATTGGTAATAAAAGTTTAATTGCGGCAGGAAGCGTGATAACGGATGATGTTCCTGATAATGCCAAAGCATTTGGTAGGGCCAGGCAGATAAATAAAAATAGCAAGGTTACATTAAAAAACTGATATTAAAGGGAAGTTTATGTGTGGGATTGTTGGAATACTAGGGAACCAATCTGTTACTCCTCTGATTATGGAAGCTTTGCGTCGTCTGGAATATCGGGGATATGATTCAGCAGGAATTGCAATATTGGATCATGGCCAGTTAAATCGTCGTAGAGCTCCTGGAAAACTTGATAATTTATCGAAATTACTTCTGTCTTCCCCAATAAGCGGCAATCTGGGCATTGGTCATACAAGATGGGCAACACATGGAGCTCCCACGGAAAACAACGCGCATCCTCACATGACGGATCGTGTGGCTGTTGTTCATAATGGAATTATTGAAAATCATGTTGCATTAAGAAAAGAGTTGACAGAGCTAGGACAAGTGTTCAAAAGTGAAACGGATAGCGAAACAATTGTGCAGCTTGTCGATTATTATCTGAAACAGGGATGTGCACCCCAAGAAGCTGCCTTCAAGGCTTTGAAAAGGCTTGAGGGAGCTTATGCCATTGCGATGATTTTTTCCTGTGATGATAATCTTATAATCGGGGCTAGACATGGTGCCCCACTGGTTGTCGGATATGGTGATCATGAAATGTTTGTAGGATCTGACAGTCTGGCAATTGCACCTCTTACCACAAAAGTTACCTATATGCCGGATGGCGTATGGACTGTTTTGACACGAGAAGGTGCTGATTTTTTTGATATGGACGGTGGAAAAGTTGAATGTCCAATTCAAAAAACGGCGTTGATGTCAGGGGTTGTCGGTAAAAATGGTTACCGTCATTATATGGAGAAAGAACTTCATGAGCATCCAATTGTCATAGGGCAGACTTTAAGGCGGTTTGTCGATCCATCATCCCATAAAATAATATTGCCTCATATGCCATTCGATTTATCAACGTTGAAAAGGGGTATAATTACGGCATGTGGATCAGCATTTTATGCTGGTCTTATTGGACGTTATTGGTTGGAGGAATATGCCAGATTGCCCATTGATATAGATGTTGCAAGTGAAATGCGCTATCGCAATCCTCCTGTTGAAAGTCAAGGGATGGGATTGGTCATATCGCAATCAGGAGAGACTGCCGATACCTTGGCAGCCTTGAGAAATTTAAAAAATGAACATCAAAAAATAGTTTCTATTTTAAATAATGAATTCAGTACTATAGCCAGAGAAAGTGATGTTGTTCTCGGTACGGATGCTGGTGTGGAAATTGCTGTCGCTTCTACAAAAGCGTTTACAGCCCAATTGACAGTATTATCATGTCTTACACTTGTTATCGCTCGTGAGAAAAATAAGATTACCCCTGAAAATAAAAAAGTATGTTTGACTGCATTGATGGATCTTCCCAGTCGTGTTGCTGAAGTTTTGCAAATGAAAGATAAAATTCAGGAAATTGCCCATAAAATTGCCAATGCTCAAAGTGTGATTTATCTGGGAAGGGGGATAATGTATCCTGTTGCAATGGAGGGTGCGTTGAAACTGAAAGAAATCTCGTATATTCATGCTGATGCCTATGCCGCAGGTGAAATGAAACATGGCCCGATTGCCCTGATTGATCAAACGGTTCCAGTCATTGCCGTTGTGCCTTCCGGTTTTTTATTTGAAAAAACACTTTCAAATTTACAGGAAGCAAAAGCAAGGGGTGGACTTATTATTGCATTCACTGATGCAAAGGGTGCAGAGGCATTGTCAACCATTGCAGAACAGATCATTGTTTTGCCTACAGTTCATGCTTTTGTAGCGCCAATCCTTTATACGGTACCCGTTCAGATGCTTGCTTATGAAGCTGCCATTTTAAAAGGCACGGATGTTGATCAACCCAGAAATCTTGCAAAATCCGTAACTGTTGAATAATTAAGATCAATAATAGATAGATTAAGTTATATGTTCCTTAAATTATAAAATATCATTTATTTTGGGAGCATATAAAATACATATTTCAATACAAAATCACTAAGTAATCGTAACTGATATATTTTTCATATTTTCCAATTTTCCTGCGAGGGAGAGTTAAATAATATTTTTGAATTTTTTTTTCATCCGATTTATAAAGCGTTAATCATACTCAATCATAAAAAAGTAAAGCTTTAATGAAAAATAATCAAATTTTAGATAAAATGCCCAAATGGCGTTCAAGTGATACAGTTTGGATGTTGAGTCTTTATGGAACGGCGATCGGTGCAGGAGTACTTTTTTTACCGATTAACGCTGCGGCTGGTGGATTAATTCCTTTACTTTTATTGACTATTCTTGCCTTTCCAATGACATTTTATGCACATCAGGCTTTATGTAGGTTTGTATTGTCGGGATCCGAAAATGATTATGGTGATATTACCGTTGTCGTTGAAGAAAAATTTGGAAAAAAAATTGGGTATTTAATCACATTATTTTATTTTTTTGCAATATTTCCTATTTTATTGGTTTATGGTGTAAGTCTTGTTAATACTGTTCAAAGTTTCATGCAACATCAACTTGGATTGATACCACCGCCCAGAGCGTTGACTTCGTTTTTTTTAATCAGTTTTTTGATAATGATCGTTCAGTGTGGTGAAAATCTGATAGTCAAAATAATGTCGACCCTGGTCTATCCATTTGTTGCAATTTTAATATTGATTTCTTTATTTCTTATTCCACATTGGAACCTGAATCTTTTCAGGGATATAAGTTTATCTGGAGCATCACAGGAGGGAGGCAATGGAATGTTTCTAACATTATGGCTGACTATACCTGTTGCGGTTTTTGCATTTAATCACTCACCGATTATTTCTTCCCTAGCTGTTACGAAAAGCAAAGAGTATGGTAGATGGGTTGAACCAAAATGTTCACAGATTATCAAATACAGTAATTTGATGATGGTTGTTACAGTATTATTTTTTGTATTTAGTTGTGCTTTATGTCTGAGCCCAGCCAATTTAATTGAGGCGAAAAAGGCAAATATCACCATTCTTTCCTATTTGGCTAACCACTTCCATACCCCTTTGTTAAAATTTATAGCGCCAATCGTTGCTTTTGTAGCAATTTGCAAATCCTTTCTTGGCCATTATCTTGGGGCGAAGGAAGGATTTAATGGGGTTTTGGAAAAATCATTATATCATTTTTTTGGGAAAAACATTTCCCGTAAAACTTTGGATCGATGTGCGTTATTTTTTGTATATGTAGTTACATGGTTTGTTTCAAGCAATAATCCCAGTATTTTAGGTATTATTGAATCCATTGGTGGACCAGTTCTTGCTGTTATTTTATTTATTCTTCCTATGGTTGCCATTCACAAATTACCTGAATTGGCAAAATTTAAAGGAAAATCAAGCAATATTTTTATAACCATAATGGGATGTATCGCTATATCAGCCGTTATTTATCAATTTTTTATTTGAACGGATTTCATTAAAGCGATCTATTATAAAATGCTGATTATAAAAAATCTATCTGCCAATTTTTCTTAAGGGTTGACCTTCCATTAAATTTTCTTCGATTTGCTCCAGACTAATATTTGACGTTTCAGGTACAAATGCGAAAATGAAAACGATAAAAATCAGATTTAGGCAGGCATATAACAAAATGGTGTGTGAAGCACCGAATGTATTGATCAATGTCAAGAAAGTGAATCCCACCCAAAAATTTGCCAACCAATTTACCACTGTTGAAACAGCAATCCCAAAATCACGTCCTTGCAAAGGTTGTATTTCGGAACATATCGTCCAGATTAAAGGCCCTGCAGACATGGCAAAACCGATAATAAACATTAGTAGCATTGTAACACAGCAATATTGAAGATAAGGATTTGTTTGGATATTATTATCTAAAAGAAAACTGACAGACCCTAATCCAATCGCCATCATCGTAAAACCGATATACAATATTGGTTTTCGACCCGATTTATCACATATTCCGATGGCAAGAAAGGTTGCGAAAACATTTACCAGACCAACTAAGGCTGTAAACCATAACCGTGCATGACCGTGATATCCCATATTGGCAAATATGCGAGGGGCATAATACATAATAACGTTCATGCCTGTAAATTGCTGTATAATCTGTAAACAAATACCCAATAGAACAGAACGTTTGAAATTTGAGTTATAGAGAAATAAATAAAATCCTTTTTGGGAATTTTCCAGTTGCATTTCAATATTTTTAATTTCTCTCTTTATTAGGGTATTATCGTTATTTCTAATAGAGGATAAAACATTATAGGCTTCTTTTCTTCGACGATGCATTAATAACCATCGTGGGCTATTTGGTAAGATTAGAAGACCCAGTAAAAATATGGTTGCGGGAACGGCCAAAATTCCCAGCATCCATCGCCATGCTCCATAATATCCGAATATAGTGTCGGAAATGAATGCCATGAATATTCCTACTGTAATCATTAATTGGTAGGTTGATATCATTGCACCTCTTTTTTCTTCCGGTGCAATTTCAGCCAGATACAATGGGGCAGTCATACTGGCGATACCGATTGCAAATCCAAGAACAAATCGCCACATGATGAGGTCAGAAACACTATTGGACAGGGAACAACCTATCGAAGCGGCGATAAAAAAGGTTGCACTTACGATCAAACAGCGATTTCGTCCAAATTTTGCTGATGCCCAACCGCATATTAAAGCACCAAAAGCGGCTCCAAACATCATGATACTAACTATTTTTTCAATATCATGGTCATTTGCTGAAAATTCAATTTTAATAAAATCATTTGCGCCAGCCATAACACCAATATCTAGGCCAAATAAAAGTCCGGCCAATGAAGCAAATAGATCAATTATAAAAAGGTTGTTAGGAGAAAAAAAATTCTTTTTGTTTTTTTTAAAGGAAAGATCCGAGGGTTCCATTTTTCCTCCCGAAAAATTTATTTGTTCCTTCTTTATTTAAAAACTTGTTTGATAATCATCACAATTCACATAAATGTGAAGTGATTTATTTAATACATCAATACAACAAAACCTATTATGCCTAATGCACAACAATAATATCCAAATGGTGTTAGAGCCCATTTCTCATTATTTTTGAAATATTTCATAAGAAATGCTGTACTTAGAAGTGCTGTAATACATCCGATGATTGTCGCAATACCCATATGTAAAATATTGTCAAAAGGAATTTGCTGTTTGTAGATTTTCCAGCTTTGATGAGCAGAAGCTGCCAAAATTACCGGAAGAGCCATTAGAAAGGAAAATCTTGCAGAATTTTCATGAGATAAATTTCGAAGTAATCCAGACACAATGGTTGACCCCGAACGTGATATTCCCGGAAAGAAAGCTAGACATTGAAATAATCCAATAAATAAAGCATCTTTTACTTTTAAGTCAGCTATTGCAATCGTTTTGTCTACCGATATATTTTTTCTGAGTTTATCAACTATAAAAAGCATTATTCCGTTACATACCAAGAAAATTGACACTATATCGGGTGTCGAAAAAAGGTTTCTGATCAATTTTTCAAAAAAGGCACCGATGAATATTGCGGGTAAGGTGGCAACAATAAGAAGAGAAAAAATATAAAAACTTTGACGTTGTATTTCTTTTCCATCCTTACCTAATGCACCCTTGAAAAGGGCACTCCAATCTTTCCAGAAAAATATTAGAAGAGCGAAAGCGGTGCCGAAATGAAGCATTACCATAAATGGCAAAAATGTTGGATCTTGAGCGTGAATTTGCCATCCTAGCAGAGCGGGGATTAAAACGGCATGACCAAGACTGCTGACAGGAAAAAGCTCCGTTGCACCTTGTAGAATGGCAATAAAAATGGCCTGAAGAAAAGACATGAAGTAACCTTTTTTCGATATTATAAATCGTTTAATATATTTTATCAGGCATTTTAAAAAATTAAATCATATAGTTATTGATCAATACGTATTATTAGAAAATAATAATTCAGAGATTTAAGGGATCATGACAATTTCAAACATTGAAAATTAATAGTGTATTTTGACGTTTTATTTTATTTTTTAAAATTATATTATTTATTGATGTTAGGTTGGAATGATAAAGGGTAGATGTTAATGATTAAACAAAGAAATGTTAGTGCATATATGGCTAGCACTTTTGTTTTGATAATTGCTATCGGATTTTATGCATATTCTAGATTTATATTATTTGGAACCGGAGAGGATCGATATACTATCGAAGCTCAATTTTTTTCTTCCAATACGGTTAACCCTGGTGGAAAGGTTATTTTATCGGGTATTCCAGTTGGGGTTATAAAATCCATCAATCTTAATAAAAAGACATTCATGTCCGAAGTTAAAATGGATATTAACAAAAACATTCATTTGCCCACTGATAGCCAGTTTGTCATTTCATCAATCAGTATGACGGATGATGGCGTTATAATCATTAAACCAGGAAAAAACAGAGATTTTATCAAGGCTGGAAATAAAATCAGTAATACAATGCCTTATGTTAGTCTGGAACAGCAAATCAGTAATTATATTTTCGGAAGTATGAGTGTCGCATCACAATAATAATGAATTGAATATTATTACTTGCAATGCGACGAATTTTGAATTTATTTCTTGAGTTGATTCAATAAATCAAAATCTGTTCTTTCATATGTCAGAGGAGTGATTGAAATTGATTTATTATTGATGGCTTGTGTTTCCGTTCCTATTTTATCTTCCTTGATTGGTCTGTCAAAATTAAGCCAGAAATATTCGTTTTGTCGTAAATCTTTTCTTTTAACTGGAACAATATTCTCGATATATCCCAATCCTTGTGTCGTGTATTCTATTGTATTCACTTCATCATATTGGCAATCGGGAAAATTGATGTTGATACACCCATTTTTTAAATTCTTTTTATGTTCTAAAATTTGTTCTATAATTTTTGCACCGAAATACTCCGCTGTATTCCATTGAACAGGATACCCATCTCTAAAATTCTGACTAAGAGCAATTGAAGGTATTCCCAATAAGGCACCTGTCATTGCTGCGCCAACAGTACCTGAAAATATGGTTTCAATACCAAGATTGCTTCCCCGATTCACGCCAGATAAAACCAGATCAGGACGTTGGGGTAAAATTTCTTGAATCCCCATTACAACACAATCACCCGGTGTACCGGATATTGCAAAATGATTATTTGATTTTTCCATTATGCGTAAAGGGTGATGAATACTTATAGATTGAGCAGTCCCGCTTTGATCCCGCTCTGGAGCAATAACCCAGATTGTCTTGGCAATTTTCGATGCTATGTTTTCCAGAATTTTTAAGCCAGGTGCATCAATGCCATCATCATTTGTTAAAAGAACATTATTTAATAGTTGAAAATTCATTTTTAATCCGATTATTATCTATTCAATTTGAATGAAATATTAACGGTAAAGGGTAAATTATTTTATGGGTAAAAACCATACCCATAAAATGAATAGATCAAATTACAGTCTGACACCGACATTGAAAAGTGCAATCCATCCTTCTGGAGGAAGACCCGCCGTTGTGAGCGCGTGTGTAAGGGAGGCGTTCCAGAATATATTGCCTGAGGATTTGCGAATACCGAAACCTGCACCGGCAAGGTTGCCTCCTTTTTCTGTTTTTGGCATATCGCTGTATGTAAATACACCCCGTGTCATTCCGACATCGAGAATACCGTAGAGTTCGGTATTTTTAATCAGGGCGTTGCAGAAGAATTGATATCCGCCACAATCCATATTTTTTGTGGGAATGAACCATGAGAGGTCATTACGCATGTAAATTCCTGCATTTCCGATCATGGTTTGTTGCATAAAACCTCTGACCGTATAGGGTCCGCCAATTTGCATTTGCTCATTCGCATATTGGTTTTTAGTGCTATATTCCCCGTGGATGGAAGTATGCCACATAAAATTATCGACGATAGGTTGATATCCATCGATATCCAAACTTGGCTTTACATATTGCGTATGGGGATTATATCGACCTGAGTTATCGATCCAGGACTTTCCTCCCATTGCCCCCCCCAAACCGATTTTCATTCCGACACTGACATACCATGTTCCACCCCAAAGATGCATTGACTCACTGGCATTAAGATTCAGGAAGGAGAGTTTTGCACTTTGCGTGTTCATTTTGGAATGATTGAGATAACTGTCAAAGGATTTCAGCTCATAGGTAGCTTGTAATGTTGTAACACCGATTGAATTACGAGCGACAACTCTCGAGGCACCGATATGGAAATCTTTTTGGGTTGAATCATATCGTCCTTGTCCTGGCCAGTTGAAATGTAGACGATAGAAATCGTCATAGCGATACCATCCTCCAAAGAATGTCCATGGTCCCAGAGGGATTGAGCCTTCAGCGGTAAAAAAGGAATTGTGTCCATCTCCCTGACGTGAATTGAGTGAATGATCATATTCTACAGTCCACATATCCAATAATCCGAAAAGGTCTTCGGCAGTAATCATGGTTCGTCCGATAGTTCTTCCCGAATAGCTTTGTCCATTATTGTCAACTGTCAGCTGACCATGAAGAATGCCTGGATCATGGGCATTGATTTTAACCACTGATGTGCCCGGCTTTTGACCAGGTGAAATTTTCATTGTGGCAGCCCAGTCAGGCAGACGGTTCATCTGATCCATTCCCTGTTCCAGATCCCGCAGGTTTAGAATTCCGCCCTTAACCCATGGAAAAGCCATGGTTTCATGGTTTTTTGCAGATACTCCCTCGAATTGGAAGTCTGAAATTTTTCCATCCACCACAACGATATGCAATTGACCTGACTTGAGATCTTGTTGAGGCAAATAGGCCCGAGTTGTTACAAATCCATGATCAATATAGGCCTTATTGAGCTTGTTTAGGACAGTATTCATATCATCAAGGGACATGCATTTGTTTTGCCATGGTCTGGTGATATGGTTGACTGGCAGTTGTGAGAGGTTTTGTGTGTTAACGACGATGATGGAATTGATATGCACACATGCCCTACCATGCAATGCAGGGGCCTGATCCTGGTTTACCTGTACATTGCTGGAGGGTGGAGGTAGGGTCTCCATTAAATGTTGTCGTTCTTTATGTTGCAGATATTGTTGATATTGATTAAGATTTTGTGCAAATCCCTGTATGTTTATAAAAAAAATACAGGGAACGACGATTAAGAATAATCGTAGATATACAGCCTTAAAATTCATTTATCTTGTATCTGGATGGAATTACGGATTTTTCTTGTTAACCATCTCATCCATTGTTTTAAGAATGGAAGGAACATTATCGATATTAAAATTAATGGTTAATGTTGTTCCGTTGATGCGATGAATGACCAGATGGGCCAGTTTGTTTTTAGTCAATAGTTGTTGAAGATCATTATCAATAACTTTGGTTGCGATACATCCGTTTGTCGTACAGGCAGCCCAAGGCAATTCGACAGGTTTTGCACGATCGAAAGTTAAATTGGCTGGACTTTGTAAAGAGAATCCGAGGGGAACAACCACTGTAAATTGAAAGGGTACAGGCTTTGACAAATCGTTACTTTGCTTAACTTTTTCCAACAAAAGAGAGGCGATAGGGCTTTGACTGTTGTTGGGCCCTTTGGTTAATAGATTTTGTTGAGCGATACATCCCTGGGATACGGTTTTATTGTTCTGTTCCGCGGCGTTTGGATAGGCACAATGAATATCCCAGCTGCCTATTCTTTGATTTACGGTAATGGGGGAAATTGCAGAAATATTTTTACTACCAGATGCTTGTTTACTTGTTTTTTCTGCAGCGAATCCATGAGTGGAATTTAACAAAGCGATTGTAAGAGCGCTTAATAAAAGCAATTTTTTCATAAAAAACCCTAACCTTAAAATATTGACCGCTATTCCCACAATTATTTATGGAAAATTGGTTTAAATAAAAAATAATAAACACTGTGTTATATTAAAAAAATAAAATTTTCATGGTTATAAAATTATAATAATACTAAAACTTATCAACGGTTTTCGATTATATATAAAATTATTCTTTTTAAAATACATTTTTAATAATTTTAAATAAAAAATTATTGTTGCTTCGATCTAAATTATATATATCATATCAAGCTTTGATTAATTCTTAGAATTTATTTTTAAATATTTATTTTAGTATTCCTATTAGGTACCCTATGTTTAAAACTAAATATAATCCCTTTTATATTTCTCGATTTTTGCTAATAAAACGTCTAAAATACACGATTGTGACGGGATTATTTTTGGGAGGGAACCTTTTTTCTACCTTTCCAGTTTATGCCGGGCCCAGGCCCGCTTCTAATATAGTGGTTGATCCGACAGCCCCGGTAAATAAACGGCCATCTATTGATATAACTAATAATGGAATTGATCAGATCAATATTGCACATCCAAATAATGCTGGTGTTTCACATAATCTTTTCAACCAGTATAACGTTAATGAATCTGGTCAGATTTTAAATAATTCCTCCACAATAACCAAGACAAAACTGGCTGGTCAAATCACGGGCAATCCCAACCTGAATGATAATCATAATGCTAATTTGATTATTAATGAAGTGACTGGCCGTTCTCCAACCAGATTGCTTGGATATACTGAAATCGCAGGTAAACAGGCTGCCTTGGTTATTGCCAATCCCAGTGGAATCACTTGTGCGGGGTGTGGATTTGTCAATACGACAAGAACCTCTCTTGCAACAGGTAAGACCCAGTTTGATCAGGAAGGCCACCTGCAGTCTATCAATATAAATGATGGAGAAGTGGCATTTGAAGGAAAAGGCGGGAATTTTGCAGAAGTTCCCGTTTTGGATATTATCAGCCGCAAAGTTAGGATTGAAGGACCTGTAAATGGTCAGGATATTAAAATCACCGCAGGACGCAACACTTATGATTATATAAATGGAACTGCAACGGCGCAAGAACCAGATAACAGTCAAAGACCAGAATTTGCTATTGATACATCTGTATTGGGGGGTATGACGGGCAATCATATTCAAATGATGGTTAACGAAAAGGGAGCCGGAGTCCGTGTAGATGGCCGTATGGCATCTACGGCTGGCGACATGCAGCTGACTGCTGATGGAAAATTGCTTATTAATGGTGAAATGTCAGCCCGCAACAATTTACGTGCCAAAATTGATATTGTTGAAAATACAGGGACGATAGGGGCTGACAAACAGCTCTCTTTGCAGGCGAATTCCTTGACAAATTCTGGAAAGATTATTGCCAATGGAAATGATAGGAATCAACTTTCAATCCGAGATAATCTAACAAATTCCGGATCGATTCTAAGTCAGGCAGAATTACAATTGACTGCGCAAAACATCAATAATACCCAATCAGGTATGATTAACTCCCAACAAAATCTTTTCCTGTCCGGCCATGATGTAGTGAATAATGGGCAAATGAATGCTGTGAATGGATCTTTACAGGGAAATTTTCAGGGGAATGTAACTAATCATGGCACCCTTGTTTCCAACAATATGGTAAATCTTTCTGCGGCTGGTCGTTTTGACAACAGTTCTGGCCAGATTGGCTCTCTGAGCAAAGGTGATGTTACGGTTCATGGCGGGGATATCAATAACCAGTCCGGCCTG
>NZ_JACFQI010000001.1:299814-1081030 GCF_016101485.1 Commensalibacter sp. M0133
GAATAACAGGGATGCCTCCATTAGCAGCTTGAACGGGGATGGAACACTTGCCATCGCCAATAGCCTTCTCAATGCGGGAAGTCTTTACAGTTCTAAGGGTTATTTAACTTTATCGGCATCTTCTCTGTCCAATTCAGGTTCTATATTCGGTAAAACAGCAACGCAATTATTAATAGGCAATCTTTTAACTAATGAAGGTTCTCTTTCCGATACAGATAATACTTTAAATGGTGGAATGATCCAGTCAGAAGGTGACATTAACATTGCAGCAAATTCTCTTAATAATACAGGGATAATCAATGGATCAAAAGCGGTTACCCTGACACTGGGTGGAGATGTTATCAACCATTCTATGGGTCAATATTCAGGCGTAATTCAGTCTGGAAAGATCATGCAGCTGACGGCTAAAACCCTGCAAAATGACAATGGACAAATTTTAAGTGATGATAATTTACATTTAAATGTCTCTGACAAAATAAGTAATGGAGGATTTCTGCAAGCCAGTAAGGGATTAACGTTATCAACATCTTTTTTAGATAATTCAGGAAATATTCTGGCGCTAGATGGTGATTTGGCTATTATACCCTCACAACTTATCCCTACTTTGTCATCAATTACAAATACAGGCAAAATTCAGGCAAATGGTAATATAATAATCAATGCTGCTGCCTATCAAGGTGATGATATGGCTTTATTGACAGCACAAAAGCAAATTCACTCTACCTATACTGGTAATGTTGGTAATAATGGCCAGATTGCAGCAGGTTCTGGAATGGATTTAACTTCTAATTCCTTAATAAACGGAATTTCAGGATTGATTTATACCGATAATAATGATCTGAACCTGACTGTGATGGGGCAACAGGGATTATTTAATCTGGGAAATATTCAAACAAATGCTGTGGACAGTCATCTTTTACTAAATAGCCTAAACATGATTAATGAGGGCATCGTTTTTGCAAAAGGGAAAGCCACTTTAAAGGCTAATCAGCAGTTCATAAATCGGATTAACCAAGATCATGTTGGTCAAATTCTTGTTCAGGGAGGTGACCTGACGGTTTTCTCTTCAAAGTTTAACAATGCAGGAATCTTGATTGGTCATCAGAATTTACAGCTTATTGCCTCCGTTCTGGAAAATAACGGGTATGTATCTGCTGTTCGCTCATTAAATATCCAAACATCAGAGCGAACAGGTAATCAAACAACCCATTCTGGAATTTCCTTTAATAATGAAAAGCTTGCTTCTGGTTCATTAATTGGTGACACTGTTCAGATATCTTCACAGGTTATAGATAATGAAGGAGGATGGATCCAGGGAAAAGATACTGTCAATCTTATTGCCGACAGGATTGATAATAATCTTGATGGTGTCATTTTATCAACAAATGCGAATACAATATTGCAAGGAAGAGGATCGACTGTTCAGGAAAGTGTTCCAGTTAATATAATTGACAACAATCAGGGGAATATACAGGCTTTCAGTGATCTTTCAATTGCAGCTAAACAATTGAATAACAATAATGGTGTATTGACCAGTCAAAAAGGAAATATCCGTATCAATCAAGGATCTTCCGCTCTTGCGCTGGAACAGTTTTTAAATGAAAAAGGAACGGTTCAGTCTTTTGGTGATATTGATCTTGCTACCAATCATCTTGAAAATTCTGAAGAAAGCAAGATTCTTTCTAATGGATTATTATCACTTACAATTGGTTCTGATTTTGTAAATCAAGGGAATTTATGGGGTGGAAGAGGTATAAATCTGTCTGCATCTAACCTGGTTAACACTCAAAGCGGAATGATCAGTGCAGATCAAGGTTCTATTATTTTAAATATTCAGAAAGGATATTTGAAAAATCAAGGAATCGTTCAAAATACTGATACGTCAGGGAATATCTCTGTATTCGCCAATACGTTTGTGAATGATAATGGCAGAATATATTCCAATTCGGATATAAATTTACAAGCTGATTCTTTGTTATCAAATCAAAATAATGGAGAGATTACTGCCTATAAACAAGGAAATATAACGCTTTCTGCTTCCGCTTTAAATAATCAGGGGCTTATTCTTGCAGGAGGTCAACTTGTTGCTAATAGTTCGGCAGATATCAATAATCTTGAAAACGGTTATTTATATGGCTCTAAAGGTTTAGTTCTTAACTCCAATACGGCTATTCACAATCAAGCCCATGGTCAAATCGGATCAGACACAGGAACATTATCGCTTGTTGCGCCTCGTGTAACATTGGACAGATATGGGCAGGTTCTCACCTCAAATGGCACAGCAGATCTGATTGCTTTGCAAGCTCTAAATAATAAAGGATGGTTGCAAGCAAAACAAAATATCCAGATTTTTACACCATCTTTGGATAATTCTGAGGGAGTAATTATCAGTACAAATGGTGGCACGACGATTGCGCAAAATCAAAATGGAAACGGATTAAATGAATTAAACAATTACAAAGGAACTTTGCAAGCTGCAACAGGAATGAACCTTTATGCCAATAATATAAACAATCAGGGTGGAATGATAATAACGCAGCAAGCTACTGATGAAAATGTTAAAGGGAATATGGTTCTTGCTGCTAACCGGCAAAATCAGGCACTATCCTTTTTGAACCTGAATGAGAACGGTATTATACAATCTTCAGGTAATATAGATATGCACGTCCTAAGCAATGGACTTTCATCCACCGGCCAGATTCTTTCTGCTGCCGCACTGAATGCAACAATTGAAGGGGATTTAAAAAATAACAGTATTATCTTCGGGGCGTTAAGGGGAGCAAATGAAGGTGGTCTGGTTAATCTCGATATTCATGGAGATTATGAAGCCGGACAGGATGGTGGGATTACCTCTAATGGCGATATTCATGTCACGGCAAGAAACATCATAAATAATGGTGTCATATTGGCCATGAATGGATTGGTCTTGGATGGGACCTCGCTTCAAAACAATCAATCTGGATTATTAAGTAGCGGAAACAACCTGACAATCAACATTAAAGGCAATAATGGACAAAACACGCTGAATAATTATGGGGTTATCCAGTCGGATTTGGGATCTATCGCCATGGATGTTGATGGGGATATAATCAACAAGGGAGGGTTAATTCGTACACAGAGCGCCAATGGGGATATTGCAATCAAGGCCGCCTCTTTTACCAACAGCTATACCGGGAAACTTGTTACGGAAACAATTGACAGCACTACTATCTATGATAAAGCGATTAACGATGAAGGACAGGAAGGATACGGAAAATCCAACAAACAGATAGCCCTTGAGGAAGACTTAAATACAAGTGGCTGGGGTGGGGATAGCAATTTATACAAATATTTTTGGAAGGGTAATGTAAAAATGATCAAGGTTTACGCTCCCAAAGATATGTACAAAGCGGATGGGACCCCAGCAAGTGGTTATTTTTACATGTTTCTATCCCAAGGTAGGGGTAATCCAAAAGCCAGGATTGAGGTGACGGAAACTGGAACAAGAACAACCTTGAAAGGCAGTTCAGCCATTGTTACGGCCGGTCATGACTTGATCATTGAAACTTCCGGAAAGATTGTCAATGATGTAAGCCATTTGGAAGCGGGTCATGATATGACCCTGAATGCGTCATCCCTGGACAATATCGGGTATAAAGATGATATAACTTTTAAACTGGTATGTCACAATGGTAAACTTTGCCGATCCCTATATCCAAAAGATCCAGCCAATGCAGCCAATCCTCCTTACTCACATCCACCTCCATTAGATGGTAACAATAAAAATATTGCATATGTATGGGGGGATAGTTCATATAACCCCGGATTGAGCGGCACGATTATGGCAGGTGGAACCCTGATAGGGATAGTGGCCAATCAGGTTAATAACCGGACAATCAAGATACATGCATCTCCTGATGACTATGTCACGGTCAATCCAAGCCTTCCCTCGGGAAAACAATTGACATCTGTCCAGAGTGAAACGGGCAGAAACGGATTGAATGGGCCTGGAGAAGGTAATCTGGTCAATAATTCATCAAGTGGAAAAGGGGTAAACGGTCAAAACACCACGCTTCCAGGATATGGTGGGGTAGGCAATCCCGAGGGAATTGATCCGGGTTTGCATGTCCATCTTCCAGGTTTTAATTATCAGGGAGTTTCTGCAAGTGTTGACGATATACTCTCATCCATTGCCGGTGGACACGCTTTGTTCAGGCCTAATCCGGATATTAAGGGCAATGACACCGCCAGTATTGGTGAAATAACCGGTGGAAACATTCACAGTATCGATAACGGCAATATCATTAATAATAAAACGAATGGTAATATTAATATTAATGGTAACGGTAACAGCAATATTAATAGTAATAAAACAATTGGTAATATCAATGTTAATGGAAACAGTAATATTGACAATATCAGCAATAATGAAAGTCTTGCCAAACCCGGTACAGCCCCAGCCAAGGTAGGGCGGGCGGTAAATATAAACGATGCGGGCAAAATCAGTGAAGCTGCCACCCAGCAGGGTAAGGTCAATACAAGTGGCGTGCCGGAGGGATCAAGCTATCTTATTGAAACCCGCCCACAATATACATCCTTGCAGAAATTCTATGGGTCGCAATATCTGCTGGATCACCTGAATATTGCCGGCTCATATATGTTCCTGGGGGATGCAGGGTTTGACAGCAACTATATACAGCAGCAATATCTTCAGGCCACAGGGCACAGCTTTGTCGGTGGAACCTATAACAATGCCGCTGATATGATGAAGGAACTCCTCGACAATGCGACCGATGAGGCCGACCAGCACGGGTTCAAATTCGGCACCGCCTTGACAAAGGAGCAACAGGCCTCACTTGCGAAGGATATTGTCTGGTATGTTCCCGCGCTGGTTGATGGCAGACAGGTACTGGTTCCCCAGCTGTATCTTTCACCAAAAACCGCGGTGATATCCGGCGCTGCCATCGTGGGCAAGGATGTCGGCATCCAGGCCGGCTCCATTCTCAATTCCGGCCTGATGGAGGGGACACACTCGATCGCGCTCACCAGCACACATGGCAACATCATCAATGATGGCGGAACCATAAGGGGCGGGGACATGTCCCTTAATGCCCAGAACGGCTCGATCATCAACCGCGACACGATCAACAACTATCTTGTTGAGGGGGGAACGTCCTCCTATCTTGGTTCACAGGGAAAGATCCTTGCCTCTGGAACCATGGGGATCAAGGCGAGTGACAGCATCATCAGCCGAGGTGGAAGCATCCAGTCCGGATCCGATATGGCGATGCAGGCCGGTTCGATCGATATCGGTGCGGCACAGCTGAATGCCGCCGCCTCCAGCGCCAGTTACGGAAAGCATGAAATGCTGGCCTTTAACGGTAACCAGAACAAGAACTATGGAACCATGGTCAGTGCCGGTAGAAACGCCATCCTGCAATCCACAAGGGGTGACCTGAACCTTGCGGGCAGCACCCTGAATGTCGGGGGTGATGCAGCCCTGTCATCCGCGGGAAATATCGGACTGAACGCCGTCACGGACAAGGGCCTCACCGATGTTAGGGGACATAAATCAGGTGCATTCAATTCAAGTTCGTTCGAGGATAAGAGAAATTATTCTGAAGCAATCAGCAGTAATGTCATTGCCAATGGAAATATTAGCATGGGTGCAACCCATGATATTAACACTGCTGGTTCGGTCATTTTATCAGGAGAAAACACAACTCTTGCTGCAGGTCATGATGTAAATCTTGGAACTGTTACCAATACCGTATATTCTTATGCCGAACATAAAAGTTCTGGGTTATTGCAAAAGGAAAATCTTAAGGATATTCCTCAACAAAGTGAAGAAATAGGAACTCTTGTTGGGGCAGGAAAAAACATCAGTATTTCTGCAGGTCATGATCTGAATGTAGCTGGTACAGTTACAGGCAAGGAAGACGTTAATCTTGTTGCCGGTAATAATATAGCCACCACCGCACTTAAGGATACGACAAGCAATTATCATCATGAAAGCAAGTCTGGATTGGGGGCAAGTTTCAACGGGGGTATGGCATCAATTGGCTATCACTCAATGAAGCAGACAGATACCAGCAAAACAGTTCATTGGACACCAAGTGAAATCAGTGCTGGTCATGACTTGAATCTTGTATCTGGGGGATCATCAACCTTTACGGGAACTGATTTAAGTGCTGGCAATGATCTTAACATCAGTGGATCATCAGTAAATTTCAATACAGTGAACAATACAGTAGAAGAAACGCATAAAAGATCATCGGTATTTGCGGGCTTAAGTGTAGGATTGTCCGGGGATTCGGCGGCTGGCCAAGCGGCTCGTTCAGGACAGTCAGCCTCTGACATGCACGGCAAGGGTAGTGCGGCTGGCAGAACCCTGAATGCGATGCAGGGCGGATATGTAGTTGGCAATGCCCTTGCAACGAATGGAAACAGCACTGGAGGAGGTTTGATCTCTGGAACTGCAGCACTTGGATTTAATGTTGGCAAATCATACAGCGAATATTCACAAAGCAATGTGGTTGGATCCTCAGCTGTTGCCGGTAATGAACTCAATGTTGTGGCTCGTGGGGATAACAGGGCGGATGTTCATAATGGTGATTTAACTGCAACGGCAGCCCATCTTGCCGGTAATAACGTATCCCTGACTGGCAATGATGTAATATTGCAATCTGGCTGGGACACGACGCATGAATATAGCAAAAGTCACAGTTATGGAGGAGGGGCTGGTATAGAGATAGGTAGTGCAGGATTATCACTTGGTGCCAATGGTCAGGGATCCTCCCAACATGCCCAGGGGAATAGCTTGACATCAGTGAACACCACGGTTACAGCCTCCAATGATGTAAAAATCAATGCTTCTGGCAAAACGACGATCAACGGTGCGACGGTATCTGGCGATCATGTCGGTGTCAATACAGGCAATCTTGATGTTGTAACCCCTCAGGACATCTCTCATTATAAGAGCAACTCGAGCCAGGCCGGAGCCAGCATCAAAATACCACTTGGTGCGGGATCAGCTGCTGGAGGTGTCAGCTATGGCAATCAAAAGATCAGGGATAATTATCAAAGCACAGGAAAACAGCTTTCTGGCATTTACGCTGGCAAAGAAGGGGTGGATATCCATGTTGGGGATACAACGCATCTAAAGGCGGGTGTAATCAGCAGCACGGCAGCCCAGTCCAAAAACCATTTTGATACAGGAAGACTGGTCGCTGAAAGTGAAAGCAATCAATCCAGATGGAAAGCGACGGCTACAGGAGGCGGATTAAGCCTTGGAGGTGCAGGACTTGGAGGAAGCTTGGGTCCCCTTGGCTATATTGGCAGCAATATTGCCGCAAATTCTGGTCTGATCAGCGGAACGCAGAGAAAACATGCTGAACAAAGCATCAGTCAGTCAGCCATATCAGATAACATAACGGTACATGCCGGTAGTGTGACCGGCCAGTATGCCACCAGCGTGGATGAGGCAAATGGTCATATAAAGAATCGGTTTGATGCGAACAGGCTTGCCAATGAATTGCAAAACAGCCAGACGGGAATGCAGCTTGTTGGTGAGGTGATGGGACAGGTGTCTGACAGGCTGGACAATAGCGGTGTATGGGGTTTTGACGAGACGAATGCAAAAAATAATATCGGACGTATTCTAATTGAATCCGGAGGAAGTGCCGCCATTGCCGCTGTCACTGGTGGAAACGCAGGAGCGGCTGTTGCAAGTACAGTTGCCGGTAAGGTGGCCGGAAGTATTGTTGGCAATAAACTTGGGGAATATCTGGGCTATCATTATGGTGACAATGCTGTAACAGAAACAATAGGCAATTTGTTGACCAATGCAGCCTCTACGGGGGCGGGAGCGGCAGCAGGCAGTGCAGTTGGAGGTGCCACGGAAGCATTAAACGGGGCATCTATTGCATCCTTAATAAATGAATATAATGATACGGCATGGGGAGTGGTCAAAAAAGCTATACAAAAAGGAGGATATGAAAAACTGGTTCAGACAATGGAGGAAAAGGAAATTGCCGACCATGCGGCAGATGGGTATGTGCATGGTTTTCCAGAAAAAAGCAGGGGATATTATGATGCAAATGGAAAAATCAATAAGGATGCTCTGCCACCTGACGAATATCATGTTCCCACGGATGAGGAGTTGAGAAAGATGGGAATAGATGGTCAGGATGGTTTGAGCAAAATGTTGTATCATCCCAAAAATCCGGAAACTGGAAAATCAACAAATTTAGAATCAGTTATGTATCTGCCTAATGATCCTGATAATCCGTTGACTCCGCCTATGATAATCTTTAAAGGTACAACAAATATGTGGGAAGGAATTGAGGATTTTACACAAGGATTGGGACTTGGTTCGCCAGAATATAGTGCGGCTCAAAATATAGGTAAAGAATTCAATCAAATATACCAGAATATAGGTGGTAGATCACCGATACTTGCTGGAAATTCACTTGGTGGAGGATTGGCAAATGCGGCAGGTGAAGCGTCAGGATTAAGTTCAGTGACATCGAATGCTGCAGGATTAAATGACATTACAGTAAATGATCCGTTATTTCATGCATCATACAATACCTATGTTAAGGGAGAGTTTTTACATTTATTTCAAGATGGATCAAATTATATTATAAATAATGGGATAAGTGGTGTTTCAGCACCAATACAAGCGGCAAATATCATTTCAGAACTTCTTACAAACACTAAAGCAATCGATACTACAGTTAATATTCCTCCTCATTCACCGATCAATGATCCCATAACAGGAACTAAAACAGAATATATTTCAGCTGTGCCAGAAGATCAGGGTGTCTTGTATCCCTATAACATCTTGAATTCTGGTGGATTGCATTTTGCCACAGTTGTACATAGGGCAACCAACCATGAATATTATAAGACCAAAGATCAATTGTCTCATAATGTTAATCACAAGTAAGGGTAAAATGTAATACTATTATGCAAAAAATTGAAAAATTCCAATTAATAAACTATTTAATATTAAGTAAAATTATTATAAATTTTTTTATTTTATATCTTTTATTAAGATGTAATAATCCATTTTTTTTTAAATCAGAATATATTATTAATATTTTATATATAAGATTATTAATAATAATATATATCATTCTAAGTCTAATATTTAATATTTTTTTATTAAAAAAAAATTATTTAAACTATAAACCATATATTTTATTAGAATTATATACAGTAATATATTTAATTATTTTTTTTATAATTAAAAATATATTTAATTTTTTTATATATTCAATAATATTTCCATTTTCATTAATATCGTTACTTATGTGGGCATCAGACGTTTATCATCATTCCATTTTTATTGTTTTAGGATTAGCAATATCATTATTGATTATGTGGATATATACAATTATTATAGTTCCAATTTGTATTTATAAAATTATAAAAATATTTATAAATGAAAATATATTAAATAAAAAATAATATTATGTTAATATTCTCTAAAAAAAATATCAATAAAAAACTTGTTATAAAATTATTTGTAAATATAATAACTTTATTAAGTTTAATATTAATTAATGTGATATCGATAATTAATGAGAATAATCTCATAATTAATATTAATTATATAAGAATTTATATAATAGTATTTATTGAGTTAAGTTTATTGCTTGATTTTTATATATCAAGAAATTTTAATAATTGTTTACCTTTTATATTACTTGATATTTATGCATTATTATTATTATTAATTTTTTTCTTTGTAAAAGATGTATTTTTTTGTCTTTTATTTATTATTTTTTTTCCATTTACAATAATATTAATTTTTTTTCTCACACATTCAATATTATTTCAATTCTATTTATATTTATTATTAATATTTATGTGTATATATACATATGTAATTATTCCGATTTGTATTCGCAAATTTTTAAAACTCTATAAAAATAATTAATTGTTTAATTAAAATTCTTTTAATTAAAAAAAATAGTTTAACAGCTAGACGGGAATTCAAATTGTTAATGAAATGATGGAACAGGCCTCACTTGCGAAGGATATTGTCTGGTATGTTCCCGCGCTGGTTGATGGCAGACAGGTGCTGGTTCCCCAGCTGTATCTTTCACCAAAAACCGCGGTGATATCCGGCGCTGCCATCGTGGGCAAGGATGTCGGCATCCAGGCCGGCTCCATTCTCAATTCCGGCCTGATGGAGGGGACACACTCGATCGCGCTCACCAGCACACATGGCAACATCATCAATGATGGCGGAACCATAAGGGGCGGGGACATGTCCCTTAATGCCCAGAACGGCTCGATCATCAACCGCGACACGATCAACAACTATCTTGTTGAGGGGGGAACGTCCTCCTATCTTGGTTCACAGGGAAAGATCCTTGCCTCTGGAACCATGGGGATCAAGGCGAGTGACAGCATCATCAGCCGAGGTGGAAGCATCCAGTCCGGATCCGATATGGCGATGCAGGCCGGTTCGATCGATATCGGTGCGGCACAGCTGAATGCCGCCGCCTCCAGCGCCAGTTACGGAAAGCATGAAATGCTGGCCTTTAACGGTAACCAGAACAAGAACTATGGAACCATGGTCAGTGCCGGTAGAAACGCCATCCTGCAATCCACAAGGGGTGACCTGAACCTTGCGGGCAGCACCCTGAATGTCGGGGGTGATGCAGCCCTGTCATCCGCGGGAAATATCGGACTGAACGCCGTCACGGACAAGGGCCTCACCGATGTTAGGGGACATAAATCAGGTGCATTCAATTCAAGTTCGTTCGAGGAAAAAAGAGCCTATACCAATGATATTGGATCGGCTGTCATTGCGGGTGGACAAATTGGTATCTCTGCGAAAAACGATGTTAGCCTGGCAGGGGCTATCGCGTCCAAAAATGATGTTAATATCAACGCTGGCGGCAATATAACCGAGAACGCGCTAAACTATTCCAACGATACATATGATTATCACCAGACGAAGAAGTTCGGTTTCTTCACGAACGAGGCGCAATTGAGCGTGCAAATTGGCCAAAAGAACGTCACTGATAAAAAATCGACATCCAATTCCCTGCATACGGCCAGTGACATTATCTCAACCGAGGGTAATGTCAACCTGAATGCAGGCAAGGATATCAATATCAACGGTTCCAATGTTATTGCGGGAAGGGATATCAATATGTCCGGAGATTCAGTGAATTTCAATGCGGTCCAGGATGTTTTCAAGGGTGACCAGAAACATAAGGACAGCTTTACGGGGATAGGCCTGAGTGCGAGTGGCCTTCTGGCGAACCTTGCGAAGACGGGCTTTGCGGCGGCCAACACGACGGATGAGAGAATGGAGGCGCTAAACGCCGCGGACATGGCGAGCCAGGGTCTCAACGCGGGATTGGGTAAAAGCGGGATCCTGACGGGAGCGTTTGCCCATGGAGCGGCGACAGCCGTTGACTACAACCTGATAGGGATCACGGCGACCTTCACGCATTCATCGAATAAGAGTCACATGACGTCGACGACGATCACGGATACCGGATCGACCATAAAGGCTGGAGAGAGAGTGAGTGTGAATGCGGTGAAGGATATCAATGCCACGGCCAGCAGTATCAGCGGGAACGACGTGATATTCAACGCGGGCCGGGATATCAGCCTGGATGCGGGATACAGAACCAGTCGAAGCAAGACGACCAGTTCCGGGAACAGGGAGGATATAGGGGCGAATGCCAATGTGGGAGCGCACGGGTTCGCGTTTGGAGCGAGAGGTGATGCATCGGTGAGCTGGGGCAAAACCACGACCTATGGCAGGACGGCCATTGACACGGTCGTGAATGGAACAAACTCGGTCACCATCAATAATGAAAACGGCAGGCTCGCCCTCAATGGGGCGCAGATTGTCAACAAAAATCCCGATGTGAAAAACGGGGATGGAACAATCACCAGGGGAACACCCAGCAACGGTTCCATCACCATCAACACAGGCAGCATGTCCATTGCAACGCCGCAGAATGTCAACAGGTATCACAGCAACAACAAGACGGTTGGCATGGAGTTCAGCACACCCCTTAGCGACTATCACAATTTTGGTGAGGGAAATCAGCAGGCAAGTAATGGGTCTAATGATAAAACTTCTTTAGTAAATAAAGGTGATAGCTCAGAAAAACCTCTTAAACTTAATAAGCCTGACACGCCCTACACTAACGTTGATCTCTTTGGGGACATACGTGTCATTGACAATGATTACGCGTCAACAGAAAAGGAGATGTCCGGGATTTATGCCGGCACGGGAGGGCTGAATGTCAATGTGAGGGGGGACACGACCCTGACAGCCGGCGCCATCACCAGTGCAGCCGATGCCTCCAGAAACCAGATCACCACAGGAAGCCTGCAGGGCAATTCAGTCAGGAACCATTCGATATGGAGCGGTTTCGATATCCAGATGAAACAAAATCTTGATACCAAATACGCTATAGATACGGTTGGCACGGTTGAGGGTGGTACTGAAGTTATAAGTATTCCAGGGAACATACTCGGGAAAGGAACAGGCACGAGGATATCGGGCAACAGCATTGTTCACAACAAGCATTCAACGACTGAATCCGTGATCGGGGACAATATCGCCGTGAACGCGGGCAGCGTGAACGGTCATTTCTCGCATGATATCAACGAGGCCAACGGCTATATGGAGGACAAGTTCAATCCTGGCAAGATCAACAATGATTTCAATCTCCAGAACAAGGCGACAGAGGTCATGAACAAGTATGGCAACATGATTGTCGACACGGTTGTCAGTGCGAACAAGCGTGCGGAGAACGTGAAAAACGAAGAGGACAAACTGGATCTCAATCATGCGCTTTCAGAAATCGGCCTGAATAAGAAACCTGATGAATCCCTGATCAATGGCGCGAACGCCACGGCGATAGTCGGGGCCGCGTCCTCGATTGGCGGGGCGATCATGGGGGGTGGCAATGTCGGGCCAACGGCAGCGGGTGCAGCGGGTGGATTGGCTGGCAACATCATCTATAACCACTTTTTCCCTGATGGTCCTTTCGGAAAGGATATAAATCCCCTAGATCCTAAAAATAATGTTCAAGGAGGTAAAACAACGAATAAAAATGAAAAATATTATACAAAAGAAACATCCAATAATGTGTCAAAACAACAAACACAAAATATAAATGGACATAATATAAAATACGATGACACGACGGACATAAACAAGATAGCCAGCGGCATGATCCATACCGGTATCATTGGCGGTGCGAGTGCGATTACCGGCATCATGGGTGGCAGTGACAATCTCAATGGCACCAACACAGCCATTGACGCCATCACGGGTGGCCTGACAGGTCTTGCCCAGAATGCACCCAAAATTGAGAAGGGCAAAAACAAGGGCAAAAAGCCGGCCGGTAAAGCGGGGTCGAAACCCAAAGCCGGACAGGCTGACGGGAACCCGGAACGGACTGAAAAGAAAGGGGATACAAAATGAGACTTTATTCTTTGGCAAGTTTAATGATGCTGTGTTTATCTCTAACCGCCTGTACCGACAAGTTTTACATTCCTATATGGAATGAGAAGGGGACTGCGAAACCCCTTTCCAAAACGGATGATGTAATCAGGGTCGTTGTATCGGATAGACTTAAAAAATATATAGTTAAAGCACGAAGTGATGATCCCGATTGGTTGGATGGGTCAAAATTAGGGGCTTATATTGGTATGGCTAAACTTGATACGGAAGAAAGATTGCAGGCTTTGGGATATCAGTTAACAGATACACACTATATAGAAAATGATATTGGTAAATCAAAAAAAATAGACTGGATTGATAGCCAGGGTAATAGACAGTATGCCATGACACATGGAGGAAAACCAACCGTATTTGCATTGGTTGATTCTCAGGTGGCAGATACTTATAAAAAAGAATTGATATCTGAAGTTCCCTATTCAAGTGATCCAAGCACAGGTGCGACCACCATGTGGACAAATCATGTCGATGAAGTCACCATAAATAGAATAGTTTATGGAATTAAACTGGTAAGACCCATTGGTAAAGACAATCCCCTTTACCAATGCAACAATTCTTCTTTAAGCACTGATTTTTGCACTTATCCTGACAGTTATTGGGATGATAAATCTCATTATGAAACAATTTTTTATGGTGTAGGTACGATGACCACGACTGCACGGGATCCAGATTATATCGAAAACCATTTGACCTCATCGGTATTGTATCAATATCCAAACTTGCTGGGTAAAAAACGTGTAATTCAAATCAGCCAGCCTTTCTTCCAGGTAACCAAAGTCACTGATACTCCCCAATAAGTTTATAAAGCATTCTTCTTTCTTATGGATACGATGACACGACGGACATAAACAAGATAGCCAGCGGCATGATCCATACCGGGATCATTGGCGGTGCGAGTGCGATTACCGGCATCACGAGTGGCAGTGACAATCTCAATGGTACCAACACAGCCATTGACGCCATCACGGGTGGCCTGACAGGACTTGCCCAGAATGCACCCAAGGTCGAGAAGGGTAAAAACAAAGGCAAAAAGCCGGCCGGTAAAGCGGGACCGAAACCCAAAGCCGAACAGGCTGACAGAAACCCGGAACGGACTGAAAAGAAAGGGGATACAAAATGAGACTTTATTCTTTGGCAAGTTTAATGATGCTGTGTTTATCTCTAACAGCTTGTATCGACAAGTTTTACATTCCTATCTGGAATAGGAAGGGAGATGCGAAACCCATCTCCAAAACGGATGATGTAATCAGGGTCGTAGTATCGGATAGACTTAAAAAATATGTTGCCAAGGCAAGAAGTGATGATCCTGACGGATATGAAAATGGAATGAAGTTGGCTGATTTGATTGGTATGGCAAAACTTGATACGGAAGAGAGATTGCAAGATTTAGGCTATCAGTTAACTGATACAGGCCTTCATTCTGGTGATAGTGGAAAATCTAAAAAAATAGACTGGATTGATAGCCAGGGTAATGAAAGACAGGCCATGACACATGGAGGAAAGCCAACCGTATATGCAATGGTAGATTCAAGAGTTCTGGATACCTATACACAAAGATTCATATCTGACGAACCATATTCAAGTGATCCAAGCACAGGTGCAACCACCATGTGGACAAATCATGTCGATGAAGTCACCATGAATAAAATAGTTTATGGAATTAAACTGGTAAGACCCATTGGTAAAGACAATCCCCTTTATCAATGCAACAATTCCTCTTTGAGTACTAATTTTTGCACTTTTCCTGAGGGATATTGGGAAGATGATACACGTTATAAAACAATTTTCTATGGGGTAGGTACAACGACCACAAATTCTCCTAGTCCTGGTTATATAGAACACCATTTGACCTCATCAGTATTGTATCAATATCCCAACTTGCTGGGTAAAAAACGTATTCATCAGATCAGCCAGCCTTTTTTTCAGGTCACCAAAGTTACTGATACTCCCCAATAAGTTTATAAAGCATTCTTCTTTCTTTTGGATATGACAATACGACGGACATAGACAAGATACCCAGCGGCATGATCCATACCGGGATCATTGGCGGTGCGAGTGCGATTACCGGCATCATGGGTACAGTGACAATCTCAATGGCACCAATACAGCCATTGACGCCATCACGGACAAGGGCCTCACCGATGTTAGGGGACATAAATCAGGTGCCTTCAATTCAAGTTCGTTCGAGGATAAGCATGCATATTCAAAAGAAATGGGATCAAATATTTTGTCAGGTGGTGAGACAAATTTATTTGCAAACAAAGATGTGAATATTGCAGGAATTATTGAATCCACTCGGGATATCAATATTGATGCGGGGAATAACATTACTGAAAATGCATTAAAATCCACAACAGATGATTATACTTATCATCATGTCAACAAGACTGGTTTCTTTAGCAATCCAAGCGGAATGAGTGTACAAGTAGGTAATAAAAAAATTACTGATCAAAACCGTAATTCCTCAACTCTCTGGCAAGGATCAATGATAAATTCAACTGAGGGTAGTGTTAACGCAAATGCTGCAAAAGACATCAATGTTAATGGGTCAATGATATATGCAAACAAAGATATCAATATGTCTGGAGATACAGTGAACTTTAATACTGTTCAGAATATTGTAAAAGGGGATCAAAAACACAAGGACAGCTTTACAGGGCTAACAGCAGGGGTTGACACAAAATCCGTAGCCGGAGGTATGGCGGGTTTGGGACTGGCTGCAGCCAATTCTACCAGTAAGACAACAATATTAACTAATGGTATTAAAGCTGGTTATGCCGGTATAGATACCGGTTTGGGTAAAGCAGGGATCAAAGATCAAGCCATTAAAGGCAATATGACTCCCCAAGAAATAGACAAAATTAATAAAGCGAATAAAAATAACAGTTCAGCTGCAAATTATAATTTGGTTGGTGCATATGCCTCGATTGGTCATTCCTCCAACAAATCTCATCTGACAACGGAATCAACCAGGGATACGGGATCAGTTGTATCGGCAGGTGGAAAAGTTAGCATCAATGCAAAAAATGATATTAATGCCACGGCGGCAACGATTAATGGCAATGACGTGATATTCAATGCCGGCAGGGATATCAACCTGAATGCAGGTCATGCCACTGACAGAGCCAAAAGGAAAACATCAAGCAAATCTTTTGGTGTAGGGGTCACAGCTGATATCGGTATGGGGGGCGGAAGCGCAATGATCAACGCCAATATGGCATTGAGCGGTAGCAATATGCATTCTTCCAGCACGACCGCAATCGATACGATTGTGAATGGACAACATTCCGTAATTATTAATAATAAAAACGGCAGCCTGAATTTAAATGGTGCGCATATCACCAATAAAATTCCTACAGAAGAAGGTTCAATTCTTGATGGAAAAACCTCCAGTGGATCCATAGCAATCAATACGGGAAGCATGAACATAACCACACCGCAAAACCGTAACAGGTATGACAGTGATTCGAAATCACTTGGAATGCAGGCCGGGATACCCCTTGCGGGTTTTGGTTTGGCTGGAGGCAGCTCTCCTGACATACCTGAATCCCAAGATACAATCACGGGTGGTGTCAAGGATATTCACAACAATTATCTCTCAACGGAAAAGCATGTTTCTGGAATTGAGGCTGGCAGCGGGGGACTTGATATCAATGTTGGTGGAACGACCACCATCAATGGTGGGGCGATTACTAGCACTGCAGATGTCTCGAAGAATGTCATCAATACAGACAGGTTGGTTGGCAACAGTCTTGATAACCATTCGATTTGGAGCGGACTTAATGTCAATGGAACCGAAACGCTCAAGAGCCAGTATACGGTTGCCGGTGTAGCCACTGACGAGAAAGAAAACAATCTATTGCCCGGCAATGTTTTGAACAAGGTTGTTGGTCCCGGCTTTACGGGTAATATTACCACACATAATGAGCATTCTAAGACGGAAGCGGCCATAGGGGACAATATAACCATCAATGCGGGATCAATTACGGGCACTATCTCACGTGATCCAGATGCAGCCAATGGTTATCTTGCTGATCGGTTTGATGCAAATAAAATTGACAGCAATTTCAAGAAACAGAATGAAATTACGCAGACGATCAACACCATATCGGATGCTATTATCAACACGGTATACAATGACAAGAAACCCAACCGGGACAATCATGCGCAGTCAGGGAACGCCCTTAAGCCCAATGGCGGCAAGGGAACGAATGTAACGGCCACCCCATCTGGTGAAATCAGTGACAGGGACATAATGAAGATGGGGGCTTCTGGAATTGCCTCTATTACAGGGGCTGCGCTTGGGGGCGGGGATGTTGGCGCAACGGTTGCGGGTGTTGCCGCGGCTGATGCTGTCAATACAGAGCTGCCAAATATCGGTCAGGTAATTGCTGACAAAATCGCTCCTCCAATGGAAAATCCTCTCAAGCCAATTAATAAAGAAAATAATAATAAACAGCAAAAAGGTGATGTTAATCTTCAAAAAAAATCTTGGAACATCCATGGGTAAGAATAAACAAGGAATAACATCGCAAAAGAATCCGACATATGATGAGACGAATGATTTAAACAAGCTGATTGCGGGCATGACGCAGAACGTGATAGTTGGGGGATCTGGAGCACTGGCGGGTATTGCGACCTCTGGCGACAACATGTCCCTTGACGCGACAGCGGGTGGCCTGACGGCATTGAAACAGAATGCACCAAATATAAGCAATCCGGACCTCAAACATGTGAAAAAGCCCCGTGACCAGGATGGCAGGTCCAGAAATCCGCTAAAACCCATGACCAGTTCACAGGGACAGAAAGCCTCTTCACAAAAAGGAAACCAGAATGACAAAATCTAACTATCTTTACGGATTTGGACTATGCTTGCTTCTTTCAGCCTGTGGACCAGGGAAGTATTATTCACCTGTAAATAATAGACTGGGCACAGCCAGCCCTCTATCCAAAACAAATGATGTCATCGCCGTCCTTGTGCCATACAAAATTCAAGAAATGGTTAAAAAGGCACGAAGCGATGATAAGGATTGGTTGACGTATGATCAAGCTGCTTTATATGAAGGTGCTGCCAAAATATATACAGAAGATCGTCTGAAGGAATTGGGATATAGGGTTGTCAATGATGGGTTGCATCCAAAGAATGATGGTCATCCAAATGTCATTGCCTTGATAGATACAAATAGAGACACGACAAAGGATGATACGGTTGTGAGAACCTATCAAACCCCTCTATTCACTGATACCAATGGAAATCCCGAGTTGTGGAAAACAAACGCGGATGTGTTTACCTATAAATATGTCGACTATAAAGTTAGACTGGTCAGACCAGTAGGAAAGGATAACAGTCTTTTAAAGTGTCTAGTTACGGATTTAAGTGCAAAATTTTGTTTAGCTCCGGAACATCCATCCAACTATGAAACGATATTTGAAGGCTTTGGGTCAATCAACACGGAAGCAAATAGCGCATCTTATATTCTTGATCATTTAACAGCGGCAGTATGGCATAATTATCCAGACATGATTGGACAGTATAAGGTTTATCTCATCAATCAGGAACATCCTGAAATTGTTAAGGTGGAGGCAAACATTAACAAGAAGAAATAGACACGGCAGTGGTTTCCCTTGGGTGATTTAAACAGGCTGACTGCGGGCATGACGTAGATGATAATTGAATTTAACATATGGTTATCACCAGGCGAAAAAATTCGGTTTTTTCATGAACGAGGCGCAATTGAGCGTACAAATTGGCCAAAAGAACGACACTGAAAAAAAATCGACATCCAATTCCCTGCATACGGCCAGTGACATTATATCAACCGAGGGTAATGTCAACCTGAATGCAGGGAAGATGAAAAAAAGTAAAAGCATAAGATTTGTTCATTATTTTAAATAATTAAAATCATATCCTATAATGTAAAAAACTTTATTAAATAAATGATTAAAAAAATTTTTAAATTTTTTATTTATAAAAATACTTTTTATTTCTTGTGTACTATTAAACTTAATTAAATCAGAGTTTTTAACAATTAATAAATATTTGATTAATAATAGTAATATAGGTTTCTTTTACGATGTTAGTGGTATATTTTTATTAAATTGATATGGTACGTGTATTTAAAAAATTATTTGTGACAATATGCTTAATTAATGTTTCGCGCTTTTTGTACATAAAATTTCATTAATTAAACATTATTTTTAAATTAATTTATTTTTATAATTTTCTTGGGTTGAATTAAATGACTTTAAAGGGAATATTGCAGGTTTTTACAAGCCTCATATTGATAATTAAAGGTTTTGAATTATCTAACATTCATGCAGAAGATAAAACCAAAATATCTCAAAACAATGCACTTAATAAAACTTCAAAATTAAATTTTGGTTCAAATAATAGTTCTGTTTCAGGACAGGTTATATTTGATCCACTAGGATATGAAGGTGGTGTTGCATTAGGAACTGTTCAAGGTAAAAATATTAAACTAGGGATAGTAGTTGATAAAAATAATTATATCATTTTCAAATCCTCAATTAGTAGTCCGATTTTAACAGCAGCAGCAGGGTATATTGACAGTGAGAAAAGAGTAACGGGACAAGGTACTATGCAAACATGGAATATGTTCTATCCTGGAAATGCACATACTGAATTTACTAATATTGATCCTCTTGGAGATAGAGGAGGATTTGATTTTTATGATATTAAAACTAGAGATACTATCAATACGAAAGACCCTGAAAATTCTGAGGATATTCAAAAAACTCAACCTATATTTCGTGTTGGAAAGACTGAAACTTTTTTTGATGTAAAACCTACCATGAAAAAAGGGGTAAGTATTTCATCCTCATTACCTGTTTCATTTCCGACTGGTAGTTTGGATGGAAATAACCAGACTGTTTATATGTTTTATAACCCTTACAATTCTAATAAACAACGTGAAATTAGTGAAAGTGAAAGCAATCGAATTGGTTATAATCAAACTTTAGATAAGGACACTTTTTATTTTACTAATTTACGGTATGGAAATAAATATAAATTTGATGGAAATGTTGATGTAACAGAAATGATTACTGCAAAGAAAATAAAAATTTCACTTTCCACTCCATCTTCATCATCTGAAAATTGTAGTGCTGGTGAATTTAAAGACGATACAAATTATCACTATGTGTGTGTTGCTACGAACAAATGGAAACGGGTTGCATTATCTGATTTTTAAATCTAATTATAAATATATAATATTACATATTTATTCGTTATATAATGATTAGATAGTTCATCTATTGCTATTAAGGAATAATATGACCATTTGAAAACTTTTATTTTTTAATATCGACATTCTATAAAAGATATATAAATAAAATTTATTTGTTTTTTAATGGTCAATTTTCATAAATCCAAAACTCCTTTTTATCTAAATTGTAGACCGTGATTTTTAAATATTTATTGTCAAATAAATATTATAAATAAGTTTATTTTTATAATTTAAATTTTTTCATTTTCTATTTCATGTTGTAAAGGTGAGTGTGAATGCGGTGAAGGATATCAAAGCCACGGCCAGCAGTATCAGCGGGAACGACGTGATATTCAATGCCGGCCGGTATCAGTCTGGATGCGGGATACAGAACCAGTCGAAGCAAGACGACCAGTTCCGGGAACAGGGAGGATATAGGGGCGCACGGGTTTGCGTTTGGAGCGAGAGGGGATGCATCGGTGAGCTGAGGCAAAACCACGACTTATGGCAGGACGGCCATTAACACGGTCGTGAACGGAACAAACTCGGTCACCATCAATAATTAAATTAAATTATAGAAAAATATGTTAATAGTTTTTTAACGATTGAATATTTATAAAAAATTAGATAGTTTTGTCATTAAAAATGATATGAAAATTAATGGAGATAAGTTAATAAGTTATTATATAAAACGTATAATATATATTATGCCAACTCACTTTATAAAAAATATATATTTTTATCAATTAGTTCTTTAAAATTTTAAATATGACTCCAACCTAATTTCCCTAATTTGATTTCATTATCATATTCATCCAAAATGTGTATTTGACCATTGTTATATTCTATACAATAACCAATTTTTGTTAATTTGATACCAACACGTTTAGATTCTTCAAGTGCTTTGTTTTCTTTGTTAACAGGTATTGTAAAAATAAGTTCATAATCATCACCGCCTGTAATATACGTTTGAAAATAATCCTTTTGAAATTTTTTAGCCTCATTTGATAATGGTATTGAATTGGTATATATAACTGCGTCAACCCTACTTTCTCGAGTTAAGTGACTAAGATCCTGTACAAGACCATCTGAAATATCCATGGCCGCTGATGCAATTTGATTTAATGATAATTCAATCCTGGGTTGAGGTATATGATAACGATCAATAAAATACTGATTGGTAGATATTTTACCATTCAAAGCTAATAAACCCATGGCAGCATCACCAATGGTTCCTGTCACCCAAATCCCGTCAGTTGGTTTAGCGGTATTTCGACGTATTGCTTGACCTTTTCTAACTTTTCCTAACATTGTTACTGATAAGGTCATATTATTCAAATTTTTTGTTGTATCTCCCCCAAATAGAGAAAGACCATATTTCTTTTGATCATGGGCCAATCCTTTTGTGAAAAGATTCATCCACTGGTGGTTAAAATATTGATCTGGAAGTGATAATGCCAATAAATATCCATATGGTTTTGCCCCCATTGCAGCTATATCAGAAATATTACATCTCAACAATTTGCGAGCAATAAGATCAGCTGGATCATTTTTGAAAAAATGGACACCTTCAGACATAGCATCCATAGTCAAAACAATTTCTTCATTTTGATTCAAAGATACTATTGCAGCATCATCTGTGAGATCAAGAGCTTCAGGGCCACTTAATTTTTTAAAATATTGATCAATAATCTGAAATTCGGGTGGCAATTCCATAAATTAGGCCTTGTTTTCCATCTCTTTCCTTAAACGGTTAGCAAGATTATTCAGAATTCCATTAATCAATACAGATTCATCACCATTACTAAACGCATGTGAAACATCGATATATTCATTGATAATAACTTTTTTTGGTGGTTCAATATTATCAAGTAAAAGTTCTGTAACTGCAGCTCTTAATATGGCTCTAATAATAGGATCCAATCGTTGAAAAGGCCATTCATTTGGTAACGATGATTTAATTATTGTATCAATTTCTGGAGATCGATGTACAAATCCCTGAACAACAGAAGTAAAAAGTGGAATGTTAGGGATATGAGTTTTACCATCAATATAAGTTTCATCATGAAAATCAGGTGAAATACGATGAATCAGAAATTGCTCTATCAATAAATTTGCAGCTTTTTCAATACCCTGTTCCCATTGAAAAATAGCCTGGACCGCTGCAATTCGGGTTAACGTTCTTGGCCTCTTTATTATATTTTTTTGGTCGCTCATTATCATCCTAAAATTAAAAAACTTATATTAATTATAATCTACTATTTTTCATGATGTTCAAGGGTAGGAAGAAGTTCGGCAAAATCTTCAATAACCTGAAAATCACAGTAAACACTGGCAAAACGTATATAGGCAACCTTGTCAATTTTTTTCAGCATTTCCATGGTTGCAGCACCTATAGATTCAGATGAAATAACATTGTCACCTAAATCAACAAATTGTTTTTCTAGTTTATTGGCAATCTGATCAATATCTGTAGCCCTAAAAGGACGTTTACGCATTGCAAGTTCGATTGAACGCACAAGCTTTTCTTTATCAAACGGAACTCTTTGTCCATTTCGTTTCAAAACCATCAAGTCTCTTGGTTGAATTCGTTCAATAGTTGTAAAACGCTGATTGCATTTAATACAAATGCGTCTACGTCGGATGGCAGTCCCGTCCTCTGTGGAGCGGCTATCCTTGACCTGGGTATCTTCATTTCCACAAAATGGACAGAACATTTTTTAACCTATATCCCTAATAAAATAATGAATGTAATAATATTTTATTAATAATAACAATAACGGATTAAAATACGGATATTGATATTCAATTTATCTTTAACTTAATAAAGTACATTGAAATCAAATATCAAGGTTTGCAACGGTCAACGCATTATCAACAATAAAATCTCTTCTTGGTTCCACAACATCACCCATCAATGTTGTGAAAATTTCATCTGCATTTTCAAGGTCCCCCACTTTTACCTGCAATAAAGTCCGTGTAGCAGGATCAAGAGTTGTATTCCAAAGCTGATCATCATTCATTTCACCAAGCCCTTTAAAGCGATTAATGGCCAAACCTTTTTTTCCGTTATTCATTAGCAATTCATATACTGAAGATGGACCGCTCACTTTTTCATTTCTTTTATCAATGGACAAGTTTGCAGGTTCATTAAAATCAGTAATCAATTTTTGCCTGTGCTGATTAATCCAAGCAGCATTTTTACTTTTAATAATGGATAAAGGTATAGAATAAGATTCCTTGACACCTCTCACTACACGATGAATTTTCATTCCATCTTCAACACTGATTTCCCATCCTCTTTCTAATTTTGCGGATAAACTGTCAAGTCGATCTTGTAATTCCTGGCGACATTTTGGGTCATTCATATTATCTTCGTTTAAAACACCGCACATGACCGCTTGTTCGAGAATCCATAAAGGTGCATATTTTTCAAAAAATCTCAAACGATGAAGTATAGATGAATAATCTTTTACATGATTTTCAAGCTCGTTTTCTCTAAGCTCTGTTCCATCGGCCAAGTACAAAGCTGTATTATTTATCGCTTTTTTCAATAGATAATCTTCAAGCGCTTCATCATTTTTTAAATATCGTTCGTCATTACCTCTTTTTGCTCTGTATAGTGGGGGTTGCGCAATATAAACGTATCCCTTTTCAATCAGTTCAGGCATCTGACGGAAAAAGAAAGTTAATAATAATGTACGTATATGTGATCCATCCACATCCGCATCTGTCATAATAACAATCTTGTGGTATCTTAACTTTTCAAGAGAAAAGCCACCTTGTTCAACATCTCCTCTACCAATACCTGTTCCAAGGGCTGTTATAAGCGTACCAATTTCAGCAGAATTTAACATTCTGTCAAATCGTGCACGTTCAACATTCAAGATTTTGCCTTTTAGTGGCAAAATTGCTTGAAAACGACGATCCCTTCCCTGTTTTGCAGTACCACCAGCTGAATCTCCCTCAACAATAAAGATTTCCGATTGTGCAGGATCTTTTTCCTGACAGTCAGCTAATTTACCGGGTAAGGAAGAAACGTCCAGAACGCCTTTTCTTCGGGTAAGCTCTCTGGCTTTACGTGCTGCTTCACGAGCTGAAGCAGCATCAAACGCTTTGGAAATGATTAGTTTTGCTTCTTTTGGATGGGTTTCAAACCAATGGCCGAGCATATCGGATATTGAATTCTGAACAGCGGGTTGAACTTCCGAGGATACAAGTTTATCTTTTGTTTGAGATGAAAATTTAGGATCAGGAACTTTGACAGATAATATGGCGGTCAATCCCTCACGCATATCATCTCCTATTAATCCAAGGGATCCTTTTTTATTATTATTTAAAACTTCATCCGCATATTTTCCCACTATACGTGTTAGGGATTGACGAAAACCTGCGAGATGAGTTCCACCATCCTTTTGAGGAATATTGTTTGTGAAACATAATACATGTTCATTATAGGTATCGTTCCATACCAAGGAACATTCCACTTTAATGTTGGTTTTTTCGTTATAGAAACTACCGGTAATGGGATCAATAAGGTTATTTTTCGATTTAGTTAACCATTTGACAAATTCACTTAGACCACCCTCGTAATGGAATTCTTCCTTTATAACTTCATCTTCACGTTCATCTGTAACGATTATTTCCATACCTGAATTCAAAAAGGCCAGTTCACGTAGGCGGCGAGTTAATATTCCAAATTCAAATACAATATGCGTAAAAATTTCTTTACTTGGTTTAAAGGTGACTTCAGTACCAGTCGGTTCATCACTTGATCCTTTTTCCGTTAAGGATTGAACTGTTTCACCATTTTCGAAACGGATAAAATATTCCTTACCATTTCGCCAGATACGTACTTCCATCCATTCAGACAACGCATTGACAACTGCCGCACCCACCCCATGGAGCCCACCTGAAACTTTATAGGAATTCTGATTGAATTTTCCCCCTGCATGCAATTTTGTCAACACTACCTCAGCAGCACTTATTCCCTCTTCAGGATGAATATCAGTGGGTATGCCACGACCGTTATCCCTGACTCTTATGCTGCCATCTTTACATAACGTTAATATACACTGATCGGCAAATCCGGCTTGGGCTTCATCAACGGCATTGTCAACGATTTCAAATACCATATGATGCAATCCGGATCCATCATCTGTATCTCCAATATACATGCCGGGTCTTTTCCTAACTGCCTCCAACCCTTTTAATACAGAAATTGAAGAGGCATCATATTCATTATCACTATCATTATTTAAATGAGATGAATGAATTGAATTATCGTTAGTATTAACCATGTTCAATGGGGCTCCAGAAATAATTAAATTTATATTTATTTTTATTAAACAACAGATGGGTAATAATGCGCATAAAAGAACATTTATTTTACCAGAAAGAATAAATAATCATACTATTTTTCCATGATTCAAGTTTAAAAAATCATAGTTTTTCTCAAAATCATAAAAATCAGATATCTCGTTCCCTGTGATAATAACAAAACTATCAATATCAAGAAGACTGGAAAGCAGAATCTTCCTATGATAGGAATCAAGATGCGTGAGTGGTTCGTCCAAAAGTAACAAAGGTTGAATTTTCTTATTTGTTTTAATTAATTCAAGCAGTTTTAATATAACACTAATTAAAATCGCTTTTTGCTGACCTGTACTCGCCATCTGCGCAGAAATATTACTTTTATTTTCAAAAAAGACAACATCCATCCGATGGCAACCTAAAGCAGTTGATCTATTCTCCGCATCTTGATCTCGATTCATTTTCCATTTCTGTTTTAGATAGTCTTCCGTTACCAAGGCAGGATGGTTCATAAGATAATCGGCAATGGAACAATTTAATTTTAACAGGGTTTCAGGAAAAGCTTTTTGTATAATATTTATTTGATTTAATTGCTGGATAAAATTAATTCTCGCTGCAGTTATAGCCACGGCATGTCTTGCCATTGATTCTTCAACCGCTTTCAGCCAATTATGATCCAACACATTTGCTGAAAGTAATTTATTTCTTTGAAAAAGTGATTTTTCATAAGCTGCCAATTCTTTGGCATAATATCCCTCCAGACTAATTATAATTTGATCAAGAAACCGTCTTCGACCAGATGGACCTTCTAAAAATAGTCGATCCATTTGAGGTGTTAACCAAACAGCCGCAAGATAGCGGGTAATTTCATTCTGATTTTGAATTATATTGCCGTTAATCCTGTATTGTCGTTTTGATGAAAAAGGAAAACAGCCCGTAGAAAGTGTAAAATTGCTATCATATTGCTGATTTGAAAATTCACCTACTATCCCCCATCCCTGAGTCTGATTATTATTATTGGCCAAATCTTCAATTCTTGCTTTACGTAATCCTCTACCAGGAACCAACAAGGACAACGATTCTAACAAATTTGTTTTACCACTTGCATTTGGACCGTAAGCCACGATTTTTTGGCTTGGAACAGTCCAAACAAGTCGTTCAAAATTACGGAAATTTGTTAAAGTAAGACGTTCTAGCTTCGTCATACTCATTATATAAGCATCTAAATAAGAATATTAAACCCGCATTGGCATTAATACATATAATGCAGAAGGATCATCAACATCACGAACAATTGTCGGGGCTGAATTGTCAGCAAGAATAAATTCTACCTGATTGTCAATCTGGTCGGTTATGTCATTTAAATATCGTGCTTGAAATCCAATTTCCAACGGCGTAGATTCATATTGAACTTGTGAACCGTCAAGTTCTTCCTTTGCATTGCCTTGGTCAACGCTGCTCGCAGATAAAACAAGGGAATTGTTATCCAAAGACAATTTGACTGGACGGGATCTTTCCATACTAATTGCAGCCACTCTTGCCACAGCTGTAGCAAAATCTTGTTTTCCAACCCGTAAAACCTTTGTATTGTTTTTGGGAATGACCCTTTCATATTCCGGAAATGTACCATCAATTAACTTGGACGTTAATGTGACACTTCCAAAATTTAGCTGAATACGGGTATCAGATAACATGATCTGGATATTTTCTTCCGCTTCTTCCAGCAATTTATATATTTCATATATAGTTTTGCGGGGTATTATTATACCAGGTATGTTTTCTGCACCTTCAGGCATTGTACATTCGACCTTGGCTAGACGATGACCATCAGTTGCGACAGCGCATAATTTATTTTCGTTTTCACTGTTTGTAATATGAAAATATATGCCGTTTAAATAGTAGCGCGTTTCTTCAGTTGAAATAGCAAATCTTGTCTGTTCAATAAGTTTTCTGAGCACCTCTGTTGAAATCTGAAAATTATGGGGAAAATCACCAGACGTCATGGAAGGAAATTCTTCTACATCCAGTACATTCAGGCTGGTTACATACTTGCCCGCCCTTAGCGATAATGGCATATCAATACTTGTATGGGTCAGTTCGATTATAGCACTGTCAGGCAGCTTGCGTACAATTTCATATAAAACCGAAGCCGGCGCGGTAACAGCGCCATTTTCCAATGATTCCGCTTGAATGGTTTCAACAATTGCGATTTCCATATCTGTCGCAGTTAATGTCATTTGTCCATCCTGAACCTCAATTAAAACATTGGCAAGAATGGGAATAGTATTACGTTTTTCAGCCACACTTTGAATATGCGCCAGGGCCTTAAGTAATATTGTACGATCAACCTTTAGTTTCATTAACTAAAACCTATTCAAGTTATATATAAACAATATAAAATGCTATAAATTATAATGTTTAGCAGTATTCTAAAACAAATACCATAGGAAAATGTCTTAAGTTTCCAACATTCTGCGAAGTAACTCCACATCTTCAGCAAATGCAGAATCTTTTTCCATCAATTCAGCCACTCTACTAATGGCATGCATCACGGTAGTATGATCCCTGTTCCCAAATTTTCTGCCAATTTCAGGTAATGACCTGCTTGTTAATTGTTTCGCCAAATACATTGCGATCTGTCTTGGTCGTGCAACTGCACGGGCTCGTCGGGCAGATGTCATGTCCGTTTGACGAATATTGCAGTGTTCAGCAACCTTTCTTTGAATCTCCTCAATTGTAACACGTCGTTCATGGGATTTTAAGATATCATGAAGAACTTCTTGGGTTGCTTCCAGTGTTATGGGACGTCCAAAAAGATTTGCATGTGCAATTAAACGGTTTAGAGCCCCTTCAAGCTCTCTTACATTTGTAGTAATTTTATGAGCCAGAAATTCCATTACTTTTGGTGAGATAACTACCTTGGCGGATGCTGCCTTAGCTTCTAGAATGGAAATTCTTAATTCATAAGTTGTAGCATGAATATCAGCAACCATTCCGCACCCTAATCGTGTACGCAAACGATCTTCCAGCCCCGATAAATCAGAAGGTGATTTATCGGCAGATACGATGATTTGGCGACCCGCATCAATCAAGGCATTGAATGTATGGAAAAATTCCTCTTGTGTATTGTCTTTGCCAATTAAAAACTGTAAATCATCAATCATCAAAACATCAACCGATCGCAATTCTTCCTTAAATTCTATTGTGGATTGAGAACGAATAGAGGCAATAAAACGGTACATAAATTTTTCAGCTGACATATAGGAAATTGAAATATTTCCTGCCTTTGCCAATTCAAATCCGATTGCATGCATCAAATGGGTCTTACCCAATCCTACCCCACCATATAGAAATAATGGATTAAACCCTGTGCTTGAAGGGCATTCAGCCACTCTTCTTGAACACGCATAGGCAAATTCATTTGGTTTACCGACTATAAAATTTTCGAAGGTAAATCGTGGATCTAACTGTAAATGTAAAGGAAGCTTATCTTCTTCTTTTGCCTTATCTCCCAAACTGGTATCATTATTAATAACATTTATAGAATGGGCTTCCTTAACATGATTGAGTTTAGTATCTGATTTTTGTTGGTTTGAGAATTCTGTTTTAATATTATCTATGCCAGAATATTTTTCCGCATCGGAACTGTTTTTATGAGATAAAATTTGATCATTTTCAATTTTTGAAGCCAGTTTTAACTCTACTCGACGAATTTGAGGCAGTTCAGCATGCCATAACTGACTTAACTTGTTGTTGTATTGAGCTCTAACCCAATCTCTTAGAAAACGGGTGGGTAGATATAAGGTCAGTTCATCTTCATCAATTGCGCCAAGCGTTATTTGCTTCAACCATGTACGATATTCCACCTCACCAACTTCAACCTGCAGGCGGCTACAAATACGCCCCCAATGTATTTCCAATATTGATTTAAGCGTATTGGGGTCTGCATCCTGAAGCGATAATTTAAATTCTTGAGATTCGTTTGTGGGTTCGGACATACGTGAAGAAAACTTATTGAATATGAAAAGTAAGCAGATGTTTTATAACGGTTTCTTTAAAATACACCTCTTTTATACTTTTATAAAGTACCAAAATTTTCTTGATTATAATTTATTATTTCAACATTTAACGTAAAAAAAACCCGATGAATGATATTCATTCGTCGGTTTTCTTTTATAAAGCGTGTTTACAGCAAAATGTGTAATTTGCTGTATATATTTAAGCCAATAACTAAGCTGTTTTTAAATTCTTGATCTTTCCTGCCAAGCGAGAAATTTTACGAGCAACAGTATTTTTGTGCATAATACCTTTAGTGCATGCTTTTTGCAATTCTGGCTGTGCATGACGAAGTGCTTCAACAGCGCCTTCTTTGTTCCCTGCCAAAAGAGCTTCTTCAACTTTTTTTACAAAAGTACGAACCCGCGACTTGCGAGCCTTATTACGTTCAGTGCGTTTTAAAGTTTGACGTATACGCTTACGCGCAGATGCGATATTCGCCATGGATTTCCTGTTTGTCTATTTTCGTTTAAATGGATTAATACTACACATTAATGCATGTTATTAATAGCTTACTGTTCATACGTCAAGCGAATTATTCAATGATTTTTTCATTTTTGGCAAATTTCGCAATAAAAACTTGAACGCCCTGCCTGAACCGTTCTTTTTATAACTGTTTTTCTTCCCTTTTGTAAACAGTAATTGCACAATTCGCCTTCTTTACCATAAACATTCCATTGCATTTGGAAATAACCTTTTTCACCATTTGAATGAACATAATCACGCATACTAGATCCTCCCGCCTCGATCGCTTTAAGCAAAATGGATTGAATGGATTGAATCAATAACAGAATTTCTTGTCTTTTTAATTCACACGCACTTTGAAAAGGTGAAATTCCAGCAAGAAATAAAGATTCACAAACATAGATATTACCTAACCCAGCAATAACACGTTGATCAAGCATTGTATTTTTAATACATTGTTTTTTAAGTTTAAATTTTTCATGAAGATAATCACATAATATCGCCTGGTGAGAGGAAACGTTAATCCCTGTATCGGGCAAAGGTTCGGGTCCCATCATTTTTAAAAGATTATGTATCGTATTTGTTGGAAACAAATCTATTATTCCAAAACGCCTTGGATCTATAAACTGAAGACATTCACCTTCATGGGTTAATATCGTTAGATGTTCGTGTTTTTGTTTTTCATAACCTGATCCAGAAGGTTGCACGATAATTTTTCCAGACATTCCCAAGTGAAATAAAACCGTCAATCCGTTGTTTAATTCCATTAAAATATATTTGCCACGTTTATTAAATTTTACAATTCTGGTATTTGCCAAGCATGTTTCTAATGTTATAGGTATAGATTGACGTAGGTTAATTCGATGGCGTTGAACGCTTTGGATTGTATGATTAGTCAATTTTTTTTCCAATCCACGTCTAATTATTTCTACTTCGGGCAATTCTGGCATAAGTTTTTCTGAAAATTAATCGTATGAAAAATAATAATGATACCGCTTCTCAATCCAACGAACATATTACCGATTTTGGATTTCGACAAGTTAATGATAAAGAAAAACCTTCAATGGTAAAGGCTGTTTTTGATAGTGTCGCACAAAAATATGACATAATGAATGACTTAATGTCATTGGGCATTCATCGGGTTTGGAAACAGATTTTTATTCAAGAGCTGCATCCCACCCCCAATTTAACATTACTTGATTTGGCTGGAGGTACAGGGGACATAAGTTTTGGTTGGTTAAATCGAGGAGGTGGCACGGTTTTTTTAACAGATATTAATTACAGTATGCTTCACGTAGGTCAGGAACGTGCACTTGAACTTGGATATGTGGACAATATCCATCTTTTTTGTGTTGATGGGGAGAAAATTTGTTTGCCTGATCGATCTGTTGATCGTGTAACTATTTCATTTGGCTTGAGAAATTGTACACACAAGAATCAAGTTCTAGAAGAGGCACGACGGGTGTTGAAACCGGGGGGAAGATTTTTATGTCTTGAATTTTCAAAATTGATCATTCCCTTTTTACGCCCTCTATATGATGCATGGTCTTTTCAGGTATTGCCACGTATAGGTCAAATTATTGCCAAGGATCGTGATAGCTACCAATATCTGGCAGAAAGCATTCGTACTTTTCCAGATCAGGAAACACTTAAATCCCTGATGGAACAGGCTGGATTGGAACGTGTTACTTATCAAAACCTTTCCGGTGGAATAGCAGCAATCCATTCAGGTTGGCGCATATAATTAGTTACAATTTGAAAAAATACCATGACACCCAAAAACATTTTACTTATCATTTCTGGCGGAATAGCAGCCTATAAAGCTTTAGAACTCATAAGTTTATTTCGCAAAAATCATCATAATGTAAAATGTGTTTTGACGCAATCAGGGGCTGAATTCATCACTCCCCTTTCTTTGCAAACCTTAAGTGGCAATGAAGTTTACCAAGATTTATTTTCATTGACCCAAAATCATAATATTGAACATATTTCATTAACCAGAGAAGCGGATCTTATAATTATCTATCCCGCCTCTGCAAATTTGATTGCAAAAATTGCCTTGGGTATTGCCGATAATCTTGCCAGCACTATTATTTTAGCCGCACCACCAACTATGCCTGTTCTTATTGCTCCGGCAATGAATGTTCATATGTGGGAAAATCCTATTACACAAAATCATATACAAACACTTAAAGAAAGAAATATGGTCATTGCAGGACCCGCAAAAGGAAAGATGGCCTGTGGAGAGTATGGTTATGGACGCCTTATCTCTCCAGATAAATTTACAGATCATATTCGTAATATCTTGGCGCCTGATCGCCCCTTGGAAGGCAAGAAAGCACTTGTTACAGCTGGCCCAACTTTCGAACCGATTGACCCTATCCGTTTTATAGGTAATTATTCATCAGGCAGACAAGGTTATGCCATTGCAGAAAGCTTACGGGATGCTGGTGCAGAGGTTACCCTGATTTCAGGACCCGTATCACTATCACCACCTGACAATATAAACACCGTAAAAATTAAGACAGCTAATGAAATGCTAGATGCATGTCTTGCACATTTACCTGTAGATATGGCTGTTATGACTGCTGCAGTTTCTGATTGGCGAGTCAGAAATATTGCCAAACATAAAATCAAAAAGACAGCGGATATTCTCCCACCAATTCTGGAAATGGAAATCAATCCTGATATTCTTGCAAAAATTTCTCAACTTAAAAATAATCGTCCAAAACTTGTTATCGGATTCGCAGCGGAGACTGAAAACCATTTAAAAAATGCAGTTGATAAAAGAATACGTAAAGGTTGCGATTGGATAGTTGTTAACGATGTCCAATCTTCAACAAATATCATGGGGGGCTCAGAAAATGAGGTGACAATTCTGTCATCCTCTGGTAAGCAGCATTTTGAGAGAGCCAGTAAAAAAAAGATTGGATATCTTTTGACGCAGGAAATCATTACATTTTTCAAATCAGAAAATAGGGGGTAATTAACATGTCCTTGGCACCCTTTCCTAGAATTCGAGTAAAAAGGCTGGCACATTCCATAGAACTGCCACTCCCTTCCTATGCAACCATTGGTGCGGCAGGAATGGACTTACTGGCTGCCGTTAATGAACCGATTACAATCTTATCGCAAGAAATAGCGCTTATTCCTACAGGGTTACAGATAGCTTTACCCCATAATTATGAGTTGCAAATCCGTCCCAGATCAGGATTGGCCCTGAAACATGGAATATTACTTCCCAATTCTCCCGGTACGATTGATGAAGATTATCGTGGTGAAATTAAAGTAATTTTATTGAACACAGGGAAAGAATCCTTTGTGGTCGAACGTGGTATGCGCATTGCGCAAGCTATTATAGCCCCAGTTATTCGGGCAGTTTGGGAAGAAACAGATATTCTCGAAGAAACGGAACGATCGTGTGGAGGTTTTGGAAGTACGGGTGTCTGATCATTTTTTATACAATATGATCGAGTTTAGTTAATAATTATCGTTCAATCTAACAATAAAATACAATTAAGAGGACTAGGCGGGCAAATGAAAAAACAGAATATTCCCGCCAGCGTAACTGTTCAATCGAAACCAAATATTTTTGATGCGATCACCATTATATGTGTGATTGCATTAGGAGTATCGATTGCAACAGCTACACGGCACGTTATACAACCCTTGAATATGCCAAATGCGCAACTTATACACCTGGATCCCATCTATTTGCCAGGATATGCCATGCGTACAACTTTACGCATGTTTGCCGCTCTTTTCGCTTCTTTACTTTTTACCTTTGGATATGCAGTCTTAGCAGCCAAAAGTCGTAAGGCGGAAATGCTGCTAATTCCTGTTCTCGATATATTGCAATCTGTGCCCATTTTAGGGTTTTTAACCTTTACAGTTGTCTTTTTTATGGGATTATTTCCCGGCAAAATTCTTGGTGCCGAACTGGCTGCAATTTTTACGATTTTTACCAGTCAGGCATGGAATATGGCATTTAGTTTGTATCAATCCCTCAAAACGATACCTCCTGACATGGAAGAAGCCGCACGTTGTTTTGGTTTAACTGGATGGCAACGTTTTTGGAAACTGGAAGTTCCATTCGCTATTCCAGGATTGATCTGGAATATGATGATGTCCATGTCCGGTGGCTGGTTCATGATTGTCTATTCAGAAACAATCACTGTTGGAAATACAAACATTGTTTTGCCTGGAATAGGATCGTATGTTGGAATGGCAATTGAACAAAGAAATCTGGCCGCAATTTTTTATGCAATTGGAGCAATGTTGTTTGTTATTTTGGCATATGACCAATTACTATTCCGTCCCTTGGTTGCATGGTCATCAAAATTTAGATTTGAAACTACACAAAGCGAAACAGACACTACTCCTTGGTTTTTACGTCTTATACATAAAACCTATTTTATTCGGTGGGTAATGACCTTCATTGGTAAATTAATGCATAAGATTGCCAACCTGCCTCTTGGCAGGAAAAATAATTTCTTCAATGAAAAATTCATTGCAACAAAAACATCAGATGTCATTTATATTTCTGTATTATGTTTTCTGGGCATAATCGCTGGTTTTTACATTTATCACACTGTCCATAACCAATTGACCATTCATGAAATTTTATATGTTATATGGCTGGGATTTTTAACACTTTTAAGAGTTATAAGCATGATAATTCTGGCAAGTATCATTTGGGTACCTGCAGGAATATGGTTGGGATTACGTCCCAAATGGGCAAAAAGAACACAGGTTATCGCGCAATTCATGGCTGCCTTTCCAGCCAATCTGTTTTTTCCGTTTTTTGTTGTTGGAATTGTTCATTTTCACTTAAGTAGTAATATTTGGTTGACGCCATTGATGATCCTGGGAACACAATGGTACATTTTATTTAATGTTGTTGGTGGTGCCTCAAATTTTCCCGGTGATTTAAGAGAGGTGGTAAACAATTTACAAATCCATGGAAAATTATGGTGGTTTAAGGTTATGTTACCTGCCATTTTTCCTTATTATGTTACAGGAGCACTCACTGCATGTGGAGGAGCTTGGAATGCTTCCATCGCTGCAGAATTAGCAAGTTGGGGCAATACAACCTTGATTGCTGAAGGTTTGGGATCATATATCGCACTTGCAACAGAAATGGGCAATACATTCAAGGTCGGACTTGGCATGATTGTAATGTCGGCGTTTGTCATTCTTTTCAATCGGATTGTCTGGCACCCTTTATATAGTTTTGCTCAACGACGCTTGTCCTTTATCTAAGGAAAAAACCATGAATCAAAAACAGGATATTTTACTTCAAATCAAGAATTGTCAAAAATCATATAAAAAAGATAATAATTCTGAATTGGTGGTTTTAGATAACGTCAATTTAACCTTGAAACAAGGGGAGATTGTCGGATTATTAGGACGCTCTGGCTCTGGAAAATCCACTTTATTGAGAATTATTGCTGGTTTAACGCCACCAAGCAAAGGAGAGGTAAAATGGAAAAACCAATTATTGTCAGGTCCGGCAAAGGATGTAGCAATGGTTTTTCAATCTTTCGCTCTTTTTCCATGGTTGACTGTACAAGATAATGTTCAGCTGGGACTTGAAGCAAAAAACACCCCACGAAAAAATATGGAACAGTTAAGTGAAGAGGCAATAGATCTTATTGGTTTAGGGGGTTATGAAAAAGCTTATCCAAAAGAGCTTTCGGGTGGAATGCGTCAACGTGTTGGATTGGCAAGAGCGTTGGTAGTGCATCCAGATCTTTTATTGATGGATGAACCTTTTTCTGCCCTTGATGTTCTTACAGCTGAAAATTTAAGAACTGATCTTATTGAACTGTGGGTAGAAAAAAAATTACCAGTAAAATCCATTTTGATTGTTACACATAGTATCGAGGAAGCTGTATTGATGTGTGACCGTTTACTTATATTTTCTTCAAATCCGGGTACAATTGCCCACGAGTTGGAAGTTACGTTTACTCATCCCCGTAATCGGGAAGATCCGGCTTTTCGACAATTTGTTGACCGGATTTATATTCTCATGACTCATCGTGATCCAATCAATGTCGATCCAAACAATATCGATATGAAACAAGCGGTAAATAATCGTTACGCAGCGCTTCCACGTATGTCAATGAATCTTATGATCGGTATGATGGAAACATTATATACAGAACCCTATTGTGGAAAGGCAGATTTGCCTCAATTGGCTAAAAGTCTGCAAATGGAGCTGGATGATTTACTGCCTATTGGTGAAACCTTGCAAATGCTTGAATTCGCTGATATGGCCGAAGGTGATATCCGCCTAACTGAATTGGGAAAAAAACTTGTTAATTCTGAACTGGAAGAACGTAAGGATATTTTCCGTAAGAGCTTGATAAAAAATGTTTCATTGATCCGTTCGATACGTTCCATTCTGGATGAACGACCCAACCATAGAGCAAGTGCTGAAAGGTTCCGCGATGAATTGACTGATACCATGTCACCAAATTCAGCACGCCAGACTTTGTTAACCATTATCGGTTGGGTTAGATATGCAGAAATTTTTGATTTTGATGAGGAAACTGACCAGTTTTTTCTTGATGAAGATGATAAGAATATTGATAAAACATAATATTATTTTTTTAGGTGGTCGATAAATTTCTGTCGGAATTTCCTGACTTTTGGTTCAATTACAGTCTGACAATAAGCCACTTCAGGATGTAATTCAAAATAATTTTGATGTTCTTTTTCAGCTGGATAGAATTTATCCAGCATTTTAATTTCTGTTACAATTGGATTTTTCCATATTTTTTTATCTTGAATTTCTTTTTTGATTTTATAGGCAATTTTTTCTCGCTCTACAGATGCGGGTAAAATTATTGAACGATATTGCGAACCGATATCTCCACCTTGTCGATCTTTCGTCGTGGGATCGTGAATAACAAAAAATAATTTTAATATGTTATCAAGGCTAATAGTATCAGGATCATAAATGATTTTTACCACTTCGGCATGCCCAGTTTGATTGGTGCATACCTCCTTATAAGTTGGGTTTTCAGTATATCCTCCTGAATAACCTGGTATAATAGTATGGATACCCTTAACATTTTTTAAAATTGCTTCTATACACCAAAAACATCCACCACCCAAAACTATATTGTTTGTCAATTGATTTTTTTCATTTCCATGCATATTTTTTCCTTTATACAAGATAAATTTTTTCGATGAATAATCAAACATGATATTTGTACAATTAAAAGGATATTGAATTACCTTTTCAACATCCTTAATAGTTGAAAAATTTTACTTTTAATTTAAATGCAATAAAGCGGTTTTAAATCGCTTCTCAGATTTTACCAACTGTTTTAACCGTTCACGATTTTCTTCAACAATTTCAGGTCTTGCCTTACTAAGAAAATTCTGGTTGGATAATTTTTTATTCAGTTGTTCAATTTCCAATGCAATTTTTTCGATTTCCTTTGTTAAGCGTTCTTTTTCTTTCTTTATATCAATAATGCCTTGTAAGGGTAAAACTAAGATTGTACCATCTATAACTGTTTGAATCGAACCAGATGGTATTTCATTCTGTAATTTGGCAATAGATTGCACTCTGGCCATTTTGCCAATGGCATCTGACCATTGTTCAATAATTTGGTAATGTTTTTGATCAATATCTCTAACCAGAACAGGTATTAATTTTGCTGGCGGGATATTCATTTCAGCTTTTAAAACACGAATTTCAGTTATTAATTTTATTATAAAATCTATTTCATCATTTGCCTTTTGAGAAACAGCTGCCTCCAATTCATAACTTTTTGGCCATGAAGACGTGATCAGGCTTCCTTTTTTACCAAATCCAAATTCAGCCCAAATAATTTCTGTTACAAACGGAATAACGGGATGTAAAATTTTTAACAAATTCTTTAATACAAAAGCAGTGATTGTTCTAACTTCTTTTACTGTATCGTGGTTATTTTTTTGAAACGCTGATTTTGCAAATTCTAAAAACCAATCACAAAATTTATCCCATGTAAAATGATAACAAACAGAAGCATATTCATCATAACGAAAATTATCCAGAGCAGCTGTGGCCTGTCTAATCGTTTTTGATAATTCTGCTAAAATCCATTGACTTAGGGATAACTGAATATCGGATAGTGAAAATTCAGTATTTTCAGTCACTTGATTCATTTCGCAAAATCGTGCAGCATTCCATAACTTGGTGATGAATGTACGATATTCCTCAATACGTTTTTTACCTAGTTTGATATCTCGACCCGGCCCTGTCAAAGCACAAATAGTGAATCGCATTGCATCAGCACCGAACTCGTCGATTATTTCAATAGGATCGATACCATTCCCTTTGGTTTTGGACATTTTTTGACCTTTTTCGTCACGTACAAGTCCATGTAAATAAATGGTTTTAAAGGGAATATCTTTCATAAAATGCATTCCCATCATCATCATTCTCGCAACCCAAAAGAAAATGATATCAAAACCTGTTATTAACACGTTTCCGGGATAATAACGGTCTAGCTCTATTGTTTCATTTGGCCACCCCAATGTCGAAAATGGCCACAATGCGGATGAAAACCATGTATCCAAAACATCTTCATCTCTTCGTAATTCCTGCTCACATCCATAATATTTTAATGCTTGCTGTTTAGCCTCGTTTTCATCATAGGCTACAAAAACAGTATTATCTGGACCATACCACGCGGGTATTTGATGCCCCCACCATAATTGGCGACTTATACACCAAGGTTGCAGTTCCCTCATCCAAGCAAAAAAAGTGTTTTCCCATTGTTTGGGAACGAATTTCATCCTTCCCGATTGTACCGCCCTAATAGCAGGTTCAGAAAGCGTTTTTGCGTCACAATACCATTGTGTGGTTAATCTAGGTTCAATAACTGCCCCTCCACGTTCAGCATGAGGGACCTGATGTTTATGCGATTCTATTTTTTCAATATATTCAAGCTTTTTTAATTCTTCGACAATGATTTTACGTGCTTTATCACGAGGTAATGATTGTAAAGAACATATAAAATCTGATTTTTCATTGTCAGATAACTCATTTAGATCAATTGCTGCATTTTCATCTAAAATTGTTATCAATTTCAGGTTGTGACGACGACCTACTTCAAAATCATTAAAATCATGAGCAGGTGTAATTTTCACTGCTCCTGTACCTTTTTCAGGATCTGAATATTCATCGGCAACAATTATAATTTCACGATTAGTTAATGGAACAACAACTTTTTTGCCTATTAGATCTTTATAACGGTCATCTTCTGGATGAACAGCGATTGCTGTATCACCCAACATTGTTTCTGGACGAGTTGTTGCAATAACGATAAATTGAGTATTATCCTCCACTAACGGGTATTTGATATACCAGAGATTTCCCTGTATTTCTCTATTCTCGACTTCAAGATCGGAAACGGCAGATCTGAAAACAGGATCCCAGTTCACTAAACGTTTATCCTGATAAATCAACCCTTCTCGATAAAGCGTGATGAAGACTTTTTTAACAGCTTCAGACAAACCTTCATCCATTGTAAAGCGCTCTCTGTTCCAATCAAGAGATGCACCAACCCGTCTTAATTGTTGGGTAATTTGACCACCAGATTCCTCTTTCCATTGCCAGACACGTTCAATAAATTTTTCCCTGCCCAAGGTTTTACGATCAATGCCTTGAGCTGTTAATTGACGATCAACAACCAATTGAGTCGAAATACCAGCATGATCCGTACCTGGTTGCCACAACACATCATATCCCTGCATACGACGAAACCTTACAAGGGTATCCTGTAAGGTCATCGTTAGGGCATGTCCTATGTGCAAGGTACCCGTCACATTTGGTGGCGGGATCATTATGGCAAAAGGTTTTCTTTCATTGATTTCTGGGTTGGCTGAAAAAGAACCATTTTTTTCCCATATAGAGTATAAATCGTTTTCACAAGCAGATGGATTAAATTTTTTATCTAACATTTATTATTTTTATTGTACTAAAGAAAAAAAAATTTTTAACGTCCAGGTTGATCCTGTGCGTAGTCACTCATACCCCACCATCTGTTTTTAACAGCATTATAATATGCTGTATAATCATAATGGGGTACATTCAGTTTAAGGTCTTGTGCCGTTAAACGCCCAATGGCTGAAGCAATACTATAAGATGCCGTTACCATTGAGCTTAAATTCTGAATAAGTGTGGTTTGTGAATTTAACAAGGTTTGTTGCTGTTGTAACATTTCCAATGTTGTACTTGTTCCAACAACAGCCTGTTTTTCAACACCAGCCAAGGCAATAATATTTGACGCAATGGCGGCACGGTTGCTTGCTATGGCCGCTTTGGCGGCCATTAATTTTTGCCAGTTTGTAGAGGCAAGCTGCATGGCACTTCTTCGTTGAGAACTGACTTGGCGATGTGCAGCCTGAGCCAACTGTTTTGCTTCACGTATTTTAGAATATTCCGCGCCACTTTGATAAATGGGAATATTTAATTGCAACATACCCATTTTTTGATCTGATGTATTCTGCCCTACTCCTTGATTGACCATGCGTTGATAGGATAAAGAAGCATTAAGCTTAGGCATAATTTCCGAAATAGCCACATTGACATCATCTTTTTGTGATGCTTCAGTAAACAGAGCTGAAATCACGTCTGGATTGTTTGATGCTGCCTGTGCAATTGCCTCTTGTTCTGTTTTAATCGGTAAAATCAGAGGTTGAGGTGGTTTGAGATTAGGAGCTGGCGCAATCCCCACAACTTGGGTATAGGTTGCCTCAGCACCACGCAAATCTCCTTCAGTCGTTTGACGCTGTGCTCGTGCTGCGGCTAATGCCGCTTCTGCCTGTGCAGAATCGGTTCGCGTAACTTCTCCAAGATTAAAACGCTGATGTGTAGCCTTGACCTGTTCAGCCAGAATTTTTTCATTATTAATATTAATCTGTAATAGCTGCTGATATTGTATAACAGCTACATAAGCATCAATAACCTTGCTAAAAACCTTTTGTTCAGTTGATAAAAGTTTTGCCCTTTCAGCCATGACTTTGTTTATTGCCTCATGCGTTTGAGCAGTCGTTTTTCCACCCTGATAAATAGGTTGTGTTATATTAACATTTGCACCATATCCAAGTCGTCCACCTGATTTTTGTTCTGTAGTAGATTTAGGATAATGAACCCCTGCAGCACCTAATGCCGGTTCAGAAACACCTAAGTTATAACCCTCTGTCACAACACCAGTCAAACCTGTCGTGATAGTCGGTCTCCAACCTGCATGTGCTGTCGAAACCTGTTCATCCACGGCTCTCAAGCTGGCACGTTCCTGTTGCAAATCTGGATTGGTTAGATAAGCTGTCGCCAAAGCTTCTTCAAGCGTATGTGGAATAAAACTTGGCATACCTGATCCATCATAATTTTGAGCATATACAGTAGTCGATGCAAAAAATGTTAATAAACTTATTCCAAAATTACGATTGACGATCATGATAATACCTTATTAATAACACTTCAAAATAAAATAGCAGCTCAAAAATATAAATTATTTCATGAATTCTGGTAAATAAGGTAAGGCAGCATAAAAACTTTTTTGTATTACTATACCTTCATCAGTCTTTTTTGCTGTAACTGCATGACCTATATCACCATCTTTTTTTAATACCGTAATAATATGACCATTTTTATTTAATTGATCAATCAGTTTTTTTGAAATTTTCTTAATACAGCCGTCAATTATTATGGCATCATAAAATTTATTTTTTGGATATCCATCCTGCAATATTCCATCACACCATTGCACGTCAGATGCATATTCATTACAGAATTTTTTACCAATAACAGACAACTTTTCATTTTCTTCCAATGCATATACTTCTGCACCCATTAAGGAAATAATGGCCGAAAGATATCCAGTCCCTGCACCAATAACCAATATTTTTTGCTTTGCCTCAATATTTGCTAGTTGAACAAGTCTGGCAAGCACTCTTGGCTCACTAAGATACCGTTGATCAAAAAGTAAAATATTAATATCTGAATAAGCCATTTCTTTTTGGTTATTCAGAACACAATATTCGCGTGGTAAAACACGCATTATTTCTATTAATTTAACATGACTGACTTCAGCAGGACGTAACTGATTTTCAATCATGTTTTGCCGGGCCTGAACAAAATCAAAATTCGGATGGGTCATTGTTTATAAAATCTCTATATCTATGCTTTCAAAATTAATACCATGAACTACTCAAATATGAAAAGTAAAGTTTTTATACATTTTTTTCTTGACCTTTTTACCAATTTCATTGATATAGGCAATAGCTTGATCAAATGGTCCGGTGGCAGAGTGGCTCATGCAGCGGATTGCAAATCCGTTTACGGGGGTTCAATTCCCTCCCGGACCTCCAAGATCTCAAGATTGTTTCACTCGAAGATGAGAGAGAATAAAGTCTTTTAATCTGTTAGGCATAACAAGATCGATCCATTTTAGATAAACAAACAATTTAGGCATAATTAGCTCTGCTTTTCCTTCATTAATCGCTTTAATTATTTTTTGAGTTGCGGTTTCTAATGAAATCATAAAAGGTTTGTTACATTCCAACCTTTGACTCATGGGTGTATCGACAAATCCAGGAGTGATTAAAGTAATTTTTATATTCCATTTTTTCACGGAAATTCTCAAAGAATCAACAAAACGACTTAAACCAGCTTTTGAACTACTATAGGCAGTTGCAAAAGGCAATGAATGAAATGCAGCAACCGAACCGACAAAGACCAATTTTCCATAAATTCCACGATCAATCATTTGTTGAGCTATTTTATTACCCATGACACATGGTGTTACATAATTCAAATGCATCAGTTTCAATAATAACTCATCACTTTCCAAATTATTTTTATCCTCCCTTATATCCCCAGAACCGGCAGCCATGATTGCCATATCAATTGTATAATTGATTAATAATGTTTCCAATTGGCGTAAGCTATTTTTTGAATCTGCAAGATCTATACTAAATATTTGAACCTTTGCCCCTCTGTTTAGACATAATTGTGCCGTTCTATCCAACTTTTCTTGAGAACGACCCCATAAAAAAAGAGTTTTGCCTTTGTTTGCACATGCTATTGCCAACGATTGGCCTATTCCACTGGAAGCCCCGGTAATCAGAATATTTTTTGCAGAATTAAATTGAGTTTTTGGTTGATAATTTAAGGTTTGATTGTTTTTTGATAAATTTATATCTATCAAGACAAAATCCTTTTATATATAAAAGCAGAAAATGCTATTTTATAGTTTACATTGGTAAAATTCAAAAATAATAATTCATAATTTCTATGGTTTTTACATGTCCCTTAATTCTTGCTCCATCAATAATATTGATATTGTTCCTGTTCAAACCAAACAACAGCTTAAACTTTTTATTCAATTGCCACGTCTTCTATATAAAGGTTTATCTGGATATGTCCCTCCCTTGGACTGGCAAGAATCAAGCTTATTAGATCCAAAAAAATCAGCTTTTTTTCGATATGGTTCAGCAAAATATTTCATAGCATATAAAAATCATCAACCTGTTGGACGTATTTCTGCACAAATTGATCCGAATGCGTTAAGACAATGGAAGGAACCTGTCGGTTTGTTCGGTGCATTGGATGCAATTGATGATTTATGCGTCGTAAAAAAATTAATAGACGCTGCAACCAAATGGTTGAAACATAATGGCATGGAAAAAATCAGGGGACCTTATACTCTAAATGCCAATTCTGAAATAGGGATAATGATAACAGGGCAAAATGCCTTACCAACCGTTGCCATTCCCTGGCATCCAACTTGGCTTCATCACCATATTGAAGCAGTCGGTCTTGAAAAAGCCATGGATCTACTTTCATATCAGATGAAATTCGGTCCACGAGCTAAACAGGCCCATAAAATACCTGCAGGTTTGAAAATGGGATGTGGAAAATTGGGTAACATTACAACCAGAAAATTAAATACAAAAGAAATTGCGCGAGATGGTGAAATTCTTCGCCAACTTTACAATGATGCATGGCATGATACTTGGGGTTTTGTTCCTCTCACCTCAATCGAGATGTCTGTATTAATTAAAGATTTAAAATCCATGCTAAAACCTGATAATTTTGTTCTGGTTGAACAAAATTATATTCCAGTGGCTGTTGCTTTGGTTATTCCCAATATTTATGATTTAATCATTGATATCGGACCTGATCCATCCCTTTTGGGATATAGTAAATTGATCTATCGAATCTTACGGCACCAATTTCATTCAGCCCGCGTTATTTTGCTTGGTATAAGTGGATCCATAAGAGATACAGCTCTGGGAGCTTTGATGCCATCATTGGTTATATCCGAACTTTTTGAACGTGGAGAAGTCTTACCCTATAAAACAATTGAATTGGGATGGATTTTGGAAACAAATCATGGTATGCGAAACTTAATTGAACGGATTGTTCCAGAACCCAATAAAATTCATCGAATGTATGAAATGAAAATATAAAAAAATTTTAGTATGTATAAAGCTGTTCAAATCGAGCTCTATCTATAGGAGAAAGTAACAGCGTTATCTGAATGATTTTTTCGCTATCATGACGCTCAAGAATTTCTCCATGATCATAAAGCCATGCTAAAGCTGAACCATCAACAATATCAATAGCATATGTCAATTTTTCCATTGAACATTGCAATCTTTGATCAATTTTAGAAATGAGCGAGGGTAGATTTTGTCCTGTCAAGGCAGATACACCGACAATATTATCATTTTTGCCTGTTAATTCAGTATAATCTACGAGGTCGATTTTATTGAGAACTTCAATTGTCGATGACCTCCAGTTTTCACTCAATACATCATCTTTCACCATCATGTCCAATACAGAAGAAACATCTTGTTGTTGTTGACGGGTTTCTGGATGTGAAATGTCTCTTACATGTAATATGATATCCGCTTCGGAAATTTCTTCAAGCGTTGCTCTAAAAGCAGCTATCAATTCGGTTGGGAGGTCGCTAATAAAACCAACTGTATCAGAAAGAATGACTGTTTTTCCTGATGGCAGATCAATCTTGCGCATGGTTGGATCAAGTGTAGCAAAAAGTTGATCCTGAGCATGAACAGAAGCCCCTGTCAAATGATTGAATAAAGTGGATTTTCCTGCATTTGTATAGCCAACCAAGGCAATTATAGGAAAAGGGACTTTTCTTCGAGCCTTACGATGCAATCCTCTTGTCCTTCGAACCTGTTCAAGATCTTTTTTTAAACGGGTAATCCGTTCATCAATCAGCCTTCTATCCGCTTCAATTTGGGTTTCACCGGGCCCCCCCATAAACCCAAACCCACCTCTCTGCCTTTCTAAATGAGTCCATGATCTAACCAGTCGGCTACGCTGATATTGTAGGTGGGCAAGTTCAACCTGTAACACACCTTCTCTGGTCTGCGCTCTTTCACCAAAAATATCCAGTATTAAGGCTGTTCGATCTATAACCTTACAATTAAGTTCTTTTTCAAGGTTTCGTTGTTGAATTGGACTTAAACGTGCATCAAAAATAACAACTTGAATCTTTTTCTCAATAATAACAGATTTTAAATTTTCGATATTTCCCCGCCCTATTAAGGTTGAAGAACGGAATGACCGAATATTTATAATCTCTCTATAGACAATATCAATTTTAATAGATGATACTAATCCAACAATCTCATCAAGCCTAGATTTAGAATTCCTATCATTTTGTTTTAGATTTACATCCCATGGAACAATGACTGCAGCAAAATTTGATGATTTTACTGAATCGGATTCAATCATAAATATAAATTCTCACTTTTCTTCAGATGTTGTGGAAGTTGAAGTTGCTGCAGGTGCATTAAAGGGGAGTTGAACAGGTGACGAGGGCATAATCGTACTTACAGCATGTTTATAAACGAGCTGCGCATGACTTTCTCTACGTAATAATATGGAGAAATTATCAAATCCAGAAATGATTCCCTGTAATTTCACGCCATTCACTAAGAAAACAGTAACTGAAACTTTGGAACGGCGGATCTGATTTAAAAAAACATCTTGAATATTTTGATATGTATCTTTTGACAAAATAAAACCTTTACCAATCACTTTATGAAATTGAAACTTGCATATATTAACAGTTTAATTATTTATATTATTATTATTATTTCTTTCTTCTGATCCGGTAACTCCTAACTGTTTCAATTTTCTGTGTAAAGCACTTCGTTCCATTCCAACAAAACCAGCAGTCCGACTGATATTGCCACCAAACCGCATTAATTGAGCTTGTAAATATTGCGTTTCAAAAATATCACGAGCCTCTCTTAACGGAAGACTGATGATATCAGTTTGTGTATCGATTTTCAATAAACCCGGTGCGTTTTGACCGACATTTGATGGCAACATATCAGTACGGATAGCTTCATTAACATTTCCAGGCATCATGATTAAAAGCCGTTCCATTAAATTGCGTAATTCACGTACGTTTCCTGGCCATTCATAAGTCTGTAAGGTTGTTAGAGCATCTGCTGATAATTCAATGACTGGCACTCCGGTTAATTCAGAATAATGCTTCAAAAAGAAAGTTGCGAGTTCAGGTATATCTTCTCTTCTTTCTTTCAAGCTTGGAATTTTCAAAGGCACAACTGCAAGACGATAATATAAATCCTTTCGGAATCTTCCATTGGCAATTTCTTGGTTTAAATCCTTATTCGTAATGGCAATAACCCTCACATCAACCTTAACGCGGCTGGAACCGCCAACACGTTGAAATGTTTGATCCTGTAATGCTCGAACAATCTTTCCCTGTGTTTCAAGAGGCATGTCGGCAACTTCATCTAACACCAGCGTACCTCCATGAGCCTTTTCAAGAACACCGGTACGTCTTTGCAAATTATTTTGTGTATTGCCCTCAATACCAAACAATTCCTCTTCAAATCTTGTTGGGGAAAGGGTTGCGCAATTTAATACAAAAAAAGGCCCCTCTGCTCTTTTGGATAATTTATGTATAGCTCGAGCAGCCACTTCTTTTCCCGTACCTGGCGCACCATATATTAAAACTCGAGAATTAGTTGGCGCAACACGCTCAATTTGACTTTTGACAGAATTGATAGTTTGACTTTGTCCATTTAATTTAACTTCGTATCCACTTCGAAAACGTAATTCTTCATTTTCCCTTGCCAATTTTGCAGCTTCCAGAGCACGACGAACTACTACTAGCAGATGATCTGTCTTGAAGGGTTTTTCAATAAAATCATATGCACCATGTTGAAGTGCGGAAACAGCAGTTTCTATTGTTCCATGACCTGATATCATGATAGTGGGAACAGCAGGTTTTTCATTTTGTATGAGTTTAAGAATTTCCAAACCATCCATTTTTGACCCTTGCAACCATATATCAAGAATGACTAAGGATGGTCTTCTTGCATGAAAGGCCTTAATCGCTGAATCCGCATCCCCGGCAAGTCGAGTTTCATACCCCTCATCTTGTAAAATTCCCTCAATGAGTAGTCTAATATCTGGCTCATCATCGACGATTAAAATTTCATGCGTCATATTGTCCTCGTATTTGAAAAGTCAAAATTGATATTGTTCCCCGACCTTCGATCCGATCTTTTAACTGCAATGTCCCATTATGTTCTTCCATAATTTTTTTTACAATAGCGAGACCTAATCCTGTTCCCTTAGGTTTATGGGTTACATAAGGTTCAGTTAACCTTAACCTGTCCTCCTGTGGAAGACCAATTCCATCATCTTTTACTGAAATGATAATATTATTCTTATTTAACTCTAATGTAACCCAAATATTTCCTATGTAATTTTCATGACCGTTACTTTTTTCATTTTCCATATTTATAGCATCTGATGCATTTTGAAACAAGTTGGTGAGAGCCTGACTTATCAATCGCGCATCACAATTCATTTCAATTTTGTCATTGGGCAAATCCGTATGATATCTTATTTCACAATGTGCATTCTGCTGAAGAAATAATGTTTCCCTAATAATGCGTGTCACTTCGTTTGTTTTGATAACAGGTTGGGGAAGTCGAGCAAAAGATGAAAACTCATCGACCATTCTACCTATATCACCAACGTGACGTACAATTGTATCAATACACTGATTATATATATCCTGATCTTTGGATATCTCTTTAAGAAAACGTCTTCGAAGTCGTTCTGCAGAAAGTTGGATAGGTGTTAAAGGGTTTTTGATTTCGTGCGCAATTCGACGGGCGATATCTGCCCAGGCGGCTTTTCTCTGCGCCGCTTGTAAATCCGTTATATCATCAAAGGTAATTACAAATCCCTCAATTTCATTTCCCCTGATTTCTGGTCCAATCTGGGCAAGCAACATTCTACTCCCAGCAGAGGTTTTGATTTGAATTTCCTTTTGAATTAATTTATGATTGTTATTGATGGTATCTCTTTCTTCGGAAATAATTGATAGCAAGGGAGAGAATTCTGGTACAACATCCGTAATTTTATGTCCTATATAATTCATTAAATCAATAGATAGAAGTTGATTTGCTGATCGATTAGGCAATTCAATTATTGCTTGCTTGTCTAACCCAATCACTCCACTGGAAACACCGGATAAAACCGCTTCGGTGAAGCGTCTGCGTTCATCAATTTGCTGATTGGCCTCTATAAGTTCTTTATGCTGGAAAGAAAGTTGATTGGTCATTTGATTAAAGGCACGTGCCAAATCGGTTATTTCATCATCCTTACCATATTCAGGTACCCTAACATTGAGGTTACCTTTACTGATCTTTTGTGCAGCTAACGTCAATAACCCGACAGGACGAGCAATTTGGTTGGCAATAAAAAGGCCTATCAAAATGGCCACCAAAACAACAAGCAATGCAATCAATGCAAATATAATTACAAACATCACCTGAATTTTTGAACTTTTGTTGTTTAAATCATTATACTGCATAACAACTTTTTCAGTTTTATGCATATGATTAAGAATAACCGGATCAACAGGCCTTATAATCAATAAAACGAGCGGCGGAGTATCGTTAATAGGAATGGCAGCACGAACTGTTTCCTCATCAGGTGAATCCAAAATTGCCACATCATTATGTGACATCAAGGTCGCTGATCGAGGTAATTGTTTGGCGTATGATGTATTATTGAATAAACCACCCGACGCAATTATTTTTTGGGTAAAAGAGTTATAGACAAAGGCAGCATTTAATCCTCTTAATGTTGCTTGAGAATCAAGAATCTGATCAAGGCTATTACTATCATCATATAGATCCTGACCTGCTTGAGCGTAATTGTTTTGAATACCTTGTATATAATTGGCCAAAGAAAAGGCTTCAGTGCGTATATTGTCATTATGTTCCTGTAAATAACCTTTTGAAGCCAGCAAAGCCTCGTTAAGCGCTGTGCTTACCCTGTTATTAAACCAGTTTTGAATGCCAAAATGAAATAAAATTGTCGCAAAAATTCCAACCAAAATGGTTGGAACTATGGCAATAATACTAAATAATACAATTAGCTTGATATGTATTTTTGAACCAACCAATCGTCGTCTATGTTCGGAAATCAAACGAAATATACAAAAGAATAAAGCTAGTATCAATAAAACAAGAACTAATCCGTTAATACTTAAAATAACAAATTGTACCGATGATTTATGAGATGTAACAATTCCACCTGAAAGAATAACAAAAGTTATGATTGTAAAAATCAAGGCCAGCACAACTAAGAAAATAGTGGCTTTTCTATTAGAAAATTTTTCAGTAACCTTATTCACTTTCTGTTTATAGATTTTTCCAGACATGTTGAGCCTTTATGTTTTTTACTCAATTCGAGAAGATTAAACATTTTCATTTTTTTACGTAATGTATTTCGATTTATTCCCAGCATCGAAGCCGTTTTTATTTGATTGCCTTCAGCTTCCACAAGGGCCATTTCAATCAAGGGTCGCTCAACTTCCATTATAATTTTTTCATGTAAATTTGAAATTGGTTGACCTTTATTTTCAATAAAGTAACGGTTTAGATGACTTTCAATCAGTTTTGACAAAGGTTTTAAACTGTCCAACTTGAATGATTTATCAATCATGGAAGAATCATTTAAAATCTTTTTTACAAAATCAACCTCGATTGTTTCATAGGGATATAGAATCAATAGACGAGTTATGATATTTTTTAATTCACGAATATTTCCTGGCCAACTATAAGTCAAAAAATAATCCATAGTTTCGTTAGAAAAATTTATAATATTTTGATCATTTTTTAAAAAATGTTGGATAAGTAAAGGTATATCCTCAGTTCTCTCCCTTAAAGGTGGAAGATATAATGGTGCAATATTTAAACAATAAAAGAGATCTTCTCTGAAATGCCCGGTTTTAACCAACTCAAATAGATTGTTTTTTGATGTCGCTATGATACGGTATTTTTTTGTTTTTAAATTATTCGTTGAGAAACAAAAATTTTTTTCAAGAAATTTCAATAGATGAAATTGGGCAGATAGTGATAACTCACCTATTTCATCCAAAAATATTGTACCTTTATAGTTTTTCTCCAGATTGTCTATTTCTTTTTTATTTTCAAGAATAAAAGGAGTATATTTCAAAAGCTCATTTTCAATATCATCATCCTGTAAAATAGCCAAATTTATCGTTATAAATGAATTGTTTTTTCCATTACCATAATTGTGTAAAACTTTTGCAACGAGCTCTTTACCCGTTCCGCTTTCTCCCGTGATAAGAACAGTCAAATCAGATCGAATTAGCCTAGCGATCATACGATACAATTCCTGCATCGCTGTTGACTGACCAATTAAGGGTAAATTTTCTTCATGAATAATTCCATCAAAATTGTAAAAATTGACTTTTAAAGATTTTAATGCTTTTCGTACCGTTGCAATTAACTTATTAAGGTCAAATGGTTTTGGGAAATATTCAAAAATATTCTTTCTTTCAACCTCTAATGCCGTTGAAAGTGTTGATAATGCACTTATAGCAATAATGGGTATGTCAATATTAAATGATTTAATCCTGTCAATAACATCAAAGCCATTTATATCAGGCATCATTATGTCTGTTATGACAAGATCAACTTTATTTTTCTTAACCCAATCCAATCCCAATTCAACTTTTGTCGTTGCCATTACATTATATTCTAGTCGTGTAAAGGCCTGACTTAAAACTGTTCTGATCGAGGTATCATCATCCAGAATTAAGATTGTTGATTTTTTTATAACCATTTTTAATTAATTACAACTTAATATCTCAGGTTCGATTTGGATTGTTTGATGGGAAGAAATATCTTAAAATCAGTGAATTTCTTATTTCGTTCAACATCAATCATACCTCCATGATTTTGAACAATTTTTTTACATAAAGCTAATCCGATTCCCAATCCATTTTCCTTGTCACTAATAAACGGATTAAAAAGATGATCTTTTATTTTTTCAGATACGCCTGCTCCAGTATCTCGAATAACAATCAATAATGGTAAAAAATTATAGTGATGACACGCCTCTTTTATCATCAAATCTGATTGATATTTGGTTATTATACTTATTTCATCTTGATTATCAAAATTTTGCAATGCTTCTGAAGCATTTTTGATAAGATTAAGAAATAATTGTATTAATGCATCTTTATCGCCCATTATTAAAGGTAGAGATGGATCGTATAATGCATTGATTCTGATATCTTTAGCAAAACCGTTTTTTGCGATTTGAATAACATGATTCAAAATAGCATGAATATTCAACTTCGAATATTTGATATGTTTATGCGTTTCATCAATATATCTATCAAGCATTTTACTTATGCGCTCAACTTCTGTACAAATTAAGCCGGTTAGCTTTTTATCTTCATTTGTAACAGTTTGTTGCAGCAATTGTGCCGCACCAAGAATACCTGACAATGGGTTTTTTATTTCATGCGAAAGCATGAGTGACAGATTTTTTTCAATCTGATTGAAATCAGTTGTTTGCCGTGAATTCCTGATGATATTGAGCAAGGAATGATCATGAAATGTAACGATATATAGATCATCATTATTTTCAACTGGAGCCAGAGAAAGAAAAAATTCTTTATTATTACCGTTTTTCAATCTTAATTTCATTCCGTATTGTCTAACAACACGTCTATTTTCTTTTACTTGTGAAAACAATGTTGAAAAAGATAAATTTTCCAGCAAAAAATCATTCAATTCACAACAATGGGCAGATTTTCTGGAAATATTCAACAACAATTCTGCCTGATGATTCAAATAAACAATTTTTCCGAAATGATTGATAATCACCAATGGAAAAGGTAAAGCCTCAATTATCTCATTACTATCTGTAAAAACATGAATATTTTTGCTCATCATAAATTTCAATTAACAAATTCATGCCTTATTAAAAATTCATCACTATGGTGATCATAGAATTCGTTAATTGCATAGATTACATCCCTGGCGTTGTCCATTTTATTAATTGACGCTCTGAATGAAGCGGAATCAGGTAAGCCCGCACAATACCATGATAAATGTTTACGGGCCAATCTTAATCCAGAATACTCCCCATAATAGGTTAACATGGAATCATAATGAGATAGAATGATCTCTTTTTCTTCCTGCAAGGTTATAGGTGCTGGAATATCCTTGCATTGCAGGTAATGGATAATCTTGGATAAAAGCCAGGGTTTTCCGTAAACACCCCGTCCAATCATAATTCCGTCAGCCTTTGATTGTTGCAAAGCAATCACAGAAGTATTGAAATCAACAATATCACCGTTAACGATTACTGGAATTTTAACAGCTTCCTTAACATACTTCACAAAAGACCAATCCGCTTTCCCCTTATATAATTGCTGTCGTGTTCTGCCATGCACTGTAATCATTTTAATCCCACATTCTTCAGCAATTCTGGCCAATTGTGGGGCATTTAGGGATTGATGATCCCATCCCATACGCATTTTAAGCGTAACCGGAACATCAACAGCTTTAACCACTGCTTCCAATATAATTGATGCTTTTAATTCATCCTTCATCAGGGCTGAGCCAGCTTGTTGACCCACAGCCACTTTCTTGACGGGGCAGCCAAAATTAATATCAATAATATCAGCGCCTTTATCAACAGCGATTCGTGCCGCCTCAGCCATGGCTTGAGGATCTGAACCAGCTAATTGGGTAGAGTTCAAGCCCTTTGTAATGGGTTCAGCCATTTGCAACGTTGTCTTGTTTTCACGAATCATGGCCCATGAGGCTATCATTTCGGAAACAACCAGGCCCGCACCGAATTTCTTGACCAATTGTCTGAATGGAAAATCTGTCACTCCTGCCATAGGTGCCAGAATAACAGGATAGTTGATTATTTTATCCCCAGCAAGGCAAATTGGTTTCAAATCAGGAATATCTTCAGCAGTATCTGTAATCATTATCGGTATTATTTTCAATTTGATTTCGTAAAATTTATCACAATTGATTTATTATTTAAAACATGATTAATAAAGTCTTTTACTTTAATTATAGTTTAACAAAAATATCTTTTTTTATACAATTCAGTTATTATGCGCATCGCTCTTATTCTTCTATCTGCCGGTTCAGGTAAACGGTTCAATCAAAATGGAACGTTACCAAAACAGTATGTTCAATTGCTGGGTCATCCTGTCATCTTTCATGCTGCCAAAGCATTTTTACCTCATGTTGATCTTGTACAGCCCGTAGGTGATGCCTCATTGCTGTCTCCAGTTTTAAATGATCTAAAAAATAATAAGATTTTACCAATCATTCAAGGGGGGGAAGAACGACAGGATAGTGTAAAGGCCGGTCTGGAAGCATTGGCAAAACTTCCCGAACCTGAACAGCCTGATGTTGTTCTAATACATGATGGAGCAAGACCGAATGTATCATCTGAGATTATTACAAAGGTAATTGACGCTCTTAAACAATATCCTGCAGCTATTCCCGCCATTCCCGTTGCTGAAACACTTAAAAAAACTAAACAAAATATTATTGAGTATACAGTTTCGAGAGATGATTTATATCGTGCACAAACACCTCAAGGGTTTAATTTTCGCCAATTACTTAAAATTCATCGCGGTTCATTCTCCAAAGGAGCGACAGACGATGCAGCGCTTTTTGAACAGGCGGGATTACCCGTTATGTTGGTCATGGGTGATGAAAACAATATTAAATTAACCTACAAAAATGATTTGAAACGATTGGAATGCCTTATGTCTAAAGTGATGATTCCGAGAATAGGTTCCGGTTTTGACGTGCATGCTTTTGAAAAAGATCGTCCATTGATCCTGTGCGGTATTAATATACCCTATGAACATGGATTGGCAGGCCATTCAGATGCCGATGTTGCTCTGCATGCTTTATGTGATGCTATCTATGGTGCTTTGGCTGAAGGGGATATCGGCAGTCATTTTCCTCCCTCTGATCCTCAATGGAAAAATGCGGATAGCCAAAAATTTATTATTCATGCCGGAAAACGCATAATAGAACGTGGTGGTAAAATAAGTAATCTGGATATTACCCTGATTTGTGAAAAACCGAAAATGCGTCCGTATATCGATTCAATGAGGCAAAAGATCTCAGAATTGTTGCAACTCAAACTTTCAGCTATATCCGTTAAAGCGACAACTACCGAAAAACTGGGATTTACAGGCCGCCAGGAAGGTATTGCCTGTCAAGCGGTAATATGTTTGCTTATGCCAGAAGAGGAAACTTGGTCTAAAATTTAACTTTCAAACTATTTTCTGAGGTTTGATAATCAAATTATTTGAACCTCAATTATTGATATATTCAAGATAATCTACACATTCATTGATTTCTTTCTGTATAAGGTTTAATCTTTGTTGTTGTTCTGCATCATAACCCCAAATTTGAGATTGAATATGTTCATCCAGATAAGCATACTCAAATCCTTGCTGTGCTGATAACTTTCTTTCAAAAATGGCAATTGATAATACAACACTTCCCAATAATGGTATAATTACAGCAAAAAAAGTCAATTCTTCATCAGAAAGCCTCATAATATAGGTTTTTATCTTATTGATTGTTTGTTTATCCTGCACAATAGGCATAACCCCTTTTGTCACCCTAAAGGTTATATGTAAAAACTCTTCAATCCATTGCAAAATAGGTTGCCATAGCTGATTTTGTTTATTTACTAATTGTTTAGGTTTTTCCGCACGATAGCAAAGCAATTCACCATTTACATAGGGAAGAAGGACATCAATATATTTCTTACGATCAGGTTTGATTTTTTCAATAAGAGTACTGATTATTCGCGTAATGGGTAAAGTATCAAATGAAAAAATATCTCCTTTTTTACAACCGGCATTTTGCCATTCATCTACTATTCTTTTTGCTAGCGTTTCGTTAGATACTTTTAGTATCGATTTCTGCGGAAGACGTAATAATTGTTTATCAAGATATATCCTAAAACCATCATCATCTTTGATATAAGTTGCCTTATCCCAAAAACGGCGCAATTTTAATGGTTTGTTCATATAATTTTTCCAATATCAGGTATTTATAATTATTGTGCTCTAGCTTTTGATAAGGAATCTGAACAATAATCGGTGCGTTCAAGCATTTTTTTTATCGTATTAATACTTAGGGTAAAAACCTTATCTTTATTTTTTTCAAAGTTTATGATCGGTTTGTCAAGATTGCCTTTAATAATGATTGGCAGGGAGGCACTGAATGAACCCAATGAGATATCGGGAACAATATGAAAATCAATTTGATGTGCGGGTATAAAATAATACCCTGTTCCATTCAGGGCAAATTTTTTAGCCTGAAGTGTAAATGTATCAAAATATAATTGATCATTTTTCAGGTTAAGATGTACCGCCAAGCATTGCGTTGAAAGATTCTTTTTCAATGGCAAAGTATCAGCCGCTTTACCTAGATAATGTCTTAATCCTTCAGCCTTGACGATTCCTCCAATTCCGGCTATTCCAACTCGTCCAACCATTGAATGAATCCACTGATCATAATTTGAACCTTTAGCTGAAATATTTCCAGCCACTTCAATAGGACCACTATACAATTCTGCCAATTTATATCTTTGTTCCAGCCACTCCATCGGAAAAACGGATGGATGGATCGTAACATACAGTTTTTGATCATCATTGTTATGATTATAGGCGATATCAAGATTAAGATGATTTTGTTTATTAATGAACTGTGCATTGTTAATTTTTAACTGGTTGTTATTCCAATTAAAATATCCTGAAAAATTATTAAAATTATATTGATTAAATTGAAGATTTCTACCGTTTATACTACCTTCTGCACCCAAATTGTGCAAAATTTCATCGCGAATATGATTGATTGACTGAATGTCAACTCTAAAAGGCAAATATATTTTACCACTATAAAATATATCATGTGCTTCAACAAAACCAATTTTAGAAAATTGATGGTCAATATTTAATGCATTTAATTTTATTTTGAGAGATGGATTTTTTCCTCCTACTGTCCCATGAATCTGTGCCGAATAATTATCTGATGACAAATTTCCCTTTATGGGTATTTCCTTGAGATTATCTGAAAACAATATTTGTTGAAAATTATTCAATGTTCCCAAATCGCCAGCCCAACTGAATATATTGTCATTCAGTTTTCCCTTAAACTGGATATTTATATTTTCATTAAACTGATTGGCCATGATTTGGACATTCGTCAAATCGAAATCTTTGTATGATTCCCTAATTGGAATATAACCCATATTTAATTGTAACAGTTTTATTTTTGGTTTTGAATTTTTCTCCGTTTCTGTATCAATATCTTCAAGTAGCGTATTGAAGGTAATATTTTCAACCAATGGTAAATTGGCATGTGGAAGTAACAAATTAAGGTTCTGCAGGTTTAGAATCGCACCTCTTGCCGATATTGAGAAATTTTTCAAATTGATAGAATCTTTTACAGTTCCATTGACATGTATATTTCCGACATTTTGATTTTGAAAATACTCTGTTAAAACCATTTGGAATTTAACAGGAGATGAAGAAACTACATTTCTATGCAATAGCAAAGCATCCGCATGATTAATACGTCCAGATAATGAAAAATTCGCTTGATGATTATGTCCATTAATTTCAAAACGTATCTTATTCCCTTCAAACTGATCAATATCAACAGTTTTCAAAAGAAAATGGGCATGTTTATTATTTCTAAAATTATCGTAACATGTCTGAACATGACTGAAATTGATTGTCCTGAAATTAACTGTCCATTTTTTCTTATTTTTTTTCTTATTTTTTTCAGACGGAATATCTGATTTTTTATAGGGATGAAATTCCCAGTTTTTTATACCTTCTTGATTTTCTTCCAAATTTAATTTTACATTTGAAAGTTCCAATGCATGAATATTGATATTTTTTTTTAACAAAGACAATAAATTAATTTTCGCTGAAAATTTCCCTGCATGAATGAAATAATCAGCCTTGCCATCTTTTATATTTTCCAAAGCAATATCCGATGCTTTGATTTCAGGCCAGGGAACCAATTGAAGAGACAAATGATTTAAATGGACTTTTCGTCCTGTTTTTTTTTCAATTATTTCTGATAATTGATCATTGATTTTTTGCCGGTCAATCATGTAATTGATTGCAAGGTTACTTCCCGCTATCAATAATACAGAGGCTCCCAAAACACCAATAAATATCTTTTTCTTTTTTAGCATCATTAATCTTTGGATTCATTTAATAATGGTAAGTTAAAAATATAAACTAATCAGAAATAACATGATGGTTTTTTTATGCAATCATAAAACGAAATTAATTTTTCAAATGAAACATTTTCAATTATATTTTTTTATCTTTTATTAACTTTGACACAATTACCGGATGGCATATCAAATCCCAATCTCTTAAATGTTTCTTTCATATGGGATGACAATTCAACTTCAACCTCCAGATACCCACCCTGGGGATGAGGAATGATTATTGCGCGGGCATGAAGATGTAGTAATTCTGGAAAACCTTCGAGTGAGCCATTCACTTGATTATATTTTTTATCCCCCAATATAGGACAGTTCATGGCCGAACAATGAACACGAAGTTGATGCATGCGTCCAGTAAGGGGATATAATTCGACCCAGGCAAATTTCCTGGCGGCATAATCTTTAACCATATATTCCGTTACAGCTTTTTGCGCATTTTTATTTTCTTCTGAAACAACGACATATGATTCGCCCGGACGTTCAACTTTCAATAATGGAAGCGTCACCCTACCACTTGATGAAACGGGACGACCTGTTGTAATGGCCCAGTATATTTTTTTTACTGCCCTGCCTCTGAACGCAGCAGTTAGTTTTGCTGCAGCAGCTGGATGACGAGCAATCAATAATATACCGGAAGTATCTTTATCCAAACGATGAACCAAACAGGGACGATAGTTACTATTTTCCCTCAATGTTTCGAGCATTCCGTCAATATGAAATCTTACATTACTACCCCCCTGAACAGCAATACCGGACGGTTTATTTATAACAAATAAATCGCTATCTTCATAAATAATCCAGCTTTTAACTTTTTTTGAAAAATGGGGATCCATGTCATGATTTTTTTTTGATGATAGAACATCTTTTTCAACAAGAGGAAGCCGAACAACATTTCCAGTATTCAAATGTGTAGATGCCTGAATTCTTTTTTTATCAACCCTTATTTGACCGGTTCTGCACAATTTTTGAATCATGCCCTGCGTAAATTGAGGATAATATCTTTTTACCCAACGATCAAGACGCACTTGACCATCTTCATCTTTAACCGTAATATTTAAAATTTTCATATAATCTATTTATTTCTAAGTTTATTCCACTGTTCAAGACGTTTTGAAATGATCTCTTCTGCTCCCCGATGTGTGGGAAAATAAAACTGTTCACGTTTCATACGATCAGGAAAATAGTTTTGTCCAGAAAATCCCTCTTCTGTATCATGATCATATTGATATCCCTTGCCATAACCAAGTTCTTTCATCACTTTGGTTGGCGCGTTCAATATATGGGCTGGTGGCATCAAGCTTCCCGTTTTTTTTGCAACCGCTCTCGCTTTGTTATAGGCTTTATAAACAGCATTGGACTTTGGTGCTGTTGCCAAGTAAACTACCAATTCAGCCAATGCGATTTCCCCTTCAGGTGATCCTAACCGTTCATAACTCTCCCAAGCTGAAATTGCCAGTATTTGAGCATTAGGTGAGGCTAATCCAATATCTTCCGATGCAAAACGGGTCAATCGTCTTGCAATATATCTTGGATCCTCTCCACCCTCCAACATTCTCGCGAACCAGTACAAGGCAGCATCGGGATCCGAACCTCGAAGTGATTTATGAAGAGCTGAAATCAAATTATAATGCCCATCCCTATCCTTATCATACAATACTGCTTTTTGGCTTAGTAATTCATTTAACGCATTTTCATCAATTTTATGATCAAAATTTTGTTTGATTAATTGTTCTACCATATTCAAGAGATAGCGACCATCTCCATCTGCCATGGCAATAAGAACATGTAAGGCTTTATCCGTAAGAGGCAATTTCTTTTCAGTATTAATTTCAACACGCTGAATGAGTTGTTTCAACGCTTCTTCATCAAGACGTTTCAGTACCATCAATTGGCAACGGGATAACAAAGCACCATTTAACACGAAAGATGGATTTTCAGTGGTTGCCCCTATCAGAATAATAGTTCCATCTTCAACAACGGGTAAAAAACTGTCTTGTTGAGTACGGTTGAAACGGTGAATTTCATCCACAAATAATAGGGTACCCTTACCGGTTTGTTGTCTATATTTTCTTGCCTCGTCAAAAATTTTTTTTAATTCTACTACCCCGGAAAAAATTGCGGATATTTGAACAAATCTCAAATTTGTATACTGGGAAATAATCCGGGCAATCGTCGTCTTCCCTGTTCCAGGATAACCCCACAAAATCAAACTTGATAAAGTACCATGATTAATCATACGGGTAATAATGCCCTTTTTACCAACCAAATGATTTTGTCCGACAACCTCCTCCAATTCCACTGGCCGCAATTGATCAGCCAGAGGAACCTTATTATCAATCATTGACTTCTTATTTGAATTCTCACTAAAAAAGGTGTGATCGGAGGCAAAAAGATCCTTATCATTCTTTGATGCGGAAAAGATCATGAGGAATTCCGAATTAACTTGTCAATTTTATTTATTTCGCGTGAACATTACCGTAGGAGGGCGCTCCTACACCAGGACAACTGCATGGAGAGCCCAAAGGAACTTGATATGGAGTATGACAGCTATAAATTCCTGCCTTGCAAACAGATCCATAACCAACAGATGATTGTGTTCCTGCCGGAACTGGTGTTTCAGCTGTTCCTGAACATCCATTAAGAAACAGTGCGGATGAAACTAAACAAATACCGATACAAAAAAAATGTTTGATATTATTTATTCTTAAATTTACCATTTTCTTTCCATTCATGTTCTTCAATACTATTTTTATTAACGTTATGATTGAATATTATAATTTTCTATCCAAGGATTGATTTTTATCCGACATAAAGTTATCCACAATTTGGGGGATAAACTTGAGGAATAGTTTGTGTGTTATTATAGGATAATATGCTAAAAAACTGTATAAATATATCATTTATGTTATAAACATATATAATATAAAGGTTTTTATCTAACTTTAACAGCTGGATAACATAAACTTTGCAATTATGAAATCAAGCCTTAACTAGAGACTAAATTGAAAAATAGAACAAGATTTTTAACTTTTATAATCACCCTATTTCCCTTGACTGTTTATGGACAATCAAGTGATGAAAAATCAATCAGTTTTTCATATGAACAATTACAACCTATTTTCAAAATTTTACGAACCCAATCAACAACAATAAGTCCCTCATGTATTGAAACCTTAAAAGATATACATGAATTGAAAAAACAAAAAGCCAATGACAAATTTGACAATGACAGGGATGTTAACAGTAAAATATTAAGATCCCTATACAACAATGCATTGGAATTTTGCAAAGTGGACGCGAGAAATATATGCAGTCACCAAGTTCCCATTTCCATACGCATGGAATGTAGAAAACTTTTAAACTAACAATCCATACGCTGAAAAACCAAATCAATATATATTTACATTTTTTTTATTTCCAACGCCAGTTTTTGATTTCTGGCATATCTTCACCATATTGGCGAATATATAATTCATGCTCAACAAGTTTGTCTCTCACAAACTGATCTATATAAGCTATTTTTGATTTGTAACGATCAACCCTGTTCATGATGTTTGATACCAAGTGATAACGATCAAGATTGTTCAATACAACCATATCAAAAGGTGTTGTGGTTGTTCCTTCTTCTCTGAAACCATGAACATGAAAATTTCTTGCATTGCTTCGTTTATAAATAAGCGAGTGAATTAATCTTGGAAAACCATGATAAGCAAAGATAACTGGTTTATTGATTGTAAACAAGGCATCAAATTCTTGATTTGACAATCCATGTGGATGCTGATCATCTGTCATAAGAGTCATCAGGTCAACAACATTGATAAAACGAATTTTGAGATCTGGTACATATTCGTTAAGAATTTTGGTCGCCGCCAATGCTTCAAGCGTTGGTACATCACCAGCGCATGCCACAATAACATCGGGTTCTATTCCTTTATCGTTACTGGCCCATTCCCAAATGCCAAGGCCTTTATAACAATGTTTAATTGCCTCATCCATGGTAAGCCACTGGGGCTCTGGTTGCTTGCCGGCAACAATAACATTGATACGGTCTGAACTTTTTAAACAGTGACTCGTGACTAGCAACAGGGTATTAGCATCTGGTGGCAAATAAACTCTGCTCATTTTAGGTTTTTTCGAAACAACATGATCTATGAAACCGGGATCTTGATGACTGAACCCATTATGATCCTGCCGCCAAACATGAGACGTCAAAAGGATATTTAAAGACGAAATTGGCCGCCGCCACTCCACCTTGCTCGCCTCGTCCAACCACTTTGCAAATTGATTGACCATTGAGTCGACAATATGGATAAAAGCCTCGTAACAGGAAAACAATCCATGTCTTCCAGTCAATAAATATCCTTCAAGCCAACCCTCAACCGTATGTTCACTTAAAATTTCCATCACCTGTCCCTTATGGGCCAAATGATCATCGTAATCATATATTTCGGCATTCCAGACCCGATCGGTTACTTCAAATACCTTATTCAAACGATTTGAATTATTTTCATCAGGGGAAAGAAGCAAAAATTTTTCAGGATTATTTTTAATGACATCTCTTAAAAACTCCCCCATTATCCTGGTTGATTCAGCAATTACATGACCATGTTTCGTCATTTTTACTGCATATTGTCGATAATCAGGTAACTTCAAGGGTCGTCTGAGCAACCCGCCATTCCCATTCGGATTGGCGCTCATACGTTTATCCCCCTTGGGTGCCAATTCTGCAATTTCTGGAAATATTGCCCCTTTTTCATCAAATAACGCATCAGGATGATAGGATCTCATCCATTTTTCTAATAATTTCAGATGTTTTGGATTGCTCAAATCCCCAAAAGGAACCTGATGTGCACGCCAATAATCTTCCACTTTTTCTCCATCAATGGTTTTCGGACATGTCCAACCTTTTGGGCTTTTAAAAATAATGGCTGGCCATAATGGACGATCGGTATCATTATTTTTGCGTGCATTCTGTTGAATTCGATGAATACGATTGAATGCAGTATTCATGGCTGAAGCCATTTTCTGATGCATTGAATCTGGATCATTGTCTTCAACAAAAATTGGATCATAGCCGTACCCCTTGATTAAATTGATTAATTCCTGATGGGATATACGTGCCAATATAGTTGGGTTTGCAATTTTATAGCCATTCAAATGAAGAATGGGTAAGACAGCACCATCTGTTTTTGGATTAACAAATTTATTACTGTGCCATGATGTTGCCAAGGGTCCTGTTTCTGCCTCACCATCACCTATAACACATGCAACGGTCAGATCAGGATTGTCAAATATTGCCCCATATGCATGTGAAAGCGAATATCCAAGTTCTCCACCCTCATGAATGGATCCTGGTGTTGGTGCACCTGTATGGCTTGGAATACCGCCGGGAAAGGAAAATTGTTTGAACAATTTCTGCATTCCCACTTCATCCTGTGTAATCTCGGGAAAAAGTTCTGTATAAGTCCCTTCAAGATAGGTTGACGCCACAACCCCAGGAGCCCCATGACCTGGCCCAGCTATAAAAAGAATATCGTTATTTCGTTCTCTGATAATACGGTTGAGATGAAGATAAATGAAATTGAGGCCCGGGGTTGTTCCCCAATGTCCAAGCAATCGTGGTTTGGTATGTTCCAGTTTCAATGGTTCCCTCAATAAAGGGTTATTCATTAGATAGATCTGTCCGATGGATAGATAATTGGCGGCATGCCACCATTTATTAAATAAGTCCACTTCATGTTCAGATAAAAGCTTTTTATCAGTCATTTTTTACTCCTTGATAAATAGCTATTGTTAAACTCAATAAGAGTTATTAAAACCCCGGATTCATGCACGCTGTTTCGAATTTAATAAAAGCTGTTGTATTTCTTTCAATATGATGAACTCCTCATTGGTCGGGATTGTATATACCTTGATATTGCTTTCTGAAGTACTGATCAGTTCATTTCCATCTTTATTTGCCTGTTCATCAATTTCAATCCCTAGCCAGGACAAAGTCTGACAGACCACAGACCGGACATATGTGGCATGTGCACCGATACCAGCTGTAAAAATCAATCCGTCAATCCCTTTTAGACAAACAATTAGCCGACCTATCTCTCCAATCAGTTTATAAATAAACAAATCCAGTGCCTGTTTGGCAAATTTCGATTTTGGTCCATTTTGGGCAATTTCATGAATAAGACCTCGCATATCACTTGAAACCTCGGATACACCTAACAAACCAGATTGTTTCCAGATTATATCCTCAATTTCATCGGGAGACCTTTTTTCTTCACGAGTCATATATAAGACGACATTTGGATCGATCTGTCCAGTACGTGTACCCATCACCAAACCGTCCAAGGGCGTAAAACTCATGGACGTATCAATGGATTTTCCCTTATTTATAGCCGCAACGCTTGAACCATTTCCAAGATGCGCAACAACTATTTTACCCTTAATCAGGGGGGATTTATTTTTTTGCAAATAATGCACGATATAATGATAGGAAAGACCGTGAAACCCATAACGTCTCAATCCACTATCATAATATTTTCTTGGAAGGGCAAAGCGTTTAGCTTTATCTGGCATTGTGGCATGAAAAGCGGTATCAAAACAAGCAACCTGAGTAATATCCGGATATTTATCCATTATGACTTTCATGGGAGCAAGGCTGGCTGGTTGATGCAAGGGTACAAATGGTGTCAATGAATCCAGATAACTGTAAATTTTTTGATCAATAACAACAGGACGGTAATATTTCATCCCACCATGAACCACACGGTGACCGATTGCCAGAATTCTATCTTTTTTTATAAAATCAAAAAGCCATTTCAAGACCTGATCCAACAATTCATCCCTGGCATCAAGTTTTGCATATTGACCATCTGTCCATTTTTTTTCATGAATGATTTTATCTTGACGATCGGTTATTTTCAAATGGGGTCCTGATCCAATCCCCTCTAGTAATCCTTTGGAATATAATTCAAAATCTGAATTATTCTGACCCCGATACAGAGAAAATTTTAGACTTGATGAACCCGCATTAATGATTAATACGACCGATGCCATACACGAAACCCTTCTAGAAAAATAACCTATATATCTAGAAAAGCATAAAGTTAAAAAACTGTTTTAATCAATCAATAGCATAAATAATTGTGGATAAATCAATTAATTCATAAATTTATATTCAGTTTCTCTTCAGCCTTTCACATACTTAATGATTAATCGTAATTCTTTTTTTGTCAAAAGGATAATGTTAAAATTTATTCCTTAATAATCTTGCCTGATCACGTTTCCAGTCACGATCAGCTATTGCCTGACGTTTGTCCGCTTTTTTCTTACCCTGACCTAGACCTAGTGTTACCTTGGCTATCCCCCGGCTGTTAAAAAAAATATCCAGTGGAACCAGTGTCATACCATTCCTACTTATAGCTCCTAGCAATTTAAAAATTTGTTTTTTATGAAGTAGCAGTTTCCTGGGGGCGCGTGGATCAAATTTTGAAAAAAACCCGCCCTGATATTCAGGAATGTAGCTATTGAAAAGCCATATTTCCCCTTCCCTTTCCCCTGCATGGGCCTCGTTAATCGTGGCCCGTCCTAAACGCAAACTTTTTACTTCCGGACCCTTTAACATTAAACCCGCTTCCACCTTATCAACAATGGAATAGTTGAACGTGGCTTTACGGTTTTTTGCCACGTTTCCAAAAGAGATTAGAGAATTTTTCTTTTTTTCCGCCATTTAACCCAATAATCCCACTTTTTCCAAAGCCTCTTTAACCCTAATCCGCGTTTTCTCCGCAACAGGCGCAAGCGGTAAACGGCAAGTCTCTCCTGCCAACCCCAAAACGGACGCTGCAAATTTAACGGGGCCTGGATTGCTCTCAATAAAAAGGGCATCATGTAAAACAGACAAACGATCCTGCATAGCCATTGCATTGGCAATATGACCATCCTTCCAGGCCTGTTGCATTTCTGCGCATAATTTTGGTGCAATATTAGCCGTCACACTGATACAACCATCACCACCAGCGGCCAAAAATGAAATCGCGGTACCATCTTCCCCCGACAACTGGTTAAAATTCTTTTTAACCGCCCGTCTTACCTGAATGGGTCGGACAAGATTAGCCGTCGCATCTTTGACACCAACAATATAGGGATTTTCTGCAAGTCTTGCCATAGTCTCCACAGACATGTCAATTACAGAGCGGGCTGGTATATTATAGATATAAACAGGAAATTCCGTCGCCTCTACAATTGACATATAATGACAATACAATCCTTCCTGAGTTGGTTTGTTATAATAAGGTGTTACGACCAAAGCAGCTGTCGCTCCAATTTCTTTTGCAAATTTAACCATTTCAATTGCTTCAGATGTACTATTTGATCCGGCTCCTGCCAAAACTGGGACTCTACCATTTGCAACCTTAACCGCCACTTCAACAATTTTCCGATGTTCTTCATGAGATAAAGTTGGACTTTCCCCCGTTGTACCAACGGGAGCCAGTACAGAAGTCCCCTCCTGGATCTGCCAATCCACAAATTTTTCAAAAGTAGGAATATCCAATGAACCATCCTGTTTCATCGGAGTAATTAATGCCGTGATTGAACCTTCAAACCATATACTCATGTTGTCATTATTCCTTATCAATCATTGATATTCAATTATATATAAAATAAGTGTATCAAAATTTTATAAAATTATATATGGACTATACACTCTGACGATATTGTGAAGCAGGATACACCCCCAAAAGAACATAATCATCTGAATAAAATTTCAGTTCATTCAAGGCCTGATTTAACGGGTCATTGTGAACATGTCCTTCCACATCAACCAAAAATTTGGTTGCAACAAACCCCCCTTTATCCATACAGCTTTCCAAACGTGTCATATTTACATTATTTGTCGCAAAACCTCCCAATGCCTTATAAAGGGCGGATGGAATATTTTTCGTTTTAAATAAAACAGTCGTCATCATGTTTTCACGTTGCGTTGGAATTTTCTTCTCACGTGAAACGATATAAAAGCGGGTTGTATTATAATTTTCATTTTCAACATTGTATCTTAATACATCCAGCCCATTCAATTCTGCCGCAAGTTCCGATGCAATTGCCGCATCTTCCCTGTTATTCATTTTTGCTATAATTTCAGCAGCACCTGCGGTATCAAATTCTGTTATCCGTTCAAGCGACAAATCATTGATTATTTCCGAAACCTGCCCCATTGCCACCGGATGTGTGTGAACCCTTTTGATATCAGAAATTTTGGCATTCTTGATACCTATTAGACAATGTTCAATCCTTTGGAAATGCTCACCAACAATAAAAAGTCCCGAAGAAGGCAAAAGATTATGAATATCAGGCACTCTTCCAACTAAATTATTTTCGCATGGCAACATGGCTTGTTCAGCCTTTCCAGACTGCACAGCTTTTATCGTTTCAATAAAATTTTCACAAGGTAACGTTACCCATCCCCGCCTTGCCGAACGACAGGCCATATCCGAATAGGCACCTGGTCGACCCTGAAAGGCAATAATTTTGGCAGTCATAAAATAATCCTATTAAATAATTCGTTTTCTTATCCGTTCAAGATCGTCTGGTGTATCAATTCCCAATGGCGCTTCATCTATTACAGCACAACCAATATTCATTCCAGCTTCCAAAGCTCTCAATTGCTCGAGTTTTTCTCGTTTCTCAAGTAAAGATTGAGGCAAGTTTATAAAACGGTTAAGAGATTTTCGCGTATATGCATAAATACCGACATGATGCCATAATGGACCCTTTCCCCATGGAATTGTTGCACGAGAAAAATACAGAGCCTTCGCAAATAATAAATCCTCACTAAAACTGCAAGCCACCTTTACTACGGAAAAAGCCGTCTTTTCAAATTCATTTTTCACGGGAGCTATTAAGGTTCCGATATCTATTCCAGAATATTTCAGCGGTATCAGTGATTTACAAATATCTGATGGATCAATGAGGGGTAAATCGCCCTGAACATTGATAATCGTATCAATGTGATCATATTCCCGCAGTAAGGATAGCGCCTGATAAATTCGGTCTGAACCAGATAAAAGATTTGGATCCGTATCAATTGCCCTGCCCCCGTTCTCCCTGACAATCTCCGAAATTTCCCTGTCACCTGAAGCTACAACCACTGGTCCGATTTTCGTTTTTAAAGCCTGTTCCATCACCCTGACTATCATAGGTTTTCCACCGATATCAACCAGGGGTTTTCGTGGCAGTCGAGTTGAGGCCAATCGTGTTGGAATAAGGATCAAAGCAGGCTTCATCAACAATTCTCTATAAATAATATATATATCAGTTTTTCTTTATGTTGTATTATTAATAATAAGCTTTTATTCTATAATCAATTTAATAATCATAGTTGTTATTCAAGAAACCAAAGAAAAATAAAATGGATAGTTTTGACTGGAACCGTATAGCTGCAGCTTGTGTCATATCCTGTGGAATATTGTTTGGTAGCTGGTTGATAAGTAAGATCCTGATTCCTTACTCACCGCTTACATCATCAGTATATGCTAGTGAAAATCAAGAAACCATTGATCTCAAAACCGCCGATATAGGCAAAGGAAAAATCATTGCCTCACAACAATGCGGAGTATGCCACAGTTTCAGACAGGGTGAACCTGATAAAATAGGGCCTTCACTTTTTAATATCAAAAATAAAAAAATTGCCTCCAGTCCAAACTTTAATTACTCTTCCTCGCTTAAAATACATGAAAACGAATACTGGACTGTGGAAAATCTAAATAAATGGCTTGCCAAACCACTCGCTTTTGCTCCCGCTACTCTAATGGCTTATGGTGGTCTTTCATCAAATAAGGATCGAGCGGATGTTATTGCATATCTGAATTCTCTGACAGGCAATAATCCTCCATCAGGACAAAAATAAAAAAACTAAAATAAAGAACCATTTGCATATGTAATAAATTTAACTATGCTTAACCCAAAAAATAATTTTTGAAAAATTATAATATTTTAAATTTTGTTGATTTCAAACAATAGGTTTTATAATCTTTATGCTCCAACAATTTTAATGTTAAAATTATAAATCGATTAATTTTTTACCCTTATCACCTAATTGTCTAATCAGGAAAATATAGTGAAGAATTTAAATTCTTATCTTCAGATTGCTGAACATGCCCTTCAAGAGGCACAAAAAGTTATTCGTCCCTATTTTAGACATTCAATTCATGCAGATGACAAATATGATGAATCCCCTGTAACAAAAGCCGATCGTGAAGCCGAACAAACAATCCGACAAATCCTAAAACAAGAAACACCCGATTTTGGAATTATTGGAGAGGAATATGGATCAGATAATATAAATTCCAAATTTCAATGGGTTATAGATCCAATTGATGGAACAAGGGCTTTTATAACAGGCCGTCCCTTATTTGGAATATTAATCGCCTTATTGTATGAGGGTAATCCTGTATTGGGAATCATTGACCAACCGATACTCAAAGAGCGCTGGATCGGTCTTGAAGGGTATGAAAGCCAATTTATTTCTGAATTTGGTGGTCATATAGGTACAAGAAAATGTATTGACCTTTCCATAGCCGAAGGTTCTTGCACTGCACCAGAAATCCTTGATCATTCTCCAAACACCCGCTGGAAATCATTGTGCAAAAAAATCAAGAGAATGAGCTGGGGTGGAGATTGTTACGCGTATGGTTTATTGGCATTGGGTCAAATTGACCTCATAATTGAATATGGCAATAAAATTTGGGATTGGGCGGCCTTGGTTCCAATCATAAAAGGAGCCGGAGGATCAATAACCGACTGGAATGGAAATTCCCTATCTCTTCAAAACAATAATAAATCTGTGCTAGCTTTGGGTGATCCAGGCTTAAAACAGGACGTTATAAAAATTATAAATTTTTAGTTTCTATATATTAAAGAGAAAATTAATGAATTCACATCTATCATTACCCAAAGACAAAATTCATATTCTTTTATTAGAAGGTGTTCATCAAAGTGCCGTCGATTTATTAAAAAAGAATGGGTATAACAACATTACCTATCTTAAGACAGCCTTGGAGGGTGATGCTTTAAAAAAAGCGATCAAAGGTGTACATTTAATCGGTATTCGCTCCCGTACACAATTAACCAAAGAAATCTTGGATGAAGCCGATAAACTGATTGCTATTGGATGTTTTTGCATCGGAACAAATCAAGTTGATCTTAATGCTGCACGCAATCTGGGTATTCCTGTTTTTAATGCCCCCTTCAGCAATACCCGTTCGGTGGCGGAATTGGTAATGGGTGAAATCGTCATGCTGTTAAGGCGCATTTTTGTTCGCTCATCCGAATGTCATAAAGGACTCTGGGACAAAAGCAGTATAAACAGCTGGGAAGTAAGAGGCAAAACTTTAGGAATTGTGGGATATGGATCCATCGGATCACAATTATCAATTTTAGCCGAATCTTTTGGATTACAGGTTATATATTATGACATAATTGATAAGTTAAGTCATGGAAATGCGCGTCCTGTCCAATCATTGAAAGATCTTTTACAGATAAGTGATATTGTTAGCCTACATGTGCCTCATAATAAAGGCACTATCAATCTGATAGGCGAAAAAGAGATAGCCTTGATGAAACCCGGTTCATTTCTTATCAATAACGCTAGAGGACAGGTTGTTGATATTGATGCCCTTGTACAAGCATTGAAATCCAATCATCTTTTAGGTGCGGCAATTGATGTATTTCCTGTAGAACCCAAAGTTAAAGGTGAGGAATTCACTTCACCATTACGCGGATTGGATAATGTTATCCTAACTCCTCATATCGGTGGATCCACAATCGAGGCGCAAGAACGAATTGGTCGGGAAGTAGGAAATAAGTTTATTGAATATTCGGATGTCGGTTCAACCCTAAGTGCCGTAAATTTTCCAGAGGTTCAGTTGCCAATCCGTTTAAAGGGCACACGATATATGCATGTTCATCAAAACATTCCTGGCATCATGCAAAAAATTAACAACATATTTACCAAGGTCAACGCCAATATTTCCGCTCAATATTTACAGACGGATGGTGAAGTGGGTTATGTTGTCATTGAGGCAACAACCGATGGAGATAAGGAAATTGATATCGAAATTTTGCGAGCCTTACGCAATCTCGAGGGAACGATCAGGGCTCGAATCCTTTATCGTCCAAATGAGTTGTAATTAATTAAAATTTTAAAGTCAGGATCCATATTCTATAATGGCAATAACCAGAATATCAACTTTTGCCTTTTCTGGTATTGATCCTATTTCTGTGGAAATTCAGGTTCAAATTTCTCGAGGCTTACCCGCATTTACAATTGTTGGCCTGGCTGATAAAGCCGTGACTGAATCCCGTGAACGGGTTAAGGCCGCCCTTATCTCAATGGGCATAGCCTTACCACCGAAACGGATTTTGATAAATCTTTCTCCAGCCGATATTATTAAAGAGGGCACTCATTATGATTTGCCTATTGCATTGGGACTGTTGGTCGCTTTGGATATTATTCCTGAAGAAATGTTATTGAATTATGCAGCTGTTGGCGAATTATCACTTGATGGAAAAATTAGTGCTGTCAACAATGTAATTTCAGCAACTATTGGAGCTGTTTCTCAAGAAAAAGGTTTGATTTGTCCAGCCATACAAGGAAGCGAAGCCCTATTGGGTGGAGATATAGATATACTTGCTGCTCCCGATCTGCTTTCAATCATCCAGCATTTTTTGGGAAAACAGATTTTAACGCCTCCTAAAATGTTACAGTCTCCAAAAACCTCCCATGATTATGATTTGTTTGATATCAAAGGTATGGAAAGTGCAAAACGTGCTCTGGAAATTGCCGCTTCAGGTGGGCATTCAATGTTGATGATTGGGCCGCCAGGATCTGGCAAATCCATGCTTGCAACAAGATTGCCCAGCATTTTACCTGATTTAACCGCACAACAATCTTTAGAGGTTACTCGTATTTATAGTGCTGCGGGATTATTAAACGGTTCTGTCCCTATCAGACAACCTCCCTTTCGAAACCCGCATCATTCTGCCAGTCAAGTTTCATTAACTGGAGGAGGAATAAAAGTGAAACCGGGTGAAATAAGCTTGGCTCATCATGGAATATTATTTTTGGATGAATTTCCTGAATTTACGAGGAACAGTCTTGAAGCATTAAGACAACCGCTTGAAAATGGTAAAATATCTATTGCCAGAGCGATGAATCATATAACTTTCCCTGCGAAATTTCAATTAATTGCCGCAATGAATCCCTGTCGATGTGGATATATGGGCGATACAGAACGTGAGTGTCATCGTGTCCCCCGCTGTGGTGAAGAATATACTCGTAAGATTTCTGGTCCATTATTGGATCGTATCGATATTGTTACCTATATTGAACCGATACCACCACGCGATATCGTTTCCATACCGAATGGTGAAAAAAGTGTAAAAGTTGCAAAACGTGTAAAAAAAGCCAGAGAAAAACAATTTGAAAGACAGAACAATTTAAATTGTGAATTAAATAATAATCAAATATCATTATCTGCCTCGGTGGCGGAAATAGTAGAAAAAGCTTCAGTGCAATTACGCCTTTCTGCCCGAGGCATCACAAGATTATTGAGGGTGGCTCTTACAATCGCAGATCTTTCAGAAAAGGATGAAATTGATGTTTCCAGTATTACTGAAGCGTTGTCCTATCGAAAACGTAATCTACTTTAAAGTTTTATCAAAAGCTTGTTTTAAATCTTCAATCAAATCATTTTCATTTTCTAAACCGATATGAAACCTACAAGCCGAACCAGTTAAAGTTCTGCTTTTATATTTCCTTCTTATCTCTCCATCAGTGAGTAAAACCAGACTTTCATATCCCCCCCAAGAAGCACCAATTGAAAAAATTTTAAGATGATTAATCATTTCAATAACTTTTTGCAAAATAATATTTTTTTTGAAAACCACTCCAAATACACTGCTTGCACCTGTAAAATCTCGTTTCCAAAATTCATGCCCATAACAACTTGGCAATGCGGGATGAAGAACCCGTTCAACATAAGGTTGCCGACTGCACCAGTGTGCAATTTTTAATCCGGTCACTGATTGTTTTTCGAGTCGCGCTGCCATAGTTCTCAACCCACGCAATGTTAACCAGCATACATCTGGCGCTGCCACCTCTCCCATGGCGACAGCATAATCCCTTAAAATATGCCAGTCATCATCACATTTAACTGTAATGGCACCAAGTACTAAATCTGAATGACCATTGGCATATTTTGTTAGTGCCTGAACAGATATATCCACTCCATGCTCGAAAGGCTTAAATATACCTATTCCCCATGTATTGTCTAATATTAGTTTAGCTCCATATCTATGAGCTATTTCAGCCGTACCGGCAATATTCTGAATTTCAAAACTATGACTACCGGGACTTTCCGTAAATATTAATTTCGTATTGTTTTGAATATAGGTTTCAATTTCACCAAGATTACAATCAGCGGGGTAGTAGCTGATTTCAACTCCAAATTTTTCCAAAACAGTCTCTGCAAACCGTTTGGTTGGCCCATAGATACTGTCAATTATCAAACAATGATCACCTGACGATAAAAAACCTAATAGAGGTATAGTACAAGCTGCCAAACCCGATGATACTACTTGACAATGTGATCCTCCTTCAATTTGGGCAATAACTTGCTCAAGCTGATGCTGATTTGGTGAACCCATTGCTCCATAAAGCGTTTCATGTTCATACTTACCTTTTTCCGAACGACGCATTGCCTCAACTGAAGGATATATAACTGTCGATCCACGTGCGAGCGGATCATTTACAAACACACCTTTCTCGGGTAATGAGTATGTCTGTCTACCTATTTGGACCAAAAATGTTGACAAAATTTTCCATCCATATGAAACGGCCCATTCTTCAGATGATATATGAGACATGCTTTAACCTTTTTGATAAAAAAAATTTTTACTTACTGAAAAATCATTTTATAAAGATTTGTCATATTTTTATATTTAAATCCTGTTAGCAATAATTGAAACTCATACTTTATAATATTTACTAATTCGTAATTGTTATCTATAATTAATTATAACAAAAATGTTACTAAAATTCTTATATATTGAAAAACAAAGATTAATTCTTAAATTTGTTGGATCAGAAATAGGTAGTAATATTAACTATATTATCAGATAACTATCCAAGAATATCAATTCATGATCCTTTCAATTACGCCACATTACAAAATTCCTAACATTCCTAAAATATTTTCTCAAATGAAAATTATCAGCTGGAATTTGTTAAGAAAAATTGGAGCATCCCCATATGACGTTGCTTATTTGATCAATAATCACAAACCTGATTTATTGTTAATGCAGGAAGCAACAGAGGAAATTAATATTTTACCCGATCTTGTTGGTGGTTATTACAGTCGTTTTCCATTACCTGGCAGAATTCATGGTGTTGCTTGCTGGAGTCCTTACCCATTTTTTTCGCCACCCACGATTTGCGATTTACCCCGAGGCACGTTAATCAAACGTGTTGCCCAATTGATCGATTATGGAAATTTCTGGATAGCTAATGTCCACCTATCCCATGGTCAGATATTGAACCGTAAACAATTACAGGCTCTTGCCGGTATTCTACCTGATCACGCTGCAGTTTTAGGTGACTTTAACCAGATTGGTCCCGCATTATTACATGGATTCAGAGATGTTGGGCCCAATGAACCAACACACAAAATGGCCAATCTTGTGCCAATTCGTCTCGATCGTTGCTTGATCAAGGGTATGGAATGTATTGCAAGTCAGGTTTTATCCAGATTTACATCCGATCATCATCCAATAATGGTGATACTACGTCCAGTCTTATAAATATGGAAGCAGCAATCGAGTGGTAGCATCTCTTAATTTTACCAAAAAGAATCTTTTTTCAAGCTCTTTTAATTTTAATGGCTTGTTTTTATGCAATATAATGAAATCGTCAATTTTTTCTGAAAATTTTTCATGATAAACTTCCATATTGATTTCAAAATTCAATCTTAAACTGCGCATATCAATATTTGAACTACCAACAAAGGACCATAAACGGTCAATAACCATCAGTTTGGAATGATTGAAAGGAGGTTTGGCCAACCAGATTTTACATCCATAACGTAAGGGTAATTTATTGTTTATGTTTCTGGCCCAATCAACCAAAAACTGATTGCTTTGTTCAGGGGTAATTATATCAATTTCCACCCCTCGAATGGCAGCCATACATAACAATGATAGAAAACGGTCATCTGGCAAAAAGTAAGGAGTCATAATCCTTATTGATTTACGCGCCAAACTTATTGCCTGCATCATTGTATATTTGATTTTTTCCATATCTGAATCAGGACCAGCGGTTATAATGCGACATACCATATCTCCTTCCTCTTTCACTTCTGGAAAAAATTTTTCATCATCTAGCTTTTCCGATGTAATAAAAAACCAGTCCTGCAAAAAAGCTTCGGTTAATTCATGAACAATGGCGCCTTTTACCCTAAAATGAGTGTCTGAAACCGGATTTTTAGGGCATTTTGATAACACATTTACAGCAGCGATATTTAAACCTCCTATAAACCCAATCTTTCCATCTACCACCAAAATCTTCTTATGAGTTCTTAGGTTTATAAACGCCATTTTCCAGGGAAGAAATGTATGCATAAACCTGTCTATACGAACGCCATGAGCTTTTAAATATTTGGCAATGGGACAATAGAAATAACCGCTACCTATTCCATCGACAAGTACACGGACAACAGCGCCCCTTTCATGTGCCCTGATTATTGCATCGGCAAATTTCCTGCCAATATCATCACTTTTAAGAATATAAGAGGATAAGAAAACGCAACTATTTGCAGAATTTATTGATTCCAGCATAACGGGATAGGCTTCATCCCCATTATGATATATATCAATATTATTTCCCTTTAATAATGCCCTTTGTGTAAAGCTATCTACAACTTTAGCCAATGGATAAAAATGACCTTGAACTGTATAATTAAAATTGCTTTTGGTAAATTTATGATGCCAAGGCCTGTGTGTGGCCAATTTTTGTGCCTTTCGGGTAACACGATTTATACCAAACATAAAATACAGAATAAAACCCGTAATTGGCATTATCCACGAGAATCCGATCCATCCTATCGCAGCTTTGGTATCTCTCACATGTTTCAAAACATGATATGTAACCACTATTAATAAAAATAATCTTAGAACCGCCATTACCCAATCTTGCTTGACATCAATAAAAAACAGATAAGTATAAAAGGCAGTCATAAAATCCCATTCCAAATATTTAACAACATATATTTTTATTCTATTTTAATTATGTTATGCTTTAATTATGATCAAATTTAGTAATCGTCAAAACGATTTTAATTCTTATTCTTTCACCAATAAAAATTATTCTGCTGGATTATTTGCTGAAGAAAAAGTAGCGATCTATTTAAAAAAACTTGACTGGAACATATTGAATCAAAGATACCGCTGTCCATTTGGAGAAATTGATTTAATTGCACAACGTGCTGACTATATATTGTTTGTGGAAGTAAAAAAAAGAAAATCCTTGCGAAAAGCTCTTTTCGCTCTTACCAATAGACAAAAACTAAGATTGATTAATTCAGCGAATTGTTATCTTGAAACATATAATATGAATAATATCAATAATGTTCAATTTGATTACATTATACTAGATTCTCAAAATCGGATTGAACATCTTGAAAATATTACCGCTTATTAGCTGCGATGGCGACGACCTTTAGACTTTTTATGGGATGAAACATTATATAGAGCGTTTCTTACCCTCATTTTTCCTAGATTTTTTTGTCTGTAGGAAATTTTATGAACCAATGATGAATAACTTTTTTTTGAACTCGTGTGATAGGCAACATTCCTTAGCATTGGATGTCTTGATTTTCTCACGGTACGTTTGACAGGACGGTAATGATGTACTATAGGTGCAGCCGTAAGGGATGCAAGGGTTAACTTACCGGCTTCCGATTCCGTAACAATATGTTGTGCCTTAACAAAAGAAGGCGTTGAACATCCTAATATTGTAACCCCTAAAACCCAATAAAAAGTATTTTTTACATTTTTTATCATTATCCCATACCCTTAAACATACCAACCTAGATATCAAGAAACACATTATAAGGATAATTTAGCAAGAATAAAAAGAAATAAAATAGAATTTTTATTCTTGCGTTGTAAAAATTCTACTATTTACTTGCTGATAATATTTTCATCCTGAAAAAGGTTTTTCAATTCGCCAGTGGCATACATCTCGCGAACAATATCACAACCACCGACAAGCTTTCCCTTGACATAAAGCTGAGGAAAAGTTGGCCAACTGGAAAACTCCTTTAATCCCTGCCTTAATTCATCATTTTCAAGAATATTTACATCCTTGAAGGAAACGCCCATATCAGAAAGAATATGAACCACTTTTGCAGAAAAACCGCAACTTGGAAAGTCTGCTGTACCCTTCATGAAAAGAACAATAGGATTGTTATCGATTTCTTTTTGGATTTGTTGAAATAACGGATTACTCATTTATTGTATAATTCCTTGATTAAATTATTTTAATACAGACGTTTGTAAAGCCAAGGCATGTAAATCTTTATCCATATAATTTTCCAATGCCTTATAGACAAGCTGATGTTGCTGAACTTTGCTTAATCCATCAAATTCTTTAGCGCTGATCTTGCAATAGAAATGTCTTCCATCATTTTTCAATGCACCAACATCAATAATAGCATCAGGAAATACTTCGACTAAGCGATCTTTAATTTCTGAAATATTCATCTTTAAACTTTCATTAAATTTTCAAAGAAGGACTTGGACGCAGCTTTCATTCTTGCAATTGTAATCATGGCACCTGATGGCATGACAAGGCTATCCCCACCAGTATACCCTATTAATCTTGCGGCAACACCCTGTTCTTTTGCTTTTGATATAATTAAATCAGCATCAGAAGTCATGACAATATAACGTCCCTGATCTTCACCAAACCAATAGGCTTCTGGTCGCATACCACTTTCAGGAACATCAAGCGTGCAACCGGTATTTCCTGCCATTGCCATTTCAGCAATTGAAATAAGAAGACCACCATCAGATACATCATGACAAGCTGCAACTAGTCCCTGGTTAATAATGGTGCGAACAAAATCACCATTGAGACGTTCGATATTTAAATCAACAGGTGGTGGGTAACCTGCCTCTTGTCCCATAATTTCCCTGAGCCATAGCGTTTGACCCAAATGACCTTCCGTCTTACCGATTAGAACAAGTTTGTAATTTTTCTGTAAAGCGCTACCCACTGATTTTGAAACATCTTCAATAACACCTAAACCACCAATGGCAGGTGTAGGCAATACCGATACATTTTCATTTTGTGCATTACGTGTTTCATTGTAAAGTGAAACATTTCCACTGACAACAGGAAAATCTAGTGCGTTACAGGCATCTTTCATACCTTCAATAGCGGCAATAATCTGTCCCATTATTTCAGGTTTTTCCGGATTACCAAAATTTAAATTATCGGTTATTGCCAGTGGTTTGGCACCTACTGCGGTAATGTTGCGCCATGCTTCGGCAACAGCCTGCGCTCCACCCTGATAGGCATCGGCTTGACAGTAACGAGGTGTACAGTCTGTTGTTAACGCAAGACCTAAATGATGACCATCAACCTTTACCACCGCTGCATCACCTTGTCCTGGACGATAGACTGTCTGACCACCAATCGTGCTGTCATATTGATCCCATATCCAGGAACGGGATGCCAAATCGGCACAACCCAGCAACTTTATGACGGATTTTTCAATATCGATAGTAATATTTAAAGGCGCGATAGGTTGTGGTGCAGGATAATTGGAGGATGGTCGTTTATAAAGTGGTGCCTCATCAGCCAGGGGTGCAAGGGGAATATCAGCTTCTGTCTGATTATGATGTTTGATAACAATACGTCCCGTATCCGTCAGATATCCAATAATGGCAAAATCCAACTCCCATTTTTCGAAAATTTGCTTGGCAATCTCCGTTCGATCTGAACGCAAGACCATAAGCATTCTTTCCTGACTTTCGGAAAGCATCATTTCATATGCTGTCATCTGGTCTTCACGTTGCGGAACGTGATCCAAATCCAGCTCAATACCGACACCACCCTTTCCGGCCATTTCCACAGCCGATGAGGTCAGACCAGCAGCGCCCATATCTTGGATGGCAACAATGGCATCCGTTGCCATTAATTCTAGACAAGCCTCAATCAGCAATTTTTCAACAAATGGATCTCCAACCTGGACGGTAGGCCGCCTTGATGCTGAATCCTCATCAAATTCCGCAGAAGCCATTGTTGCCCCATGAATGCCATCACGACCCGTTTTGGAACCAACATAAATTACAGGGTTACCTACTCCAGCTGCAGCTGATAAAAATATACGGTCTTTTCTTGCAATTCCAACCGTCATTGCATTGACAAGCGGATTGCCGTTATAACTTTCATGAAAATTGACTTCTCCACCGACCGTAGGAACACCTACACAATTTCCATATCCTCCAATACCCCGAATCACTCCATCCACAATATGACGAGTCTGGGGGTTATCGGGGCTACCAAATCGTAAAGCGTTCAGGTTGGCAATCGGTCGTGCACCCATGGTAAACACATCACGCAAGATACCACCAACACCTGTTGCCGCACCTTGATAAGGTTCAATAAAAGAGGGATGATTATGACTTTCCATTTTAAAAACCGCCGCCAAACCCTCGCCAATATCGACAACACCAGCATTCTCACCTGGACCGTGAATAACCCATGGAGCTTTTGTCGGAAGATTTCTTAACCATGCACGGGAAGATTTATAAGAGCAATGTTCTGACCACATGACCGAAAAAATACCCAATTCGGTCAGGCTGGGTACACGCCCCATGATAGACAAGACTTTCTGATATTCATCAGCAGATAAACCGAACTGTTTTGCCAAAGCTTCATTTACAACCAATTTTTGTATCTTACTCATCAAGCCAAGGTCTCCATAATACCCTGGAATAAAGGTTTTCCATCTTCACTTCCCATTAAGGGATTCACCATATCTTCAGGGTGAGGCATCATTCCACAGATTCTTCCATTCAAACTTACAATACCAGCTATGGCATTAATGCTGCCATTTGGGTTTAACTGTCTATCTTCCGGATTTACAATTCCATTTGCTGAGCTATATCTGAAGGCAATCTGTCCCTCTCCTTCAAGCTGTCTTAATGTTTCTGAATCACAAAAATAATTTCCATCTCCATGCGCAGTTGCTGTCTTGAAAACATCACCTTTATTCCACCCGCATGTAAAAGCGGTATCATTTCGTTCAATCTTTAAATGACAATCACGAGATAAAAATCTCAGGCTTGCATTCGGTAGCAAAGCACCGGGAAGTAATTTGGCCTCTGTCAAAATCTGAAAACCATTACAAATTCCAAGAATATATCCCCCTTTATTCGCAAAATCACAGATTTCTCTCATTATTGGTGAATGCGCCGCCATTGCACCACAACGCAAATAATCCCCATAACTAAATCCACCAGGCAAAACGATCATATCCAAAGAAGGTAAAGTTGTTTCACGATGCCAAACGATAACGGGAGTTACACCCGTTACCTGTTCAAAGGCAATCACAACATCTCGCTCACGATTGGTACCTGGAAAAACAACGATACCTATTTTCATTACCTTACCCCAACAGATGCGTTTTTACATGGATAAGATTCATGCAAAGCACTAAAGACAGTCGCTCCTGCTGGCTGGTTCAATTGATCTGGATGTGCCTTCATATAATCAATAACTTTTTGACGCATTTCATTGCCAGATACGGAAGGATCAATGCAAAAACCGGCCGGTGCCTTGGGATCGCCTTCATTTTTGGCATAGACTTTTGAAAATGCGACAGAATCAGCAATACCGCTAATATAAATATTACATGCCCTAACCGTCTGTGATTTTTGACATAATTGCAGAAAATCGGCAGCTTTAACTTTACTCACTCTTTGCGCCTGCACTGTTGTATTTGCGCAAGCCATTAACAAAGCGATACCGGATACAGTAAATAATATTTTCTTACCTATACTCATGATAAAACCTCGACTTCAAAATCTTCGATAACATTATTGGCCAATAAATTTTGAGCCATTTCTGTTGCCTTTTTTTTGGCTTCACTTACTGACATTTCAGATAGTTCAAGATCAACTACACGTCCAACGCGTACATCTTTTACTTCATTAAAAGACAGATTATGCAATGCATGGTTAATCGCCTTACCTTGTGGATCGAGAACACCCTGTTTCAACTGAATAATCAAACGTAATTTCATTCCATATGCTCCGGATTGCTACTTTCTATAACCTCAAAATTTTTTTCAGGAATAATTTTCAATCGCCTGGCGATTTCCTGATAGGCTTCTTCCACTTTACCAAGATCACGACGGAAGCGATCCTTGTCAAGCTTTTCACCACTTGCCATATCCCAAAAACGACAATTATCAGGTGAGATTTCATCTGCCAAAACGATATGAAATTCATCATCTTTCCATAAACGTCCATATTCAAGCTTGAAATCGATCAGCTTGATTCCGATACCCGCGAACAATCCTCTGAGAAAATCATTGATACGTAAAGTATAACTTACGATTTCATCCATTTCCTGCAAGGTCGCCCAATTGAATGTTGTAATATGATCTTCCAGAACCAGTGGGTCATTCAGTTCATCATTTTTCAAATAATATTCGACAATGGGACGGGGAAGTTTTTTCCCCTCATCCAATCCCAGACGTTTGACAATACTACCCGCCGCAACATTTCTGACCACAATTTCCAAGGGAATGATCTCAACAGATTTTACCAGTTGTTCCCGCATATTCAAACGACGGATAAAATGGGTAGGTATATTAATTTCAGCAAGCTGCAACATCAAATATTCGCTTATGCGATTATTCAATACACCCTTCCCCGTGATTGTACCCTTTTTTGCACCGTTACCAGCCGTTGCATCATCTTTAAAATATTGAACAATTGTTCCAGGTTCAGGTCCTTCGTAAAGAATTTTTGCCTTACCTTCATAAATTTTTCGCCGACGGGTCATCATGTCCCTTAATTTTACAATGTGATTAAAATAAATTGAAATAATAAGTACTTGAAATGCAAGCAAATATTATATGAACTTAAATCTATAATATTGCGAGAATTACTGGATTTACAAGCTCTTTTATTCAAGAATGTTTATTCTGGTACAGGCCCGGTTTCACCAAAAACATTCGCATAAATATAATCAAGATTTTTTGTATGCATACTACCATCCATGGCTTTATCCAGAACCTCAGGACTGATTTTCCCCATGATTTCTGGATCATTTTCCAGATTTTCCCTGAATGTTTTTCCATCTGCTGTATTCAATTTTGTCCAGGTAGCCATGGCACACCGTTGAACGATACGATAGGCCGCCTCTCGTGATAAACCTGCCTTGGCCAATACCAGCAATACCTCACCAGAATGAACAACACCTCCAAGACTTTCAAGATTTGCCTTCATTTGGTCAGGATAAACAACCAGTTTTTCCATAACTCCTGCCAATCTATTCAAGGCAAAATCAAGAGTTACGGTTCCATCAGGACAAATCATTCTTTCCACTGAAGAATGACTGATATCTCTTTCATGCCACAATGCTACATTTTCAAGTGCTGGAATAACATGTGATCTTACAATTCTTGCCAATCCTGTTAAATTTTCTGATAAAACGGGATTGCGTTTATGAGGCATTGCGGAAGACCCTTTTTGATCAGGATGGAAATATTCTTCCGCCTCACGCACTTCAGAGCGTTGCAAATGTCTTATCTCGATTGCTAGACGTTCAATAGAACTTGCAATAATAGCCAAGGTTGAAAAAAAGGCAGCATGCCGATCACGAGGAATAACCTGTGTTGACACGAGTTCCTTTTGCAGTCCCAAATGTTCGGCGACATAAGCCTCGATCCGTGGATCAATATGCGCATAGGTACCGACGGCACCAGATATGGCGCAAATGGCAATTTCCTTACGGGCAACGGTCAAACGTTCCTTGTTCCGTTTAAATTCCGCATAATATCCAGCCAATTTCAAACCAAAGGTTAGTGGTTCTGCATGTATCCCATGACTTCGACCAATGGTCATGGTATATTTATGGTCATAAGCCTGCATCTTTAGAGCTTCAAGAACTCGGTCAAGATCTTTTATCAAAAGGTCAGCAGCTTGTGTCAACTGAACAGAGAGACATGTATCCAACACATCCGAAGATGTCATTCCCAAGTGAACAAAACGACTATCTTCCCCTATTTTTCCTGCCAACCATGTTAAAAAAGCGATAACATCATGACGAACCTTGGCTTCGATTGCATCAATAACCTGAACATCCTCTTTATTGAATGTGGCCATTGCATGATCCCCATTCTGTCGAATTTTTTTTGCTGAATTCGCCGGGATATACCCATAATTCGACATTGCTTCACAAGCCAAAGCTTCAATTTCAAACCAAATACGATAACGATTCTCAGCATCCCATATAGAAGTCATTTCAGGACGGCTATAACGTGGAATCATTCTCTGGTTTCCTTTCTTCTTTCCGATAGCTTAAAAAAAGTTTATATCATAGATTTTATATAATTCGTCCAGCCTTATTTTGAATAAAATTAAGTTAAATCATCATGAAAGTAATTAATTCCCGATGCTTGATTATATCCTTTCCATTTTTATCGGTCTTATTCGGATAATCCTGCTTGATATAACGCTTGCCGCAGATAATGCCATCGCAATCGGTCTGGCGGTGAATGGATTGCCCGAAAGCCAGAAAAAGAAAGCAATATTCTGGGGATTGGGAGCGGCCGCAATTATCCGGATAATGTTTGCCCTTGTTGTACAGTATCTCCTAAAGATCCCCGGACTGAATTTGATCGGTGGTTTCCTTCTTTTATGGGTCTGCTGGGAGATAGTCGATGGAATAAAAAATTCCAGTCATGATAAACACAATATCACCCCACCGATTCATAATACTTTAAAAAAATCCATAAGAAGTATCATTATTGCGGATATTTCAATGAGTCTCGATAATGTTTTGGGTGTTGCAGGTGCTGCAGGAAACAATTTATGGTTAATGGCGGGAGGAATTTTCCTGTCCGTTACTTTGATGGGAATGGCTGCTTCCTATATCGCAAAATTATTGAACCGTTATAAATGGCTTGCATGGATCGGTGCATTGGTTATTTTAAGTGTTGCTATCGAACTTATCTATAAAGGTGGTGTGCAGCTATATAATCTATTGGGTTAAATTTTAGACTTATAAGGATAATTTTAATGAGTTTTTTGATTATTAACAAAAGTAAAATACCTTTCATTTCAATTTTAACTTTTATATCCTTATCATCTATTGGCTGCAGCCAGAGTCATTCAGTGCAAACAAGATCCAGTCATGTCTCTCCTTCACAAAAACTGGCCGTTTCTTTATCTCACGAAACCGGCAAAAATCTCAAAATAAACGATAAGCTCAATCTATACTTACAATTACTTCAGACAAATAACTTTTCAGCAACAACCTATGCTGATTTCATAACCAACAATCCGACATGGCCCAATCAAAATGTTCTCTTAGACCTTATGCAAAAGCAACTTTTAAATGAGACAGATAAAAATGCCATTTCAAACATTTGTAAAACCCAACCCATAAAAAAGGCATCTGCTCTTAAATTTTGTGCACAACAAACTGAGGTGAAACCTGAATTAATTCAAAAAGCTCGATCAGCATGGATATTCTCCATCAATTTACCTGCTGATGAACAAGATATTTTACCTGCTTATAATCAATATTTTACCAAACAAGACAATTGGAACCGATTTGATAGGCTGGAAAACGCGGGTTTAACACTTGCAGCGTCCCGTCAGGTTAAGTATCTTACCTCAGAACAAAGCAATTTGGCTTTGGCACGTCTTGCGTTTAGAAAAAAACAACAAGATGCGGAAAATTATCTAAGTAAACTTTCAAAATCCGATTTAAATGATACAAGTCTAATATACAATCGCCTAAGATGGTTACGTTTACAGAACCGCCAAGAAGAAGCCTTGAAATATTGGCGGTTTACTGGATTAAATGAAGAATTGAAATCAAACCAAAAACGTTTTTGGTTTGAGCGAAACAATCTTATTCGTGACTTTTTGAAAAATAATAATATTAAACAGGCGGCTTCATTAATTACGGATGCCAGTTGCAATCCATCCTCATGTCAACAAGATGAAATATTCTTGGGGGGGTGGATACAATTAAGAAAACTGAATAATGCTTTAAAATCAATAAATTATTTTAAAAAATTAATTCAATCCAATAACATATCAATCAAGTCTCGTGGATATTATTGGCTTGGACGTGCCTATCAAGCCAATAATAATAACGATGAGGCAAACCAGGCATGGAGGGCGGCCTCTAAATATCCGGTTACATTCTATGGACAGCTTTCCATTGCTCAACTACACCATTTGAATGTTCAAAATTTACTATTAAATCCAAATTCCCTACAAAAAATTCTTCAAACATATCTTACCAATATCAAGGAAGCTTCCTCTTCCAATTCTCAATATATTTTTTTTAAAAACAATGAGTTAATACAAGCGACTCAAATTTTGATTGAACAGGGTGATTATAATCATGCCCGTCCTTTTTTAGCAGCCTATAACAAATTACATTTTGATATTGCAAATCAGATCATTAATGCAAATTATGCCAATCAGATACATTTACCGGACAATGCTGTAACCATATCTCGTCAAGCAGCAGCAAAAGGTTATATATTTTTGAAAAATGGCTGGCCAAGACCTTATGAATCACTTGCAAACGAAGGATTGCCATCGGGTTTATCCTTGGCAATTATGCGCCAAGAAAGTAGCTTTAATCCAGTTATTGTTAGTCGTGCCCATGCATATGGTCTTATGCAGCTTCTTCCCTCAACCGCTCGTGAATTGTGTCATCAGAAAAAAATACCCCTCAATATGGGTAACCCTGGCAATCTTATTGTTGCTGACAACAATATTCGTTTGGGTACCGCCTATCTAGCAAAACTGATGGAAAGATTTGATAATAATCTCATTTTCACAATCGCGAGTTATAACGCTGGACCCAACCGTGTGAAAAACTGGTTAAATTCATCAGAAAATAATTCAGTACAAACTTATACTGATATGATAGATTGGATTGAAATGATTCCATATACCGAAACAAGAAATTATGTTCAACATGTAATGGAAAATCTAATGATTTACCAAACCAATATAAATAAATAGAGCCTCTTAGTTTATCAATGAAGGGAATTTGTTTATGAATATGACATTATTGAAAAATAAATGTGATAAGCTTTGTCAGGATATCGCTTTGCTATCACAAAAATTTCCTTTAAAAATTGTCACAGCTGAAAGTTGTACAGCTGGCCTGATTTGTTCAAGTCTCACCAATTTAGCAGGTTCTTCGCACTATATTGAGGGTGGACTGATCACCTACTCCAATGAAATGAAAAAAAATATTCTGGACGTTTCAGAAAACAGCCTAAACCAATTTGGTGCAGTCAGTGAACAAGTTGCCAAAGAAATGGTTCATGGAGCATTAAAAAAAACACCCAATGCCAATTGTGCTGTTTCAGTAACGGGTATTGCAGGTCCAGATGGTGGTTCTTTTAATAAACCTGTAGGATTAGTCTGGATAGCATTTAAACAATCAGGTCATCAGCCTGTTGTGCAAAAAAACAATTTTTACGGTAATCGAGACGAAATTCGATTACAGGCCACCATAAACGCTTTGGTATTAATTAAAAAACATTTTACTTGGGTATAGATTTTTTATTTCTTATATCAGCAGATCATTTTAAAAAAGATCTGCTGACAAACCAATTTTATATAAAATTAATTTGCAGGAGGCATATTATTTGGATTGACTGCACCCTGCGCATTCGCGGGTCCAACAGGTGCCCCCATTGTAGGAGGTGCCGAAGCGTTAATTGGTCCATTTACAGAGGGAGAGGTCTGCATAGGAGGTTGTCCCACAACAGGTGTTGAGGGTTGTTGACCCGCTGGACTTTGTGGAGCAAGTACACCAGTATTGGGATCACGATTTACTGATTGTGCAGTCTGCAAGCTACGGGCATTCAAATCACGCGTGGCTTGATTTTGGCTGTCTTTATCTTGATTATAGGCAGAATGATGATGTCTCGATTTATGAGACTTACCATGTCTTATTTTATGATTGGCAACATGAGAAGCACGATGACCATGCGTTGCCGCCATTGTAGTTGCAGGTAAAGCATAGGCAAAAGCAGCAGCCATTAGAGATAATTTAAATGTAGAATTCATGATTCTATCCTTTAATATATATAATCAACATTTTAATTTTTATTTTTAATTAATAAAAATCAGTTCATGTTTATTTGTGTTATTAGTCACAATTTCATTATACTTTATTATCATTTAAATAGCTACAATCAGTAAAGTAAATAATCCCTCATTATGGGCTTAAACTGGCATCCATAATAAAAAATTATTATGCTGTTGCATAGATATCATCGGCACGCTTGATAAAAGCGGAAACCATTTTTTGGACCGCTTCATGAAAGATCAACCCCATAGCTTTTTGCATTAACTTTGACTTGAACTCGAAATCGACAAAAAAATCAATTGTGCACCCTCTTTCATCGGGTAGGAAAACCCAATGATTACTTAAATATTTCAAGGGCCCCCGATCATAGGTCACTTCAATCTTATCAGGACGATATAACTCAACACGACTACCAAATACCTCGGTAAAAGGTCCAAAACCGACTTTTAAATCAGCGAGTAAAAGTTCACTATCCTTATATCGAATATACGCTCCGTTACACCAAGGCAAAAATTCTGGATATAAATCAACCGCGGCAACCAGATCAAACATTTGTTCGGGTGTATGGTTAATTAAACATTGTTCGGTATGCGTAGGCATCAATCATCACTCCAGAATATTTTATTATAAACATAACAGTTTAATGCAATGCATACCGTTTACGTTTCAACACCGTAAAATCTGCATCGGCATGATAGGATGAACGTGTTAAAGGAGAAGCGCTTACCATTAAGAAACCTTTTGATTTAGCCAATTTTTCCAATTCTTTAAATTCATCAGGATGAACATATTCCATAACAGGTGCATGTTTGGAAGAAGGTTGTAAATATTGACCCAACGTTAAAAAATCTACCTCAGCACATCTTAAATCATCCATAACCTGAATGATTTCTTCCTTTGTTTCTCCCAGACCAAGCATTAACCCCGATTTTGTGAATATGGACGGATTCAGTATTTTTGCCTCATGCAAAATTCTCATTGATTGAAAATAACGAGCACCTGGACGAATGGATGGATATAAACGTGGAACTGTTTCCATATTATGGTTGAAAACATCGGGTTTGGCTGCGCTGATAACAGCCAACGCCCCATCTTTTCTAAGAAAATCAGGTGTCAACACCTCAATTGTAACAGTTGAAGAAATATTTCTTATAGCCTTGACAACATTTGCAAAATGGGAGGCCCCACCATCTTTTAAATCATCACGATCAACAGATGTAATTACAACATGACGCAATTTTAATTTTTGAACCATATCAGCAATTTTTGATGGTTCATCATGATCAATTGGGTCAGGTTTTCCCGTTGCAACATTACAGAACTTACATGCTCTTGTGCAAATGCTTCCCAAAATCATTACTGTTGCGTGACCCTCTGACCAGCATTCACCAATATTTGGACAAGCAGCCTCTGCACAAACGGTATTTAGTTGATAATTCTGAAGCAAGGTATCCGTTTCATTAAAACTGGAACTATGTTTAATCCTTGTTTTAATCCACGCCGGTTTAGGAAGTTTCGCAATATTCTCACCAGATAAAACTGTCTGATGACGAACTACAATACGTTTTACAGTCATTTTAGATCATATTCCCGATTGTAAAAAACAGATACGCAAAACAACATAAAACAATTTTATTTAATTCCTAATAGATTTCTGGCCGCTGCCCCTGCATTTTTTTGTGATAATAGGCTTTCACCCACCAATACTGCACCAGCTCCAACTTTCTGGACAGCCTGAATATCCTCAAACGTTTTTAATCCACTTTCTGAAACAATAATACGGTCAGGAGGAACCAATGGAGCAAGATGTTGAGTTATCGATATATCCGTTTTCAGGGTTTTCAAATTTCTATTATTGATGCCAATAAGAGAAACATCCAATGCCAGCGCCCTGTTCAATTCTTCCCTGTCATGTACTTCTACAAGCACATCCAGCTCCAAACATGTAGCCAATTCCAGTAAGGCGGCCGCTTCTTTATCTTTTAGTGCGGCCATGATCAATAAGATACAATCTGCTTCAATCACGCGACTTTCGTAAACTTGATAAGGTTCAAGAATAAAATCTTTACGTAGAACAGGAAGGGAACAAGCATCTCTTGCAATTTTGAGATCCTCATTATTTCCATGAAAATATGCATTTTCTGTCAAAACGGATAAACAACAAGCTCCTGCATTTTCATATTGAACCGCGATCATCGCCGGATCATAGTCAGGACGAATAATTCCTGCAGATGGAGACGCTTTTTTACATTCAGCAATTAATCCAATCTGTTTTTTTGCCACCTGGTCTTTTATTATTTTAGCAAAACCGCGAGTTGGCGTATTTTTATTTTTTGCTTCTCGAATAATATCCTTGAAGGATTTTATTTCTGCCCTTTTTGCAACTTCGGCCCTTGTTCTTGCACAAATTCGCTCCAATACATCAGAGGGATGATTTTCAGATTGCAAAATGGCATTCAAAACGGAATTGGATTTTTCTTCGTCATTCATGATATTGTCTAATTAAAAATGGTTTTCATTTTGTATGGCCCGAAGAACTGATAAAGCCTTACCGCTATCGATCGCTTCAGACGCTTGGTTTATAAGTCTCTTCAAGATACAAGGATCAATTTCACCATGTGAATTTATCAAAGAATAACCTTTTACAATATGTAGCGCAATAGCGGTATTTATCAAGACTGTATCACGATAGGCACCTTTTTCACCACAAAGAAGATCCAGCAATGCCTTCGCATTTTCGGAAGGTGTTCCACCCTGTATCTCTGTAAGTGGGGTATGTCTCAGACCGGCCGCTTCCATAGTGGACAATGTTAAATCAACCGGTACAATCCTGTTATTTTCCAGGGCCAATATCGTTGATGGTCCTGCCAACGTAATTTCATCAACACCGTGTTCGGATTTATTGGGATCAATAAACCCATGAACAGCCCATACCCGTTTTGAACCCAGTTTTTGCAAGACCTTGATTAGAGGATACAACCATTTTTCATGATATACCCCAATCATTTGATATGAAACATTTGCCGGATTGGATAAAGGACCCAGTAAATTAAATATAGTCCGAATTCCAAGTTCTTTACGTACAATATTAATTTCTTTAAGAGCCGGATGATGAATAAAGGCCGATAAAAAAGCCAATTTATTATCACGCAAATTATTTTCAATAACTTCAAAATCATCCTCTGGCATAATACCCAGAGCAGATAGTACATCAACACCACCACTTTTGGATGACTGTGCCCGATTTCCATGTTTGGCAACCGGTATTCCAAGAGCGGCCAGAACAAAACTGACAGCAGTAGAAATATTCAAAGTGCTACGTCCATCTCCGCCTGTTCCACATACATCAATTGTTTCATCATCAATCAGTTTTATGGACAGCATGCGTTGACGCATTGATTGAACAGCCCCTAAAAGCTCTTCAACCGTTTCACCCCGCATTCGTAATATTATTAAAAAAGCCGCTATTTGAGCATTTGGAACATTACCAGAAAATATATGCTCGAAAATTTCATAGGACTTTTCCGTAGAAAACTTTTGTCCTTGTAAGGCTTGTTGTAAAATATGTGTAAAAGACAAAGTTAAATCCTGTTTTTCAATGACTTTTTTTCATTCCATTCATTTGATAAAAAAAGGAAGTTTTTCAATAAATCATGACCTTGTTCAGAAGCAATGCTTTCTGGATGAAATTGCACACCATATAAAGGAAATCTTTTATGTTGCAAAGCCATTAAAATATGATCGTCGGTGAATGCCGTTAAATTAAAATCATCAGGGAGACTTTCCGTTTCAATAATTAAAGAATGATAACGAGTTACCTTTAGGGGATTGTGCAAATTCTTAAATATTCCTTTTCCATCATGTTTGATTTTAGAAATTTTTCCATGCATGGGATTTGTCTTGATAATTTTGGCTCCAAATGCCTGCCCAATAGCCTGATGTCCAAGACAAACACCCAAAATGGGGATTCTTGATGCGGCACTTTTAATCAATTCACAACATATCCCTGCATCAGAAGGTGTACAAGGGCCAGGTGAGATAACAATTGCCTCAGGTTTTAATGATATGGCTTCACTTACAGAGATTGAATCATTTCTGTAAACCTGACAGTCACATCCCAAATCACCAAGATATTGGACGAGATTATATGTAAAACTGTCATAATTATCGATAAGTAAAATCATGATTTCTTCGAATTCCAAAAATTTGATTAAAGCATATGACTAATTTGCTTTTTTAGAAAAATTCTTGTTGGTAAACGTATAACGCCAAGCCTCTTCAGCGGCACGAAATAATGCTTTTGCCTTATGTTTTGTCTCTTGGTATTCCGCTTCCGGATCGCTGTCAGCAACCACCCCACACCCTGCTTGAACATACATATGCTGATCTTTAATGAGAGCTGTTCGCAATCCTATACAGGTATCCATACTTCCATCCGCTCCAAAATAGCCAATACATCCTGCATAGGTTGTTCTGCGTGTTGGTTCTACCTCATCAAGAATTTCCATCGCTCTTATTTTGGGTGCTCCCGTCAATGTTCCAGCTGGAAAACCGGCAATCAAAGCATCCAGAGCGGTTAGCCCTTTACGCAATTTACCTTCAACATTTGATGAAATATGCATTACATGGCTAAATCGTTCAATAACAAATTTTTCTGTTACTTTTACACTTCCAATTTCACTGACACGCCCAACATCATTCCGACCCAAATCAATCAGCATAAGATGTTCGGCCAATTCTTTTTTATCAGCCAACAATTCTTTTTCTAACTTGAGGTCTTCTTCATAACTTTTACCTCTTGGACGAGTACCCGCCAAGGGGCGAACCGTTACTTTTCCACCTCTCAACCTGACAAGAATCTCAGGTGACGAGCCAACCAGGGCAAAATTTTCAAGTTGAAGACAAAACAAGAAAGGTGCCGGATTGATTCGTCTTAACGCACGATATAATGATACTGGTGATAAAGCAAAAGGAACAGAAAAGCGTTGACTGGGGACAACCTGAAAGACATCACCATCATAAATATATTTTTTGATATTTTGAACAATATCCCTAAACTGATCTTTGGTTAATGTTGATTGCGGTTTTGGTAATGTTAATGGATTGATATTCGAAGTTTTTTGCTCTAAAGGAAAAGGCTCAGCCAATGCTTCTTGAATTTTTTGCAAGTTTTTTTTTGCCTGAAATTCTGTTTTGTCTGACGTATCCCTTAGAGGTGCCGCCAAAATCAGTTCGTCCTTAACAGCATCAAAAATTGCAAAAACAGAAGGTCTGATCATGATTCCTTCAGGCAAATGAAGATCATTGGCCGGAGGATTGGGCAGATCTTCCATCTGTCTGACCATATCATATCCCAAATATCCAAAGATCCCACCAACCATGGGTGGAATATCCATATCAATTTCTAATTGGCTTTCAGAAATCAATGCACGCAGAGATTCCAGAGGCTTTTTATTTTCCTTAATGTAATTTTCCGCATTGTCTGATGGATTTCGATTAATATAGGCAATTCCATCTATAGATTTCCATATCAAATCGGGAAATAAACCGATAATGGAATAACGTGCTTTGTTTATTCCTCCTTGCACGCTTTCCAGCAAAAAAATATTGGTCAGATTCTTTCCAACCAATTCGGATAATCTTAAAAAAGCAGCAACAGGGGTCAGTAAATCAGCTGATTTAATTGAATATATTACTGTTTTTTGTTGATTAATCTGAAAATCTTCATTCAACACGAAATCTTAATCCCTTTTGAGTTAATGGCTCAGCTGATCAATTAACGCATCAAGCGCTTTTTTATTGATTGTGGGTTTACTTGATTGTTCTAATGATATTGCATAACTAGCCTCAATATCGTTTTGTAAAGACTGAGCTAATTTATCTTTCAAAATTTGGTAGTTGTCCTGATCAATTTTCGATTGCGGTGTTTCAATCAAATTCAAACTTGCCACCACAAAACCATCATTTGATTCAATCATAGTGACATCCCCAAGTTTCATTGAAAAAGCTGCATTCTGCAATACTGGCGATAGATTCTGGGCTGGCTTTTGTCTAGTAAATCCCTGACTTAACTGTAAGGGAAAACCTGACTTTACTTCTTCAAGTTTCTTTTTCTGAACAAAAACAGCTTTATATATGTCTGTAGCGGCAATATTTGCCTGATGATAAATATCTGCATTTTGCCAGGCTTTTATAACCTTGTTTTTTGCTTTATCATAAGGTTCCTCATGAGCAGGCAATATATCCTCAATTAAAAATGCATAATATGAATTATTTCCGCCATCTATCACAGAAGGATAGGTATTTTTGGCAGTTGAGAAAATTTTGGTCAACATATTCTGTCTGAATTTTCCACTTGCTGGTATAGGTGCCTGTTCTCCATTAAGGGTCAATCCCTGTTCATTAATTGTTCCTTCCACTGCATCAGCACCTATATCAGATGTAATTTTATCAAGACTACTTCCTTCTGCCAAAATGTTCTGTAATTTGGAAACACGACTTCCCAATTCCTGTTTGGCTTGTTCATTTGCAATTTCAACTTTCAATTGTGATTTGGCCTGTTCAAAACTAACAATTTTGGAAGGTAGTATCCGGGTTACTTTAACTACCGACCAACCCAAAGTTGTTTTGAATGGTTCTGTCACTGTTTCAGGATTTGCATTGAAAACCCCATTACCCAGTTCGGGCAAAGGAATTGCCGTTTTTTCTAAACCTGTCATTTCCAAAGCCGTTCCTTGATTATTATGCGCATACTCCTGTATTTTTTCCCAGTTGTTTTGATGACGCCAATATACAGATGCTGTCTGCGCCTGACTTTGCTGGTTAAAAGTCAATACTTGAAAACTTCTGGCTTCAGAATGAACAAATTGCTTTTTCTTGTTTTCATAGGCTTGATGTAAACTTTTATCATCAATCTCCAGACTTTTGGCTATTGTGTCAGGCGATAGAATGACAATTTTTACCCTTCTATATTCAGGGATTTTAAATTCCCATAAGTGATTGTCATAATAACGCTTCAATATTTCTTCCTTTGGCGTTTCTCCTGAATGAAAATGACTATATGGCACTGAAACAAAGGATAATTTTCGCGTCTGATTCAAAAATTGATAATAGGGCTGCACAAAACTATCAGAAATTTTAACCCCCGATACAATTGGATCAATCATGTTTTGAATGGATATTTGATCCCGAACCATGGAAAGAAAATATTTTTCGGATATATTTGCCGCTTTTAACTGCAAATTGAATTTCTCACGATCAAATTTTCCATCTGTTTGATATTCAGGCATATTCCAGACTGTATCTCTAATCACCGTATCAGGAACATTAAGCCCCAATGAATGAGCGTTATTAATCAAAATATTTTGCAAGATCAGCTGCTGCAACGTTTGATTAATTGTCATATTTTTAACTATGGGTGGAATTTGGGAAATATCCGAATATCCCTCTTTCATAGCCTCTTGGTATATTTGCTTTTGGAAAAGGTTATCCAATTCCATTACAGAAATTTTTCTATCACCAACCTTGGCAACAACATTAGGATCACCATTAAGGCCATTGTTCCAGACATTCATGAATATGTCACTGACGCCCCATCCAACAAATACAATAAATATGAGTGCGACGAGAATTCGCCCAAACCAGGAATCAATAAATAAATGCCTTAACCGAGATAACATGTGATATAACCCAACCGCGTTATTTTAATTGATAATGAATCATTCTATAATTGATAAGACCAAACTGATCCACAAAAACATTTGAAAATATTATTCATAAACAGCTTTAAAAAACATCCTTTCATAACATATCCACATTATATACTATAAGCTTTATATCTTATCTATCCTGATTATCAAACATTACCTTATTCAAAGGAGTATATTAAAATGAGCAGCCCGATTATTATTGGTAATTGGAAAATGAACGGATTAACCCAAGAGGCAAAACATATTGTTTCAACTTTGCTTACCTATGCAACAAATCATCAGAATATTGCAAAGACAGTCGTGTGCCCACCGTTCACCCAGTTACAACTTGTTAAAGAAATGATCGAAAGCAGCCCTTTTGTACTTGGTGCTCAGGATTGCCATTTTGAAGATAAAGGTGCACATACGGGTGATATTTCCCCTGCCATGTTACAGGATATTGGAGTGGAATACGTTGTTTTGGGTCATTCTGAGCGGAGAAAAGATCATCAGGAGAGTGATCAACTGGTTTTAAAAAAAACAATCGCTGCACAAAACAAAGGGCTATTACCTGTTGTATGTATCGGTGAAACCAAACAAGAACGAGAAACAAACCAACAAGAAAAAATTGTAGAGGCACAGTTAAAAGCTTCCCTACCTCAAGATTTTAATGGGTTAGTCGCTTATGAACCTATTTGGGCCATTGGTACCGGATTAACAGCCAATAATGATCAGATTTCTGAAATGATCCAATTCATTCGCAAAAAACTTGTTGCTCAATATGGAGAAAATGGTAAAAAAATATCTATATTATATGGGGGTTCTGTAAAACCTGGTAATGTTAGGGATATTTATGCCACTCCTGAACTGGGCGGTGTTCTAGTTGGAGGTGTCAGCATTGTTCCTGATGATTTCATAAAATTAATTGACATAGCTCAAGAATTTATTAGGTCTTAATCTTTATTATCCCTATCGATTGTGAAAGTATATATACACCATGATGACTGCTCTATTAATTTTGCATATAATCGTAACCTTTGCACTGATCGGAATTGTTTTAATTCAAAGAAGTGAAGGTGGAGGATTAGGTATTGGAACCAGTCAAGGCATGGGGGCATTTATGACCGGTCGAGGAACAACCAATCTTTTGACTCGCACTACAGCGATTCTTGCAGCAATTTTTATGATCTTATGCATTACAATGGCTGTTATGAACAAGGGGGCTTCGACCAAAACAAATGATATACTTGCACAACCAGTGCCCAATGAAAAAAACATTCCCCAAAAATAGTTTTTCCCTTAATTACTTCAATTCTTATAAAAGCTACTCCGTGTAAAGAAAGCTGCATGACACGATATATATTCATTACTGGTGGTGTTGTATCCTCATTAGGCAAAGGCATTGCCTCTGCCGCTTTGGCAAGTTTATTGCAATCTCGTGGTTATTCTGTCCGACTGAGAAAACTTGATCCCTATTTGAACGTGGATCCGGGAACCATGAGCCCTTACCAACATGGGGAAGTGTTTGTTACGGATGATGGAGCTGAAACCGACCTGGATTTGGGGCATTACGAACGTTTTACAGGAGTCAATGCAACTAAAAATGATAATGCAACGACCGGTCGTATATATTCTGATGTAATCATGCGCGAAAGACGTGGAGACTATCTAGGCGCAACCGTTCAGGTAATTCCCCATATTACTAATGCGATCAAGTCCGTTATCCTGAACAATTCTGGAGATGTGGATTTCATGTTGGTTGAAATTGGGGGAACAGTCGGTGATATTGAAAGTCTGCCTTTTCTTGAAGCCATACGACAATTAAAAAATGAACTCGGAACAGATCATACATTATTCATTCATCTCACTCTTGTACCATGGATTGCTTCAGCGGGTGAACTTAAGACAAAACCTACCCAGCATTCTGTCAAAGAATTGCAGAATGTTGGAATACAACCCCAAATTTTATTATGTCGTTGCGATCGCCCTATTCCCAAAAATGAACGACAAAAAATTGCGAATTTTTGTAATGTAAAACCTGAAGCTGTCGTCCCCGCCTTAAACGTTGACACTATTTATGACTGTCCAATTGCCTATCATCAAGAAGGACTTGATACGGAAGTGTTGAAACATTTCAATTTACCATATCAAACTGAACCTGATTTGAGCAAATGGCAGGAAATTGTCGATGCCATTCGTCATCCTCGTTCAGAGGTTAATGTTGCAATCGTGGGTAAATATACTGCCTTGCTCGATAGTTACAAATCCCTCATTGAAGCGTTAATTCACGGTGGAATTGCCAATAAGGTTAAAGTCAACTTTCAATGGATTGAAGCCCAAAAACTTGAAACAATGGATAATCTTTCCGGATTTTTTGAAAATGCAAATGCCATTCTGGTTCCTGGTGGATTTGGTGAACGTGGCAGCGAAGGCAAAATCAAGGCCATACAATATGCAAGGGAGCATAATATCCCTTTCCTTGGTATTTGCTTTGGAATGCAAATGGCGGTTATTGAATGTGCCCGTAATCTGGCAAATCTTACAAATGCTTCCTCTTCTGAATTTGGACCAACGGATGAACCTCTTATTGGTATTTTAACTGAATGGATTGATGCTGATCAGGTCAAACATCGATATTCAGGAAATAATATGGGGGGCACAATGCGTTTGGGATCTTATCAAGCTGTTTTGACCCCAGATTCAAAAGTTGCCGAAATCTATGGAGATGTCAAGATTCAAGAACGGCATCGTCATCGTTATGAAGTTAACATTCATTACAAAGATCAACTTGAAAAAACCGGCCTTAGATTTTCAGGACTTTCTCCGGATGGTGTTTTGCCAGAAATCGTAGAATATACCGACCATCCCTGGTTTATTGCAGTACAGTATCATCCCGAACTCAAATCCAAACCATTTTCACCTCATCCTCTTTTTTCAAGCTTTATTAAAGCTGCAACAGAACAGGCCATTCCAAAATGATGATTCTGAATAAACCAGTCAATGTTCAATCCCTGACACTGGCAAATAATTTGCCTTTCATATTAATTGCGGGTCCTTGTCAAATTGAATCTCTAGATCATACACTTGAAACGGCTGGTATTTTAAAAAATATTTGTCGGGAATTAAATATTGGGCTGGTTTATAAAAGTTCTTTTGATAAAGCTAATCGCACCAGTATTGAAACGAAAAGAGGGCCAGGAATGGATAAGGGTCTATCCATTCTTGAAGAGGTAAAGTCAAAGTTGAAAATTCCTGTTTTGACTGATATTCATCTACCAGAACAATGTGCGGAAGTGGCATCAGTTGTAGATATATTGCAAATACCTGCTTTTTTATGCAGACAAACGGATTTGTTGATAGCTGCGGCGAAAACTGGAAAAGTTGTCAACGTCAAAAAAGGTCAGTTTCTTGCACCATGGGACATGAAAAATGTAGCCCAAAAAATAGCATCTACAGGCAATGAAAATATTTTGCTATGCGATCGTGGCACATCTTTTGGATATAACACGCTGGTTAGCGATATGCGGGGATTGCCTATAATAGCGCAAACAGGCTATCCAGTTATATTTGACGCTACCCATTCTGTTCAGCAACCCGGTGGAATGGGAGGATCATCTGGTGGTCAGAGAGAATTTGTTCCATATTTATCCAGAGCCGCTGTTGCTGTGGGAGTTGCAGGTCTGTTTATTGAAACGCATGAGAATCCAGATCAGGCCCCGAGCGATGGACCAAACATGTTACATTTAAAAGATGTTGCCCCATTAATGAAAACCTTGATTAAAATTGATCAAATTGTTAAATCAGACGGGCAATAAAAGCGCTTATCAAACAAACTTCAATCATGATTGTCAATATCCAGCGAATTGAATAATATCCACCTGGCAACTCGCTGGAAAGATAAATTTTTTTCTCATAAGAGAATAATAGCATATAACTTGATATCAAAAGAAAAATTGCGATCAGATCATATTTATAAATTGTCAGTACAATTGTTATTTCACCTATAATGCAGGGTGATATGGCCAGCAACATTCTTTTTTTATTTATTTCCTCACTCTCTGATTGCAAATAGAGAATTGGTTTTTGCATTGCAAGTATCCAGTTTATTCCCCCAGTGAAAGACAAAAGAATTACCGCATAACTGACAAAAGAAATTATCAATTTTTGAATTGAAACAGAAGCAGGATAAAATAGAATGAAAATTGTCATTAAGAACAAGGGTAAAGGCGACAGTATTCCTGTAATAAAAAATATAAAGGGAATACGATTCATAGATTTCTCCATAATGATCAATTATTTTTTTTAAAATTAGCTGAATATTGTAAATAGCTGGCAATTTGACCATTTCTTGATTATACTTGGTAATGTTTAACAAAATGTCCAATATTCTTGGCATTTTACTAAGTTATCAATCTAGTTAAATAGATTTGAAAATACAAATTTTTACTCTTATTAAAAATAAAAATGTAAGGATTAAATAATGAGTACAATTGTTGATATTCATGCTCGGGAAATCCTCGATAGTCGCGGAACCCCAACAATTGAAGTCGATGTAGAACTGGAAACAGGCGTTATTGGACGTGCCGCTGTTCCATCCGGCGCTTCTACCGGCGTTCATGAAGCCGTTGAACTTCGTGATAATGATAAAAACCGTTATAATGGCAAGGGTGTTCAAACAGCTGTTAAAAACGTCAATAGCGAAATATTCGAAGCAATCGTTGGTCTTGAATCCTTGGATCAGTTACAAATTGATCAAACCATGATTGAACTCGATGGTACTCCGAATAAAGGACGTCTTGGCGCTAATGCACTTTTGGGTGTTTCAATGGCTGCTGCCAAGGCGTCAGCAGAGGAATTGGGTCTTCCATTATATCGTTATATAGGTTCTCCATATTCACATATTCTTCCAGTTCCAATGATGAACATCCTGAATGGTGGTAAGCATGCTGACAATCCTATCGACATTCAAGAATTCATGATTGTTCCTCACGGGGCATCTTCAATTGCTGAAGCTGTGCGCATGGGTTCTGAAGTTTTCAATGCATTGAAAAAAGACCTTAAAGCAGCGGGACTAAACACGAATGTTGGTGATGAAGGTGGATTTGCCCCTAACCTCAAATCAGCACATGAAGCATTGTCCTATATCGTAAAAGCTATTGAAAAAGCTGGATACAAAGCTGGTGAGGAGATTTCCTTGGCGCTAGATCTTGCCTCTTCAGAATTTTTCAAGGACGGTAAATATAATATGACAGGTGAAGGGAAAATTTTCAATTCCAGTCAGATGGTTGATTATATTGCCGAACTTTGCAACAGTTTCCCGATTATTTCTGCAGAAGATGGATGTGCTGAAGATGATTGGGAAGGATGGACTGAATTAACACAAAAACTGGGAAATAAAATCCAATTGGTCGGCGATGATTTATTTGTAACCAATCCTGAAAGACTTGCAAAGGGAATTAAAGCCCATGTAGGTAATTCATTGTTGGTTAAAGTCAATCAAATCGGAACATTATCTGAAACTTTCAAGGCGATGGAATTGGCACATCGTCATGGTTATACAACCGTTGTAAGCCACCGTTCTGGTGAAACTGAAGATGCTACTATTGCTGATTTGGCTGTTGCAACCAATGCAGGACAAATTAAAACCGGTTCCCTTTCCCGTTCTGACCGCATGGCAAAATATAATCAATTAATCAGAATTGAGGAAGATTTGGGAAATACAGCCAAATATGCTGGTCGTAACGCCTTTAGAGCTTTAGAAACCTTGTAATTCTTTTTCAATTGATAAACATGGGGAGAAAATCAATGCATATCATACATGCAATCAAAAGATTTGTAAAAGCAACGATTCCTCCCCTTTTCTTCTTGTTACTGACAGCATATTTTGTAAAAAATACCTTTGATGGGGATCATGGCCTAAAAAGTTATCATATTCAACAGGAACAGATGATAAGAGCACAGCAAAGTCAGCAAGATGCAATTTCCGAACAAGCGGCTTGGGAAAGAAGAGTTAAAGGGTTAAAAGAAAATGCCCTTGATGCAGACCTTTTAGATGAGCGAACACGGGTTATGTTAAGTTATTCAAATCAGGAAGAAATTGTTATTCCTTATAAAACAAATGAACATCTTTATTAATATAAAAGATTAATGATTTATTGAAACAAATCTGAATAAAAAAAACCCTGACTAAATCAATAGCCAAAGTTTCTTTTTGATCCATAAATTAATTTAAGATTAATTACTTAATTTTTGCTTCACGGAAAACAACGTGTTTACGAACAACTGGATCGTATTTTTTCAATTCCATCTTGCCGGTATGGGCTCTTGCATTTTTTCTGGTTACATAGAAAAAACCAGTTTCCGCCGTTGAAAGCAATTTAATTTGTATTGTGTTACTTTTCGCCATTCTGTCCTCATTTTGATCAGGCTGATTTACTAAAATATAACTATATATTTTAGGGTTATATTTACATATAAAAGCAAGTCTATTCTTTAATTCAACTTACTTACAAAATTTTAAGATTTTGTCAAATATTATTTGTTCATAATATTTTACGGATTTTAGACCATTTCTTCAGGAATGGAAATACATTCACATAACGTGGAAAGATTATCTGGATTTACATTTGATAGAAAAGGCACTTGTCCCAAAATCTTGACTTTTCCATGATTTATTATAGAATTTTTACAATCCTCGTTCAACGGGCCATTTAAAATTACCCCTGAAATTTTTATATTTCTATTTCTTAAAGCCTCGATTGTCATTAGGGTATGATTCAATGTTCCCAAAATAGTCCGGGCTACAACTATAACAGGTAAATTAATCTTTTCAATAAGATCAATGATAAACAGATGATCATTGATAGGTACAAAAATCCCACCCGCCCCTTCAACTATGTATTTTTTTTCTTGTTTCAAATCAGATACATTCACGTGATCAAGGCTTAATTCACGATTTTCCAGCCTTGCGGCATCTTCAGGAGATAAAGGTGCTTGCAATTTTATAATTGGGGATAAATATTGTGTCTCGGAAAGTTCGGCTAAATGGCAAACTGTATTTGTATCTCCAATATCGCAATTTAAACCTGTTTGAATAGGTTTCCAATAAACCGCATTTAGCAATTTTGTTAAACATGCAGAAATTAGTGTTTTTCCAATATCTGTATCAGTTCCCGTAACAAAAAAACCTTTAGCGGAAAATTTACGGAAAACACCATAGGCTATATGATAAGAACAATAATTGTAATTTTTACTAAAATCAGAAAGAACTTTCTTAAACTGAGATAACTTCAAGGGTTTTGAGGTTTCGAGAGGAACAGAAGCTCCTATAGAACGAAGTCCTTTGAAAAAATCAATTGCTGTGTCAATTTGAACAATGATCTCATCAGTTTCCCAACGACCGGTTCCTGTTTCTGGCCAAACTGATTGAATAGATTCAATTGATGGATAAGTCTGTAAATTACAGCTAAAATAATTGTCGTTATAGATAGAACGCCATTCTTTAAACGTTTCAAACGTTAGGGTAGAACAAATCAAATAGCCATTTTGTTTCAAATAATTTGTAAGAGTCCTGATTGCACTTGCAACATTATCAAACCATTGGAAAGTCAGGCTTGAACAAATCAAATCATATTTTTCATCCAATTCTGGATATTCACCATCCATAAGCTTAAATGTTAAATCGTATTTATGGTTTTTGAACTTATTTTTTGCACGATTCAGCATTTCAGGTGATATATCCGTCAATACAAAATGTGCATCAGGAAAAAAGTCGATAAGATATTGAGTTAATAATCCAGTTCCACAACCAATTTCAAGAATTGATATTTTTTCTTTACGGTCGACTGAAGTTCTGAACTGTTTCCGAATAAAATCTGACAATTTTTTCGCAACAATTTTTTGTATTGAGGCAAATTTTTCATATTGATCCGCCTGATCAAAAGCTTTGATTATTTTTTCTTTATAATTTCTAGACATTATTTATAAGTTCTCTGATGATTTCCGCACAGGCATTCGTTTTTGATAAAGGCAATATATGTGTATCATCGTCAAGCCACAAATAGTTGCACTCTTGAAATGATTGTATGGTCATGGTTTCATTAACAACAGGATCTTTTTTTGAAGCTATAACTGTAAGTTTATTTCTGATCTGTGGAATGATACTTCGAACATCCCCAAATTTAAGAAATTCAAGTCCTTTTTGCAATTCTTCAATATTAAAGCTGGGCAAAAAATTTACTACTTGACCACATTGCTGATAAAACTGTTTCATTATAAGATTTGAATCAGTGGATAATCCTCTGGACATACGATCCAGAACCCTTAATGCCACACCTTTCGGAAATGTAGGATCTCTGGAAAATCTGGCGAAACTGTTAATAGCCACGTAATATTTGAAACGAAAAGAAAAATTTTTTAAGAGATATAAAAAACCTAAAGAGTGTCCTACTGCAATATATTTCTCTTGTAAGTTTAAAATTGATTTAAGATTACAATTTTTATCCGTGTTTTTCCCCATAAAACCCAAATCAATTGTTTCCGAGTGGTATTCTTGTAAATTATTTTGTAATTTTTGCCAAAATGATGATGAATATCCCCATCCATGGACAAATAGCAAACGATAATTATTTTTCATGATCAATGAATTGAAATTAAATCAATTGAATGAAAAGATTTTAGTAAATACTCTATTTCATCCTCTCGATGACCTGCACTAAGAGTCAATCGTAAACGACTTCCATGAGAGGGAACGGTGGGTGGACGAATTGGGGTAATCCAGATATTTTTTTCTTTCAAAGCATTTGCTATTAATTGGGCCTTTATTGGTGATCCAACAATAACAGGAATTATATGTGAAATAGACTGACCACATTGATATCCCAGTGACTCTAATTGTTTTCTAACCTTTTCAGACTGTTTAACCAAAAAGGCACGTTGGTTTGTTAATGAAGGCATTAATTCTAGTGCTGCCTCGATGCTACCCATTACGGCGGCGGGCAATGCAGTCGTGTGAATAAAAGCAGAACAAAAATTCACCAGCCATTCACATAAATCTCTGGATCCAGCTATATAGGCCCCAAAACTTCCCCACGCTTTACTAAATGTTCCCATCGTTAAATCAGCAAAGGCAGGGGCCAATCCCTCGCCCTTACTTCCAAATATTCCGGTTGCATGTGCGTCATCTAGAAATAAAAAGGCATTAAATTGGTCGGCAACTGATCTCAATCTTTTCAAGTCACAGACATCGCCATCCATACTAAATATGGTTTCCGTTAAAATTATTCTTGAACCTTTTTCCCCCTCAATTTTTTTCAACCGTGTTTGTAGATGGTCAAGATCATTGTGATTGAAACGGATCTGTTTAACTTGACCAGCTTTGCATCCATAATGCAAACTGGCATGATTCAATTTATCCGTAAATACCCATACTGGTTTTGGAAAATTTTCAATGAGTGAAGCAACAACCCCAACATTTGCCTGCCAACCTGATGGAAATATTAATGCCGCTTCAGTTCCTAGAAAATTAGCTAGTTTCTCCTCGATTTTACCATAATATGAAGCATTGGACGTAATTAATCTGGATGCCCCGCTTCCAGTACCATATTGTCTTAAAAACTCCTCACCTTTAATTTTTAAATTTGCATTGTTTGATAATCCCAGATAATCATTACTGGAAAAATTTATATAACTTTTACCCTTATTTTTTATATGTAATGAATCAATTATTTCAAATGTTGGCAATTCTCTTTTTAAATCCTCTTTAGCTCTTTTGTCTAATTCCCGAGAAAAAAAAATATCAAATCGATTCATTAAGTTAGTCTTTTCAAATTTTAAAATTTTTGTTTAGTTATGCAAACTCTACCTTAACAATTATAGGCAAAATCTCATGTTTCATTCAACTTTAAAAAATATATGGTTACCCTATACACAAATGAATAATTGTAATGCCCCAATTGTTGCAAAAGCCACGCATGGAAGTACAATTATCCTAAATGATGGCACCAAATTGATTGATGGTATTGCTTCATGGTGGACAGCCTGTCATGGGTACAATCACCCACATATTATCAAAACGGTAAAAAAACAACTTGAACTAATGCCTCATATTATGTTTGGTGGCATTATTCATCAACCTGCAATTGATTTGGCAAAACATCTGGCAAACCTGTTGCCTAGGGATTTAAACAAAGTTTTTTTTTCTGAATCAGGCTCCGTATCTGTGGAAGTGGCACTAAAAATTGCAGCCCAATTCTGGTTAAACCAAAATAACAATATCAAAAACAAAATCATTTCTTTTCATGGTGGATATCATGGTGATACCATGGCGACAATGGCGGTTTGTGATCCTGAAGAAGGAATGCATAATTTATTCAAGAATATTATTCCTCACCAATACAACATTCCTTTGCCTGATACCTCGGAGAAACAAAAGGATTTCATTCAGTTTCTAGAAAAGCATCATAAAACCATTGCTGCAATTTTAATTGAACCTTTGATACAGGGAGCTGGAGGCATGTTATTTCATTCTCCAGAAATTTTAAGATTTTTGCGAAAACAAGCTGATCATTTTGAAATTTTATTGATATTTGATGAAATTTTTACGGGGTTTGGCAGAACGGGAAGTTTTTTTGCCTGTGAACAGGCAGATGTCATTCCGGATATCATTACACTTTCAAAAGCATTAAGTGGAGGCACGATGGCATTAGCTGCAACAATTGCAAAAGAATATATATTTAACGGGTTTTTATCTGATAGTGATCAACATGCCCTGATGCATGGACCAACATTTATGGCCAATCCCCTGGCCTGTTCCGCTGCCAATGCATCCTTGGAAGTTTTTGATCAATACAATTGGAAGAATGCAGTCAGTTCCATTGAAAGACAAATGAAAAAAGAACTAACACAATGTAAAAATTTAAAAAATGTCAAGGATATTAGGGTAAAAGGAGCCGTTGCCGTTGTTGAGTTATACAATATTTCAAACTTAAACCGTCTAAAGATAAAATTTATCCAACAGAATGTATGGATACGTCCCTTCAGAAATATCGTTTATCTTACACCCTCTTTCACCATAACATCGGAAGAATTATCCTTGTTAACTAATTCAATATATAATGTGATCAAACAAGAATATTAATTTTTACCATCATTTTTTGATGATTTATTTTTACCTCTTTTATTTTCATTTTTAGATGTCGGCAATTGGCTATCCGAAATAATCTTTACAACACCCTTGGAATTGATAATGGTACTGGTTCCATCCCCATTCGGAACGATTACTGGGGCATCCTTACCTTTTTCAATATATTTCGCTCCCTGATCCTTAATTGAGTCAGGCAGCCTTCCATTGATGAAATCCGTCATTCCATTTTTGATCTGATATTGTTCCCCAAGATTCAGATTACCATCTTCTGGAAAATCAACAGGAACAGATTGCTTATTGATTTGATCATGCGTTACGCTGTCTACATCACCACCTGCCGCTCTACTGTAATCTGATAGGGAGAAACTTTTATCATCACTCGCAACATCATTCAACGTAGGTAATGCAGGAGGACGAGAGGGCCAAATATTTTCACTTTGAGGTAACAAAGGGGTTGTAGCTATCGACATATTACCTTTTACCCTTTGCATATTTTCCGCATATCCTTCTGGAGCCTCGGGATTATTTCCTGGTAAAGAAACGGTATCATCAAAAAATTTATCTATTCCGGAACACCCACTTAATATCAAAAATGTGGTAATAAGTGCAGCATAATTCCGCATGATTGTTCTCCATCCGTTTTAAAAATTTGATGATACATAATTTAAAAAAATACATATCCAACAAGATAATTCAAATATAAGCTTTTTAAAAATCCGTTTTATTAATAAATCTGATACCCGTATGAATATAACCCCAACCCGTAATAATCGTTAAAATTGCCGCAATCCATAATAATATCGATCCAATAACATTAACCGGAAACCAGTTAATGTTCAATAATTCTGCACTGCTATCTCCAGCAAGTAAAAAACCAATAGCCACCATTTGAAAAGTTGTTTTCCATTTTGCCAGTTTTGTGACTGGTAGGCTGATCTCGAAAGAGGAAAGATATTCTCTTAATCCGCTGACCAGTATTTCTCTTGCCAAGATAATCATTGCAGGAATCAGTCCACCATATGGAAGACGATCGTAACCAGCCATAACAATCAATATGATACCCACCAGTAATTTATCCGCAATAGGATCAAACATTTTTCCAAAGTCGGAAAGCTGTTGCCATGCACGGGCAAGCTTACCGTCTAAATAATCCGTAATACCAGCGATAATAAATAGTATACAAGCCAATAAATCTGTTACCGGCTTATGAACCATTACAAGAACAGCCACCAATGGTATTATAATTATACGGGACAAGGTAAGACAATTAGGTAAATTATAAAACATTTCTATTTAGGATCACGGCTGAACATTTATCAAAATAGTTATTTAACATTTTATAAAAAAAATGGAATAAAAAATATATATTTTCTTATATTTGTTACTTATATACACCAGGTCTAAAATAATCATATATTGATTCAGCCAAAACTCTATTAATACCTGGAATATTTTCTAAATCCGCAACACTGGCATCTTTAACGGCGCTGGCAGAACCAAAATGGTTTAGTAGATTACGTTTTCTCTTATTACCTATACCCGGAATTAAATCCAGTTCGGATTTTTCTATGCTTTTTAATCTTCCCACTCTATGAGTAGTAATAGCAAATCGATGCGCCTCATCTCTTAATCGTTGCAGATAATACAGAACAGGATCTCTTTCAGACAATTGAAAAGGATTTTGATCACGTGTAAAAAACCACTCTCTCCCTGCATTCCGGTCCGGTCCTTTGGCAATACTGACCAAGGCGACATTTTCAATCCCGAGCTCTTTCAAAATTGCATCAACAGCCGAAAACTGTCCCGCACCACCATCTATTAACAGTAAATCAGGGAAATTCTGCCAATCAGCAATTTTACCCTTGTTAAAACGTCTGAATAAAACCTCGCGCATCATACCAAAGTCATCTCCAGGGGTGATATCAGATTTAATTGAAAATTTACGATAACCAGACTTAATAAAACCTTCAGGTCCAGCCACAACCATTGCCCCATATGCATTGGTACCCATTATGTGACTATTATCGTAAATCTCAATTCTTTTCGGAATATCAGACAGATGAAAAATATCACGAACCTGTTCTAATAATTTTGTTTGTGATGCAGTTTCAGCCAATTTTCGATCAAGCGCCATATGGGCATTATGTACCGCATGATCAACAACTGCCCTTTTCTCCCCTATTTTTGGTACATACAAGCTTACCTTTTTCGATGCCCTCATACTTAATGCCTTACTCATCAGCGCTTGGTCAGATAATTTAATATTCATGTATATTTGTGATGGCGGCGGCTTATTTTCATAGAATTGTCCCAAAAAGGCGTCCAAAATTTCTTCGGGGCTTTGATCCTCTGTTTGTATCGGGAATAAAGCACGATTGCCATTATTTCTTCCCCCCCTAATAAAAAACACCTGAATACAGGTTAGATAACCTTTTTGCGCAAATGCTATTATATCAGCGTTGTCAATTGTAGCAGGATTAATTACTCCATTTGTTTGAACATAGGTAAAGGCCCGAATACGATCACGCATCACCGCGGCACGTTCAAAATCCAATTGTTCTGACGCCTTTTCCATTTCGTTAGCCAATTGCCGCTGAATAATGTTTGTTTCTCCAGAAAGAAATGATTTTGCTTGATTTATGAGATCATCATAATCTGTTTTACTAACACGATTATCACAAGGACCAGAACATCGTTTGATCTGATAAAGCAAACATGGACGCTTTCTGGAATTGAAAATACTGTCTTCACAACTTCTTAACAGAAATATTTTCTGTAAAAGCTCAAGAGTCTGATTGACTGCCCCAACCGAAGCAAACGGCCCCCAATAATAATTTCTCTTGGATATTTTTCCCCGATGTTTATCAATTCTAGGCCATTTTTCTTTTGTTATAACTAACCAGGGGTATGATTTATCATCCCTCAACAAAATATTATATCGTGGTTTAAGACTTTTAATCAGATTGGCTTCAAGTAGTAGAGCCTCAGCTTCCGTATAGGTTGTTATAATTTCCATGGAAGTCGTTTGCAAAATCATTTTACGTATACGCTCGGTCAATTGTGTCAAGCGTGTATAGGAAGATACGCGTTTTTTTAAATTTTTTGCTTTACCAACATATAAAACTTCCCCTTTTTCATTAAGCATACGATAAACCCCTGCCGTTTCAGGCATTGTTTTCAAAGCATGCTTAATTGCTTTTGTTCCCTTATACGAATCCAAAGGTTTGTAATCATGAAGTTTCATTGCATTTTTTTACCATCATCACAAATAAGTTCTGTTATCCTTTTATTTTCTAAGACTTATCTTACTTCTCCACTGATTTTGTGGATAACTCTATGGATGAATATCTAATATATGGATGTAAAAGGCAGTTTATCAAGCCCTTATATGTTTTGCCTAATTTTTAAGCAATTAATATAACTCATTGATTTTTAATAATTTTTATTGTTACATGGAATTATTCAATATTTTTAACTAATTTATCACAAACCCTAAAATCACTGTCAAGTCCAATAGTGGACAAAATGAAAATTTTAATTTCAATAATGTAATTATCCACAATTTTCAATATTAAGATTTATTTATTTTTTACTAGACATTTTCTAATTAAATTCCTAAATTGACCTTCTTCTCTTAATTTGAATTTATTTTAAATTATAATCATTTTCCCCTTTCAAATTTGAAATTTCTATATGCGTATTATTAGTTGGAACATTAATTCATTAAGGTTACGCTTGCCCTTGTTAAAACAACTGATAGAATTAGCAAATCCCGATATTTTATGCCTTCAGGAAACAAAAGTCCCTGATCCTCTTTTTCCCCGATCTGAAATAGAATTGCTCGGTTTTCACAATTGTCTTTTTAAAGGAATGAAAAGTTATAACGGCGTTTGTATTTTATCAAAACATCCATTAGGATATCATGTTTCCAATACCAGACAATGGTGCGGTAAAAGTGACTGCAGACATATTTCAGTTCAATTCAATTATAAAAATAAAAAAATAAACCTTCATAATTTCTATATTCCTGCAGGTGGGGATGAACCTGATCCAACTATAAATCCAAAATTCAAACATAAATTAGATTTCCTGACAGAAACAAAAGAATGGTTTTCTCAAAATAAAGAGACCAGTTCAATTCTTGTAGGAGATTTTAATATTGCACCCTTGGAAAATGATGTATGGAACCACAAACAATTATTGAAAATTGTCAGTCATACACCCATTGAAACTGAAAAACTCAATCAATGGTTACATACGGGTTATATTGATGCAATGCGTGAAATAATTCCTCCCCACGAAAAACTATATACCTGGTGGTCTTATAGAAACCGTAACTGGGAAAAGTCAAACCGGGGAAGAAGATTGGATCATTTATGGATTTCCCCAGATCTACGATCACACCTAAAAACAATTCAGGTTTTTAAAGAGGCTAGAAACTGGGACAAACCTTCTGATCATGTCCCAATCATGCTTGAATTAAAATAAATAACTATTCTTCTTTTTTATCAGAAATTGAGCTCAGCCGATATCCACCAGCCTCAGTTATCAGAAGGGTTACATTCGAAGGATCAGGCTCGATTTTTTGGCGTAGACGATAAATATGGGTCTCAAGTGTATGGGTTGTCACCGCTGAATTATATCCCCAAACCTCATTCAACAAAACTTGTCTTGGTACTGGTCTTGATCCTGACCGATATAAAAATTTGAGTATGGCAGCCTCTTTTTCAGTTAAACGGATCCGACGATTTGAATCCTGTTCCTGCAACGACTTTGCAGACGGACGGAAAATATAATTGCCAATTGTGAAAACAGCATCCTCACTACTAGCAAAAATACGCATCTGTGCCCTTAATCTTGCCAGTAACTCGGCAATGCGAAATGGTTTTGATACATAATCATTACCGCCTGCATCAAGCCCCCTTACAACATCCTCTTCATTATCTGAACCTGTCAGCATGATAATGGGTGTTCTGCAACCTTCCTTACGTAAATAGGCACATAGATCACATCCATCGCCATCTGGAAGCATCACATCCAATATGATTGCATCATAATGCTTATCAGAATCCAGAATTTTGTTTTTAGCCTCTTTTACCGTTAAGGCACTTGAAACCTCAAATTCCTGATTTTCTTGCAATTGTTCGGTTAGCGTTTCAATTAACTTTGGATCATCATCAACCACTAAAACAGGATGAATGCCTGTCATTGAATTTACCCTTCTTTTAAAACCATATCCCTATTACATATAAGGATGAAGTTAGAGATTAGTATCTTTATACTCAAAATTACGTTAATTTTTAATAATTTTTAACTAAAAATTACAAAAATTTTCAATTTTATAGCTCAAAAATAATTTACTTAAACTCAAATTACCCTAAAATTATACCTAAATAATAAAGGGAAATTAACATGAGTATCCTGACCCTTATTTCTTTATTGTTTCTTCTTACCGCAATTTGCGGGGCAATTAACCTGAAATATCTCAAACTTCCCATGACCATAGGGATCATGATTGCCGCATTCATATTTTCAATAATCCTGTTTATCTCGGATTATTTTCTTTCATTTGTTTCCGGATATTCATTTGCACAGAAAATTGTCTCACAAATCAATTTTCCCACTTTGCTTCTCAATGGCGCTCTAGCATTCCTGCTTTTTGCAGGAAGTTTGCAAATTTCATTACATGAGTTGTGGAAAGCTCGCTATAATATCGCGTCTTTATCAATTATTGGCACTTTATTATCGATATTATTTCTCGGTCTTGTTTTTTGGGTTCTGTTTTATCTATTTTCTATTCCCATTTCTTTACTCTGGTGTCTCACCCTAGGCGCTATTATAGCCCCGACAGATCCGGTTTCAGTTATCAGTATGTTCGGCAGACTAGGCCTTTCCAAACGGTTACAAGCAATTTTTGCTGGAGAAAGTCTTTTCAATGATGGTATAGCTTTAATTGCTTTTACAACATTTTTATCCGTAATCATTCATCAAAAGACCCCATCCACAACCAGTCTATTCTTGATTAGCATAAAAGAGATTGTTGGCAGTGGTCTTCTGGGTATTATAACCGCCACCATTGTTATTTTTATAATCAGACGATTGTCCCACAACGAAATTACCATATTATTTTCACTGGCTTTGGCGGCAGGTACCTTTTCTATCGCAAGTGATCTTAACATGTCAGGTCCCATTGCAGTTGTGGCAAGCGGTTTATTGATCGGTAACCATCTTCAAAAACAGCCTGCGGAAAAAAGTGATTCGGTTATTTACTGCTGGCATGTAATTGATGAAATCCTCAACACCATGCTATTTTTGATAATTGGGTTGCAGATTGTCATCATCCCTTTCAGTTATCATATTCTGGTTATCACATTCCTGGCTTTTCCATTTCTGGCAATTACACGTTTCATAGCCCTCAGTCTAAGTGGTTTTGTATTATTATATCAGGATTCAAACCCGAAGGGTTTGATTTCCATTCTAACATGGGGAGGACTAAGAGGAGGCATTTCCCTGGCAATAGCCTTATCTCTCCCCAATATATTTCCAAAAAATGAAATCCTGCTCATCTGTTATGGGTGCGTAGTGTTAACCGTTTTAATTCAGGGATTAACCATGGAATATGTTGTTAATTATTTTTACAGAAAAGAAATAAATTAATTCTTCACCATAACCGTGCAAAAGAAACCATCCGTTTGATTTTGCGCTGGTGTTAATTGAAAACTTGTTTTCTTCATAAATTCTTCGGGTAACAATTCTGGAATCGTATCAGGCTCTACGAGTGAAAAATTGTTATTTCTTTCCAGAAAATTATTGATTTGATCTTGATTTTCCTGACGTAATATTGAACAGGTTGCATATATCAACCTTCCACCTTTTTTTACCATTCTCGCTGCAGAATCAAGAATGTGGGCCTGTTTTTCAACAAGTTCCAATAAATCATTTTCCTTAAACCTTAAACGCGCATCAGGATTACGTCTCCAAGTTCCGGTACCGCTACAAGGTGCATCAACCAAAACACGATCGAAACTTTCAACACGCCTTTTTAACCATTTTGCATCCTCAGCAAAAATATGGGTTTCATAATTAAAAACACCTGCCCTTCGCAAACGACTTTGAGCGGCATTTAACCGAGCGGGAAAAATATCTGATGCAATAATATGCCCCTTATTTTCCATCATCATCGCCATAGCCAACGTTTTACCTCCGGCTCCCGCGCAATAATCCAGGACACGCATTGACGATTTAACACCGGTCATGAGTGCAATTAATTGGCTACCTTCGTCTTGAATTTCAACCAGACCATTTTTGAAAGCATTTGTGGATGTTATGGATTGTCTTCCTTGCGCTCTCAATCCCCATGGAGAAATATTCATTAATTCTGTTTGTATATTTTCAGATGCTAGAATCTCCCTAGCCTTATATCGATCTTCCACTTTTAGAAAATTGACGCGCAAATCAAGAGTGGCTGGTTCCAACAACGTTGAAAGTTCTTTTTCTGTCTGATCCCCGTATTGGCCATTTATGATAGGATATACCCAATCTGGAACTTCATAAATTACCGCTTTGGACATTTCATCGGAAACAAACGGTTTGTTTACCAAAGATTGCAAATATAAAATTTCGTTACTATTCAACAATAATGGAGCATATTTTTCACCCGAATAAAAATTATGCACTTTAGGTATAGAATTTCCTGACAAAACCAAATAAGCTGCGACCATCATACGAGGATTGATCGGACTACCTATTCTTTTCAGCCACCATTCCAACTTTCGGTAACAACGTAAAATTTCCCAAACTTTGCCTGAAACAAAACGACGATCCCCTCCTCCAATATAACGGCGCCGCCTGAAAAACCGATTGGCTGTTGAATCTGCCGGAATATATTTTTCTTTCTGAATAGCTAAAAGCAGTTCAATCACTGCCGAAATTTGTGCTGAAGGGGTCATACGTCTTTACTTAAATATCTGATAGACAAATTTATTATTTAATTATGATGATAGTTAGGCGCTTCACGCGTAATTACAACATCATGAACATGGCTTTCCCTCAATCCCGCTCCCGTAATTTTACGGAACTGAACATTTTTTTTCATTTCTTCAATCGTCGCATTGCCAGTATATCCCATACCTGCTTTCAAGCCGCCAACCATCTGATGTATAACTCCTTCTGCCGCCCCTTTGTATGGTACCTGCCCTTCAATGCCTTCAGGAACAAGCTTATGGCTTTCCTTGATATCCTGTTGAAAATAACGGTCAGCAGATCCACGAGCCATGGCACCAAGACTTCCCATTCCGCGGTATGATTTATAGGAACGTCCCTGATATAGAAATACTTCACCAGGAGCTTCATCAGTACCTGCCAGTAAAGATCCAATCATGACAACATCTGCACCCGCACCGATAGCTTTAACAATATCGCCAGACGTGCGAATTCCACCATCTGCTATTAAAGGAATATTGGCAGCATGACAAATTTCAGACACTTCCATTACTGCCGAAAATTGGGGAACTCCTACCCCTGCAACAACACGGGTTGTACAGATTGAACCTGGACCAATTCCAACTTTTACTGCATCAGCGCCAACATCAATCAATGCTTGAGCACCTTCTGGTGTCGCAATATTTCCCGCAATAATTTGAACGTCAGCATAATTTTTCTTGAGGCGCCCTATCGAGTCCAAAACACCCTGGGAATGTCCATGTGCCGTATCTACGACCAAAACGTCAACACCAGCCTCTATAAGCGTGACAGCCCGTTTATATCCGTCCTCACCAACACCTGTGGCAGCAGCACAACGTAAGCGACCATATTGATCCTTGTTGGCCAAAGGATAAACGACTGATTTTTCCATATCCTTGACAGTTATTATTCCGACACAACAATCATTTTTATCAACGACAAGCAATTTTTCAATACGATTTTGATGAAGCAGTTTTTTAGCTTCATCGGGACTCACACCCTCTTTGACTGTAACCAGGTTATCTTTTGTCATTAACTCCGCAACGGGTTGTTTTGCATTTGTTGCAAACCGGACATCACGATGCGTGACAATACCAACAAGCCGATTCGTATTTTTTTCAATAACAGGGAGTCCACTTATGTTATGGCGTTTCATTGTTGCAATGACTTCTTCTAAAGTCTGTTCAGGATGAACAGTTACCGGATCAACCACCATTCCCGATTCAAAGCGCTTTACCTGCTTGACCTGATTGGCCTGTTCCTGAATGGATAGATTTTTATGAATAACCCCTATTCCTCCATTTTGTGCCATAGCAATGGCCATTGCACATTCTGTTACTGTATCCATGGCTGATGAAATCAAGGGTATATTCAAACGGATAGATCGGGTCAAATTGGACCGAACATCAGCCTGATTAGGCAATACATTAGATTTTGCTGGAATAATCAAAACATCATCAAAAGCAAGGGCTTCTCGAATATGTTTTTGGGAAATAGAAGAATGTGCCATTTATGGTACCCTTTATTAAAAATTAGAAAATTAAAGATAAAAAGGGATAACCGAAAAAAATCGGGTTCCAATTATTGGCAATTCTTCATACCTAAAAAATTGTGATTAGACAAGTCAAAAATCAATTTTGTGTCAAATAGTGACAAAATCAAATTATCCTTGAAATTTTATCAACACATTCACGATTTATCTTCGGAATTATTCCCTTTAAACCCTGTGGCAATCACATATAACTCTCTGGATTCCTTACGACTTGCTGGAGGTTTTGCATGTTTTACAATTTTGAAGGATCGCTTGAGTTTATTTAACATCAATTTTTCACTTCCCCCCTGGAAAACTTTGGCAATGAAAACTCCATTCAAATTTAAAATTTTTATTGCAAAGTCCAAAGCCTGTTCTGTCAAATTAATTATTCTTATATGATCCGTTGCTGCATGTCCTGTCGTGTTCGGTGCCATATCAGACATGACCAGATCCGCCTTACCCTCTAATTTATCCAGTAATACTTCAAGATTATGGGGCTCTGTAAAATCTCCCTGAAAAATATCAGCTCCCATAACTGGTTCAACTTGCAACAAATCAATACCTACAACTTTGGATGCCTTGTGATATACCGCAACCTGAGACCATCCTCCTGGCGCTGCACCCAGATCAACAACCTTTATCCCCTTTTTTAAAAAATGAAATTTATCATTTAACTCTATTAGCTTATAAGCGGCACGGGACCGCCAGCCATGCTGTTGCGCAGCTTTTACATAAGGATCATTCAACTGACGCGTCAACCATCTTTGTTGAGATGTTGAACGTCCTTTTGTTTTTTTTAAGGTAACCGTCAATCCAGTATCAAAACGCGATTTCTTTTTTTTGCGCGAATTCGAATTCGCATTATCTTTATTCATAGTTTTTACTTTAATTATACTGATTAATTAAATTTATTACTGGTTTAACAAATAATGATGATTTTTATAATAGTTTCTTAACTTGTTTGTCGTCATTTTGGCAATTATTCCATCCCGAATACCCCGATCGGCAACGACAATGTCATTGGCGGGCCACAAGGTATGTATGGCATCAAATATTGCGCATCCAGGTAAAAGATAATGAATTCTTTTTTTATATCGGTCGGAAAGAATTTCAGTCTCTTTGAATTTCTGATCTAGCAAAGTCCTGATTATTTCCTTAAGTTGGGCTGTTTGCAAAGACAAACCATCAATCGCCGCACGATTATACTTGTTTTGATTTAACAAAATGCTTGCAAGAGTGGTTATAGTTCCACTTACCCCTATGAATTGAACCTGATTTCTTACAATCTCTGCCTGAATACGGTGAATGGCCTCGAATTCCATGACCTTGGATAAAACAAAATCAAACATTTGATAGTAATTCTGCAAGGTGGCAATATTGAATTGCTCTCTTAACGTAAGAATGCCAACAGGTATACTGAAACATCCAATCAAAATATATTTTCGTCGCGCAAAATCAATTTTAACCCATGCAATTTCAGTGGAACCACCTCCAATATCAAATAATAGTGCCTTGGTCTTATTACGTTTCAACACATTGTCATATAAAAATGAATTGCAGCCGGCCAAAGCCAGCTCAACCTCTTCCCGTGGTGAAATAACCTTAATGTTCAGTCCTGTTTCATATAAAACCTGACTAAGAAAATGATCAGCATTTGAGGCGCGTCGACAAGCTTCGGTAGCGACAGCATAAAAGGCGGAAAATCTTTTACCTTCAATTTTGGATGCACAATGTCGGAGCGCGACCATTGTACGTTCCATGGCAGCTTGACTCAACTGACCTGTTTCATACAATCCCTCACCCAATCGAACTACTCGATTATAATGGTCAACAATTCTCAACCTGCCACGATCAGATGACACGATCAGCAGACGACAATTATTTGTGCCTAAATCCAATGCCGCAAACATATTTACGCCCTAATTACTTTATCCAGTCAAAGTTAATTCCTTATTTTTTGTATAGCTCCTTAATATTAACACAATTTATTATTAATTTGGATTTTTTTATTAAAATAACTAAAAATTTTTGTAATTAATTTATTTTACCATACCCTTGATTTATAATTTTTTACATGATATAAGCATCCACATTAAATATATTGGGAGATAGTTTAGCGGTAGAACTACCGGCTCTGACCCGGTCAGCCCTGGTTCGAATCCAGGTCTCCCAGCCAAAAATGTTTCCGTTATGACATTCAAAGATAATAAAATGGAATGGAAAACATTTGCTTTATACCCAGAATGTTCCGTAAAACTTATAGATTATAAAACTGAATTATCTATAAATCTTGAAAAACAGATTGAAAATTTATGGGTTGCCAAAAAAAGATTATACCCAAAATTGTTTAATGGACGTGTATTTACCGTTACTTTGATATTACCCCATCAAATAACGGGATATTGGACAGAATATAGATATGTTTCGGCCCAAATGGAAAATAAGGAATTCAATGAATTTCTTTGTCTTAAACCTTTGGCTGTAACAGGTTTAATTTTTTGCGATAATGGTTTTATTCTTGGAAAAAGAAACAGTAACAGCGTTTATCTACCCAATTACTGGCAATGTGCCCCTGCGGGTAGCGTGGAATCACGTCATGAAGAAAAAACTGTAAATTTGCATGAACAATTATTTGTAGAGGCAAGAGAAGAACTTGGATTAAAAAAAGATTTTTTTTCAAATAGCCGCATTCTTATTGCAACTCAACATCCCGAAAAAGGAATAATCGATATCGGAATAATGCTGAAAACACACTTGAATTTTCAACAAATATATAATTATTGGCAAAAAAAAGGCAACTCAGAATATGATGAACTTATATGCATATCCGATTTAACCCTTTTACCTAAACCAATAATTCCATCCACCAGATATTTAATCAAGGCCAGCTATAAAGATAATAATAGGATATGACTAGCTGTTTTTAACAATGCCGATCTGTTTGATATCATGAAATTTTAAGTCTTTTTGCATTTCAACAGTCCGTTGCATCATGAATTCAGAAGTGGCCAGAAATACTGGATCTCCGTCTATATCATCAGCAATGGCACTTTTGTTGGAATTAATAAATTTCTCAATTTTGTTTTTTTCACCCTCAAACCAACGGACCTGTGTAAAAGATACAGTATCAAATCCTATTTCAACGCCGTACTCATGTTTCAAACGCGTCTGTAAGACATCAAGTTGCAATATTCCAACCACACCAACAATAGGCGAAGACCCGTCCTGTGGTTTAAAAAGCTGGACAACGCCCTCTTCTGCAAGCTCAATTAATGCCTGTTTTAATTTCTTGGCTTTCATCGCATCAGCAAGGCGAACCCGTCGTAGTATTTCAGGGGCAAAATAGGGTACTCCTGTAAACTGAAGCTCCTCTCCTTCCGTCAAGGTATCTCCAATACGTAATGTGCCATGATTGGGAATTCCAACAACATCTCCCGCAAAAGCCTCCTCTGCCAATTGTCTGTCTCGTGCAAAGAAAAACTGAGGGGTATGTAACGCAAAAATTTTTCCTGTACGGGTATGTTTCAATTTCATACCTCGTTCTAAACGTCCAGAACAAATACGGGCAAAGGCGATACGATCCCGATGATTTGGATCCATATTTGCCTGAATTTTAAATACAAGAGCAGTCATTGATGGTTCATTTGCCGCCACCAGACGTTGATCACTTTCCTGATTTCGTGGACTTGGGCCAAATTCAACCAATGCATCCAAAAGATCATGAACCCCCAATTCCTTAATCGCACTTCCAAAAAAAACCGGAGTTAAAAAACCTGCCTTAAAATCATCAATATTAAATTCCGGCAGAGCAGCCTTAACCAATTCCACTTCTTCTTTTAATGCTATAACACGATCATCTGTTTCTGGAATTCCCTCTTTTAGGCGCATGGTTTGTTTCCGAACATCATAAGCACCCAAAAATTTGGCAGCCCGTCCCACAGGCCATGTTAAAGGTGTTGTTTCAAGAGCCAGTGTAGAGGCCACTTCATCTAGCAATTCAAAAGGATCCTGAGATTCTCTGTCCATCTTGTTGATAAAGGTTACAATCGGTATATCGCGCAAACGACAAATTTCAAAAAGTTTCCGTGTTCTTGCCTCAATCCCTTTTGCCGCATCAATAACCATAACTGCGGCATCAACAGCCGTCAAAGTCCTGTATGTATCTTCAGAAAAATCTTCGTGGCCAGGCGTATCCAACAAGTTAAAAATGCAACCACCATATTCAAACGTCATAACAGAAGTTACAACTGAAATACCGCGATCCTTTTCAATATTCATCCAGTCCGAACGAGTTCGACGCTGTTCCCTTTTAGCACGGACATTTCCCGCCATCTGTATAGCCCCACCAGCATGCAATATACGTTCAGTCAAAGTCGTCTTACCCGCATCAGGATGGGAAATAATAGCGAAAGTGCGACGACGGGAAATTTCTTTATCCAGACTCTGAACTGTATCTAACATCAAGCAGACCTAAATTTATATTGAAAACAATAAACGCACAAAAGCCGAGCAAAAAAATTGCTCGGCATTTTTATATAAAAATAAAATGTGATTAACGAGAATAAAACTCGACAACCAAATTGGGTTCCATAGTTACAGGATATGGAACATCATTTAATTTTGGCGTACGAACAAATGAACCCTTCATTTGACGATGATCAACCTCTAAATATTCAGGAATATCCCGTTCTTTACTTTGAACTGCATCCAGTACAATGGCAAGTTGTTTTGATCTTTCCCTAACTTCAACAACATCATTATCTTTTAAAGAATATGATGGGATATTAACACGCTTGCCATTTACTAAAACATGTCCATGGTTAATGAACTGACGTGCAGCAAATGGAGTGGATGCAAATTTTAACCGATAAACTACAGCATCCAAACGACGTTCCAACAAATTGATCAAGTTTTCAGAAGTATCACCTTTACGACGAGATGCTTCAGCGTAATAACGACGGAATTGCTTTTCACTGATATTTCCGTAATATCCCTTGAGTTTTTGTTTAGCCATTAACTGAACGCTAAAATCGGAAGGCTTTGCACGGCGGCGTTGACCGTGTTGACCAGGACCATATTCACGCTTGTTAACCGGTGATTTAGCACGTCCCCACAAATTAACCCCTAAACGACGGTTAATTTTATATTTGCTTTGTAAACGCTTACTCATACGTCTAAATATCTTTCTTTATATATGTTAAATATCGCATTGAGGTAAAGCAATATTAGATTTTATTGTACCAGTAGTTCTTTAACTCGCATCAAAGACGGGTTTATATTTGATACAAAGTAACCTCATCACTTCTTTGGATAAAAATAAACCACTTTTCTGGCAGTAGAAGCCTATATATTCAAACTTTAATGAATTGTCAAATAATTAACAGTTTGAATAATATTAAAAAAAATTTAAAAATTATTTCGTATTCAACAACCGATATTTGTCGCAGCCTTTTTGAGATCTATTTAAACATGATTGTTTAAAATACTCTTTTGCCGTGGCCTCATCTTGAGGAACCAACTTCCCTTCATGATATATTTCCCCAAGTCGCAATTGGGCATCCGTATTTTCTTGATCTGCAGCTTTATGATAATAGAAAAGAGCCGTCTGAAAATCCTGTAATACACCGTGACCCGCTTCATACATTGTTCCCAACTTGTATAAAGCGCCCTCATATCCCTGATCTGCTGACTTCTGATACAATTCTTTCGCCTTGAAATAATCTAAATCTGTGCCTTTACCTGTGTCATATAATGATCCCAGGATATACTGGGCAAAACTATTTCCTTGTTCTGCAGATTTACGGGTCCATTGAAAGGCTTTAAAAAAATCTTGTTTACATCCCTTACCTTCTAAATACATAATTCCAAGAGCGGATTGAGCCATTAGATTCCCTTGCAAAGCAGCCTTATGAAAATAATCAAACGCCTTGTCATAATTCTGCTCAATCCCTTCACCATTCTGATACAAATTACCTAAATAAAACTGAGCTTCAGCATTCCCCTGTCCTGCGGAATAGTTAAACCATTCAATCGCTTTATTATAATCTTGCGGCACAATAACACCCAAGGCATAAAACCGACCTAAAACAAATTGTGCTGGCGCAAAACCTCCGCTGGCAGATTGTGTAAAAAATATAAGGGCTAATCTATCATTTTTCTGAACCCCTTTACCCGTTAAATAAATTACACCTAACCTGTAACAATATTCAGCAGAGGGTAGATAGAGAATTTTTTCAAATTGACCGAACCAGTATGATAAATGGCTTTCATATGCATGGGAACGAACAGGATATGTGCATATAAAAAAAGTAGCGGCAAGAATAACAATAATGTTTTTCATTATGAACCTTAATGATTTATAAAATGAAATAAAAATATATCGTTAACTATCTGTTCATACCAAATTATGACTGATTTTATTAATAAATAAATAGATTAATTTCATAAAAAAAATTAAACTAACTACAATTAACCGCTTTACAAAATTATAAAATATTTTTTGGAGATCATAATGGATCAATTAATAGCCCAAAAATGGAAATGGTTCGTAGGATTGGGAATATTGTGTTTGATTACCGGCATTCTGTGCCTAATTGACACGGTTTTTGTAACAATTGCAATGGTTATAATTATCGGAATTTTATTAATTATTACAGGTTTGGCCCAACTCATTCACGCCTGTTATCTTAAAGATTGGAGCAGTTTTCTCTGGTCAGCCCTATGCGGTATCATTTATCTTATTGGCGGTATATTATTGATTCGTGAACCTGTTAATGGTTCGGTTATAATTACCATTTTTCTTGGTGTTTGTTTTTGTTTTGGTGGAATCATGCGTCTTATGATTGCCTTTAACAATAAAAATACCAAAGGATGGGGGTTGTTGGTATTCAGTGGTATTCTTGGCTTGATTTTAGGATTTATTCTTTTCGTCAATCCAATAAACGGCCTGTGGTTTATCGGATTCATGGTTGGTTTTGACCTTATCTTCAATGGAACTGCATGGTTGCAACTTGGCTTTACGCTCAAATCCCAAATCAAATAATTTAATTATTTCATGGGGCCCTTAACCAATTCCGCCACAACACCATGAAGGGTTCGTAATTCCTGTTCTGTCACTTCTCCCCTTTGAAAAAGATGATACAGATTACGAATCATTCCTGGCCGTTTTTCCTGATTGCGTAGAAATCCACAATAATCAAGCTCCCTGATCAAATGATTCATAAAATTATTCAGCTCTCCTTTAGTAGCGATATGCGTTTTGTTAGTCTGCAACTGGCGCTCCGGTGTTTCTTCAGTGGACATCCACCACTCATAAGCCATAATCATAACGGCTTGTGATAAATTCAATGACATGAATCTTGGATCCAAGGGATAACGGATCCAATAATCAGTCTGAACAAAATCCTCATTTTCCAACCCGGTTCGCTCTGGCCCAAACAAAATACCGATTTTCAATCCACGATTGGTCATTTCCCGCATTTCACATGCGCCACCACGCGCCGTTAATAAAGGTTTGATAATTTGACGAGGTCTGGGACAGGTTGCAAAAACATGATGTAAATCCGCAACAGCGGCTTCTACCGTATCGAAAATTTTTGTATGATCCAATAAACGGTCTGCACCAGATGCTGCTCTCCAGGCTTTTGGCTGTGGCCATCCATCTCGCGGGGCCACCAACCGCAAATGGAACAATCCCCCGTTCGCCATCGCTCGAGCTACACTGCCAATATTATCAGCAAGCTGTGGGCGAACCAAAATAACGACAGGTGTATTTCCAACTGGGATCAAATCTGCACCACCATCACGACCTGTCATATTTTTCTCCATGTCGTACCTTGTGGACTGTCTTCCAATAAGATACCCTGAGCTTTGAGCTGGTCACGTATTTTATCCGCCTTGATAAAATCTTTCGATTTTTTTGCATTATTTCTTTCTTGAATTAAGATCTTAATCTCATCTTCATTATCAATATCTTGAAACCATTGAGTTGGTAGACTATTAAACAAGCCAAGCTGTTGACCCGCCTGTTTCAATTTTAAGGCAGAATGTTCATCACCTTGTAAGGCTTTATCTGCAAATTGATGCATAAACACCAAAGCTTGGGGTGTATTTAAATCATTTGCCAAAGCATCCATGACTAATTCTGGTAAATCCATTTCTGAATTAAAATTCTGTTCATAAGGCAACAAGGCGCGATAGAAACGATCCATAACCTTTTTAGCATCTTTTAAGGCTTCATCAGTGAAATTCAAAACAGAACGGTAATGAGATTGCAATAATAATAACCGTAATGCTTCTGGATTATGCTTTGTCAATATTTCCCGTATTGTAAAAAAATTGCCCAGAGACTTGGACATTTTATCACCATTTACCAACAGCATGGCATTATGTAGCCAATAATTGGCAAACTGACTGCCTGGAAAACAACATAGACTTTGTGCACATTCATTTTCGTGGTGGGGAAAAATCAGATCCTGACCACCGCCATGAATATCAAAATTTTCACCGAGGTAACGATGGGACATTGCAGAACATTCAATATGCCAGCCTGGCCTACCCTTTCCCCAGGGACTATCCCATCCTGGTTCATCCTCATTTGAAGGTTTCCATAACACAAAATCACCGGGATTTTTTTTGTAAGTCGCGATCTCAACTCTTGCCCCAGCCAGCAATTCATCTGGATTGCGGCCTGATAAACTCCCATATTTCTTGTATTGATGGACAGAGAAAAGAACATGACCATCAGCTTCATAGGCATATCCCTGACTGACAAGACTGATAATCATCTCTTGTATGTCTTCGATATGTTCTGTAGCTTTTGGTTCAATATCAGGGGGCAAGATAAACATTGAAGCCATATCTTGATGAAATTCTTCAATCGTTCGACAGGTCAATGCTTGAATAGATTCATGATTGGCTCTGGCACGGGCATTTATCTTATCATCAACATCCGTAATATTCCGTACATAAGTCACTTTAGGATAAATTTTCCGCAACAATCTTACCAAAATATCGGCTGTTAACATTGCACGCAAATTGCCAATATGTAAAAAATCGTATACTGTAGGGCCACAAAAATATAAACGGATATTTAAAGAATCTAATGGTTTAAAAGGTAAAATCTTATGATGACGACTGTCATATAGGGAAATTTCTGGCTTATTCATTGTTTTACCTTGTTCATATCCTGTATTCGATTGTGTCCAAACAACACTCAATAAATTAAATCTTTATTCTTTATTAGTCATAAATAAATATAATGCAACTTTCTCAACCAGCTTTTCTGAAAAAAGAACTTTCTGCGATCTTTTTTATTGCCATACCAATCGCATTTGCCCAACTATGTCAAATGGCTATGGGTGTAACCGATACGATTTTATTGGGAAAAGTCGATAAAGAAACCTTAGCAATCGGTGGATTTACAACACAGTTATTTTTTACTGTTTGTGTTGTTTTGCAATCGGCGTTGAGTTCAGCTGCAATTTTAATTGCTGAATATATAGGATCAAGAAGAATTTCTCAGATATCCAAAATTTATTGGACAACCTATATATTTGGATTAATTCTCTGTATACCCTGCTATTTTCTTTTGAAATCAACAAACTTTATATTGATGTGGACAGGTGAAAATCCTGATATGATTGCAAAATCCAGTCATTTTATGAATATTCTCTTATGGGGTATGCCCCCTGTTCTTATTGGAACAGGTTTAATAAGAGTTGTTTTACCAGCTTTTAATGCCTCGAAAATTCTTTTGCAAATAACACCTTTAACTACAATTATCAACGCCTTGTTAAATGCAGCCTTTATTTATGGTTTATGGGGCGCCCCTAAAATGGGCTTGTATGGTTCAGCAATTGGCAGCACAATTACTTTGTGGGTTTCAACAATTTTATTTATTGGAGTAACCCATTGCAAAAAGAATTTAAAACAATATCTTTACCCTTTTAAAATTGATTTGTCCTTGCTTTTACCCTTGATGCGTCTGGGGTTGCCCATCTGTGTCAGTTCAGCAGCTGAAATGCTTCTTTTCCTTGCAACTTCTTTCCGGGCAGGACTACTAGGAACCGATGCACTTGCCGCCCATCAAATTGCCAACAGCTTTGCCACTTTTACGTTCATGATACCCCTTGCCATTTCTCAGGCCGCCAATGTTCGGGTAAGTTATTGGGTTGGCGCTCAAAAACCTTTGTATGCGAAAAATTCAGGTTTTTTATCTATCGGTCTTGGTTCTGTTTTTATGGGGCTAATTGGTATAATCATTTTCATTTTCCCGAAAACCATTGTCAGCCTTTTTATTGATATTCATTCATTCAGCAATCAATCAACAATTGAAATTGCGGTCGTTATATTGAAAATTGTTGCTCTTTTCCAGATTGTTGACGGTATGCAAGGCGTTGCGATGGGTGCATTACGCGGATTGAAAGATACCACAATCCCAATGATCTTTGCTTTGATAAGCTATTGGGTAATTGGATATACACTGAGTGGTTGGTTTGCATTTTCATTGAACTATAAAGCACCAGGATTGTGGACAGGCATGGCTATTGGCCTTGCTGTTATTGCTGTATTGGCAACAGCACGTTTTTATTATCTTACCTATCGCCCAAGCAGAATAATGGAACGTGCCTTACGTTAGAGAAAAATCAAAATTTAAAGGATACGGAAACAGATCCATAATTAAATAATCCACTTTTTTGTCCCCTGAATTCTTGGGTCTGCCAAGTTTGGGTATAAGCGATTTTATATCCTTTGATAATTAAAGCGGCCCCTGCAAGAATTTCGCCAACATCTGATCTTTTTGAAACATGTTGCGCATGTGATTTAGAGGGATCCCCTTGCAAAGTGGCATTATAGGCTACAGCCTGACCATCTACACCACCAAATAAATACCAGTTAACAAAACTGGTTCCAACATAGGCATCAGTACCGTCATTTCCCGAACCAATTCTTGCAGGTCCGAAATCACTTTCAAGACCCTGTCCAAAACGGAATAGGGAACCGATTTGTCCATAAATTCTATAAATCCCCATTGCACCATTAGCTGAAGGTAAGATATCAAAATCAACCGGTCCAGCATGCCCTGCGAGAAATCTCCATGTTCTACCCATTTGAACCTGAAAAACGGGCACACTCTTTAACTGGTTGTGCCAGCCACGGTTTTTGTGATCCCCAGTAATGGCATGAAAACCATTTTGAACCTGACGTCCCATAGCTCCGGGGCCTAAAACACCGGCTTGAATACCAAACACACTCCTCGTATCATCCGTGTCACTTATAAGATTAACGGTTGTTAATAAAACCCCGGCATAAGGTCGATCATGTGGCAATCTCTGGCTCGATTGAGTATCACGTGGTGTAAATATCGACTGCTGCAATCCCCAATGAATTCGTTGCATTCCCTTTCCCAAAAGAAACGTGTTCATATCCGCAACAGGTTGAGGCAACGTGTCAGTAGGAGATGTCCACCCTATTCTAAGTCCGTTTGTATAATATTGATCAGACGTTCCTTTCAAGGTTGAGGCTGCATCATTTTCCCATTGTATTGTTAGGGTATTATATGGATCTTGTTTTGGTGTTGAAAAAGAAGGATGAGAATAGAATAAACCCATTGAACAGACGGAAAAACATGATAATAAATTTGTTAATGACAAATAATCCCGTTTGCCCATTTTCAACCTTTTGACTCTAAATATTCTATTTAACCTAAACTTATAAAATCAAAAAACAAAATTTGAATATAGTATATTAAAATAAAAGATTATTTTCTTAATATGCAACCTATTCACAAATTAAATTATTGAATAATCAATTTTTATCCATAAAATGATTCCATAAGGCATTTGGTATTTTCTCATTCAAAAATTCCTTGTGAATCTTCAATTCTTTTTCAGTGGCTTTCATGAAAACGGGTTGATGAATATGATTTTTTTTATAGGTTTTTCTTATTTTTTCCTTTGTTTGATTATCAAAGCTCAATCCTCTCTGACGGCCTCCCGTAAGCTGAATATACACCTCTGACAATAATTTACAGTCCAACAACGCGTTATGTGTTGTGCGTTCTGACAAATCTATTGAAAACCGTCGACATAATGCATCCAGGCTATTTGGCGAGGATGGATATTGAGCGCGGGCAATTTGTAAGGTATCAACCATTCTGTCCAGTGATAATGTTGGACGATTGATATATTTCAGTTCTGAATTTACAAATTTAAAATCAAACGGTGCATTATGCGCGATCAGGGGATCATTTTGAATAAAATTCAGAAACTCGTCAGCAATATCCTTGAATTTTGGCTTACCTTGCAGATCTTCAATTGTAAATCCATGAATTCGTGTTGCCTCAACAGGAATATCTCGCTCTGGATCAATCAAAACATGATAAAAATTATCTGTTGGCAAATCATTGATTAACTCTATTGCGGCAATTTCTATAATTCGATCGCCATTATCTGGATTGACACCTGTTGTTTCCGTATCAAAAAGGACAGACCTTTTTTTCATAATTGATCTTTCTTCATTAATATAGCCAAGCGCTTTACCTGAATGTAAGTATATGCCCTATTCAATCCTGTTTGAATAACCCTATCCGCCCATTGACATTTCAAACTATTGGGAAGCTGATGGGAAATAAGTATTTCAGCCTGTTGCCATGAAATTCCACCTCGATTGATAATGCGTATTTTTTGAATTTGCTTTGGTGCATTAACCAAAAGAGTTTTGGTGCATACTTGATCTATCTTTTTTTCGAACAACAAGGGAATATCCAATACACACCATAATTTTCTTTTTCCCTGCCAAAATTGGATGAATTTTTTTCGTTCCATATCAACCAATGGAAGGATAATGTTTTCAATTTTTTTTAGATTATTCCGATCCTGTGAAATCAATTTCCTCAAATAGGATCGATCAAGTATTTTGTCATGCACTGACCCGGGAAAAGCTTTGGCAAGAAATGGTAAAGCTTTACCATCAGATCCCTGTAATTGATGCACAACATGGTCAGCATCAAAAACTGGGAAACCCTCTTTACGCAACTGGGAACATACCGTGGTTTTACCCATACCCATTCCACCTGTTACGCCCAATATCTTCATAATGAAATATTATTCTCTAATTGTTTTGGCAACATATTCGATTGTCTCGGAATCAACCTTGGGATCCACTCCAAACCATTCGCGAAAACCGAAACGGGCCTGGTGAAGCAGCATCCCCAATCCTTCAATGGTCTTCAAATTGAATTCTTTTGCCACTTTTAACAGAGGGGTTAAGCGAGGAACATAGACAATATCCGTAACAACCAAACCTGATTTTGCTTTGGATAGATCAAAATCAAAACTTTCTTTCCCTTCCATTCCCAAAGAGGTTGTATTTACCAGTAAGTCATATTGACCCAATAAAGATGTCCAGGCATCCCATGCGATGACATTACCTGCCCCAAGATCTTGAGCAAGCTGCAATGCCCTGGAATTTGTGCGATTTGCTATTGTAATCTTCGCTTTCTCATGGGCAAGCGATGAAATAACCGAACGTGCAGCCCCACCTGCTCCAAGTATTAGTACATTACAATTTTTAATTCTGATGTTATGATCTCTAAGGGATTCTATAAAACCAGCACCATCTGTAGAAGTGCCAAATATCTTACCGTCATTTTTAAAAGTCAAGGTATTGACAGAACCTATTTTCCTTGCGATTTCATCAACCTCATCACAACATGAAAAGGCAATTTCTTTATTGGGGATGGTTATATTGCATCCTTTAAACCCCGAAGCTGACAGGCCAATTATGACTTTTTTGAAATTTTCAGGCTTAACGGCCAGAGGAATGTAAACCCCGTCAATTCCATACCGATTCAACCAAAAATTATGAAGCAGGGGAGATCGGGAATGTTCAACTGGCCACCCAAGAACCGCAGCCACTTTAGCCTTTCCTGTTATAATATTCATCGTTTTCCGTATTCCTGTAAAGTCAGTGGCAATAAGTAAGCCAGACGATCCGCCCATTCCCTTTGCTGAATTTCCGATCTTATTAAATCTTGTCGAATCTCCAGTTCTAAATATAGCAATTTTCTTCCAAACGCATGACAAGGAACAGAATAATCATTCTTCTCATTTAATCGATAGGGTTCATTATCTCCAATTGGAAATTCATAATATTGCTCAAGATATTTTTTGAATATTAATCCGAATCCCGGATAACGATCATGCAAAATACCCGCATGCCAAGGTCTTTCAATATTATCCATTTGAGGTGTAAGACTGTGCAGCGCTATTAAACAGGTTGAAATCTGCGCATTTTGTCGACGTTCAATATCCTGTTCAATACAAGCATGATAGGAATTGTAAATTGATGAAACACGTGATTTTTTTTCCTCATCAGACAAATCAAGATTACCTTTTATAACTGTTTTATCGCTAATTTTAATAATCAGGTTTTCATGATTTGGATTTCTGTTGCAATCAATGACAAGTCTTGAATAGTTTTGAAGAATTAACGTGGCATTTAATTTTTTTGCAAGTTTTTTCCCTACCCCTTTTATTCCAATATCAAAAGCAATATGTCGCTCAAGATCATTTGGCTCCAATCCAAGGTTATTTAGTTTTTCAGGAATGAATTTCCCTGCATGATCACAAATAATCAAAAAGGGTGAAATCGAATGTCGGTTTATCATATTCACAGGATCAGGATCATTGACTGATAAAATACTGGATGATTTTGATTTGTAAAACATAAACGCAGTCAGTTTGTTGGGTTCTGGATTATTTTAATATACTAACATAATGATGATTAACACAAAATAAATGTTCACTGAGATTTAAATCAAAAAAACCAACCTTTGATTGCAACATTTTGGAGAATTGTTCAATCTGATATTTCATATCAGGATTTATTTCGTCATTAACATAATGTACCAATACAATTTGAGCCGCATCATTTTCAATTGCTTTCTTTAGTATAGACGCAACAGAATTTTTTGATGGATACACCATAAAATATTCTTTGATGAAGTTATATTGACTGTTTAAATAAATTATCCTCAAGGATTTAAGATTGATTTTATCCTGTTTTGGAAAGTTTTTTTCCAAAAAAACAACCATTTCATTCAAGCGTTTAAAACTTGTTGGCACAATTAAATCAGACATGCATAGACGCAAAGCCACCAATTGAATGAATTGTATCAATTCAGTAAATCTCTTACTGTATATGATCTGATCAGTACGATCTGTATTTGCTTTGATAACATGCCCCAAAGAACCATGCTGGTTAATCAACTGTTTTGCCAAAGGTTTTGTATCCTTTCTGGGAATGACTGAATATAACAGCATTTCAAGGATCTCGTAATCTTCGAGAACATCTGTTCCCCTGGATAAAATTTTTGAACGCATACGGTTGCGATGTCCCCTACCGTCCAAATTTTTAAAAGGTTTGCTTCCTTTATCATTCGAGGGTAAAGAAGAATTATGATCCATTAATATGTTCAACCTGTTATCATTTGATTTCATCAATCACCTTATCAACAATATTGAAAATTAATTCAATCCTGTAAAGCGTAATGACCCAATATCTAAGCCAACTTAACGAAACGCAAAAAAAAGCTGTTGAAACAACAGAAGGTCCTATTCTAGTGCTGGCTGGTGCCGGAACCGGTAAAACTCGTGTTTTAACATCACGTTTTGCCCATATTCTCCTTTCAGGAAAAGCGTATCCCAATCAGATTTTAGCGGTGACTTTTACCAATAAAGCTTCAAGAGAAATGAGCGAAAGAATTGCCAGCCTTATAAATAAACCAGTCGAGGGATTATGGTTGGGAAGTTTTCATAAAATATGTGCAAGGATGTTAAGGCAAAATGCTACACTTGTCGGATTAACCTCTAATTTCACCATTCTGGACACAGATGATCAATTACGCCTAATCAAGCAAATTACACCCGCTTATTCAATCGACACAAAAAGAGTATCCCCACAGTTAATTCTTGGTACAATCCAGTTCTGGAAAGACAAGGGTTACTCACCGGATAATTTGCCTAATGATGAAATAAATAAATCCGCAAATTCCCTAATCAAGACAATTTATGCCCATTATCAAAAACGCCTGCGGGAAATTAACGCATGTGATTTTGGCGATCTTATGCTGCATATGTTTAATATTTTTAGCCAGCATCAACATATCTTGGAAAAATATCAGCGTTATTTTACGTATATTATGGTTGATGAATATCAAGACACCAATATGATACAATATTTATGGTTAAAATTATTAGCCCAAAAAAATGGACAAGAAGCCAATATTTGCTGTGTGGGAGATGACGATCAATCCATATATTCCTGGCGTGGGGCAGATATAACCAATATTTTGAGATTTGAAAGGGATTTTCCAGGGGCTAAAATTATCCGTTTGGAAAATAATTATCGTTCAACCTCCTCTATCCTTGGTGCCGCATCAGGCTTGATATCATTTAACTCGCAACGATTGGGAAAAACTCTTCACGCTGCCAATGCCACCGTTGAAGGAGAAAAAGTTAAAATTCTCTCAACCTATGATTCCGATGAAGAGGCAAGAATCATTTGTAAAAATATTATTGATTTTCACAAAAAGGAACAACAATTTGGCGATATGGCAATCCTGATGCGTACCAGTTCCCAAACCCGTCCTTTTGAGGAATGCATGATTAGATTGGGAATACCCTATAAAATCATTAGCGGGGTAAGGTTTTATGAACGTGCTGAAATACGCGATGTCATCGCTTACATGCGCACTGTCGCCCAGCCGTCAGATGATTTGGCATTTGAAAGAATCATTAATGTTCCGAAACGCGGAATTGGCAAAGCCGCCCTTCAGAAATTGCATCTGCTTTCCCGAGAATCCAATATTTCCCTAACGATGGCAGCACAGCAAGCATTAAATCAAGGAATAATCAGGGGTAAGGTAGCGAGTGAACTGAATCAACTGATGCTTCAACTTGAAATGGCAAGATCCATGAGTGAAAAAGGTGGTCATTTCAAAGCGATTGATGACCTGATTCATCATTGCGGCTATATTGAGATGTGGCAGCAAAACAACTCTGTTGAATCAGAAGGCAGACTTGAAAACATCAGGGAACTTTTCCGGGCGATGTCCGAATTTCAATCTTTGAATGAATTCTTGGAGCATATCTCTCTTATAATGGATAATGATGAACTGAGTGGAGATGACAAGGTCAATTTAATGACACTTCACGCCGCCAAGGGCCTTGAATTTGATACGGTTTTTTTGCCGGGATGGGAGGAAGGCCTTTTTCCCTCACAACGCACACTGGATGAAAATGGATTGAATGGCTTGGAAGAGGAAAGACGTTTGGCTTATGTTGGCATTACCCGTGCCAGGCGAAATCTGGTGATATCCTATGCCGCAAACCGCCAGATTTATGGAAACTGGCAATCAGCAATTCCCAGCCGTTTCATTGAAGAATTACCCAGCCAGTTTATTGTAAATCCGTCAATCAGAATCAATAGAAACCATAGTAATCCAAATTATTTTGATAATTTGAATTTTGGAAAAAAAGAAAAAGGAACCCGAGACACCATTTCTTTTGGAAATATTTTTACACCGAATAAACAACGTCAAAATTTGCCAAAATCTAAAAATATTCCTGTAGGTGCCCGTGTGTTTCATCAAAAATTCGGTTATGGAACTGTATTAAAGACTGAACAGAATAAGCTTGAAATCAATTTCGATAAAACCGGAATTAAAAACGTTATAGACAGCTTTGTGACGGAAACATCATGACATTAAAAACTAAACGGCATGCCAATGCGCTTGAAACCATTTCACTAATTGTTCCAGAAAAACATATTGAAATATTTGAACAGGCCCTGAACACGGTTTGCCCGACCGTAGGGATATTTGAGGAAAATGAAGACAAGAATCTTTGGCGATTGGAAGGAATCAAGGATACAGGCTATGGAGATAAAGAGCTTAACAATGCAATTACGTTAGCAGGCGGCCTTACCCAGTTCTTTCCAGAAATCCAAAAACATTCCACTGAAACAGAAGGATGGCTTGCAAAAACATATGAATCTTTTCCTGCTCAAAAAGTGGGTAATATGTTCATTATTCGTGGCACGCATTTAAACGATCCAATCTCTTCTTCACGTGTTGTTTTAACCCTTGATGCAGGTGTGGCTTTTGGATCTGGTGAACATGGTTCAACTCGTGGATGCCTAATTGCCCTTGAAAAGATCGCTTATAAAAAACCTCGTAAAATTCTTGATCTTGGATGTGGTTCAGGAATTTTGGCAATGGCTGCAGCTGCCTTATTCCATCAAAAGGTTCTGGCTGTTGATATTGAACCATGGTCCGTTCGAGCTGCCCGAGAAAATGTTAAAAGAAACAAACTGGGGAATTTCGTCCATTGTGAGGTTGGTAATGGTTGGCTGACACCTTCAATTCGAAAGCAAGCTCCATATGATCTTGTTTTTGCCAATATTCTTGCACGCCCCTTATGTAAAATGGCCAGAAATCTAGCCAGAAATTTACAGCCTGAAGGTATAGCAATATTATCGGGTCTACTTGTATCCCAAACAGCAATGGTATTGTCCGCACATCAAAAACAGGGTCTGAAACTTGAAGACAAAGTTTCACAGGGACATTGGGCGACATTAATTCTTAAAAAACCGAGAGAAACATGATTCAAATCCGCCATGCATTAATTACGGATCTTAACAGTATCCTCCAGATCGTTAATCGAGAGATTATTTATGGAACGGCTTTCTGGATGACAAAAGTCCGCACCTATGATGAACAGCTAGTATGGTTCGAAAACCATGAAAAAGAGGGATTCCCGATTTTTGTTGCCGTCAATGAACAGCAAAAAATCCTCGGTTTTGCAACATATGGACATTTCAGGGCCTATGACGGGTATAAACATACTGTTGAGCATTCGGTTTATCTGATTCCGGAAGCCCAGGGTCAAGGACTTGGCAAAAAACTGATGAAGCATCTTGTGAATTATGCCTCCCAAAATAATGTACATGTCATGGTCGCTGCCATAACCGCCAATAACCAGGCCTCGATACGATTACATGAATGGTTCGGATTCAAACATGCAGGTATCTTACCGCAAACAGGAATAAAATTTGAAAAATGGCTAGATCTATTATTCATGTACAAAATAATAAATTAAGATCATTAATAACCTTGAATAAAATCATCTTATGCAACATACAGAAAAACTATCTTCGCTTCGTTCCATACTAAAAAAAGATCATCTTGACGGATTTATAATCAATCGCGGGGATGAATTTCTCAATGAATATGTCGCTTCTTATGCCGAACGCCTTGCGTGGTTGACTGGATTTACGGGAAGTGCAGGCATAGCTGTTGTATTGCCGGATAATGCTGCTGTATTTTCAGATGGACGCTATATTCTTCAAATGCAACAGCAGCTTAACCAAGAATTATGGGAATATCATCATATTTCCCATAAATCACCTCTTGCATGGGTCTTAGATCACAATCATCTGCAAAAATTAAAATTAGGATATGACCCAAGATTAATGAGTCAAAAAAACTTGGAATCACTACAAAATAATAAAATAAGACTTGTTCCAATAACTGATAATCCAATAGACACACTTTGGCTGGATCAACCAGACTATCCTAATCAACCTATTGAACCTCATCCTCTGGAATTTTCTGGTTTATCACATCATAATAAAATTGAAAAATTGCAAAAAGAACTACTTTTCAACAATGAAGATGCTTTTATATTTTGTGATCCAGCCTCTATATGCTGGCTTCTTAATATTCGTGGTTCCGATGTTCCATATAGCCCTATCCCACTTGTTTTTGCAATTTTATATAGAGATCATGTATGTTTATATGCAGATCAGGAACAATATTCCGAAACACTGTCAGATTTTCTTGGTCACACTGTAAAATTATGTTCACGAAATGATATATATTCAGATTTAAGAAAAATCACATCTTTTGTCATAGGATTGGATAAAAATCAGACACCGATAGGATTTATTCAACTTCTCGAAAAACAAGAAATATCAATTCATTATCGTACAAATCCCATTCTGTTGCCCAAGTCATGCAAAAATCAAGTTGAACAAAAAGGTGCCATAAATGCCCATATCAGGGATGGTATTGCAATGTGCCGTTTTTTATTCTGGCTTGAGAAACAAGGTATTGATAAATCCGAAACTGTAGTGGCAGAAAAACTCAACCAGTTCAGAATAGAAACCGGGGGAAAATTTTACAAAGAGGAGAGTTTTCCTGCAATCTCTGCCACCGGTTCCAACGGTGCGATTATCCATTACCAAGCAACAAAAACAAACCACTCGATTATAAGGGAAAATCAGCTTTACCTTATTGACAGTGGCGGGCAGTACAAAAACGGAACCACAGATATCACCCGCACCATTTGGATGGGGAAAGAATTTGCCCCCTCCTCAATTCGTGAACAGGCAACAATGGTTCTAAAAGGCCATATCGCACTTTCATCAGCCGTTTTTCCAATTGGAACAACAGGGAGTCAACTTGACGTATTGGCACGTTACGCTTTATGGCAGAACGGTTTGAATTATGATCACGGAACTGGTCATGGTGTGGGAAGTTATCTTTCCGTACATGAAGGTCCCTGTCGAATATCATCACAACCCTTTCCTATTTCCCTAAAAGAAGGAATGATTCTTTCCAATGAACCAGGATACTATCTTGCTGGACATCATGGTATCCGTCTTGAAAATCTTTTACTTGTTTGCAAGGCTCCTTATGATAACTTTTTGAAATTTAAACCCTTAACGCTTGTCCCTTTTGACTGGAAAATCATAAATTCAACTTTGTTAACCCCACAGGAAAAAAATTGGTTAAACAATTATCATAAACAAATTACCGATTTGATCTATCCTCATCTGAATAAAAACGAGCAAACATGGCTCATGAAAATGTGCACGTTCATTTGATAGTTGATGCCTTTATTAACCCCGAGATCGATGATAAAAATATATGAAATTAACATAGATTTAATTTTTATTTAGAATCATTCAAAGGTACAATTATGTCAAATCAATCTCTAATTCCAGCCACCCTTATCCCAGGCGATGGAATAGGTCCCGAAATTGTTGGTGCAACTATCGAAATTCTCGATGCCATTCAGGCACCATTCAAATGGGACAGACAACTTGCGGGCATGGCTGGCGTGGATGCATCAGGCGATCCATTGCCTCAGTCAACAATCGAGAGTATTCACAAAACTGGCCTGGTATTGAAAGGACCCCTGACAACACCTGTAGGTAAAGGTTACCGTTCAATCAATGTTACCCTACGCAGGGAATTCGGACTTTATGCAAATGTTCGTCCCACCAAAACTCTTATTCAGGGTGGCAGATTTGATAATATTGACATTGTTGTAGTACGTGAAAATCTCGAAGGTTTTTATGCTGCCATGGAAAATCATATCCCTGTTGATAATGATCTGAAAGCTATCGCCACATGTGCAGGTTACACCTCACGTAAAGAATGCCGGAGAATTGTTAAATTTGCCTTTGATTATGCAGTGCAAAACAATCGTAAAAAGGTTACACTTGTTCACAAGGCCAATATTCTTAAAGAATTATGCGGTCTGTTTCTTGAAGAGGGTCGCAAGGTTGCCAAGGAATACGAAGGCAAAATTGCCTGTGAGGAACGTATTGTTGATGCCTGTTCGATGGAACTGGTTATAAAACCCGAAACCTACGATGTAATCGTTACAACCAATCTCTTCGGGGATATTCTATCAGACCTGACATCAGGTTTAACAGGTGGGCTGGGTCTTGCACCAGGCGCTAATATCGGTGAAAAAGCGGCAATGTTTGAGGCTGTTCATGGTTCCGCTCCAGATATAGCAGGTAAAAACTGCGCCAATCCTATCGCTGTGTTGAGAGCCGCAGCCTTAATGTTGAAACATGTTAAGCGTGACGATCTTGCAAAAAGAATTGATAAGGCAATTCATAAAGTTGTTGTAGAGGATAAAGTCAGAACCCGTGACCTGGGAGGTGATGTAACTACGAAAGAAATTACGGCGGCATTAAAACAAGCTGTAGCTTAATTTATCATAATCTTCGATTTATATAGATTTTCTTACAGTCATTTTGTAAAATATATTTACAGTTTTAAATAAGTTCATTTCAAATTTATTTACTTAATTTCTTGGAATGGTAATTGTTACACTTATTTACAAAATATTCATATTTAGGAGATTATAATTATGGCTAAATGTTGCAAAAAAATCTTTAAAACCCTTGTTGGTTTGGGATTTGCTGCATGTGGAACAAGCAAGGTTTTAGGCGCTAGCATCCAAGAAAAAAGATTTTCTGAAATGAATTGGTCACAAACCAATATGAAAATAGTTGGTGGCCTTGAAGTTGCTGGGGCATCAATGCTTTTATGCAAAAAAACCTCAAAATTGGGCGCTCTTACCCTATTGGCAGCTGCAACATGCATGTTTGCTGCAGGTTTGAAACATAAAAGAAAACAGGATCTCGCCCTTGATGGCGTTGGTATCTTTGCAGCTCTCTCGCTTTTACGGTGTAAAAAAAATTAAAATCTGAATCTTAATGCCCCTTTTATTTAAGGTTAAATTACTTTAATAAAAGGGGTTTTAATATATATCTCAAGGATTTTGATGCGAATTTCTCCTAAACGTCCGGTAAAATCTGTCATTTCCATTTATTTTTTCTTGATACTTGCAAATATACTTGCATGGATTTGGGCACTGAAATCATTTTACCAATCACCTCTTCTTCTCAACACAGCGTTTTTGGCTTGGGTATTCGGTTTACGTCATGCAGTGGATGCAGACCACATTGCTGCCATTGATAATGTTGTCAGACAATTTACCCAACATAAAAAACCTTCCCTTGCCACTGGATTATGGTTTGCTCTTGGTCATTCAAGTATAGTTATTCTTTTTTGTCTGCTCGTTGCAACTTTTGCCAATCGGTTCAAAACACAAATTGATGAATTCCAATTAATTGGTGGCACCTTAGCGACTTTGGTATCCGGCAGTTTCTTGTTGATCATAGCATTTATCAATTTTTTTATATTTTTGAAAATTTGGAAAATATTCAAAGATTTTCGTGCAAATAAATCCTATTCAATCGAGGATATGGATAATATACTCGCTTCAAGAGGATTTTTATCGAGAATTTTAAAACCCGCCTTTCGCATGGTGTCCAAGGAATGGCATATGTTACCATTGGGTTTTCTTTTCGGTTTGGGATTTGATACTGCAACCGAGATCGGTTTATTGGGAATTGCCGCCATACAGGCAGCTAAAGGCATGGCCACGTGGGATATTATGGTTTTTCCGCTTTTATTTACTTGCGGAATGACCCTGATTGACACTACAGACAGTATTGTTATGACAGGTGCCTATAATTGGGCATTTAAAGAACCACTAAGGAAATTATGGTATAATCTAACCATGACTGGCCTTTCAATTTTTATCGCGACTGTCATTGGTGGAATTGAAATTCTAGGGTTGTTACAGGAAAAATTCAAGCTTTCCGGATTTTTTTGGGATCAAATTCAAGAATTACAAGAAAATCTAGGGTCTGCAGGTTTTATAATTATCAGTATATTTATACTCTGCTGGATCTCATCCTTTACAATATTTCATAAATTTAGGAAAGCTACCTAATTATTCATTACATTTTACCCAAGATTGCTGACAGAGCATTTAGATCCTGTTGTGAAGGATCATCATTTACCCTGGATCTTCTTGCATTGTAATTATCCAGCAATTTTTGTTTCTGATTTAACTGCTGTTGCGTCAAACTATGATTCGCTCGAGCATCCTGCAATTTTTTCCGTGCAGCCCAAGCCTGATTATCTATTTGAGTCAATTGATTGCGTCTTTGTTCTAACCTGGACTGCAATTCAATGGATTGTGAATGAGCCTGAGCCGCATTTTGTTGCTGGTTTACCGCATTTTGCTGTTCATATTGCAATTGATTATTCAAATTCTGGGAGCGTTTATTATAACCATTACCAACAGAACATCCCAATCCGCTAAAAAAATTTGTTTTATCAGGATCACAACTTTGAGGATTGGAACAGTTTGTCAATATCATGAATGAAGTTAAGGATATGATAAATTGATAGAATTTCATTAATAAATCCTTTTGAAAATTTATTTTAATCAACCTGCAGGTTGATTGTTCATGCCATTCACTAGAATATTCTCGGCATATTTTAAACGGCTAACTGCTGCATCTGTTGATTGTGCTTCCTGCTCAAAACGATTATCATGAGCTATCTGAGCGTATTGGTGCATTTGGTCACTTTGTTTAGAATAATAATTTATCTTATTGTTTAATTGGGCTTTTTGATTATTAAAATGAGATAATTGTTGTTTATATTGTCTAACAGTAATTTGTTTTGACGCTATCTGTTTATTAAGGTTTGCCAGTTGTCTCTGTAACTGAGCAATCTGCAGCGATGCCTGTTGCGCGTCATTACTTGCATTCAAAGCTATCTGATGAGCGGCGGCAATTTGTTTGTTCAATTGATCTTCCTGTAACTGCTGATTTTCTGTACGATGTGCAACAGCATATCCAGCACCGGTTCCCAATGCCGCTCCACTTAATGAACCAATCAAAGCCCCCTTACCATGACCAGCCAAACCTCCTACCAAAGCTCCAAGAGCTGCACCGCTCAATGCTCCTGTCCCAAGCGTTTGATTGAATTGGGAATTTCTTTGCATTTGTCGATTTTGTTCGGGAGATAGATTTGGATTATAGGCAGGTGTACATGCCATTAATGAAAAACAGGAACAGCCAATAATAATTTTAGTAAAATAGGATCTGGACATACGTTACCTTAATATTTTATTAAATACAAATAATCTAAACCAAATGGGTTCATGATCCAATCCTTTAATAAATTTTGGAATCACGATAATTGTTGTAAGGTGATAATTATATCATAAAAGAGATATTTATTTATACTATTTGAGTCAACTGACCTATAACATTCAGATTTGTTCATTTCATAAAAAAGTACAATACGCATGTATGAATACCCTTTTTTAAAAAAAGTAATATTTCAATTTTTTCTCACATTTTTATCATCTTTGGCGCTTATTACAATGACTTCAGCATCAACATCACATCCTTTTATTGAATTAAATAATCAAGGAACACTTCAGGGATATTTTGATAACCAACTTGCTATTTTCAAAGGGATTCCGTATGCCACGCCTCCTGTTCGTTCATTCAGGTGGTTTCCCCCACAGCCTGTTCAGCCTTGGCAGGGAATCAAAACAACCACTGAATATGGACCAAATTGCAGTCAGTATCCCAATCGATGGGATAAGAAAGAAACCTTTCCTTTAACAAGCGAGGATTGTTTATATCTTAATATCTGGATGCCAAAATCCTTTTTTGAAAAAAACGAAACCCAAAAAAAATATCCTGTAATGGTCTGGATTCATGGCGGTGGTTTTGTTTCCGGCGGAAGTAATCAGGAAATCTTCGATGGCAGTTCAATGGCAAATGAAGGGGTTATAGTTGTCACTTTCAATTATAGACTTGGACGTTTTGGTTTTTTTGCACGTCCGGACTTACAGCAAGAAAATGAGGAGAACAAATGGGCAAACTATGGAATTATGGACCAAATTGCAGCTTTACAATGGGTACAGAAAAATATTTCCTCTTTTGGGGGGGATAGCGATAATATCACCTTATTTGGCGAATCTGCCGGCGGCGCCTCAATTATATCCCTAATGACCATTTCAGAGGCAAAAGGTTTATTTAATAAGGCCATTATTCAATCTGGAACAGGGCATTCACGCTTTTTCCCACCCAGAACCATTGATGACGCAGAAAAAACAGGCCTAAATTTCGCAAAAAAAAATAATATCCAAAACGATGAATATGCTTTGGAAAATTTGCGTAAGCTACCTGCTGAAACCATTGTCGATAGATTGAATTTAGATGATCTACAACCTGACTATTTTTCAGGATTGATTATTGATGGTATCATGTTAAAGCAATCCCTTGATAGTGCTTTTGAAAAAGGTGCTTTTTATCCTGTTCCTACATTAATCGGTGATACGAGTGGCGATGGTTTTATGATTAACCAATCCGGTTTGAAAGTTATGGCAGGCAAGCTGGGAATGAATATAGAGGATCTCAATAAAATTTATAATCCGAATGGAAAACTATCCGAAACCAGAATTTTGCATCAATTTATGGCCGATATTCAAATTCTTGAACCAACCCGGTTATTGACACAACAAATTGCCAGTAAAAATGTTCCTGTCTATCGCTATCGTTTTTCCTATATTACCAGTTCGGCCCGTCCTTATACTTCCTATGGGGCACCACATGCATCAGAATTACCCTATGTTTTTGGAACGTTGAACAAAGTATACTCATCCTTGACACCTCAAGACAATGCCATGTCAGAAGCAATAAAAAAATACTGGGTCAATTTTGCAAAATATTCAAAACCTAAAGTAGACGGATTATCGGAATTTTCCGAATTTAAAATTCATCCTGATAAATTACTCAATTTTTCAACAACCGGTATCAAATTTGAAACTGATCCATTTCAATCGAGATTGGATTATATTGAAAATGCATTAAAAAATAAAAAAAAAACTGATTAAGAGATCAAATCCGTATTGTCTTATAATTCTTTCTCGAGGTCTGTAAAATTAAATTTATAGACTTCAATTATTGTTTTTATTATTGATGTTCACAGAATCTCTTGCCTGATTTGACTGAATATTTTTCATATCTTGCAGCACATATACATTTGTCCACTTACTTTTTGGTAAAGAGAGCAATACCTGTATTCGATTGGCAAAAAACGCCAGATTATTGAGTTTTCTAGCTTTATATGCTGTTTCAATCATGGTGAATTGTTTTTTTCTATCAATAATCGATGATGAATCTGCTATTTTACGAATAGTTTCCAAATACCCGTCAATTGAATTATTTAAGATTTGTTTATGATTGATAATGTTTGATTTTATATCGTTTTTTTGTTTTTGGCTCAACATATTCAAAAGCGATAATTCCTTTTCCAAAATCAATATTGTATGTTGATTTTCCCAAATATTTAATGCCAAAGCGGATGCCGCTTCAATTTGGGCACGCATGGTTGCCGCCAAGAAATCATTACGAGCTCTGGCATCCTGATCCAGTTGTGTTGATATCTGTTCAAGCCCGGCCTTTAAGGATGCCTCTGTTGTCTGTTTCTTAAGCTTATCAATCAGCTGATGCGTATTGGCTGTCACTTTTTGGGATTTTTGCAATAATTGATCAAACTCTGATGATGCCTGATTGGTTTCTTGCAGGCTACCCAATGTAGGTGCGGAAATAACAACTCTAAAACCCATGGTTGCGAGATGTGTCGGTTGATTGGTATTTTGATCATATAGAGGGATTTCCTCACGTAATGCCGTATTGAGATCCGATGGATTAAATGTATAATTTCCACCTTTTACTATTATTCCACCTGTTAATCCATGCTGACGTCCCACACGATTCAAATGATAATAATCCTGCATCATTTGCCCAACTTCTCCCAACATATCATATAACCCCAAAGGATTTGGTTTCATGCTACCTACCGTTTGAACCTGACCATTTGCCAGTTCCGAACCAGCCATAACATATTCTTCAATTCCTTCTGGCATTGGCCATGTTGGTGCAAGAAAATCCGTTTCGCTAACCTTGTTGCCTCCCTGAGCAGCATAATACCATTCCGCTTCTGTAGGTAAACGGATATAGCCATATTTATTACCACGTTTTGGCAATGAATTTTTAGCATGTTGCAATAGCCAAACAGACCAATTTTCCGCAAAATTTTGAGCCTCAAACCATGAAATATTATTGACTGCTTTCTGTCCTGACTGATCGGGTTGTTTACATGAATCCTGATCTAGAATGGCATCATATTGATTTCTTGTAACGTCATATTTCCCAATATAATAGAAATTACTTCCATTCACCCTGCTAGAAAATGGTGCTGCGAGCTGCGCTTGCCTTATATAATCGCTATAACCTTCCTGGGTTTCAGATTGTCCTATCTGAATTGGTAAATCATCCAAAACTCCACCTTCTGTTGGCACTTCAACCTTACGAAAAACCATTTTACCTCCACAAGGCAATGGCAAGGCAAAATCATCCTTCATTGGATGGATATCTATAAATTTACTTGGCCATGATGCGTTTATTGCTTTTGAAATAGTAGGAAAAAATCCAATACCAAGTCCAATAATCAAAACAATTTGTTTCATAAAGCAATTACCCCTTCCCATGGCTGTATTTTGGCTGCTCTCTTTCCCGATAAAAAACTGATTATGAAACTTGCCCCAAAGGTTAAACAGATAGTTGCCAAAATCAATTCCTTATTCAACAAAAATAAAACATGATTTTGTGGTAGAATATTTTTAAATAAATGATTAATCAGTTCTCCTGCTCCTATCGCGGCAACGAACGAAATCGCCAGACCGCAAAATGCAAGAATAAAAGATTGAAAAAGTGGAAAAAAAATTAAATCCAATGAACAAAATCCAGAATAGCGCAATAAAGCCAGAGATCTGTGTTTACGTTCGGTATTTGCCCAAAGGCCAGATCCCAATGAAATACATAAACCGCTCCCTCCTAATGACGCGATTAAGATGAAAAGATATTGCAAGCGTTGTGTTAACGATAATAATCCAGAAACATCTCCTGCTCTTGATATGATATCTATATTGTTATTACGTAGATTCCTGTCTAATTTTGGCACATCAGTCAAATTTTTGGCATATAACCGGAAACCAGAATACATGATATTTGGCGGTATTTTGAAATTATTAACTTGAACGGGCCAGTCTTCAATACCATCCTGATAGGTTTCCACGGCAACAGCCAAAGACAAGGATACAAAGGCGCAATCCTTATCTGTAACGGAGGGTTGCAATACAGATACGACTTTCAAAGGAAAATTTATTTGCTGTTTAGTATTATGATATATTCTTTCAAGAATGGCATTTACTTGGTCTCCCTCATGAATATGCAAATAGCTGGCCGCTGAGGCTGATAAAAAAATTTCATCATTTTTTTGTATAAAAGCTGAAATATTACCTAACAAGGGGTCACCCTTGGCTGAAGGTACTAACATGATATGCCTGCCATCACCATTATTCTTGTCAGTCATATTTTCCATAAACAAACTTGCTGCCAGTGTACGGGTTCGAGGCATGATAAATGCAATATCGTTATTTGAATTAATGTTCTTTATATCATTAAGGGAAAAACTATGATTGGATATTGTGACTATTTCCCTGACATGAGGATCTTCAAGCAATGATTGCCTAATACTGGTTAATACACCACTTCTTAATCCGGCAATGACAATTAAAGGGGCCAAAACTGCGACAATGCCCAGAATATGGCATAACGATAAAATTGGTTCATTTTTCAAGTCTTTCCAGGCAAGTTTAGCGGATAAAAATAAATGCAGATTTTTATGCATGGATCCGTAACCGTGTTATTTTCGTTTTATTGTCAATATTACACGCCATCTCCTTTAGACCATATTGTAACGCCCGTTTAACATCATGTGAGGTCATGATTAAAACGGATCCAGCCTCCGTTACTGTCTCAACCAATAAATGTAAAATTTCGTCGGCTAGAGTGGGATGAACAGAAGCCGTGGGTTCATCCGCTAAAACAATCATGGGTCTATTGATTAATGCTCTTGCAACAGCCACCCTTTGACGCTGGCCAACAGATACCTGACATGGCTTTTTAGATAAAATTGGTCCAATTTCAAGATAGGTAATCAACTGATCAAACCAGACTTTGTTCTTTTTTCCAATAATCGATAAGGGTAGAGTTATATTTTCCTTTACAGTTATAAAAGGTATTAGGCCCGCTGTTTGCGGAACAAAACCAAAATATGCTGACCTTAAATGAGCCAATTGATCCCGTCTGTAATTATTCCATAATTTTAAAATATCATTTTGTTCAAAATAGAAATTACGTCCTTTTGTCGGTTTCAAGGATAAGGATAACATTCCCAATACCGTACTTTTACCACATCCTGAAGGACCGGAAATGAGTATACGATCACCCTTTTTAATTTCTGCATGATCAATATTAATTTTGATTCCATCAGAAAATTCATATGCAACATTATCAAGAAAAATAAGAGGATTTCCCGAAAATTCTCTCATCAAGGCAAGGCTTCCAAGGGAACAGGATAAACCGCTTCACCAGGATCTTTGCTTCCAGTTAACTGTACCCAAAGATCAGGATGAGACTCATATTCCTGATAAAGTCGTAAACGGCTTTCGACATTATTCAGAACTGTTCTTTGCGCAATTGCTCCCATTGCAAGCCAATCCTGTTCCGAAATGTTCATGATATCCGACTTATAAGGTAAACCTTGCAAATATTCTCCCAGTAATCCGCCAATATTTTTAGATTGGGAAATTTTTTGCGGATCACGGGCCGCTGTTGCAAAGGCTGAACGAAGTTGGGTAAAAAATGTCTGTGGTTCGGTTCTTCCCGCTAATCCTGTTTTCAAGATGATCTGTAAGGATTGGGCTAAATCTGACAACTGGTTTTTGGTTAAGAGAACACGTACTTCAATGGCCTTTTTTACTGGATTAGTCAAATCCCGATCTGTAGTATAACTCGAAATCACATCAGGAACGGAAGTATTTTCCTCCTTACCCATATAGGCAAGACGCATAGCCTGGCTGACAACTTTGATTTGATCCTCTGCTTTTTTAGATTGAGCATTTTTCTTTGACGGATTCAATCCTGCTATAGGTCTACCTGTTGTATCCGCCACCTGTTGCAATAATGCCATTGTGAGGGTCTGAATCACTTCTGAAAAAGCCTCTGGTGTCCCCCCCCTAACAGGAAAATATAAGGATCCAGCCGTACCATACTGACTTAGCTTTCTATATTGGCTTGCGGCCCTGGTATGATTATTGATTTTCTGACCTGCAGGCGTTAATAAATGAACAACAAATACAGCAACACCTTTTGATTCAGCAAGCTGTTTGATTTCTTCAATTCCCAGTTTAGTTATACTGTGAGGATCATTTGCCTCCCTTGCACCTGCATCCGTCACCAGAATAATATATTTACCAGCTGATTGATTCCAGTCAATTTCATCAAGTGCGGTTTTAATTCCAGCGATAGCATCCTCGTCAAAAGATTTTGACGAAACTTTTGCATCATGAACAGAAGCTATGGCATTGTTAACACTATCCACAGGTTGCTTGAAATCGGGTCTTGCAAAAACCTTTGTTTCATATTCCAGTGACGGATTATCTTTCAAACTGTCCCGAAAGGCGACCAATCCAAAACGAAAATTATTTTTAACCGCTGTATTTTTTATTGAATTAATCAATGATTTAACCGCTGCCTGAGTTTGTTCAATATAGGGTTCCATACTTACAGTCGTATCCATAACAAAAACCAAACTGGCCTTGAAATTCCTCAAATTCGCTGGCGATGAATCAGGTTTGCTTTTTTGTGACGGAGCGGAAACGACATGAAGCAAACGTAATGGAGGACCACTTGGACGATCTATCTGCTGGGCATCAAGAATTGGCAACAAATAGAAATTATGAGTGATATCTACATATGTTTCAGGTTCCATGGCTATCACCGGACCAGGATTACCGGCCAGTGCATTTCTTGCTAATTCCTTGGCTTTATCCCCACCAGATTGATCCAGCAATATCTGTTTTTCATCCTGTTCATTTTTCATGAACAATGAACGCTCGCGTCCAGCCGGATTGGTAAAGGCACCAACCATTGTATGCGCCCAGTTAATTACTTTATCAGCTGGCACCCAGCCTACAATATGACCCTGGGTATCGCTTCCAACCTGCAACCAATCTTCATTTCCCTGTGTATCTTTCTGACGTTTATAAACATAAAAAACCTTGAAGCCCTCAATCGGTTTCGCATTCTGATTTGAGGGTGAATCTGATAAGACAACACCAGGTCTAGTTATGATTTTTTGATAAAGATTATGTTTTCCTTCCATAAGCAATGGTGTGGAGGATGGGGAAACAGCAGAATCAGCAAAAATAACTGAGGAACTTTCTATTGCTGAAAAATACAATAGCGAAAGAATTAATGATTTATTCAGAATTTTTCTCACTGCCAAAAATCCTTTAACGTAAGACGAGCCATTTCATCACCAGTTTCAGCTTTTTTACTTAACCAGTCGTACAATGCCTGACGTGGGGCAACAACTTCTCGAGAGCCTTTTTGGGCAGCCATCTGGAAATATCGTGCCGCTTCACGCATATCAGGACTGGGAATGGGACCATCCACCTTGAAATTTACAGGACTGTAAAGTAAACCCAACTTGACCATTGCTTCACTTTCCCCCTTGGATGCTGCATTTTCCAGTAACAAAATTCCATCATCAGCCTGCTTATTTTCTAACCGCCTTTCCCCCTCTTTAGTAATAGCCAATGTGCTGGGTGCTTTGCTAAGAACATCCTGTAATGGCATTACTTCCAAATTTTTCGCCTTGTTTTGGGAATTGGATTTGGTTGATTCAGGAAAAGATTGCTTCTGGGAATTTTTAGATTGTTTTCCATCATCATTATTCTTTTTATCATTACTCTGTTTTATTACTGGTTTGTTTTCTATAGTTTTTTCCTTAACAGAAGGATTTTTATTGGGAACATGATGTTTTTTTATATAAATTCCTGTTCCAATGCTGAATAACGACAAAAGACCCAAACCTGATACTAAAATTATCCAGGGAAGTTTGCTTCTGGTCTTGTTTGATTCTCCATGCAGATTTTCACTATTCAATAAATCCTCTTTCTGTGGAAAAACGGAGCGTTTCTTTTGTATCTCTGGATTTATGACCGGTAAATCAGGTTTGTTTTCATTTTGATTAACTCGATTATTTTCAGTATCCATTACAACAGTTTCTATATCCGGTTCAGCTCCCGATTGATCCAGGAAAACAGTGGGTTCTTCTTGTTGCCCATTTATTTTATTAACTATTTCTAAATTTTTTTTCTCTTTCCCGGGACTGCTGACATCATCTATTTTTTTATTTTCAACAACTTTTCTGGAAACACTTCGTTTGCCGATAATGGGAGGCCAGATTACGGTTTGGACAAGATCCAGTTCCGGAACCTTGATCTGGCATGGGCTCCCCGCCTCCAGTAAATCACATAAACGGTCAGCTTCAATAAATAAAACTAGATCATTTCCTTGTTGTTCCTGACGTATAACCTTTTGAACAGGAATTGAGGGAAATTGTGGAAACGTAATATTAAAATTCTGTCCCTTCAAATCTGCCTTACTTATTACGGTAATAGCGGCTTCACCTGGTCCTGATGCTGAAATTTTTAATACCGAATTCATTTTATACACCTTTTAATACGGTTATGATACGCCCCAGGGCTTCATTTGCAGCTGGATCAATTCCATCAAGACTGGACGCGCCAGCATTTTCTTCAAATCGCTGTACCATGGCTGAAATCCAATCTCGAACAAAACGTTCGTGATATGGAACGGGATGTTCAGGTAAAATCAATATATCATTGGGTGCCTCTCTTGGTTCGAATACATGATGCTCACCCTTTAATCCTCTTGTCATGGGTCTTTCAGATAATGGTACGGAATGATAACCCAAATAATAAACAAAATTACCAATTTCCATTTCTGCCAACAAAACCTGTGTTTCCCCCTTTAATGAACCACTGGTGAAAAGCGCCGCATTGCGTCTTAACTGTTCAGCGAGCCTATCCCTGAGATTTAACCGTCTTGCAAGCAAGGATATCTCTGCCGTTAATGCGGTTAATTGTTCTGTTGAAATATAAAAATGCTGTTCAACCTGATCATTACGAGAAAAATCATCCATAATATGATTCCATTTGGACAATACTAAATCGGCATATTGTTCATGACGATCTTTTGCCTGTCCCGTATCCACTTCTTTTTCCTGTTTTTGATCCGATAAATCGGCATCTGGAAACATATCCTGAAAAAGATCGTCTACATCACTTGTTCGACCGATCAACAATCTCTGGTTGGAAAGCTGCATTTCCATACTATGCCATGCTTCCATCATATCCTCTCGCCTAACCTGGAGTGACCGTAACAAAGATCCAAACATTTGTGATTTGACGGATTGCATCAATGAAAGAGCTATTGATTGAGCCTCCGATGAAGCCTTTTTGATAGCTTCTTCCGTATTGCCACTATGATAATAAGGTGAAATGAAACGTGCCAAATTAACAGCAAGATGTTCGATCTGTCCATTGATCTGTTCAACTTTTAACCGTGCGTCACATACTTTTCCCAATGCACCGGCAAGATAGGTGATACCTCCATCATTTGGCTGTAAAACAGCATTCCATGCCTTTTCAGGATCAGCCACATAACGCTTGATTTCAGGATTACTCAAATAAGCCTGTTTCATCGTTTCAACTAAATTTTTTGCCCGTTCAGCAATTCCAGCTTCTTCCTTATGTCCGTTAACGACCGTATAATCCATAACAGCTGGGAAACTTATAGAGGGACTGCGTAACCAGTAAAGATTATTGAAAGGATGATTATCTCTCCAATTCTCGATCCAACTGCACGTTTTAAAAAAGTCAATTAGACTTGCATTAATTCTGGCTGTCCATCTTGTGCTTGATGAAGGAGATTCTCCTGCTTTTTGTTCAAACTCCCGATCAAATTTTGTCAAAACAACAAACAAATTATCTCTTTGTCTATTACGTTCTTCTTCCGTCGCACCGATACTGTTTCTTACCCATCCATCAATCATACCTGGCAGGGTTGAAACATTCTGTATGGAATCACCAATACACAATAACATTGCCGAAATTTCACGTTCGGCTTCATAGCGTTGAAAAAGATAGGCCACCTTTCCCCGAAGAAATAAACGTCCCAAAGCTTCTGGTGCCTGGAGAAACGCTTGTGGATCGTAAATCATTTCTCTTGATCTTGCGCCAGGAAAATCAAGCAAATCAGTTTCCTTGAGAAATGCCCATGGAGCATCACTTCCTATTGGAACGGTTAATTCTGCCGTCAATGCCGTTACAATTGAACGATCAATTGATTGTCTTTCCCCTTTTGAAGTCAAAACGGTAATTTTATCCTGGGAATTCATTCCAAGCGTGAATAGGGTTTCAACATTCAATATACTTTTTTCTCTTGGCTTCAGTGCTTCTGTAGAGCAATAGACATTTTCCGTTTTTCCCAAATTTCCTAAAACTGTAAATAAATTTCTTCCTAAATTGGTAAATTGCCCCAGATTGTTCCATAATGGTGAAAACAAGACAGCCGATTCATGAGCTGGAATATACGGAACGGTTTCCCTCAGTTGCTGCCAGTAAATTTCTCTTAATTTTTCAAATCTATGATGGTCGGGATATTGTTTTTTTAAATATTCATATAGAACCTCTATATCATCAATATCTATAATTGAATTAATGATCTTGTCTTGCATAAAAGGTTTCATGGACTGAAACAAATTCTGTAGTGACTGATCGTCAATTTCGGCATCTTTTGTCTTAAAATCCTCAATTGATGTATTGGTCAATATTTTTATGACATCAACCGCTGACAACAATCGTAATGGAACAGGCATATTTTCATCAATAACGTCAATTTTCCGCGTCGTAAAACGAGATACAAGCCCCGTTGACTCATTACCCCCTTGTGGATTCATATCCGTTAAGAAATTAAGATTTTCTTTTTGATAATACGCTATCAATGCCTGTCCTGGTTTTGTCGCCAAACTTGAAACAAGATAGGATTTACCTGCCTGAGACGCTCCAAAAACCGCCACGGCAGGTGGCTGGTAAGCAGCATTGTCAAGTTGTCTGGCCTGCCGACGAAATCGCCTAAGGGTATATTTGACTGCATCCCCATCTCCCCTAATGGCTTTTGGATTATCTTCAAACCAGTGTAAAGCCATATCAGCAGAACATAATACATTCCCGGTTCTTTTTTGTAGATGCCTGGTCATTTCTTGAATATCGTTTGGCATATTAAATAATCTTTCTCTAGGCTAAGGTAAAGCGACCTGTATCACGCCAATAACCTTCGGAATTCATCATGGTTTGCAATCTCAGGACCAAAAGCCGGGTGGGATATTGCTCGCCATTCCGATCTGTTATTTCAACAATCCTGAATTGTTCGCGATCTGAATAATCATTTTTTAGATTTTCCTTTTCTTGATCGATATCCTGACGCTTAATTGTTACCGTCAAAGGCAGGGCAATTTTATTCAGAGCATTGAAATTATTTATTTCCAAAACATATAATGGCGACGCTGGCCATCTTTCAATTCCAAGCTGACGAAAACCAATCTTGGTGGTATTTTCAAAATCATCAATCTTGAAACCTACATCTTCTTGAAGCTTCCTTTCGGGTAAATCTATATTCGAAAGCCAAACATTTTTATTCCTCAACTGACCATTTTTTTCCAAACGACCAATAAAACGCACAGTGGAATACATATGCAAATCACGTGATCGTAATACAAAATTCTGTAACTTCCCTTCCGCTTGCAAACATAAAGATGCACCAACTACAACGGTGGTTTTTGGATCACTTATACGGTTCTGAGCATCACGGAAAGAATAATATGCACCAACACGATAATGGTACATACCTATAATACGGTGAACCGGAACCGGCATGGCGGCCATAATCATATCAACAATTCTGCGTAATCTTGAAGGTCTACCTGAAATCAACAAGACATCACAATCATAGGTCCAAATTGCTTCGCACAATTTCGCTATGACATCACCCATAACATATGTGATCGAGGCCTCAACCTGTTGCACCTTGGCTATGATTTCCAAGTCGGTTATTTTAAAATTTTCTGCTCCTGCCTTTTTGGCAAGGGTCTGAATGTAATTTTGGGATCGCTCGATATTTTCCTTGTCCTCACCAAGAACATCGCCAATATGGAATGCATCAAGTATATCGATTGTTCGATCAGTTAAATTTTCATAACGGGACAATATTGCCAATGCAACCGGTTCCAAAACATTATTGACAAAAAGCTGTCTTAAATGACGCTCCTGTTCTGATTGCCCTCCCCAGTCCTGTCCAATGGCGGAACTAAAAAATGCCTGGGTGTCAATTACGCCCGCTTTACGTAGGGAATTTTCCATTATGGGTAAAATGATATGCGTTATGATATGTTCAAGAATATCATCCCCTGCTATTTTAAAGCTTTCCCTAAATTCCTGATGTGGACAAATTGTCTCACCCACAGGCACAGAATAGGAACTTATCATCAAGTCAGTCGTTCCACCTCCAATATCCAAGCTTGCTATCCTAATTTTCGGTATCCGGTTATCAGTTTCCCTATCTTTATCGACATGACCGTTTAATTGCATGAACTCATCCACATTTCCACCGAGACGTTCGGTAATCTCGTTATATAACCAAACGATTTGGGTTGCTGTTGCCTCATCAAGATGCGTGTGAATTTTTGGCCGATCTTTTGTAGATATACCCAGCATTTCGCAATATAAATCAATGGCTGAAATCGCACGATTACGTAAGATTTTCTGTTCCGCTACCGGCATACCGGGAGGTAAAGTCAATGTTACAGACCGAAGATGTCTCATTAAAGTTTTATTTTGTCTTTGTTCACGATTTTGAGGCGAGTTCATCTGTAATCTCGCTTGAAACAAAATTTCCACAAGCATAAAGGTAAATAATGAACTCCGTGAAAAATTTGGTTGTGTGGTGATATTCTCCCCTATTAAACGTTCCTCCTCAGTCAAAACACGACCATCCGGTGAAATCATTGCCATAAATGCCCCCGTAACTGGAGGATCGATTATTCTGCCCGAAATACCCATGGAACGGCTATTGTAACGCCAGCTTTGTAAAGATAAACGCGTGTCCCATATATATCTTTTAGGAGATGTGATACCGGTTATACCTTCATTTCCAATTCTTGTCCCTGCCAAATGTGCCGCCTCATAACCTACCCTGACCGGACTTGGCCAATAAAAGGCAGACACCCTTCCGGAACGACGAGAGAGAAGATCACTTCCAAAATTTGCACGAGCAAATTCTATACAGCTTGGAAATGGTTTGTCATATTTAAGATTGGGACGTGAAAGATCTCTAAGAATCAAAGGATAGCTATTTGAAAAATTAACATCCTGTCCCGGATGATCCTCAACTAAAATTCCACAGCTCCTTGAATTTCCCAAATCCAGAATTAGGTCTACCTCAACCGGCACTTGTGATGTTATTCCCTTACCACCATCCAGCAAATGCACTGATGGTAAGGTTTGCAAGGAGGTTAAAATCTGTAGGAATGCCTGATAGACGGCATAATGCCAACAATATCGTTCTTCATATAAAGAACTATTGACAACATTTTCCTGTTTGATTTTCAAAAGCCAATCACCCACCCATCCTTCATTCAAAAACCATGCCACATCAGTAAAATTAGAAACGAATTTATAACAGTCCTGTCTTTGGCTATCTTCTATAGTGGGTGCATTATAAATTTCATTATTATCCTGTGTTTGCAAACTTGTATCGAATACAAGATCAAATTGATACAAATCCTCCCTTATCTGTGTAAGATATCCACGTACCCAATTTGCCGGTCCATTTCGAAAATGCTCATTACCTGTTTCTTCACCCGATATGAGCGCAAAAAAAGGCAAGGGTATCCATTGATGCAGAAACATTTGCATCATCCCTTTCCAGGAAACCTCATAAATCTGATTTTCAGGTGGAACCTGACCGGATTGAACATCCCTCAACACACCTGTCTCGGGATCCTCCCTAAGGGAATGCAAGATATAACGTGGTGTACCATCATCATATTCACCATTACGCTCTTCCCAAAACCAGCAATGAACATTTTTTAATTGCGCAACAGGAATTTTTATAGACCAAAACTGTATTCCACTGTCAGGAATTAAAGTGATGATACGAGACATATGATTCTCAATCCCCTGAGAAATATTAGGACACAAATTGATAGATTAAACTATAACAGCTATTATAAAATAAATAATAAATAATTGAATTATTTTAACGACCGAATTTTTATGAAATAATTTTGAAAATCTATTTAAATATAAATTTCAACCAATTAAAAAATAAATAATATTCTGAGTATGATTGAACATTATATTTATTAAGTTTCATATCTTGACTATATAAATCAAATACCGTACCTAAATTACTAGGTATATTAATAATCATGAACATTCCGATTGAAAACAATCAAAAACGGTTTTTACCCATTGTCGCAGCAATATCATTTTTCATGGCTGCACTTGATTCAACTGCCGTCAATACAATAATTCCCTACTTATCCAATTTTTTTAACACACCTTTATTCAAAACAAAAAATATCATTATTTATTATATGGTGGCTGGATCCCTATTTATTCCTCTTACGGGATATCTATGCCAAAAACATGGATGTCGCATAATTTTTTGTCTTTCACTGGCAATTTTTACATCTGGTTCTCTTTTATGCGGACTTTCCCATAACTTGAATGAATTGTTAATCGCAAGGATTATTCAGGGTTCTGGAGGAGCACTTATGCTGCCGATCGGTCGATTGGCAATTATCCAGACCTTTTCCAAAGACGAACTGGTAAAAGCATTAAGTATGGTAACCCTTCCCGCTTTGACTGGTCCCTTGATCGGTCCCATTGTTGGGGGGATGATCACTTCTTATTTTCATTGGTCTCTAATATTTTTAATCAATATACCCTTCGGTATTCTTGGAATTATATTTGCCTTACGAATTTTTCCCGATATCAAGGATAAATCAATTAAAATGGATTATACAGGGTACGGAATATTTGCCATTTCAATAGCCTTTCTTACCTATGCACTCAGTCTATTTAGTGAAACAAAACAATTTAAAATTCCAACCCTGATTCTTATTCTGGGCATCCTTTTAATGATATTTTACTGGATAAAATCCTATAATCATAAACACCCCTTATTTCATCACAACCTTTTTAAAGTAAGAAGCTTCACAATTGGAATTTTCGGTAACATCGTTGCACGTATCGGATGCGGCGCCGTGCCATTCATGCTGCCATTGATGTTACAAATTCTATTGGGACTTTCACCCGTAAAATGTGGTTTTGCAATGTTACCATTGGCCATTGCTTCTTTTGTGGGAAAATCTTTCGTCGATCAGATTATAAGACAGACCGGTTACCGACGTTTTCTGTTTATCAACACTATATTGCTCAGTTTTTCATATATTTCGTATGTAACTGTAACAAGTTCATCCAGCTGGACATTATTGATTGTTCTAATGCTCATTACTGGATTTATAAATTCCATTCAATTTACAGCCATGAATACAGTTACCGTTATTGATCTATCTTTTAGTAAACAACCTTCAGGAAGCGGTTTATTATCCACAGTCATGCAACTTTCCATGGCTTCTGGTGTTGCCGTCTCTGCAATACTTTTAAATGTAGATCAATCTTTGCATCCCAATTCCGCTCCTGCAATACATTTTCATTTTACATGGTTTTGGTTGGGTATAACGACACTTTTCAGCTCTTTTATCTTTTGGTTTTTGCCAAAAGGAAAATAATTATTCTTCTTTATTATTTATAAAATACAATTTTTCCCGTTTATAGGATATCCATATTTTATTTAGTGCAAACCAGTCTGAACCAATCAGCATATCTGCTTCATCATGCAATGGGGATACGGTCAATGTAGGTTTGATTTCAACCTGTCCACCAATTTCGAAACGCTTAAATTGATACCAGTGATAAACAACCTCTTTTGAACCAATCGAGCTTGCCAGTCCACCCGGACGTGTGGCCAGCTCATCTTCATGAATTCCCATTTCTTTTACTTTTTGAAGGGCAACTATTCGGGATCGTGCACCACTGTCAATTAGGGCTTCTAGGGGAAACTGATCAATTCTTACCTTTGTAAACACACGAAAACCTTTTTTGTCCAAATCAGTAATATGACCTTTTTCTTGCCAAAAAGGTGGTACCATACATAATAATGAATGGCTGTTCACCTCCCATAAATTTAGCTTTCCTGTTTTTAATGAAAATTCAACATCAAAATTTGATAATATATCTCCACCGATCAATCCTGAAATGGCAGGTTTAATTCTTGGAAATTGAGGTAAATTACCAACTGGTATAGATAAAGCGCCCAGATTGTACGTTCCTATGTGCATATTTCGGATAAAAACATTTTGTACTGTTTTACTTCCCCCTTTTGAACCCAGTATTATTGTTTTTTGGCCTGGATCCACAGGTAAATGCAGCCTTGAAGCTCCATCCAAAGAAATAAGACTTCCTTCTGAACCTGTGTCAATAATCAGTGAAACCATTTGTCCATTAATTTGAAAATCCCCTATTATATATCCTCCTATATTTCTGAGAGGAATTTGCGCAATTTTTTCATAACTGCATAAATTCCTTTCGGCTTTGGCAGAATCAAAAGACCATAAGCCTGTAAAAAAATAAAATGTCAGAATGAGTTTTTTCATATTTTTCTATTTATATTCGCTTTGGGATGGGCTTTATTCCATACTTCAAGTAAATGAGATTCATCCATCAATGTATAACGCTGCGTTGTAGACAGGCTTGCATGTCCTAACAACATCTGTATTGTTCTTAAATCTCCTCCGTTTTGTAAAATATGGGTGGCAAATGAGTGACGTAGGGCATGAGGTGTTGCCAATTCTGACAATCCTGTCATGCGTCTGTATTCACGCATATTTTTTTGGGCAATCGATGGATTTAACCTTTTGCCTTTAACACCGACAAAAACTGGTGATTGAGATTTTATCATAAAAGGATAATGTTTTTCCCATTTTATTAATGCCTCAGCCACATAGGACAAAATCGGCACAAGTCGTTCCTTGTTTCCTTTACCGGTTATCCTTAGGGTTGCACCCTCACGGGTCAGGTCTGCATTTCTGAGATCCCCCCAATTTAAGGATAAGGCTTCAGACAACCGCAAACCACAACCATACAACAATGTAAATAAAGCGATGTCACGATTTTGAGTCATTGGGGACTGATCAACAATCGCAATATTCCTAGTCAACTCTGAGGCCTCTTTTTCCGTCAATGGATGAGGTAAAGGTTGATTGACCTTTGGAATCTTTATTAATGAAGCAATATTATTCTCAATATAATAAAACCTTGCCAAAAAGCGATAAAATGACCGCAATGCGGATAAACGTCTCTTACGTGTACGGATTGCGGCATCTTGCGTATGTCGACCCTGACCAAGATAATGACTTTTAAGGGCTTTGTTGTTTTCATCCGCCATCCATGCCCTGACATCCTTATATGAAAGATCGGCAAGATCATGCCCGGTTATTTCTTTACCCCTATAATTTGTAAAAAATTGTAAAAAAAGGGTTAAATCCTGTTGATAGGCAATAATACTATTAGATGAGGCTCTTTGACTGTCCCTCATCCATTTCAAGAAATGCTTTAAATAATCTTCTGCCAGCATGATTGGATCCTTTCAACGCGATTCTGTCACTGAAATGATAATTTATTATAAATTCCATATTCTGTAAAAATGATTGACCGGCCCATGTCCCTTACCCACTTGCAGCTGATTGCCAGCCTTAAGTGCATGCCCTAGATAAGTCTTGGCCTCTCTGACCGCATCAGGAATTTCCATAACGGGAATCAAGGCTGTTATGGCAGAAGACAACGTGCATCCTGTCCCGTGATTATTATTTGTCAGCACTCTTTCATCCTCATAATCGAAAAATTCATTCTTGTTACATAATACATCAAAACAGTTAAATCCCTCGAGATGTCCCCCTTTTAACAAAACCCAATGAGATCCAAATGAAAGTAATTTCTGTGCCTCCTCTTTCATTTCCAGCATTGTTATTGGATCATCTCTATTCAATAAAACGCATGCCTCCGGGATATTCGGGGTAATAAGGGTGGCAAGAGGAAATAGTTCGTCCTTCAATGCATTAACTGCCGCATCATTGATCAAATGATCACCGCTTTTTGCCACCATGACAGGATCAATAACGACCTTGGCAACATTATATTCTCTCAGTTTCTGGGCTACAATCCTGACAATAAGCTCATTGCCAAGCATTCCGATTTTGACAGCGTCAACTTGGATATCCTGAAAAATCGCATCGATCTGATCTGCAACCATTTTAGGATCCATAATCTGAAAAGATCTTACCCCTTGGGTGTTTTGCGCAACAACCGCCGTTATAACTGACATTGCATAGGTTCCCAATGCGGAAAAAGTTTTGATATCAGCCTGGATTCCCGCCCCTCCACTTGGATCGGTTCCAGCAATTGTTAAAATATTTTTAATCATGTAGATCCCAATTTATGTCTAATATTTTATGATTATAGTTTTAATTCATTCTAGAGATATATTTTATCTTAAATCCAGAACATATAGTTTCAAACAATGCTATACTATCCTCGTAAAATAAGATTTTGCCTCAATTTCAATTGAGTTTGTCAAATGAATCCTGATATTTTATCTGATATGCCTCTATCTTACCGTAAAATAGTCCCGGTTCTTCTTCCTTACCCATTCAAGGAACCTTTTGATTATATAATTCCACACGACCTAAAAGTGGAAAAAATCATTCCTGGTACCCTGGTTATTGTACCGCTCAATCAACGTAAGGAAATAGGGGTTGTCTGGCAAGATCACGTTCTATCAGGCAATTTGTCTTTATCATCCACCCCAAAAAAAGAAAAAAGAAAATTAAAAGAAATTATTTCCATTTTACCCATTCAGCCCTTACCGAGAGTTTTAATGCAATTCATTGATTGGATGGCAAATTACAATTTTACAGAATCAGGTTCCGTTCTGGCAATGGCAATCCGTAATGTCAGAGCTCTCACCGTTCCCTTAAAAAAAGAATATGGATGGATAAAAACTTCACCTTTGCCAACAAACTTGAAAATTACCGAAAAAAGAAAAAAAATTCTGGATTTCATGAATATTCCAGATCAAGCCTATACAACAAGGGAATTGACAGAAAATTTACATATAAAACCTTCGGTTATTTATGGACTGGAAAAATCAGGAGGCATTTTCAAACAACCCCTTACCAATTTTACGCAATTTTCAAAACCTGATCCCAATTTTCATCAACCTAGCCTTTCCGAAGAACAAACCAAAGCAACAACTTTTTTAACGAAACAAGTCGATAAGAAAAAATTTTCTGTTACTTTACTGCAAGGCATTACCGGTTCAGGAAAAACAGAAGTTTATATGCAAGCCATAGCTTCCTGCATCGAACAGAATAAACAGGTTCTGGTTTTATTGCCAGAAATCGCTTTGTCAGCTCAATGGACCAACCGGTTTTACAAACGTTTTGGCGTAAATCCTGCACTATGGCATTCCGATCTAGGTTTGAAACACCGTAAACAAACCTGGATGGCTATATTAAAAAATGAAGTTTTCGTGTTAGTTGGCGCGAGATCCGCCCTATTTCTACCTTTTTATGATCTGGGATTGATAATTGTGGACGAGGAACACGAATCTTCCTTCAAACAGGAGGAAGGTGTTATCTATAATGCCAGAGATATGGCCATTGTCAGGGCTAAACTATCCTCGTGTCCTATTATTTTGGTTTCCGCCACCCCTTCAATGGAAACCCTGATAAATGCGCATCAGGGAAAATATTTTCATCTCACCTTAACCAAACGACATGGTGGGGCTATCATGCCACGAACCGAACTGGTTGACATGAAAATATATCCACCAGAAAAAGGACATTTCCTGTCACCACCTCTTGTAAAGGCAACACAGGAAAAACTTGACAAAAACGAACAGGTCTTGTTTTTTTTGAACAGGCGCGGTTACGCCCCTTTAACTTTATGCCGTGCTTGTGGTTACCGTCTTGAATGTCCACATTGTTCAGCATGGTTGGTTGAGCATCGCAGCACTAGAAAACTGGTATGTCATCATTGCGATTATTCTATACCCATTCCGCTGGAATGTCCCCATTGCAATACCAAGAATAGTCTGGTTCCCATTGGTCCTGGAATTGAACGCATTACCGAAGAGGCAAGAATTACCTTTCCTGACGCAAAAATCCTTGTCATGTCCAGTGACTGTTTAAACAGTCCCAAAATGACAGCCGAAGCCGTTCGCCAAATTATGCGAAAAGAAATCAACCTTATTATCGGCACCCAAATTGTTGCCAAGGGATGGCATTTCCCTGATCTTACTCTTGTTGGGGTTATAGATGCCGATTTGGGATTAACCGGCGCAGATTTACGTGCGGCTGAAAAAACATTACAGTTATTGCATCAGGTCGGGGGTAGAGCCGGTCGAGCCAGATTTCCCGGTACAGTTATAATTCAAAGTTTTTTAACAGATCATCCCGTAATGGAGACGTTAATCAAAGGTGATTTCAATCAATTCATGATCGAAGAGGCGCATGAGCGTAAAGCCGGATTTTGGCCTCCTTACGGTCGATTAGCCGCCATAATCGTAAGTGCGGATACAAATCAGGATGCTTTGGAAACAGCTCAAGAACTCGGTCTAAATGCACCCAGCCGAGATGGGGTCATCGTTTTGGGACCTGCCCCAGCTCCCCTATCTCTGCTTCGTAACCGTTATCGACAGCGTTTATTGTTAAGAACACATAAATCCATCGCCATACAGCCGATCCTACATCAATGGTTGGATCCAATTAAACCCAAAAAAAACGTAAAAATAACTGTGGATATCGATCCAATATCGTTTTTGTAAAATCGATTAAGATTTATAGTCTGAATATTTTCATAATTAGAATTCATATAAAATATTCTGTATGAAATCTTAATTAATCGCTCGCATCCAATGATGTTTTTATTTATTATGTTTTTTCGTTATTAATTTATTTGTACTGATCAGGAGATCCCATGCCTAACTCCCCTACAATTCATTCTGATTCTCTTACAGAAGGATTGATGGATTATTCAAAGGAACTTTTAATCGTCACACATAACGGACGTTTTCATATTGACGATGTTTTCGCCTTTACAACCTTATTTCTTGCATTGGATTTAGAAAATAGACCCTTTCGGCTGGAAAGAACACGTAACCCTGAAATCATTGAAAAAGCTGATATTGTTTTTGATGTTGGGGGAATTTTTGATGGTAAGCGTTATTTTGACCATCACCAGATTGGTGCTCCTGAAAGAGATATCAAACAGACACCCAAAAACATGGAAGGAACTATTCCCTATAGTTCTGCTGGTCTTATATGGACCGCTTTTGGTCTGGATGTCATTAAAAAACTAGCCCCTGACCTGGATGAGAAATCACATCGTGTTGCGCATAGTGTAATTGAAAAAGCGCTAGTCATTCCCATAGATGCAATCGATAATGGAAAAATGCAACCTGAAAACGGATTAAATTTTTCATCAATCATAAATATTTTCAATCCTGCGTGGGATTGCGACGACCCGTCAAACCAGCTGGAACGTTTTTTTGAGGCAAGTAAAATCGTTCAAACTGTTTTGATTTATCAACTCAATATTGAATTTGCTCGTAACAGAGCCATCAGCTGTTGTGAAGAAGCATACAAGAACAGCCCCGATAACCGTATTTTGATGTTGCCTCGCTGGATGCCACATATATATCCGATTTTTGCCAATGGTTGGAATACACAACTGGTAATTTATCCTGCAGAAAATGAATGGCGTGTCGGAACAGTTCCGATCCGTATGCACGGAAACGATCGACGTAAGTTGTTTCCTGCCAGCTGGGGAGGACTAGAAGGTGAAAATCTAGAAAAAGAAACAGGAATTCTGGGGGCAAAATTCGTTCACAAGGGATTGTTCATAGCTGTTGCCACATCAAAAGAGGCAGCAATCGCACTTGCACACAAAACCCTTGAATAATTTATAGAAAACTAAAATTAAGGATTAGAATTCGTATTAATCCTTAATCTTGTCTAGTCTGATTTACAGGTGAATACCCAAACATAAATATTTGATTTCAAGATAATCATCTATACCATATTTGGAACCTTCCCTTCCAAGACCTGATGCCTTTATTCCGCCAAAAGGGGCCGTTTCATTTGAGATCAAACCAGTATTAATTCCCACAATCCCGTATTCCAAGGCTTCTGATACACGTGTTATTCTTGAAATATCATTGGCATAAAAATAGGATGCCAAACCAAATTCCGTATCATTGGCCAAATGAATAACCTCTTCTTCAGTTTCAAAGCGATATACAGGCGCCAAAGGTCCAAAAGTTTCCTCTTTCGAAACCAGTGCATTAAATGGTACATTCGATAAAATTGTCGGCTCGAAAAAACATCCCTCAAGAGCTTTACCACCCATGACAACAGTTGCGCCTTTATTTACAGCATCATCAATATGTTCTTTCACCTTTTTCAAGGCATTTCGATCAATCAAGGGACCAATGGTTACATCTTTATTCAATCCATTGCCAACCTTGAGTTTGGTAACGGCATGTTTAAATTTTTCAATAAATTGATCATAAACTGAATCATGAACATAAAATCGATTTGCACAGACACAAGTTTGACCCGCATTTCGATATTTGGACATCATTGCCCCTTCCACCGCCGCATCAATATCTGCGTCTTCAAAAACGATGAAGGGTGCATTCCCCCCCAATTCCATCGATAATTTTTTTACCGTACCGGCTGATTCCTGTATTAACTGAGCGCCAATTTCTGTTGATCCTGTAAAGGTTAGTTTACGAACTATTGGATTAGTGGTCAACTCTCCACCAATTTCCCCTGAGGATCCTGTAATGATATTGAAAACCCCTGGCGGTAATCCAGCTTCTTCAGCAAGCACACCCAGGGCCAAGGCAGAGTAAGGGGTCATACTTGCGGGTTTAAGTACCATTGAACATCCAACTGCCAATGCTGGACCAGCCTTGCGGGTAATCATCGCGTTGGGAAAATTCCAGGGAGTAATTGCTGCCGTAACCCCAATTGGTTGTTTGATAACCGAAATCCGTTTATCTGCCGCGTGTCCGGGAATGGTATCGCCATAAACCCTTTTTGCCTCTTCGGCAAACCATTCCAGATAAGACGCGCCATATTGAATTTCCCCCTTAGCCTCCGCCAAGGGTTTCCCCTGTTCAAGTGTGAGAATTAATGCAAGATCATCCTTGTTTTCTTCCATTAATTCATACCAACGACGCAAAATGACAGACCGCTCTTTTGCGGTTTTTTTTCGCCACGCAATCTGGGCGGTTTGTGCGGCTTTAATAGCCTTTTTTGTTTCGTTACCACCCATTTTCGGAACAGTTCCAATAATTTCATCAGTTGCAGGATTGACAACCTGAATTACTTGACCATTATCTGCATTCAACCATTGACCATCAATGAAACATTGCTGTTTGAACAATGACTTGTTTTTTAAATCGTCAAGACTTTTTTGAACCATACCCGTTGCTTTCTATCATATGGAATAATTAATGTTATTAAGATTATAACAAAGCGAATTCTGTTTTGTTATAATTTACATTATCATAACAAAGAATTGTTTTTGATTTATATTTTATAATAGATCCATATTAAAATTTTACTGAAAACAACTTGCATAACAATCTATTTTGCTGTTGTATATTTTGTAACAAAATTACTTAAAACTAAAGATAAAAGAAAGATAAGAAAATGAATTCCGGAAAACAATTTCCGATTAAATTCTCCCAAAATCCAAACAGCCTGTCAAAAAAGGAACGTGAGGCAATTTTAAAAAAACCTGGTTTTGGGCAAAAATTCACAGACCATATGTTGGTAATTCATTATAATGATGAAAAAAAATGGCATGATGCGGAAATCAAGGCTTACGGACCAATTAGTTTGGATCCTGCCGTTTGCGTTTTTCATTATGCACAAGAAATATTCGAAGGCATGAAGGCCTATAAGGCAAATGATGGTCGTATTCTTTTATTCAGACCCGAAGCCAACGCCAAACGTTTTGCCAATTCGGCCAAAAGGCTTGCCATGGCCCAACTTCCTGAATCACTCTATTTACAAGCCATTAATGAATTTGTTAAAGCGGAAAAGAACTGGATCCCAGACCAGGAGATAGGTTCTCTATATCTCCGTCCTTTCATGATTGCCAGCAAACCTTATCTTGGTGTTAAACCTTCTCCGGAATATCTGTTTATGCTGATTGCCTCGCCAGCCGGTTCCTATTTTTCCAAAGATGCGCAATCTGTATCTGTATGGGTTTCTGAATTCTATACAAGGGCGGCCCCCGGTGGAACTGGAGAGGTTAAATGTGGCGGAAATTATGCCGCCAGCCTTGCCGCCCAACAGGAAGCTACAAAAAATCAGTGCGACCAACTTATTTTTCTTGATTCTATAGAGCATAAATGGATTGAGGAAATGGGAGGGATGAATATCTTTTTTGTATTCAAAGATGGAACTTTACTAACCCCCCCCTTAAGTGGAACCATTCTACCTGGGGTAACCCGTGATTCTCTTATTACCTTAGCAAAAGATAAGGGACTGACCGTTAAACAGGAAAAATATTCAATCCATCAATTGATTGACGATATTCAATCAAAAAAAATCTCTGAAATCTTTGCCTGTGGCACTGCCGCTGTCATTACGCCTATTGGAAAAATAAAAAACTCAAAAGGCGAATATATTATAAATGAAGGTAAATCAGGAAAAATTACCCAAGACCTTCGTAAAAGTTTGATTGACATTCAATTCGGAAATGTCATTGATCCCTATCAATGGGTAAAAGTAGTAAAATAAAAACTTTTTGTTTTTCTTATCTTTAATAACCATTTTCCAAACTAAATATATATATTTTAGGGAAAATGGTTTTCATTTTTCTGAAAATCCAAATTTAGCTTGGCTTATACAATAATTAAACTTACTTAACATGGATGGCAATCCAAGCAAATCAACAATATTTACGGGTTGCTGACCATATTCAACAACAACCAAATCTGCATAGGATAATTTTTGCAACAAATAGTTGAAATCCCTTAAATTCAAACGATTCATCAACATATTCTTATCCATCGCTTTCATCGTGAACAAAAAATGTTCCTTATTAATTGTCAAGGCTATATTTTTATTTTTACCCGAAATTTGCTTACCTTTTGAATCCCATAAAATCAAACCAACATTATTTGCATCCCTTTCAAACCCAAGAACCAGATCATTTGAAAGAACATGACATGAATCAATTTGCTGTTTCATATGTGAATAATGAAACGCTGTCCAATTTCCTTCATGTCCATCCAAATAATATGTTTGTTCCGCAGCATTCACTTGCAAGCAAAATAAAAATAAACTGTAAATTAAAAATAAATAATTACGAAACATCATCTTGATTATCGTTTAAATATACCTGTGGACTGATGACCATTTGCGTCTATATATGTACATCTTGCTTCGCGATCATTCAATCTTGTACAAACATTTTTACCACTGATAAGATGAAAATCCCCCTGACAGTCCTCTGGTTGATTCAGTACAAGTTGTTCGCCCTGAAACCCGGCATATAAAGGTCCCTGACATGTCCCACCATCTCGCCTTGTTAAAACCTGATGACCCGCCGCGTTCGGATTAAAACACAAGGACCAGTTGGTTACAGGTTGATGAGAATTGAAAAATAAACCGTGCGTATATAATTCTAAATGTGTTGTCAAATGCCAACATCCCTTTAACATTGTCGTGTCTTTCTTGTTCCAAGATTCTTTTGGAAGATCAACCTTGTTATTGGATTTAACATCTGTTTTTGGTGGAACAGTTGAATTTACGGGAGGTTTTGGAACATTTTTTTTCTGTAAATTGTCTATATCAGGTAAATTCGCATTATCTTTCAGGGATGGTATTTCAGGTAATGGTTCAGGAGATGGTAAAGGGTCAATTTTTATTGGATCAATAGGTACTAAGGGTTTTACCGAAGGAATTCGACATTGATTTTGTAAAATATTCCACTGTTCAAGTAATTTATTTCGTTCATCCGCCAATTGATCCTGACGTTTTTTGTCATTCATTACATGCCTGACTTTATTTTCCGAAGGATAAATGATTTCACATTTTTTTCCATTTAAATCTTCATCCGTCCAAAATATTGACGTTAATATACCTAATGCAAAAGCACTCAATGCTGTAATCCAAGGAAATCTGTTCCAAAAAAACAAATGATTTCTCTTTTTTCTCTCAATACCCATCAATGGATCATAGGTTTTCTGGTCACATGAAAAACCCCATGCAGTGATTACAGGTTTTCCATCAACAGCATACAAAAAATCCAAGCCAGGAAATTGACGGCATTGATTGAAAAATCTTGAAAGCGTGAGACCAGGATAACGTTGAATGATTTCCTCAATATCCAGCAAAATTGAACGTGTTGCCTGTAATAATTTTTGCTGCTGATTTTGATCAAGTTCTTTCCATGAAAAACTTGTTTGTCCCTCCGCATTCCAACGAACGATATCGTTATTGAATTCTGGCTGAGCAAAAATTCTTGCGTGATCCGCATCACTATAGGTTAATATTTCATTATATATCTGACGATAAAAATTCTGTTGCCGATTAAAAAGAGGTTTTAACCGATTGATTTTTTGTCGACTTAATACCAAAACCATCAGGTTCATTCCTTATTGACCAAAGAATGAAGATCATTTTGTTTTTTTAGCATCACGCCAACAACAAGCAATGTCAAAAAAAACAACACCAAAGGTAAAAGCCAATAATAACGACAATAATTTATTGATATGATTCCTTTCCACCATGGCAATATCATCAATAATAGTAAAATGAGACCACTTATTATCCATGGCCAAAAATTTTTGTTCTCAATGCGATTATTAAATAGTGAAACTGGAGGAGGGAGAATTGTCATAACTTTCATATTCCTCTCCTTTCCCTTGGCGGACAAAACTTCCTTTTTTGAATAAGGCTGATTTGATTCATGTCCCCATTCCAATATGGCTGGTCCATGAGGGGTTGCGATTATGAATTCGTCATTGGGAAATTGTAATGCATCCAAAAGAAGCTTGCCTTTTTGCTTTTGCAATGAATCTGGAGAGTTTATCAAACACTGAGCGTATTTTTTCCCTTCTTCGATATAATCATACGCCTCTTTTAAATTCTCCTCTTTTGATAAATGTTTGACAGGGAGATTTTGGCTGTCGACAGGCAAATACCAATCAACCTCTCCTCGTCCCCGATCCAATTGAGGTTCAAGCAATAAAGCGGCACATTCAGGACCGACATTCTTCTTCAAAAGATCATACAGAATATGCCAGTTTTCCAATATCAACTGACCATTCATTCCAAGGGGTTTTGCCTTATTGAAATTGGTTGTAACAATCGGTCTTCCTGGAATAAATTGCAATTTCATTTTGAATTATCCTTTTTAGATTCAATAGGATCAGAAGATGATTGATTATTATCCTGCTCGGATTTGTCAGATTTAAATGCGGGCTTGTCAGTCGATTGGTCTTGTTTTTCAACCGGTTCAGGCTGACAGGCTCCCGATTGAACCTGGATAGGTAGATTTGAGGATTGTAAAACTCTAACAATCATGTCGGATTTTTGGGCATAATTACCATGGGAGGATGTATACTGATCCATCGTTACAAACGTGTTTACTCCAACTACCCTTCCACACAGATCAACCAGTGGACCTCCAGAATTACCCGGAGAAACCATTGCGCTATGAGGCATTATTTTTTCTCCATTGTGATTATTCTGAATTCCGTTAATCTGTCCCTTGGTCAATATAACACCAGGAATTGCTTGTAGATCACCCTTCATCAGTCTTTGCATCGCATCATCCTGGCTTATCATGATTCCCGGATAACCTGCAGCGACAACATCCTGTAAGGGTCGTGCATCTAATGAAAAACTCAGAGGTTGTTGCGGTGGCGCATTTTCAACCTTAAGAATTGCCAGGTCCAGTCCTCCATTTTCTATAGTCTGACTTACAGAAACAACATGAGCAAGTTTCAACTGTCCCAAGGATTTATTGGTAACCATTACAGAATTGTTCTTGGCATTTTCAACCACATGTCGATTAGTCACGATTGTGTCGGATGTGACGAAAAATCCTGTACCCGAAGCGGCAGATACATCATCGTCCTTTAACACCATTATAAAAACAGTACTTTTTTCAAGCAGTTCCGGTAAACTACCTTCAAAAATTTTTCCGGTTGAAGTCATTGGTGTAAATGGATGTTCTAAACTTTTATTTAATGATGGATCTGCACGAGATTCCCTTATGTTACAGGGTGGATTTTTTAACCTATCCTTCAAAATCTTAATTTCTGTTTCCAGATCATGATTGGATTTCTCTATTTGCGGATATTGTTTAACAAGATTATGAGCTTCCCGAACTGTAATTCCATTAATTTTGATTGGATGTTCAGCAAATATTATTCGCCAACCCAACAATAAACCTATAAAAAAAAACAAAATCGCCGCTATTAATCGAGATAAAACAAATTGATTCTTGAAATTTGTCAAAAACCGAAAACGTAATGATATTTTAGGATTTACCGTAGAATTTTCTCGTGATTTAATAAATGACTTTATTTGTCCATTAACCTTTTTTTCATCAGAGAAATGTGAAATGACGTCTTTTGCAGGTTTGGGCTCAGATGAAAATTCAAACAAGGATGGTAAATATATTCCTGAATTTTTATTGTCCTGAAAAGAATTTCCTCCCCAATTCTTAATAATTATCTTATCCCCGCTTATAAGAATATCCCTAAAATCCGTAATATGTAAAACAGCTTCAACAATTTTTCCGCTCGAACTGTCCCTGGATATATTTTTAAACAAATTTTTAAATGAAATAGCCATTTTCTGATAAATTTGCTGCTTTTGCGGCCCAGTTATTATTTTTGGCTCTTCAAAGGTATCCACATACCAGGAAATCAATAACGTATCTTTATTTTGATTTTCTGTAACAACAGGTTCAGCCAATTGTATATCTGGACAATACTGAGAAAAAATTTTGATGATCAAATCGTATTTTTCATATATAATTTGATCATTAATAGTCATTATTTCTGATTTTTTTAGATTCTGTTTGTCAAGAAGAAATAATGTCATATTTGCTCGCAAATTTTATGAAATATCTTTTAAACTTAATGATAGTAATCCAATGTTATATTCTTGCCAAGTATGGCATAACAAAGCCAAGCTTTGAGTCCCGTATAACAAGCAATTATCAATAAAATAAAATCAGGCAAAACTTGCCAAAACTATTCATTTTTAAAGACAAAAAACAAAAAATAATTTAAGATAATTGAAAAAATCAAATTAGGATTTTTAAATAAACCTTTTTACCAAATTATATTATAATAATTTCAAATGTAAAAAAATAACGGAATGATTTTCCAAATCGGATACACCAATGCTAACTATCAAAAATTATTTGAATTTGAATATCATTATCGGAATTACATTGGCATTAATCCCCTTATCTGCTCATGCAAAAAATGACAAGTCTTTGACAACAATGGAAATTCGGACTTTACAGACAAGGGAATTCCCGAATTTATCTTCTTCTCAAGCCTATCAAATTGCTTTGTCTACCTTTCAGGATCTTGGATTTATTATTACAGAAACTTCACCTGCCATGGGGCTTATCGCTGCCAACCAGACTCATCCTGATTTAAATCAGGTTATTTTGGCAACTTTAACTTTAAGTTCAAAAAATGATTCTGTTCATACAATCATTGCACGCCTATCCTTAAGTGCCTATCCACTTTATAATGGTGAAGAAGGTGCAAATTTAAACGGTGGTCCTCCAAGACAATCTGAAATCATTCGATCCCCTGTAACATATCAACAGTTTTTTGATGCCTTTTCCTATTCACGATCCCTTCATCAAAATTACACATCCCGATGAAAATGACACTTAAATTTTTTCTTTGCATATTAGGCTTGTCATGTTTCTCACTGACAGCTTGTTCAAACAATAATGAATCTATGCTTCCCGCCACTCAAAAACGTGTAAATGAAACGCGTACATTCGAGGCACCTAATCAAGATATTTTGTTGAAAACCATTATTACAACACTGCAGGATCAAGGTTTTAATATTGTAAAAGTCAATTTGGACAGTTCCGAGGTAACGGCACAACAAAACAGCAATATAATTTTGAGTGTAATGACATATTCCATTGATAAAAATAAATTTGCTGTAAGAGTCAATGGACAAATTTACAATAATTTCAGCGCTTCCTCAACCGGATATGAAAATATAGTAGACCCTGTTTTTTATCAAAAGAATTTTTTTGAACCACTATCCCGATCACTATTCTTGCAAAATCAACCATTTTAATCTTACTGTAAATAATGGCTTTTCTATTTAATTATGGACAAACATCATGCGCTTTCTCAAATATATGATTATTCCCACCACAGTTTTACTCATGGCTAGTTGTGAATCAGCATCAAAACAAACCCAAGATGCTCAGACGGCTCAAAATACAGATGCCCATCTGACTCTTGGAACCATTGAAAGCCAACTTCATAAAGGTATGAGTAATGCCTCGGTTGTTGAAATTTTTGGGCCACCCAATATTGTAACTTCCGATGATCAACATCAGGAAGTATGGGTGTATGATCGAATTTCAACCATGCGTACACATTCCAGTTCGGGAGGATGGGCAACCATTGTTATCCTCGGGTTGGGAAACAAAGCCAATACATCCAGCACGTCACAACGAACACTCACCTTGATTGTTAAATTTGACCATAATCAAAAAGTTAGAGATTATTCTTATAGATATAGCAATTTCTAGGAATGCAAACATTTTCTCGTATATATATTTCTATATCCCTTTGGGGCCAAATCTTCATTGGGATCATGGTTTTATTAAATCCGCTTCAAACTGTTTTGGCAAAACCGCAACAGACTCTTGCACTAAGGGCTGTTCAGAGTCGATCATTTGAAACTACGGATCAGCAAAAAATGATCCAGGCCATTTCATCTACGCTGCAAGACATGGGATATATCATTGTGAGATCAAATGATCAGATCGGTTTTGTCACGGCAACCCATTTTACAGATGACATAATTGAAATTACCGTTACGACACAACCCAATAAAGATCATATTATCGTCAGGGCTATGGCTCGTATGAATAACTTGCCATTGGACAAAAACCCTGAATTCTATCAAAATTTTTTTAATCAGTTATCTCAAGCCACATTCTTGAACGCCAACGCCATTTATTAAAGATCAGGATAAATTACGTGACAACGTATCAAAAAATTCCTGATAAACTTGGGGTGACGTTACGGGATATTGATTGTAGCGCAAAGCTATACGAACTGTCGTACCATGGTTCACCATTGATATTAACATTATATTTGCCTGCATAATATGTCCGTTTTCCAGACGTATGACTTCAATCAGATGGCTTAGATCATCCACCCTGACAATTTGAAAATCCAGACTGACCAGTGTTTTAATTACGGCTTGATTAACCCTATTTATATCTGACTGATCAAATTGCCGCATTTGCATATTACGAAGCTGACCTGTCGGTAAATCAGTTAATCTCAGGCTTGTTGGTATGGAATTCCCATTACATCCTGCCAACAATAAAACCACGACCACAGAAAATAAATGAAAAATTTTCATTAGGATTGAGCCTGTAAATAAATTGCTTTTGACAAAGCATCAAAGAAATTCTGATAAATTTTTGGATCCCGGACTAACCAGATTTCACCGACATGTCCGTCATTGTAAAAATCACGCATTTCAATTGAAACATGAATTTGAAATCCTTTTTTATTATTTTCCAAAGGCAAAAGCACAACAGAAACAGAACTGTTTTTCTTGGCAACATATAAACTATTTTGTCCACCAGCCAGTTCAAACGGTCCCAGCTGAATTGCCAAATTTCCACCCGCCCACGGTTTTTGATGAAAATGAGTGATCGGAATTCCAAAAAAACTCAAAGGCTGACCAATATCATATGTCTGGTCTGCATATAAGGTGCCAACCCCCGCATTCACCTCTCTTATAACATAATGCTGATCTTGGACAACATTCATTACAGCACGCATAAGCTCTGATCTATCAGTTATATCGAAATCCCTGCTTTGCATCGAAAAACGAGCGACCCTGTCTGAGGTTAACCTCATACTATTTTGAGGAGGTGTATCAGAAGCTGAACATGCACTTAAAAAAATTAAGATGACAACCAAACTGTCTAGACAATAAGAAATTAGGTTTTTCTTATCCATATTCACATAATCCGTCTTGACTTCTGAAATCTTGAAACGAATTTCCAATATTTAAAAGCCTATATTTAATAACTGTAACAAATATTGTAATCATAAAATATACAGTTTCATTTTACATTAATATTTTCCCATATTAAAATAAACAAGATATATTTGTTTGGATCGTTTCGTTATAAATTCTTTACCGTTTTACCATGGATTCTTTATGAGTGATAAATCAAACTTCAGGGCAGGTTCAATCTAAAGGGTAACTCCTAGCAATAAACAGGGAAGTTTTCCTTTAAAAATTGATTCTGATTCAGTCATTGGTTCCAAAAATACTTTTTTTACTTAATTAACCCACTCTTTTGCCAGAATCCCTCTTGGAAAAACATGTTTGTGCCATTATTAATTTACCTTTCAACCATCAGGGATCAACTGCATTCGACACGATAGTGCTTTGTATGCCTGATTCCAAAAGTTATTACATTCCTATTCAGCCAGATTACTCAATTCCAAATGGAGGTTCTTTATTTTAATGGCTACCAAATATATGACCGTTTCCTGGGATCAATTACACAAAGATGCCCGTATATTATCTGAACGCTTGAGCAATTTTAATTTCAGAGGAATTATCGCGATAACACGTGGCGGGTTAATTCCCGCGGGAATTATTGCACGTGAATTGGAACTTCGTTTGATTGATACAATATCAGTTGTCACTTATGATGAAGAAAAAAGAGGTGAATTAAATATCATTAAAAATCCCTCCATTACCGAAGATGGTAATGGTTTTCTAATTATTGACGACCTTGTTGATTCGGGAATTACTGCCAAAGCTATTCGTAAGTTGTTACCAAAAGCTTATTTTGCCTGCCTTTATGCCAAACCTGCCGGCAAGGAATATACTGACCAATTTATCATGGAAGTTCAACAGGATATGTGGATCCTGTTCCCATGGGATATGGCCCCCGCCTTTGCACCCCCTCTTATCAAATCCCAAAAAAAATAAAAAAAAGCATATTTTATAAAAAATAACTTGCCTTATAGCGCAGAACAGGATAGCTATAGGGCCATTCGGGGTGTGGCGCAGCCTGGCTAGCGCGCTTGTTTTGGGTACAAGAGGCCCCCGGTTCGAATCCGGGCTCCCCGACCATTAATAAAGACCTTGGGTTAAAATCCTTGGGTATTTTTTAATAAGCAAAAGAGGTTTTCATGACACGGGCGCGAATTTATAAATGCCCTCAAAAGGCTACACAATCTGGTAAAATTCGCAGTCATAGATGGATTCTTGATTATGGACAATCCTCCCCTCGATCACACGATTCCCTAACTGGATGGGTAGGATGTAGTGAGACACAAACTGAAGTAAAACTCAGTTTCCCTACAAAAGATCAAGCAATTCAATATGCAGAAAAAAATTCAATTGCTTATGATTTGGAAGAACCAGGTAGTCATCATTATGTTGTCAAAAATTATGAAGATAATTTTCACAACAATCGGAAAATGAACTGGACTCACTGAAATTATTTTTTGCGCCCTTAGCTCAGCTGGATAGAGCAACAGCCTTCTAAGCTGTGGGCCGCTGGTTCGAATCCAGCAGGGCGCATTTCCAATTTTTCGCAAAACTGTTTAATCATTTTTCATAGATGGCAAATTCCAAACCTGTTGTTTCCGATGATAAACAACTTTAGGTAATAATACATAAATTGGATGATAATCAGGATTAAGCCATCTAAGAATTTGTGTCATATCCTTTTCATCCATTGCTGTACAACCTGAAGTCACCGCATTCGCATTTTTTCTTAAATGTGCAAAGATACAGCTTCCATAATGAGGAATATTCTTCTCATTATGTTCAATGACAAAACCTAATTTATAAAGTTGGTCCCCTCTAAAATGAATATCCCTACGCATAGGTTCAGACAAAATAAATTTTTCTTTTAAAGAAAAATTTTGTTTATCAATAATTTGATTATATTGAGACGATGTAGGATCATCAATACAGTAGTCATATTGTGTCATGACATGGTAAGGATAATTTATTGAAAGATTATTCCTATAACCAAATGCAAAGCCTATTTTGAATATTCCAACAGGACTGCGCTTATCACCCTCTTTTTTATACAGACCTTCTTGGATAAATGGATGCAATCCCCTGCCCCAAGCCAATCCTTGACTACCTAGAGATACAGAAACACCATTTCCTTTTTTGTGCCATTTTGAATGCAAATATTCAAATTTGTATAACTTTCCCCTATTACTATACCATCCATCAGTTATAACAACGATCATTTGCTGTTTTTTTTGCCAGTGATACAAAATTGATTTTTGTGAATGATTACAACTTGAAAAAAATAAACAACCTATTAATGGAATGATTTTTTTTGAAAATAAATTAAACAAATTATTCAATATCCATTTTTAATGAACACCATATTCTCAAACAGAATCGAAAACAATTTTTACTATAAAAATACAATAATAACGTATCACCAAATATACGATTCATTAAGCTGTCACTTTTAATCAATATCTCAAATAATATGCAATATTTTCAGTTGCTTCCATAAGGTAAAACCAACAATCGCTGATTAAATTACAATATAATAATTACGTTGCAGTTAAATACATAATTACGTAAACATAATTCATATCCTGTTTTTTCATTATTAAATTAAAACAATAGCTCAATAAATAAACATAAAATTTATAATAAAATTATCATATTTATATAATTCTTGTTTTATTCAATGGATAAATTATGTAAGAAGCGACATAATCTTAAATATTATATTTTCAGTTTCGAGGATTTTTATGTCTGTTTTTTCTCAATTTGACAATAATATACGCACTCAGAACTCTTTAAGAGATAAAATTACGGCGACAATACGGCTTCCAGAAACGGAATGTGTCAAAACCCTACTTCCACAAGCTACCCTATCTGATGAAATGAACAGACAGATATCGGAACATGCAAGATCATTAACACAATATTTAAGAGAACATCGTAACCTGAAGGGTGTCGAGACTCTTGTTCAGGAGTTCTCATTATCTTCCGCAGAAGGCGTTGCACTTATGTGCCTTGCCGAAGCTCTTTTACGCATTCCTGATACTGAAACACGTGATGCATTAATCAGGGATAAGATCAGCACTGGTGACTGGATATCACATGCAGGTTTCAAGAAACCTATTTTCACCAACGCCGCCGCATGGGGACTTGCTTTGACAGGAAAACTCGTTACGCCTGTAAAAGAAAAAAATCTTGCAGCAACCCTTACAAAATTGGTACAGCGGCAAGGTGAAAGCATAATCCGTATCGCCCTTGATCGGGCTATGCGCATGATGGGTGAACAATTTGTTCTTGGCCAAACAATGGAAGAGGCTTTAAATCAAAGCAGAAAAATGGAAGATATCGGATTTCGTTATTCGTACGATATGCTTGGCGAGGCTGCGATAACAGAAGAAGATGCGGAACGTTACAGGGTTGATTATGAAAATGCTTTGCATGCAATCGGTCGTTCAACACATGGAAACTCGGTTTATGAACGTGCTGGATTATCCATTAAATTATCCGCTTTACACCCCCGTTATTCTCGTTCCCAATATGACCGAGTCATGAAAGAACTCCTTCCGACTTTAACGAATTTGGTTCGTCTTGCACGCCAATATAATATTGGCATCAATATTGATGCAGAAGAGAGTGAACGCCTTGAAATCTCTCTTGATTTGATGGAAGCCTTATGTAATCACCCAGATCTGAAAAACTGGAACGGTATTGGTTTTGTTGTCCAAGCTTATGGCCGCAGGGCTCCCTATGTCCTGGATTATTTGATTGATCTGGCTCGTCGAACAAACCGCAGATTGATGGTACGTTTGGTAAAGGGTGCCTATTGGGACAGTGAAATTAAAAAAGCGCAGGTTGAAGGTCAATCCGATTTTCCTGTCTATACCCGCAAAATTCATACAGATATTAGTTATATTGCATGCGCGAAAAAATTATTGTCCAATAGAGACGCAATTTTTCCACAGTTTGCCACACATAATGTTCGAACACTTGCAACAATTTATGCACTTGCAGGAAAAGATTATGATATTGAACAATATGAATTTCAGTGTCTCCATGGTATGGGTGAACAGTTATATAGCAAAATCGTACAAGCGGGTGATCTTTCACGACCATGTCGTATATACGCCCCTGTAGGAACACATGAAACTTTGCTTGCTTATCTTGTTCGCAGATTATTGGAAAATGGAGCTAATTCTTCATTTGTAAACCAGATTGGCAACAGTGATATTTCAATTGATCAACTGATTGCAAACCCTGTGGATGAAGCTCTGAAAATAAATCCTGTTGGCAGTCCTCATCCAGCCATCCGTTTACCACGCTCCATTTATGGTCAGGAAAGACTGAATTCAAGAGGCATTGATTTCAACAATGAATTTATTCTACATGATCTTTCTAAGGCCCTTAAAGATTCTCCAGCATCTTGGGAAGCATTTCCAATTCTTGCAGGAAAGAAAACTAAGTTCAAAAACAAACCATTGGATGTTTTAAATCCTGCTGATCATAACGATAAGGTAGGGACAGTTATCGAGGCATCACAAGCGGAAATTGATCGTGCGTTCAAATCGGCAGTAAAGGGTGCCAAGGACTGGGCTGGATTGGATCCTGATAAAAGGGCTGTTCCCTTGTTGAAAGCTGCAGATCTTTTGGAAGAGCAATTGTATCCTTTATTGGGATTGATTATTCGTGAAGCGGGAAAATCTTTTCCCAATGCCCTGGCTGAAGTAAGAGAGGCAATTGACTTTCTCAGATACTATGGTTCAACAGTTGCCAGAACTTTCAATAATAATACTCACGCACCATTGAGTGGACCCGTTGTTTGCATCAGCCCATGGAATTTCCCACTGGCCATTTTTATCGGGCAAATTTCTGCAGCTCTTGCTGCCGGAAATCCTGTTATTGCCAAACCAGCCGAGGAAACGCCTTTAATTGCCACTAAGGCAGTTCAAATTATGCATGAAGCGGGTATACCGGAAGAAATTCTTCAATTATTACCCGGTAAGGGAGATATTGGGGCATCTCTTATTTCAAATAAGGAAGTCCATGGAGTAATGTTTACAGGATCAACAGCAGTTGCCCGTGAAATTTCTAAAAATCTTGCCAGCAGAAGATCTCCATCAGGCAACATTATTCCTTTTGTGGCTGAAACAGGCGGACAAAATGCACTTATCGTTGATTCCTCTGCCCTCGCTGAACAAGTTGTTGTTGATATCATCAGTTCTGCATTTGACAGTGCCGGTCAACGATGCTCTGCCCTAAGGGTATTGTACGTTCAGGAAGATTGCGCGGATCGGGTTATTACCATGTTACGGGGTGCAACCAAGGAGCTTATTATAGATAATCCTCTTTCTCTCAAAACCGACATAGGTCCTGTAATCAGTCAGGATGCATTAAATCGTCTAAATAATCATGTCGAATATATGAAAAAGAAAGGATTTAAGATCTGGTCCCTACCTTTACCTGAAAAAACAGAAAATGGTACATTTATGATGCCGACCATAATCGAAATCAATCAGATATCCGATATTCCTGATGAAGTTTTTGGTCCTGTCCTTCATGTTGTTCGATTTAGACGAGATCAGATTGACCATATAATTAAATCGATAAACCAAACAGGATTTGGGTTAACGTTTGGTATTCATTCCCGTATTGATGAAACCATTGAGGATGTAACAACAAAAATTAATGCAGGTAATATCTACATTAACCGTAATATCATCGGGGCGATTGTTGGCGTACAACCTTTTGGGGGAAAAGGTCTTTCCGGAACAGGTCCAAAGGCAGGTGCACCCTTCATTCTAAGAAGGATGTTGCAACAAAGCCCCGTTTTCGATGAATTCCCCAAACAATCTCTACCCCCCATTGCACAGCAGTGGCTGGACTGGTTGACTAACAATCAAAAGAATTTTGTTTCTACAGCAAAAAATCTGTTATCCCATACAATAGTAAATTCAAATATTGAATTAAATGGACCAGTAGGAGAAAAAAATATTTATTCTCTCTCACCACGAGGAACAGTATTATGTATCGCTAAAACACGAGATATCTTATTGAGACAAATTTCCTTATCCCTGAAATGTGGAAATTCAGTCCTGATTTTTGCACCTGATCAGATCACAGAATGGTATTCACAATTGCCCCATGAATTGTCATTACACATCAGAAAGGTAAAATCAATGAATGAGCAACCTTGCACGATCATTCTGGGTGAAAAAGATGTTCCCGAATTTGAAGAGGCTCGTCAGAACATGGCATTTTCAGACAATGGAATTATTTCTGCACTAGATGTAGATGAAAATTTCGAAAATACGGATCTTCTCATGGAAGAGATCTCCATAAGCAATAACACGACTGCTGCAGGGGGAAATGCCTCTTTAATGACAATAGATTAATATCAATTTTGATTTATAAAACACAAACCCTTATTATTTTATATAATAGGGGTTCAATAAAGACCGACCCTATTTACAGAATAAAAAAGATAGGGTTTTCATTTATTAATGTTTTCAATTATTTACCATATCCAAAACATTAAAACCCATGCCCCAACAACGGGTATTACAGATACAGTATAAAGGGTAAACGATAAAAACATTTGATAAAAATATTTATTATATTTCCGAAGAATTTTATAGCCCAAGTATAAACTCCAAATACTGGCGCCCCCTAGAATAATCGCACGCATGTCCTTTAGCCACCAAAAGACAATCCCCTCATATTGAAGTAATTTGACACTTGTTGCGTTGAGACCGAGAAAAAGACCTGCCGCTGCCAAAGGTATGAGCGCTTGGGAAAAATATAGATAAAAATCAGGTTTATGATAAAGTCTGGCCAAAAATTTGTAGATCAATGTTAACCACACGCCATAAAGGATTCCGGATCCAAGAATGTAGAAACTGACACAAAAGCCATCCAGCAAATTGAAACTATCATTGTTGGCAGGGTAATTCGTTAAAATCCACCAGGGAGCCGTTGCATTCAATGGCCAAAATATTTCATGATTAACCAACCATTCTGCCAAATATTGTTTAAAATAAACGAACCAAGGCGAAACCGTCCACGTAAATGCTCCAATAGCAACGCCAATCATACCGAATAACAATAGTCTGATCTGCCAAATATTTTGCTGTTCATTACCGTAAACAAGAATTTCTTCATTCACGGATCTCGTCTGCAAACTGACAGCATTTCTATAGCCTGCACAACGTCCACACATATGGCAAGCTGAAACGCCATGAAGCTGTCGAATATTAATCATTGGTGGGCAATGCGGATTTGAATTTTCTTTTTCTTGAAATTCTGACCATTTTTGCTGATCTGTCTTAAAAGTAAAAGGAGAAAGCCGAGAAAGAAGATTAAACACACCATTAACCGGGCACAGATAACGACACCAGACACGGTTACCATTTCCATATAGATAGCCTATAACTATTGCTGCTGCTGTTGAACCTCCCAGTATCAATAATGCAGGTATCGCATAATCATAAACACTTATAAGTTGTCCATACAAAGTGGTTAATATAAAAGCAATCGCCGGCCAACCTCTCCATTTGAGTAAACGGGGGATTTTCTTGTTTCGTCCGAAATTTTTGGATGTCCATTCCGTCAAAGTTCCCTCTGGACAAAATACACCACACCAAATTCGTCCTATAAATAACATTGACAATATTACAAAGGGCCACCAGATCCCCCAAAAAACAAATTGGGCAAATAAAACAATATTGTTAAAAATGTGCGAATGTTTTGGGGGTAAATGCATTAAGGCGGGAATAATCAGAAGCAAAAAATAAATTGCAACAACAAACCATTTAATTCCCTGAATAATGGTTTGATGACGTTGCATAGCAATTCCCGTTTGATTAATTGCCTTTTTCAGCAAAACCCTCATTATTTGTTCCAATATTATTTATTGTATTAATAAGTTTTTTTAAAAGTTACGTTGCACAATAAAATGGCAATGAACCAGTAAATAACAAGAGCTGAAATTTGCATTAATGAAGGTTCCGCATGATAACCTGTCAAACCTGTTAAGGTACTGTTGTCAGGAATAAACCCTGCTGTACTCCATACAGGATTATCCATAAAATTATAAATCCATTCCGGAATATCATAAGCGGCAATCTGGACAGAGGCTTTATCAATGGCGCTTATAAAAAGTCCACCACCAATTAGAAGCAAAAGAAATTCACTTACAATGAAAAACCATTTCCATGAAATGAATTTAAATGATTTCTGTAAACACCAAAATGTTAGTAATGCCAAGATTAATCCCAAAAAACCGCCCAGTATAAATAACCGCAATGAAGATCCCTTTTGTTCCGCACCAATACCTGCCAAAAATACAACTGTTTCTGATCCCTCTCTTGCGACTGCCAGCATGGATAAAAGAAGAATCCCTATTCCACTTCCGGATTTCTGTACACTTTCGGCTGCCTCCTGTTCAAGATGCTTTTTCACACCTCTACCATGATGATGCATCCAGATTACCATTTGCAATATCAAACATGCCGCGACAAACATCATAATGGTAAAAAACCATTCTCCACCCGCACCGGCAAACCAAGTGCTGGCGATCCAAAATGCAACAGCCAATAATCCTGCAAGCGCCAGACCAAGTCCTGTCCCAATCCATAGCTGTCTTGTCAGGGATACCAGATTCTCCCTTCTCAGCCATGCATATAAAATGCCTATAACCAGTAATGCCTCAACGCTCTCACGCCATACAATAAACAAAGGCGCACCCATAATAAAAACTCCTATTTGGAAATAATGTCAAAGCCTGGCATATTGACGTGAAAATCATCGATAAAATGATATTTCCCCGTTTTAAGTGGATGTATAACCACGAAAGAGGTCACATCAGGCCCCAAGACCTTTTCAACCCTTAAAGAAAGATTTTCAAATTCAGCCGGTACTTTACCTGTATTTTTAATGGTAATTTTAAAACGCTGGTTTGCCGGCACTTCTATTGATGAGGGTTTAAAAACACCATCCGTGATGGTGATATCATAATTTTGAAGTGGTGCACCGAAAACGTATACTGGCCAAATGGAAAACAATGCCAAAACAGCATAAAATTTTTTCATTCTGAATATCCGAAAATATGCTTTTAATGATTGGGTTATCAATAAACAATCTTAAATTATTAAGATGTAATATTTATTTATAAATATGTTGAACGTCTTAATAATTTATATTTAGTCGCTGCTTTAAATATTAATATCCACCCTTTTTACCAGTTCCGGCATATGTAAAGTCATATTGTGTGACACACTCCCCAAACCAGGGTGCAACACCCGTTTCCTTGTCAACATGACGACCAAACATGGATTCTCTGGCCGGTGGATGAAGCGTGAGTTTTAAATGATATTTTCCCGCTCCCAGAAGTTTGATATTCTCGCCATAATGCGGTCCATCATTTGCAACCATTGGATGAAGTATACCTTGTAATTTTTTCTCATCACCAATTTTGGTTAACTCATAAGATACTTGTAGATAAGGCATCCAGCTGCCTTCTTGAAAACCATTTTTATTATTGGCTGTTGCATGAATATCCGCTTCAAGATGAACATCAGAATTTGTCGCTGACAACATGATACCGTCAGGCTCCATTTCGATAGGCTGCAGATAGACTGCAGCAATTTCCATATTTCCACATATCTGTGGTTTGCCAATGGGATATTCTACAGCCAAGGCTGGTGTTGACAATAGGATTGTACAGCCTATCAAAAGATTTTTTTTAAACATTATAAATTACTTTCCTTAATCAAATATGTGATCGAATCAATGAGTTAGAGCATAAAATGAAAATAGAAATCAATTTTATATGCAAATAAAAATTAATAGCAACTGTTTATATTAAAATATCAATTTTATTCATAAAAGTTTATAACAATGCATTCATATGGAAGTTTGACCAGACCTGTATATTCAAAAAGAATTGCCTGATTATCTGAAATCTGGGAACAAATACAACCCAACATCTTATTTCAATAGAAAAACAATTATTAGCATTTTACAAAATATAAAATGTAAATTACTTAATAAAACTAACGTAATGTTAAAAAATTATTTAACAAGATATTTATGTAATTTTTTATTATTGATATTAGGGAAATATTTTAATTAATTTATTATATATAATTAGGAACAATTTAATTGTTTTTAAAATTTATTATCAGGGAATTTTTATACTTCCATGATAATAAATTTATATTCTGGTAGAATCATTCTTTATTTATATTTGAAATCAGTTTTTGAATGACTTGAATAACAAAAGTAGAAGTTATTGATTTTGTACATTCATAATGTCTGGGCGTATCACGATGTCGTGGACACCACGTATAATTATCATGTTCGAATTCATATTTCATATCATTCCAGCAGGAATTACAGACATGCCAATTTATAATCCGATATGGCGTATAGAATTCGTTCATGGGATGGGTAAATCCGGAAATCATGACAACAGGAATATTCATTGTCCACGCCATCCAGGACAATCCTGAACTCAATCCAACAAAAAATTCGGCATGTTTCAACCATCTTGCGCGTTCTGATAAAGGCCGGTTTCCTGTTTCATTTTCCGCATTGTAAGGTATGGAATTAAATATTATACCATGTCCCGAGATGGTATTCTGATCAATGCAGATCACCCTGTAGTTTTGACTTTTCAAATAATCAACAACAAGTTCCCAACCTTTGGGATTGTTCCAATATTTACATTGAGAGCTTGCTTGAACGGCAATACATACATATTTTTCTTTGATAGGTCTGGATTCATCAGGTAATCTAAGGGTTAGTTTCTCATCTTTTTCTGTCGACAACCCCAAAATGTAAGCTGCTGTTTTATGCAACCCCACCAACCTGAAATCACATGGCTGATATAAATTTTGCTCATCCTTGAAAAACAGACCAAAATAATAACAGGCATAACTATCAGAAAATATGTTATTTTCCTCGGCCTTTTTCATTGTTGTAAAATTGATTTCTGGATATGATCTTTTTAAAAGATCAATAAATTTTTCATCAATTATACAGTGCAACTTACACGAATGTTTTTTCTTGAATTCAATGGCGTAGGGTAACCAGGCAAAAGTATCACCAATTGTTCCAACCGGACATTGAATGACAACCTTTTTATCTTTTAGATCCAGTTGATGATTGAACAATTTTCTTGTTACATTATTTTCTATTTCCTCCACAGTAATTTTAAAATTGACATAAAAACGTTTGGAGGAACTGACCGTTCCCCCAGCGACTTGACCTTGGAACAGGATATTGCCGGTATCAAGATCTTGCAATGTAACTTTCCATAATCCCTTTTCTCTTTTGGGGAGCATTACTCTGGCACCCAAATTGAAATCATATCGGATTTCTTTGGGTGCCGACTGAGTAGGTACAGGTGTCACATTTACATAGGATTTTTTATCCTTTGATGATGCAGACGTCATGTAAATCCGATTCTACTGTTGTACCGCTTTTTTGCGCTCTTCATTTTCCTCAAGAACATAGGGACCTGCAGAAACGATTTCCAGAACGAGAACACATTTATCGTCTTTGCAATAATCCTCCAAAGGTAGAAAGGCATTGCCATTTGTCCATCTGACTGAATCACTGTCCAGTGTATGCCATCCATCAAGATTTTCTTCACTGAGATGAACATCAATATCAAAACTCTTATTTTTATTGAAAAGCTTGATGCTCTTGATCAATAGACCGAGATAGCGTCTATCATCAACAAATGGACCAATAACATCACTTGGTCGGCTTGCACGGGAAACAATCCGGACATTCCTGGTATTTTTTGGAATAACGAAGGTTACTTTTCCATTATCAATTCGCTTTTCGATAACATTGCCATTATCGGCTATAAGGCAAATATCATGATCATTTGTAATTAGGGGTTTTCTGCCTTTTCTATCAATATGTTTGGCCAAAGCCTGATCCAAGAGGGAATTATATACTTTTTCCACACTATCACGATCAACGTTTAATGGAGCCGCGGCATCATTTACCCAATTTTTAGGCAACCGGATAACATTATTTTCAACATCCTTGATGGTGTCCCTGGTATTCAAATAACTTTCAGTAAGCATTCCATTCGCCGTGATGACAGAATGTTCTCCTGTTTCAATATGATAGTATCTGTACATTTTCTGTGAATGATCGTAAAAAATGGAATGATTATTGACCAACATACGCACAGGTATAAATTTACCATCAATAAACAGGCAATGTTCAGGTGTTACATAAGTATCTTGATACGGAATATTCTCGGAAATGGCATCTTTCAGAATACAGACAGGATATCCACCCTCATCATCGGGCAAATGCGTGTTAACAAAATGTGTATCACTGACTATGGAGGTTATGGGCTGTAATTGCAACCCGTTTTCTGTGTGAATATAAACCCTGTCATTCACCCCAAGATTTTCAACAGCGATATCACCCCTATCAGTTTTGATTAAAGTTCCGGCTAAAAAGCATGGATATGTTTCATCACCTTTAATGGGTAATGTTATATCTGTTCCATTTGCATTTGCTGAATTATCAATATGAGGATTAACAAACCCTGCGCCATTTGCTATAGTATATTTACCTGCACCATCTGTTGTGCGAAAAGAGCTTGATCCCCCCTTCAAATTGGGATTTCTTAATATACCTCCGTTTCTATAATTTTCATCTTTAACATCCTTACTTGTGGTAGGATTATAAAAAGTATCATCATCAGATATTCCACCATTTTCAATTTTGGATACTTCTGATATATATTTATTGTGTTGTGAAATTCCCCCACTATATATATTAAGAAAACCATTAAAAACCGTGGAGTTTGTCAGTTTACCACCCGACTGAATATTTATAGTTGGATTAGCATCACCAGCAAATCCACTCATATTAGCTATTTGATTGAGACCATCCACGACTGCCCCGCTATGAATAGTCAATATGCCATGAATCATATCTACTGGACCATAAATCCTTTCGGAGTTGGGCTGTCCTTCCCGTTGAAAATAGGTTTTACCTTTTTCATCCACATCCGCGATCCAGTTGCCACCTGTTAACAGAGGATAGTCATTTTCTATCTCATAATTTGTAAAATCAGGCGGGACATAGTTTTCAGGTTCATTATATACAGCCCCACTTGCTATATGTAATCTAACATTTTTTGTGCCTGAATTAATGGAGGTAATATCAGGCATATGATGATCGGTCATCACGGCACCTGACGCGTAGTAAATGTCCGACCTGTTTGCCGCAGTTCTGAAAGAACTTGATCCCCCCGTCAAATTGGGATTAATTAATGTACCGCCACTTTCTGCTGTATCACCTGGATTGTAGAATGTATCATTATTGGAAATTCCGCCATCATCTATCGTCACTTTTTCTGATACCATAGAGTTATCGGATGAGATACCGCCATTATAAATATGAATATCACCATTTATAAGATTTGAATCTTTAATCACACCACCTGACATAACATTAATTAATGGATTAGCCCGTCCACCAAATCCACTCATATTCGCTATTTCATTTAACCCGCTTACGACAGCACCACTTTCAATATTCAATATGCCATGAATCATGTTTACTGGCCCCTTGACACTGGTACCACCGCTTACATAGACAGTATTCCCGGCATCATCTAGTTTTGCTCTCCATTCTCCACCGGATAATATTGGATAATCATTCTGAATAACAACATGCCTAAAATCCGTATCACTTGAAATAATATTATTACCAGCCATAACAGTTTTATCCCTATAAAATAAAAAATTAAATAATCTAAATCAATCTTTCCAATTGTTTAATATTTCACTTAAGCAATATGAAATCAATTTTCAATATATAATTATAATTTTACCACAATTATAATTATGATGTAATTAATGAAATTATTAACATAATAGTTATTTTTAAGATACTGATTTTATTCAGAATTAAAATTCAACTTAAATTTATATAGGTAAATCGGACAAATCCTGTATAAATTTAACAAATTCATGACGTTTTGAAAACGTAAATAATTCTAAACAAAAATAATATGTGAATAATACATATATATTATTGATAAATATGTAAAAAATTTAATAATCAATCATATCAAAAAATTAGTTAGCATTTTTTAGTCTAGGATATATTAAAATATCATTAAAAAATTTTATTCTTTTTTGAATTGTAACATTTCATGGGACTAATTAATTTCTTTATTTACAAATCCCAGTACAGTAATATGCTGACCGATTTAATTTGAATAGTAATATAATTTAATTTTTTGAATATAGGACCATATTCATGACAATATTAGTTACAGGTGGTTGCGGTTATATTGGAAGCCATACTTGTATTCAACTAATAAAACAAGGTATAGATCCAGTTATCATTGACAATCTTTATAACGGCAAGGAAATCGTTCTTGATCGCATTAAAAAGATTACTGGAAAACGACCAAGATTTTATCAAGGGGATATAAGAAACAAAGATCTTTTAGACTCCATATTCAAAGAAAACAATATAAAGGGAGTTATTCATTTTGCAGGACTGAAAGCCGTTGGTGAATCGGTACGCAAACCATTGGAATATTATGATGTCAATGTTTATGGTACTATCAATTTGCTTGATGCCATGAAAAAGGCCAACGTCAAAAAATTTATTTTCAGTTCATCCGCAACTGTTTACGGAACCCAGCCGATTATTCCATATATCGAAACCATGGAAACCGGAGAGCCAACCCAACCATACGGTCGCAGCAAGCTCTTCATTGAGAAAATTCTTCAGGATCTATCAATCGCGGACCAGGACTGGTCAATTACAATATTAAGATATTTTAATCCCGTAGGAGCGCATCCATCAGGATTGATTGGCGAGGATCCCCAGGGTATTCCCAATAATCTCATGCCTTATATCACCCAGGTAGCTATTGGAAAATTGGACTCCCTTGCAGTATTCGGCAATGATTATGAAACCAGAGATGGAACGTGTATCAGGGATTTTATTCATGTTATGGATTTGGCTGAGGGACACTTGGCCGCACTCAACTATAATGACACCCAATCAGGAGTGAATATTTTCAATTTGGGTTCCGGTCAGGGAAATAGTGTACTGGAGGTTATAGCCACTTTTGAAAATGTGTTCAGAAAAAAATTGCCATATCATTTTGCCCCACGCCGTGATGGAGATCTACCGGCATATTGGGCTAATGCTGACCGCGCCAAAAAATTATTGAATTGGGAAACGAGATTGAATCTGCATGATATGGTACAGGATTCTTGGAACTGGCAGAGTAAAAATCCCAACGGTTTTGAAGGGTAGCTTTTAAATTAGCGATATATTGATCAAATTATCACAATCTGTAAAACAATGATTGTGATAATTCATTCATCCTTTTAAATGACAGATCAATTGTGCAGAAGCCAATGAATGATGATGCACGTTAAAACCGACGAAAGCTGGAGTTGAGGAAGGTGTCACATCTATTCTTGCTATATTCAATGCATGAATCGTAATTATATAACGATGCGGTTTTCCAGGTGGTGGTGCTCCACCCCCGTATTCCTTTTGACCAAAATCATTTCGAATCTCGATTGCACCTTCAGGCAGCAATTTATTGGAGGAAGCCCCTTCAACCAGATGTGTTATGTTGGGTGATATATTGACAACAACCCAATGCCACCATCCAGACCCGGTTGGAGCATCAGGATCGTACATGGTTATAACAAAGCTTTTTGTACTATCTGGAGCATCCTCCCAAAATAAAGAGGGGGAAAGATTACCTCCATTCTGTCCCATGCCATGATAACGTTGGGCATTGGGCATTTCATCACCTTCTTTATAGGAATGGCTCCAAATTCGGAAAACCATATCAATCTCCTTAAATATGTCATTATATGACAGTTATATTTTATTTTTCTAAGGCTGTATATGGTTTTAATTTTGCAGAGATTACAAATAATTTGATATTACATGCAAATTCTTCTCATTTTTTATTTCATAAATCTAAAAAATGAAATTGAATATCAAAAATTGTCAATATTTGCCGCCACTCTTTCTTCAAAATTTTTTCTTGCCCTGGGCAAGTCTTTATTTATTAAGGAAAACACATTTTTCTCTAGAAAATAACGGGATAATTTCAAACCATTCATCCAATCTTTCTGATTGCCATTTTCTTCCTCATTCAGAAAAAAAGATGGAAAAGGGAATAATTTTGATTTCCACTTTCCTGCCATAACTTCCGTAACTACTTTTCCCGTACGTGGAGACACAAAAAAAGATTGACACTTGTCAGATTCATAACAGATTGATATATCCAACGCATACCCCAGTGCCGCAAGAAAATTTAATTCCCATCGTAATAGCCGAGGAACAATTTCTTTATTTGAATCTGTAGGGTTTTCCGCGACAAAATCAAGATATTGAAAAGATGATTTTGCAATATATTCCACCGGTTGACGCTCAAGTAATCCACTTTCGGAAACAGCACATAAGGACAGCATGGCTGAAAATGCCAATGGACAAGACGATAGAATTGCAAAATTCGAACGTATCAATTCGCCCTTGAAATATCCCAACTGATCTGATAGTTTCGCTGACCAATCGACATTGACAAAATTTCCCGTCTGCCAAATGGAAATTTGACGACGGGAAATCATACCCTTGACAAGCCCCCTGAATAATCCCTGCTCTAGCGAAAGAACAGACACTATTCCATCAGTTTCTCCATAAGGGCGTGTATTCAAAACAATAACCGGGGAAGACCATTCCCGCATTCTATCTCCCCCACCCTGTTAATTGTAATCAACCCTTGGCAGCTTGGGCAACTTCAGCAGCAAAATCGCTTTCTTCTTTTTCAATGCCTTCACCCAGATGGAAACGTTCAAAGGCAACAAGTTTTGCTCCATTTTTGTCAACAACAGCCTTGACTTTGCTTTCACCATCATGAATCCACGTTTGTTCCAAAAGAACAACTTCTTCATAGAATTTACGTAAGCGACCTTCAACCATTTTTTCAATGATATTGTCCGGTTTACCTGATGCACGCGCCTGTTCAATAAAAATGCTTTTTTCACGTTCAACAGCAGCAGGATCAATTTCTTCAACACTTAATGCAATTGGACGTACAGCGGCTACCTGCATACCAATTTTACGACCGAGATCCTCAATTTCATCAGATGCTTCAGGTGCCTCCAAAGCAACCAGTACACCAATTTTTCCTAAACCTGGACGCAAGGCGGAATGAACATAGCTTGCTACAACACCAGAAGAAACTTCAAAAACACGCACACGTCGAATGGTCATGTTTTCACCAATTGTGGCAATCAAGTTGGTTAGATTTTCTGCAACAGTTTTTCCATTTTCCATTGTGGCATTTTTCAACGCCTCGACATCTTCACCCACTGTCAATGCAACTTTGGCGACATCCTCAACAAATTGTTGAAACTGTTCGTTTCTGGCGACAAAATCGGTTTCAGCATTAATTTCGACCATGGCGGCCTTGTTACCCGCTGTCGCAATTCCTACCAATCCCTCAGCAGCCACACGGCCGGATTTTTTTGCAGCAGTAGCCAATCCCTTTTTACGTAACCAATCAATAGCTTCCTCGATATTGCCAGCTGTCTGATTAAGCGCCTTTTTGCAATCCATCATACCGGCACCGGTTTTTTCACGTAATTCTTTTACTAATGCAGCTGTAATCTCTGCCATCATTTTTCCCTTTTCTTAACACACGAACGTCTCGATCAATATCGAGACGTTATGCTTGTATCATTTAATATAAATTGATTTTTTGACGAATTTCATATTGAATCGTCAACAATCCGAAAACTTATTGGCAATTAAGCTGGAACGTCTGGTGTCTCTTGTACAGAAACAGATTCCATAATAATTTCAGGAGGCAATTCCTCTGCCGCACCAATATCTTCACCTGCGGCACCTAATTCCTTGGAAATACCATCCAACACAGCACCGGCAACCAAATCACAATATAAATTGATTGAACGTAATGCATCATCATTTCCTGGAATTGGATAGGTAATCCCATCAGGATCTGAATTGCTATCCAGGACAGCCACAACAGGAATACCCAATTTGTTAGCTTCCTGTACAGCCAATTTTTCCTTATTCGTATCAATGATAAAGAGTATGTCCGGCAAACCACCCATTTCCTTGATACCGCCAAGTGAACGTTCCAATTTATCACGTTCACGGGTCAACTGAAGAATCTCTTTCTTGGTCAACCCAATTGTATCGCCATCAAGCGTTTCTTCGATCTGGCGTAAACGCTTGATAGAATTGGTAATGGTCTTCCAGTTTGTCAGCATACCCCCTAGCCAACGGTGATTGACATAGTACTGCCCACAACGTTTGGCTGTTTCCGCAACAATCTCAGAAGCTGTACGTTTTGTGCCAACAAACAATACTCTTCCACCATTGGCAACTGTATCACGAACGGCATGCAATGCGCGATCCAGCATAGGAACCGTTTGTTGAAGATCAATAATATGAACCTGGTTACGGACACCAAATAAGAAAGGTGCCATTTTAGGGTTCCAGCGACGTGTATGATGTCCGAAATGAACACCCGCTTCCAATAACTGACGCAAAGTAAAATCTGGCATTGCCATAAATATTATCCTTATAACTGGTTAAACCTCCGTAAAGTACCGATTACCTTTTTCAAGCACCAGCGGTCGAACCTTTACGTGTGAATTGTCGAACAATATCGATCATATCGTATATGATAGATTTTTGATAAAAATTCAAGTGAATCTTTAATAAAGAAACATATGCAAAAATATTGATCTTTGTGAAAACATTTTTTAAATTTCTTTATTCTTGATTGTCAAAAAAAATAATGAATAATTAGTGTAAAATAAATGACTTCATTATCGTTTAGTCTTATGCGTAAAATCATCCAATATAAATAATCATTATCTATTATTTTGAAACTCCTTGATTATTTCTAATAATTTCAATCCATAATGTTCCAATTTCATATTCCCTACACCTTTTATATCCTTAAAATCTTTCAAGGTTTGGGGATTACAAAGAGCTATTTCCCTTAACACCGAATCATGAAAAATGATATATGGAGGAACCTGTTGTTTACGCGCCTCATCTGATCGCCATTTTTTTAATTCATCAAATAATTTATGCCGGTTTTGTGTTATTAGCAATGTATCGTCTCTATTTTGACATTTATATATTTCAGATTTTTCAATATCTTCACGCAGAAATAAACTCTTTTTCCCCCTTAGCAACGGACGGGCTTTTTCTTGGTTTAGAAACAAATTTGAAAATTCCTCTCCCTGACGCAAAACATCGCGGGCCATCAATTGGTGAATAACAGAACGCCAAAAATTGTGTGACTTATCTTTCCCAATACCAAATAAAGAAAGTCGATCATGCTGGAAATTTTCAACTTGAATATTATATTTGCCTCGCAATACATTAATAATATGCATTGCTCCAAAACGTTGTCCAGTGCGGTATACTGCAGAAATCACTTTCTGAGCCGCTATAGTTCCATTTAACAGTCTTACAGGATTTTTACAATTATCACAGTGATTACAAGACTTATCCAGGTTTTCTCCAAAACAATGCAACAAAAGTTTTGTTCGGCATTCAGCCGTTTCAGATAATGCCACCATCATATCAAGTCTTGAACACGCGATTTTCTTCTGTTCATCTGTAATCGTAGAATGTTCAAGAAAATATCGCGCCTTAGCAACATCAGCACCATTATAGAATAAAACGGTTTCGGCAAGATCACCATCCCGTCCAGCTCGACCTATTTGTTGATAATAATCTTCTGGTCCCCTGGGCATATCCAAATGTACAACCAATCTGACATCCGGACGATCGACTCCCATTCCAAAAGCAACCGTCGCAACGATAATTAAAGGCTCTCCTGATCGAAACCTTAATAGGATACCTCTTTTTTCAAGTGCGGATAAACCGGCATGATAAGCCACAGCGGTAAAACCATAACGAACAAGATTATGAGCTATCCGTTCAGATTTATTACGACTTCCACAATACACGATACAAGCCGCATCCCGATATTTTTTTAATAATTCCCTTAGCTGTTTGGATTCGGTATTTTTTTGTATTACACGTATAAATAAATTAGACCGATGAAAACTGGATCGCAGAATTTTGGCTTCAGGCATATCCAAAGCCTGAATGATATCTTTTTGCGTGACTGGATCAGCTGTTGCTGTAAGGGCAATTCTTGGAACAGAGGGAAATATCCAAGGTAAATCACATAAAAGGCGATATTCCGGACGAAAATCATGCCCCCATACGGATATACAATGGGCTTCATCAATTGCAATCATGGAAATTTGAATTTTTTCCAAAAATTTCAATGTATCGTTTTGGAGTAAGCGTTCTGGGGAAACATATAAGAGTTTGAGTTTTTTTGAAGCAATATCATGACGGATATTGTATGCTTCCTCATTTTCCAATTCTGAGTGTAATGCACCTGCACTCACACCTAATTGCCTTAAAGCTGCTACCTGATCATCCATCAACGCAATTAATGGTGAAATAACCAAGCCCATTCCAGGACGACACAAAGCCGGGATTTGATAACAGATACTTTTACCTCCCCCGGTGGGCATCAATAACAAAACATCCTGATTTTGCATTACAAGATCAATCGCCTGTTTTTGCAAACCACGAAAACACTGATACCCAAAAACTGTTTCTAGTATTTTTTGGGGGTCTCTCTCATCATGCAATCTAACTTTATCAAACAAGTTAAAAAAGATTATCCAGATAGAATTTATTGAACTATAATTTCCACACGTCTTGCCGCCACTTGACTTTTACGATTTTCTGGCGGACGGGGAATATCATGAACACGGTTTGACAGAACTCCATCATCCACAACCTTTTGTGCAACAATTTTGGCACGCTGAATTGCCATCATTTCATCTTTGGATAAATCGCCATAAATTGCTGCATAACCTTTGACATAAACCTGTTTTTCAGGAAATTTTTTCGCATAAGTAGCAGCTTGAGAAATGGTTTTGTTAGCCGAATCATCCAGATCCGTGGAAGCAAATGGAAAAAATACAACATAGGTTCTGTCATTCTTTTGCGTTAAAGAACCGGATTGGGAACATGCCCCCAACAAAATGGATGCTAGTAAAACAGGAACAAATCGACGCATTTAATTACTTTCTTTCAAGGCAACATTTTCAAATCAATATATAATATCAACAAGTAATAAAATATATAATTTTCTTTTATTCCGCAACTAGTTGTCCATTAGATAACCGCCATACCTCATCTATGTTTTCAACACCCGTTAAACGGTGCATTATCAAAATCACCGTTCGGTTGCCTGTTATCTGATTTAGGGTTTGAAAAAACGCTTTTTCAGTATCACCGTCTAATCCTGATGTTGGTTCATCCAAAAGTAAAATCGGGGCTTTTAGTAACAATGTACGTGCCAATGCAATCCTTCTTCCCTGTCCTCCGGAAACCTTTACACCACCCTCTCCAAGCCAGGTATCCAGTGCATCCGGCATTTCACGAACAACATTTGCCACTGCAGCATCAGAAAGGGCTTGCCACAAATCTTCCTCTGTCGCATCAGGGTTCCCAAGCAAAAGATTCTGACGAATTGTATCATCAAATAAATGGGTGTTTTGAGAAAGCCATGCTATTCGTTTGCGGACTGATTCATTATCAAACCAGTCAAGATTTTGATCAGCCAATGTTATTGAGCCCTTTATTGGCTGAATGACCTTTAATAACAAGGCCGCCAGAGTGGATTTTCCCACACCGGATGATCCTATAATGGCAATTTTTTTTCCTTGTGCAATCGTCAGGTTCAAATTCTGATAAAGCCATGGTTGTGACTCTCCCCAACGAAACGATACATCCCGAAACTTGATATCCCCGGTTTCAGGTGGAACTTTACCAGATTTAGAATTGTCTTCAACTTTTTTATTGTCATTAATATTCACAACTCTTATGGCGGCATTGACGATTTGACCTGCCAAACCTCCTGCCTTGCTCAAAGGAACGACCAATTCAAATGCTGTAATAGTCAGAAAAAGACAGAAAACCGTGTGAAAAGCGTTCAATCCATGAAAACCAATGTTCAATCCGCTCATCAATACAAATAAAACAGCAACTTGACCAAAAAAATATGCGATGACTCCTATTAACGCTACTTCCCTTGCCTGAATATATTGTTGATCAAAAAGTTCATTCTCGTTTTTTTTCATTAATATGGAAACTCGATGTTCTGCTCCAAAGGCTCTTATTTCCCTTAAACCATGAATAAAATCCAGAACTGTTATTCTCAGCTGTGCCGTACCCTGAACAAGTTTTTTCCCTCTTTTCCGGGTTATGAAGCCCGCACCAAATGGGCATAAAAATGCAGAAATTCCATAACAAATCACGATAGATACAGCCAATGCCAAATTATAGTGGGCTATAACTGTAAAAAGCACAAATGATGTCAATATGGAACCGAAAAACGGTAAAATAAGACGCAAATATAATCCGTCCAATGTTTCAATATCAGAAACCAATCGGGATAATATATCCCCACTATGACGGAAACCCAATCCTGCCGCACTTCCCATAGCAAGTGTATGGAAAAACCATATCCTTAAGTCTGCTAAAGCATGAAACATGGCATTATGGGTAAACAATCTTTCCACATATCGCATAATCATGCGGGAAACCCCGACGATTTTTAAAAACAGCGAGCTGGTTATGATTGCACCCATAGCTGTCAAGGCAACCTTGCCCCCGGCAAAGCTCATTAAAGCCAATCCCAATAATACGGCTATCAAGGAGATAAAAATTCCAAAAAGTAAAGCGGGCAACCGTTTATACCATATCGAAAATATTGTTTTAAACGCTGCCGTCACGGAGGATTTTTCAGATCTGGTAATATCTTGAATATTTTGCATATTATCCTTCCTTCTGACAGGAAATTATAAATCCATGATTTAAATTGATGTGTATACCAGGCAATTTTTGCCCCTGTTCCGAATGGGTGGCCATAATGACTGTTCTATTTTCAGTCAGTTTCAACAATTGATTAAAGATATCCCTCTCCGTTTCGGGATCAAGATGAGCTGTAGGTTCGTCAAGCAATAATAATGGAGCGTTTTTCAGATATGCTCGTGCAATAGCAATTCTTTGGGCCTGACCACCCGATAACCCATAACCGTTTTCACCAATTACCGTATCAAGCCCATGCGGTAAATCTAACAAATATCGATCTATCGCCGCCGCTTCAATGGCTTGTTGAAATTCTTGCTCGGTTGCGGAGGGTCTGGCAAACATAATATTCTCACGAATAGTACCGCAAAAAATAACAGGTTTTTGTCCGATCCATGCCATTAATTTTGACAATGAAGCAGCCGAATATTCGGTAATATCCAATCCATTTACCAAAACCTGCCCCTCATTCGGCTTTATAAATCCGAGAATCATTTCGATAATGGTTGATTTTCCTGCACCAGACTGACCTATCAATAAAGCTCTTTCCCCTGCCTTGATGTCGAAATTCAGGGAATGTAATATACGACCTCTTTGAGCGTCCCAATGATAGGAAACATTTTTAAAGCTTATTTCCACTTTATCATTGAAAGGAATATCCTTTACATTGGTTGAAAATTCATTTTTGACAGGCAATTCAACGATAGATGCAGCCGTTCCGCCAAGTCGTGCCCTGTCCTGATAGGCCAGAGCCAAACTGCGTAGAGGACCAAAAAAATCCGGAATAATCAATAAAGTAAAGAGAATATGCGTGACAGGAATAGATTGTATTGAATGAATTTGGACAAATTGACTTCCATCCATCAACACTACCAGAATAATCGCGATAATCATCGCACAATCAATAGAGGCAGACGACAAGAATGCAACCCGTAATATTTTCATCGTTCTCTTACGCAATTCATCTGCTGATAATGCAAGTCTATTGGCCATGTCATCTGATCGACCAGCCAATACAATCGTTGCAATCCCTCTTACTCTATCAAGAAATTGAGCCTGCAAACGGGTCATTGCCAAAAATTGCTTTCTTGCAGCCATGGCTGCTCCAATTCCAAAAATTGCCTGTGCAATAGGAACCATCAAACCACATAAACCCATAATCAACGCTGACCATGGTTGAACCAAATACACAAAAAAAAGAATAAGTAGTGGTGAGGCAATCCATAAAACCGATGCCGGCAACCATCGTGAAAAATAACCATCCAAAGATTCAACCTGATCAACCGCCAATGCTGTCAAAGCGCCACTTGATTGTCGCCTTAATATCGAAGGACCGATTTGCATAATATGATTGATAATCAAATTACGTAGGCGATGCCGTGCTTTAAGACCGATTTTGATCGTAAAGTCACCTTCCAAAAAAAATACGCATCCTTTGAGAAGCGATAGTAACAGATAAAATAATATCAGTATTGAAATTGGAAATTGTATTGGTATGGATGGAACCAAGATTTTTCCGATAATTTCAGCAATCACCCATGCCATACCGACAGCAATCAAGCTTGAAAGCAATCCTAAAATTACAAGAGGGAAAATTGCCTTTTTGCCAATTTTCGTTTGTAATCTTGTCCAGTTTTTAATTTTTGTTTTTTTATCAGGCATATAATCCACTCTTTATCACGATAAAAAGATGCATTGGCAATTCAATCTGGGTAATTTACAATTTAAAAAGTAAAATAAAAAAATTATCAGATTATTCAAAATTTCAGTAATTTTATTTATTCCCAAATTTTTAAAAACAAAATCAATTTATTTTCAAAATTTTGTCTATTTAATAAAAATATTTACATCTTCATATTTAATAAATATGTTCTAATATACAAATTTTCTTATATAGCAAACACTCTGTTAACCACATTATCTCATTATATGTCATCTCCACTTTTGCTTATACAAAATCTCTCTTACAGTTTTGGAGGTCACCCCCTTTTTACCGACCTGAATTTCAATATTGCAAATAATGAAAAATTATGTCTGGTCGGTAGAAATGGATCAGGGAAATCCACCTTATTCAAAATTATAATAGGATTGAAAAATAGAGATTCAGGAAATCTTTTTATACAGCCTGGCACTAACATTCAATGCCTATCCCAAGAACCTGATCTTTCTTATTTCACAAAAACCATTGATTATGTTTGTTCAGAATTACCCAGTCCGGATGATCATTTTCGTGGGCGAATTCTGCTTGAGGCACTGGGATTAACTGGTAATGAAAATCCTGCACATCTATCAGGGGGTGAAACAAGACGCTGTGCACTGGCCAAGGTTTTAGCTCCAAGACCAGATCTATTACTGTTGGATGAACCCACAAATCATTTGGATCTTCCAACAATAGAATGGCTGGAATCTGAATTAAAATCTTTATCTTCTGCGGTTTTAGTGATCAGCCATGACCGTCGATTTCTGGATAATATGGCAAAAGGCATTATCTGGCTGGATAGAGGACAGGCAAGGCAACTTTCCATGAGATTTTCCGAATTTGAATTATGGAGGGAGAATTTTTTCGAACAGGAAGCGCTGGAGTATCATAAGTTAAATCGTCAAATTGCAAGAGAGGAGGATTGGGTGCGTTACGGCGTTACCGCCCGACGCAAACGTAATGTTAGACGAATGGCGGAACTTTCAGAACTTCGTCTAAAAAGAAAAAACCATATACAGAATCCTTCCTTGGACACCCTACAATCAAGTGATGCAGAAAATTCCGGTAAAATTGTCATAGATGCAAAAAACATAACCAAATCCTATAATTCAAGAACAATCATAAATAATTTAAATTTACGTATTGTACGTGGAGATCGGCTTGGCATTATTGGTCCAAATGGTGCCGGCAAAAGTACGTTGCTGAAATTATTGACAGAGCAGGAACAGCCTGATCAGGGAGAAATCAAACTTGGAAGCAAACTTGAGATCAATTATCTAGATCAACACAGACAGATTCTTGATCCTGAAAAAACATTGGCAGAAACGCTGACACGTGGACGTGGAGATTATGTAGATGTCGGAGGGGAAAAAAAACACGTTATCGGATATATGAAACAGTATCTTTTTCAACCAGAACAAGCAAAAACACCCGTAAAGGTTTTATCTGGTGGAGAAAAAGCTCGATTATTGCTTGCTTGTGCTTTGAGCCAACCTTCAAACCTGATGATTCTGGATGAACCTACGAATGATTTTGATTTGGAAACGCTTGATTTGTTACAGGAAGTGTTGTCCACTTATAAAGGGACCCTTATTCTGGTCAGTCATGATCGAGATTTTCTTGATCGAATTGCCACTTCAGTTCTTGTAGCTGAAGGTGATGGTATCTGGACAGAATATGCCGGTGGATATTCTGACATGATGGCACTTCGTGAATATAAACAGGAAAATCTTATCAGGAAAACACAAAATAAATCGCAAAAATCAACATATTCAAAAATACCCATTAAACCAAAACCTAAAAAACTTTCATACAAAGACCAGTATGAACTGGATCATTTACCAGAAAAGCTTCAGAAACTTCAAATCTCTATAATGCAGCTGAATCAACTTCTCAATGATCCAGGATTATATCAGGAAGACCCTGATTTATTTGAAAAATTCACACGGCAATTACTGGATAAACAAAAAGAACAAGAAAAACTTGAGGAAAGATGGCTTGAATTGGAAATCTTGCAGGAGAATTTGAAGTCAAATGATGAATTAAGTAATTCATCTAATCAGTAAATCCTGTAATTTTAAATTATTTGTTTTACCTGATTGAATTGTCTGTCATGACTGCCATATATTTTGTAATATGTTATAGGAATGACATGAAATATCAAGCAACTTCCGGCTTTAAATATCAACAATTTGAAAATCACGTATAATCATAAGGAGGAACCCTGTTCATGGAATATCATAACCATCCATTTTACAATCCAATGTTAAGTTATGAGGAAAACTACCAGAAAGGCCCTTTTGGAGATTTTACACAAAAACCGGAAATTTCTATTGTAAACCAACCTTCTGTTCATTTTCTGGGAAATAAGATTAATCTACCATTCGGTATTCCCGCCGGACCTTTACTCAATGGCAAATATGTAAAGGCGGCACTGGACTGGGGATATGATTTGTGCGTCTATAAGACGGTCAGAACAAAAAAATATAAATGCCATCCCCTTCCCAATGTCTTAGCTGTCCATCCGGAACATAGACTTTCAGAAAATGTTGATACAGTATTAGCTGATCAAAATTATGATTTGCCTTTATCCATAACAAACTCTTTTGGTGTCCCCTCTTTTGATCCAGATATATGGCAACCTGACATGGAGGACGCAGTTAATTATGCAAAACCGGGACAGGTTGTAATCGGCAGTTTCCAGGGCACATTGGGTGTTACCAATCATATCGAGGAAAATTATGCAGAAGCGGCCCGTTTGGTCGATGAGACAGGTGTTCCCCTTCTAGAGGCAAATTTGAGCTGTCCCAATGAAAGGGTAAATAACCTTTTATGTTTTGATATTGATAAGGTTGAACGAATTGCCCACGCGATCAAGAATGCCGTACCAGATAAACCATTGATGCTTAAATTGGCTTATTTTAAAGATAACAAACTTCTTTATTCTTTTCTTGAAAGATTGGCTCCTATCGTTGACGGCTTCTGCGCAATCAACACCCTTTCGGCAAGACCTGTGACCTCTCAAGGTAAACAGGCTTTGGGAGAGGACCGTCCAACAGGAGGAGTTTGTGGTGATGCAATTCGTTGGGCCGGTGAAGAAATGGTTTCCCGGCTATATGAATGGAGAGCCAATCATAATGAAAAATTTGTCATTATAGGTGTTGGGGGAGTCAATAGTCCTGAACATTATCGAACATATCTTTCCCTGGGTGCTGATGCTGTCATGAGTGCAACCGGCGCAATGTGGAATCCTGCGCTAGCATTACAAATAAAAAAGGCGCTTCAATAATTTTTTACATTAAATCAAGTTATCGAAATAAAAATATTTTCGATAACTTGATTTAATGGATTCTCCTGCTAATTTTTCATTGTCATCATTAAAAAATTGATAAATTGCCTATAATTATCAAATTAAATATATATATTAATATTAAAAGCTATTTGTTTTAGAATTCAATAATCCAGAAACCTGCATTCGCTCTCTTGATTCTTTTATACTTTTGATCACCGTCAATGCTGCATTCAAAGCCCTTCGCCCCGCAACCCCATCCACGAGAACTGGTATTCCATCAAGACAGGATTTTACAAAAGCATGATGCTCAGCCTCGATATTATCATGATCTTTCCATTTCACCACTTCTCTTCTAAATCCATTGGTACCAGGTAAAGGCATACCCTTTTCTTTTCCAATCATGACCAATTGATTTTCCATAAAATCAGCCGATAAATACCCTTCTTCGGAAAAAATTCGCATTTTACGCTCAGTTTTTAAGGAAATACGACTGGCTGCAATGGTCGCAACGCATCCATTTTCAAAAGTAACCCGAGCATTTGCTATGTCTTCGAATTCTGATGTCACGGATGCACCCAACGCATCCACTTTTCGTATATGAGATGGTACGATAGCAAGAACAAGATCGAGATCATGGATCATTAGATCAAGAATAACAGAAACATCAACCCCTCTCGGCTTGAAAGGTGCAATTCGCATGGTTTCAATATATAAAGGCTTCTTTATACGTTCATGTATAACTTTCTGTTCCGCTGAATAACGTAAAAGATGTCCAACTTGCAAGACAAGTCCACGACTATTTGCCAGATCAATGAGATGATCAGCCTGATCAAGCGTTGAGGCAATCGGTTTTTCTATTAGAACATGCCTACCTTTTTCAAGGGCCACAAGGGCCAATTCATAATGAAATTCGGCAGGTGCGGCAATAATCAAGGCATCACAAGATTGTAACAGCTGGTCAAGTGGCATATAGGGAACATTACCGGCTTCTTTTCCAACTTTTATTGCATTGCCAATTACTGGATCATAGATACCGATCAGATTTTCACGCTCTGCTTTAAAAGATTTTAAAGCATGAAAACGACCAAAATATCCCGCCCCAGCAATACCCACACGCAAAATCGACTGTTCTGCCATTTGTTTTCTCGCTTTATATTAAATTTAAACTTACAATTTTTCTTAAATTTGGATAGAAAATAAAATATTCTTAAACGTATTTAAACATTGTTTTTATTTATAATGCTATATATACCTTGCCATATAATAGTATTATAACCAAAACATATTGCATCGAATAACATGACAACGACCCTGTTGTTAAACGTTCCCTTTAACCATTTTCAGTCCATCGGGACAAAAAGGATTTAGTCGTTACTGCGATGATGTATTACAGTCGAACAAAACTTGCCCTGGTTTTCGCCACTTGTTTCATGGGGCTATTATTATGTTTACCCAATTTTGTTAAACATCCATCTTTTAAGATACCTTGGCATCAGATCCATCTTGGCCTTGATTTAAAAGGAGGATCCTATTTACTGATGCAGGTGGATGTGGAGACCATCAGCAAAAACCGTTTACAGACGTTGAATGACAATGTTCGGCAAACCCTTATTTCCAAAAATCTAGGTTATCGCAATTTACATATGGTTCCCAAAGATCATACCATTGTTTTTAATTTGCGTGATCCAAGTGAAAAAGAGGGTGTTTTATCTGCATTGAGATCAATGCCAAAAGCGGTTCCCAATGAATTTGAGGTTAGTAATAACAATGATCAAATTAGAATGGAACTTTCAACTGATGCAATGCAGCACCGCGCAAGCGAGGCGGTAACTCAATCCATTGAAATTGTTCGCAAACGTATCGATGCAACAGGTGCTGTCGATCCATCCATAACCCGTCAGGGTACAGACAGAATCATTGTTCAGCTACCGGGCGTCAGTGATCCGAACCGGATTAAGCAATTACTTGGTACAACAGCTAAAATGACATTTCACTTATTGGATGAAAATGCAAACCCAAACCTACCTCCACCTGGTGTAACATTTCTCCCAATAGCTGGAAATGAAAATGAAAAATTACCAATACGTGATCATATTGAAGTTGACGGTGCCGACCTAACAGGAGCAAGTGCTGGATTTGATCAGCAAAGTGGCGAATATGCAGTAAATTTCAGTTTTGACAATGCAGGCGCACAATCTTTCGCAAATGTTACCCGTGTCAATATCAACAAACGTTTCGCTATAGTGTTGGATAATAAGGTTATAGAGGCACCTGTCATTCGGACTCCAATCACAGGCGGGAATGGTCAAATTACAGGCGGATTTGATGCGCAAAAAGCCACTGATCTTGCCTTACTTTTACGAGCAGGTGCCTTGCCTGCTCCGCTAAAAGTGATGGAAGAACGTTCAATTGGTCCATCACTGGGGGCTGATGCTATCAGGGCTGGAGGATTGAGTCTGGTAAGCGGTTTTGTCCTTGTGATTATTTTTATGCTTCTATTTTATGGTCGTTTTGGTCTCTATGCGAACATCGCTTTATTTGCAAATCTCGTATTGATGAGTGCCATTTTATCTCTTTTCGAAGCGACACTAACCTTGCCAGGTATGGCGGGAATGCTTCTAACCCTTGGAATGGCAGTTGACGCAAATATTCTTATCAATGAACGCATTCGCGAAGAAACACGTAATGGCCGTACGCCCCTTAACGCTTTACAAACTGGATTTGATCGTGCTCTCAATACAATCATCGACAGTAACGTCACCGCTTTCATTGCACACGTCATGTTATTCATATTTGGAACGGGTGCGGTCAAGGGATTTGCATTGACTATCACCATTGGTATTGTTACGACCCTTTTCACCACCTTATGCCTCTCCTGGATGCTGACAATTCGCTGGTATGCTGTCACCCGCCCTAAAGAACTTCCGATTTGAAAGAAAGAATATGCTTGGTCGTCCTTTATTACATCTCGTCCCACATGGCACAAAAATTCATTTTATGCGTGGACGCTTTGCCGGCCTGATAACATCAGCGGTTTTATCTATTGCATCAATTATTCTTTTCTTTCATCCCGGCTTGACATTGGGACTGGATTTCCGTGGCGGTATTGTGGTTGAAGCGCAAACTCCTGAACCTGCTGATTTTAGCAAATTGCGCAAATTTTTATCTGATGCCGACATTACAGCAGCTGGATTACAACAATTTGGTGGGAAAAATAATGTCCTGATCCGGCTTGACGCACCCAAAGAAAATAATGGCGATGCAACCCAGATATTGATCAGCAAAGTCAGATCAGCCGTTACAAATTATGAAACTGGTACAAAAATTATACGAGCCGATGCTGTTGGTGCCTCTGTTTCCTCTGAATTATTCAGAAATGGGCTTTTGGCACTTGGAATCAGTCTTTTTATGATTATGATTTATATCTGGTTTCGATTTGAATGGGAATTTGCACTTAGCGCCATTATAACCTTGCTTCTTGATTTAACAAAAACAATCGGATTTCTTGTAATCACACATTTTGAATTCGATCTGGTCATGGTGGCTGCCATCTTGACAATTCTAGGCTATTCAACAAACGATAAAGTTGTCGTATATGATCGAGTAAGGGAAAATCTAAGAAAATATCATTCCATGCCATTTCAAGAATTGCTTGACCTATCAATTAATGAAACGTTAAGCAGAACCCTTGCCACTTCGTTTACCGTGTTTTTAGCCGCCTTACCTCTTGCTCTGTTCGGTGGTGCATCTCTTTCCGGTTTTGCGTGGGTAATGTTATTTGGTATTGTTGTGGGAACGTCTTCCTCCATCTTCATTGCCGCTCCCCTGCTTCTATTTATGGAAGAGGGAAGCTTGAGAAGAAAAACCAAAAGATCATCCTAGAATTATTTCATGAGCAGTTTAAAAGAACTGCTCAATTTTTAACGAATATTATTTTTATTCAAAGACTGTATCAGTATTTCCACAGAATTTTTTGCATTTTTCAAATTATGATTATTCGGTTTCGATAATGCCATCATAACGTAATGTTTTGCATTTTGATCCTTAAAAAAAATATCCTGGAAATCAGTCAATGAAACAGAAGATAAACTACCTAGATAACCAATACACATACCATGAGTAAATATGTAATTGTAGGCAATGGAATGTGGGGTTAAGTGTTCAGATGACTTTAATGAATTCTCTTGTGATTGACAGGCACTCAAGGGAAACAAAAAAAGGGTTAATCCTAATAAAACATATCGCTTAAACATTTAAAACTTCTTTGTTCCCATAGACTTGTAATCAATTTATCAAAAATTGATCTAGGATTGTTTTCTGTTTGCAAGAATGTCTCTTATTTCCTGCAGTAAAACTTCCTGTTTTGTTGGTTGTGCGGCTTTAACTTCTTGCTGCGTCTTGATACGATTATAGATATCATTCAACCCTCTGACAATCAGGAAAACAACAAATCCGATAATTAGAAACTGAATAATCGTGTTGAGAAAAACTCCAAAGTTTAAAGTTACCGCACCTATTCTTTGTGCCTCGGCCAGTGTTTTAACATGAGGTCCCTTTAAGGTGATAAATAAATTACTGAAATCGACACCACCTAGAAACAAACCAATGATGGGATTGAAAATATCATTCACCAAACTTTTAACTACACTTGTAAAAGCTGCACCAACGATAATACCCACAGCTAGATCAACAACATTACCCCGCATGATAAAGGATTCAAATTCATGAATCCATTTAATGCTCCTACTTTTTTTAGCCATATTTTCATTACTCATTTTCATTTCCATTCAATTGCTCTAAAAAATAGTTACGCATCAATTATATTTGAAAAAAGAATTTTAAATAAGAAAAAAATGTCAAACAGTAAAAAATAACAAAGAAGAGATTGATTTCGAGCAGTAAAATGACTATAAATACATTTTCTTTCTCCGTCTGTTAACGGAGTTTTTTTTACAATCTGTTAAGAGAAAATCATGAAAAACGATATCCATCCAGATTATCACGAAATTACAGTCGTCATGACAGACGGTACTGAATTCAAAACCCGTTCCTGTTATGGCTCTAATGGCGATACATTGCGTCTTGACGTAGATCCTAAATCTCATCCTGCATGGACCGGAGTTCAGCGTATCAATGATACACGAGGTCAAGTTGCGAAATTTAACAAGCGTTTTGCTGGTATCGGACAAAAAAAGGTTTAAATAATTAGATTATTTTATTAACCTTATTGATGTAAGGGTGACTTCATCACCCTTATCTCAATCAAATAAAATTACTAAATTACAGCTTTTAAAATAGTCTATATTGTTTTAACTTAAAATTTACAGTTTTAAGTTTTTAATAATATTCTACTCTATTTTTATCATACAGGATTGTCATGACCTTACCTCTTATGCCTAAGGCTACCGCAGTATGGCTTATTGAAAAAACTGCTTTAACCTTTAATCAAATTGCAGAATTTTGTGGCATGCATCCTTTGGAAGTCCAGGCAATTGCCGATGGCGAGGTAGCTCAAAGTATCATTGGCTATGATCCTGTTGCTAATGGCCAGTTAACCCAGGAAGAGATTAATCGCTGTGAGGCTGATCCAGATCGAAAGTTAAAATTATCAGCAAATCGCATGCAAATCGTCAAGCGATCAAAAGGCGCAAGATATACTCCCATTTCAAAGAGAAATGATCGTCCTGATGCAATTGCCTTCCTGTTAAGAAACTATCCCCAATTGCTAGATCAGCAAATTGCCAAGCTTTTGGGGACAACTAAAGATACAATTGCCAAGGTAAGAGATAAACAGCATTGGAATTCCGCCAATATTAAACCACGTGATCCAATCATACTGGGATTATGCAGTCAAATGGATTTAAACAGTGCTGTTGCCGAAGCGAACAGACGTGTTGAGAAGGATGAGACGGATACCTCTTCCCTTAACCCCTCAGAAACAAAGAAAGAAGAGCTAGATATCAATCATATATTTTCCAATTATTCTGAAAAAAACAATCAATCCGACGATCTAAATTAATTATGCCATTATCCCATCCCTCTTCATCAAATATCTCCCTTGCTGTTGGTGTTATTATGGGCAGCCAGTCGGACTGGGATATTATGAGTCACAGTGCTGATATATTAAAAAAACTTGATATATCACATGAAGTAAAAATTGTATCGGCTCATCGCACACCCGATCGATTAAGGGAATATGCAACATCCGCTGTTGAACGGGGAATCAGGGTTATTATTGCAGGCGCAGGTGGCGCTGCACATCTTCCCGGTATGGTTGCCGCCTGGACACATTTGCCAGTTCTTGGTGTACCAATGCAAACCCATGCCCTAAACGGCAAGGACAGTTTGTTATCAATTGTGCAAATGCCTGCAGGTATTCCGGTTGGCACCCTGGCCATCGGAAAAGCTGGGGCCATTAATGCGGCACTTTTGGCAATATCTATCCTATCCATCGCTGATCAGTCAATCGCCCAACGCTTAGTTTTCTGGCGCAAAGCACAAACAGATTCTGTCGCCATTTCTCCACTTTAATTATACATTATTAATAAGAGGAACTTATGCTCTTACCTAATTCAACCATAGGAATCGTTGGAGGCGGACAATTAGGCAGAATGTCTGCTGTAGCGGCGGCACGTCTTGGATTTAGAACACATATTTTATCTGACATTATGGATGCCCCTGCCGCTCAAGTGGCTTCTGGCATTACGGTTGGATCTTATCATGATCAATCAATTTTAAAACAATTTGCAAAACAGGTTGATGTAATAACATTTGAATTTGAAAATATAAATATAAAAGGAATAGAATATCTTGCCACTGTACGACCTGTTCATCCTTCCAGCAATGTCTTAAAAATCAGCCAAGACAGGTTTCTTGAAAAAGACTTTTTAAATCAACATGATATTCCAACCACTCAATGGATTTCTATTTTTCAGTTAGAAGATGGCATAAATGCGGCAGAAAAACTGGGATTTCCTTTTATCCTTAAAACCACTAGATTGGGATATGATGGTAAAGGTCAGGCCGTTATCCGTACCGACGAAGAATTCAAAAAATCCTTTAAAAATTTGAATCCTCATCCTCTAATTGCTGAAAAAAAAGTAAACTTTTATAAAGAAATTAGCGTGATGGTTGTTCAGAATGAACATGATGAATTACAAACATTCGATGTTACTGAAAACCGACATAAAAATGGAATTCTTGACCTCAGTATCGCACCAGCCCGAATTACCTCAGCATTGCAAAATAAAGCCAAAGAGATCGCAGTTAAGATAGCTCAGGCTCTCAAACTTGTTGGTATCTTGGGAGTTGAAATGTTCATTGATGATCAGGATAATATTCTTGTCAATGAAATAGCACCCCGTCCTCACAATTCAGGACATTGGACAATGAATGCCTGTCCCTTTGACCAATTTGAAATGCATATTCGTGCTGTCGCAAATCTTCCCTTACCGCCTATAGCTCGACATTCGGATACCATCATGAAAAATCTTATAGGCCCCCAAACACTGGAATATTGGCCAAAAATTTTAGAAAATGATCGAATGATAGGACATTTATACGGAAAAAAGGAAGCAAAACCGGGTCGAAAAATGGGACATGTCAATATAAATTTTCCATATAATGGTTTACCCGGAGAATTCGGAATTAAAGCGGCATTATCATTTCTTTGTTCTGGGGATTAAGCAATCCACTTTCCACAAAAGAAAAATAGATACCATTCCCGATTATTATATGATCGGCGATATCAATATTAACTGCTTCCAAGGCTTCAACTAATATATATGTTAACTTTTTATCCGCTTCCGAAGGTAACGCTATTCCACTGGGATGATTATGTACCAGAATCAAGGATTCAACATCGAATTTAAGAGCACATTTCGCTATTTCACGGATATGGATGGATGTGGTACTCACGGTTCCTGAAGCTTGATGACTGATTGAAATGATATGGGCATTCCTATCGAGAAGAATAATATAGAAATGTTCAATCGTTTCTCTTGATAAGAAAGCAATTAGATAATCGGTTAAATATTTTTTAAACTGTAGAATGTTTTTATTATAAATTTCTGATTTCAAAATACGTATGCTTGCTGCATAAATAAGGGAAATAAACGCTATATCCTTTTCAGATAAATTGAATTCCTCAATTAACTGATTTTTGTCATAGGTAAAAAGATGCGGAAAAGATCCAAGTTTTGTTAGAACATTTTCTTGCCAATTTTCATTATGTTGTTCAAATTTTATCCATTGGGATAACAAAGTTAAATATTGTGAATCAGACTTTATATTATCTTGTTTTTCTTTCATAAAACTGTGCATTTTCATATTGAAAACATCCTCAATTCTCAAAATATTGATTCTTTATGTTCGAATAGGATAAGTTCTTCATTAATACAGTTCAAATATTAATTACGTAAGATTAAATACCAACAAATTAGGAGATTGAATTCTTGAACCAAAAAACTGCCAACAAACAGTGGGGAGGACGTTTCACCTCTGGACCTTCAGCCATTATGGAGCAAATAAATGCCTCTATCGGCTTTGATAAAAACTTATGGAAACAGGATATACAAGGGTCAATAGCTCATGCAGAAATGCTGGCCAAACAGAAAATAATTTCCGAAACGGATAAAAACAGTATTCATCAAGGCCTTAGGGAAATTGAGCGAGAAATTCAATCTGGTCAATTCGAATTTAGCAGAGCCCTTGAGGATATTCATATGAATATCGAAGTCCGTTTGGCAGAACGTATCGGTGAGGCGGGAAAAAGGCTTCACACAGCACGTTCAAGAAATGACCAAGTTGCGACAGATTTTCGTTTATGGATCAGACAAAATATCGATGAATTAATTCTAATGATAAATCATCTGATGCTGACCCTTGCTTCCCGAGCTCTGGAATATGCGGAAACAGCTATGCCCGGTTTCACTCATTTGCAATCTGCCCAACCGGTAACGTTCGGTCATCATTTACTGGCTTATACAGAAATGTTGAATCGGGATCGGGGACGATTGATAGATACACGCAAACGACTAAATGAAAATCCCTTGGGTGCGGCGGCTTTAGCTGGCACCTCATTCCCAATTGACCGCCAATTGACTTCTAAATTATTGAGATTTGACCGTCCCATGGCAAATTCACTTGACGCGGTCTCTGATCGTGATTTTGCCCTGGAATATCTTTCCGCTCTTTCCATCATGTCGATTCATCTTTCACGCATGGCGGAAGAAATTGTAATTTGGTGTTCACCTCCTTTTTCTTTTATCCAGCTTTCAGATGCCTATACTACAGGTTCATCCATCATGCCACAAAAACGAAATCCAGATGCTGCCGAACTGGTTCGGGCCAAAGTTGGACGAATTTCAGGGGCACTTACAGGACTTTTAACCGTTATGAAAGGTCTTCCTCTCGCATATGCTAAAGATATGCAAGAAGACAAGGAACAGGTTTTTGCTGCAACCGAAACTATTATTCTGTGTTTAGCCGCTTGCTCAGGAATGATTGCAGATTTAAAGGCCAATCAAGACAATATGGCCTATTGGGCGGGGTCCGGTTTCTCTACAGCCACAGATCTCGCAGACTGGCTGGTTAAAGAATTAAAATTACCCTTCAGAACAGCTCATCATGTTACAGGAAAAATTGTCAGCTATGCCGAAACACATAATCTTGCTCTTGAGAATGTGCCCTTACAAAAAATGCAGGAAATCGAACCTTTGATTAACAATGATATATATTCAGTTTTAGGAGTTCAGTCCTCACTTGCCTCTCGAACCAGTGAAGGTGGCACCGCTCCCAAAAATGTAAGAAAATCTGCAAAAATATGGATCGATAAATTAAAGGATATATCATGAAACGTTTTTTTTCTCTTTTTTTCGCTCTTGGTAGTCTTGCAATCCTCACAATCACCCTGTCTGGATGTGGCAAAAAAGCATCTCCTAAACCGGTTGGTCCCCCCGAAAAAGTAATTTATCCCCGAGCCTATCCACCTCAAGACTAATCCATTAATCCCTGGGTGGGGTGGTGAGCAACACGGCCATACCACCAGGGCGGTCTGAATAAGCGGCAATCTGAATGGCCGTTATAACCCATTCCTTATTTTTATTTACTGTAAACAAAGGGGCACCACTACTTCCATATGTGGCTTGACAGTCATGCGCAAGAATAGTTTTACCCCCATTATTTTTTAATATATCGGTTACATGACATTCTTGATCAGCATATAAAACTTCCTGACGGTCCTGATCATAACCAGCCAGATATATATTCATACCGATATAAGGTTGATCTTTATTAAAACCGAAAAAATCCTCTTGATTTGTTTTTTTATCATTAAGCACAAGATAAGCCCAGTCATGGTGAATATTGTCCAATGTGGCTTTTTCCGAACCCTCTCTCTTATAATTTTCTGATTTAATAATATTAAGGACATTATAAGCTGATCGGTAAGTTTGTCGCTGGTATCCCAGAAGAAAATGAACAGAATGTGGATTGACAAAATGATTGGTTTTTCTAATCCATAAACAATGAGCTGCAGTTATCACCAATCTTGAACTGACAAGAAATCCCGTACAATGCGTACCAAGCTCTGTTTGTACACGTCCCAAAATTTGCCAAGGTTTCTCTGCAGCATTTACCAATTGTCGATGATTGTTTTTTTGACTAATACCTGGCAAATCTTTTGCGGGAACAGAATAGGATAAGGTTGAAATCAATATAAATATCGTACATGCAAATATTCTGATAAAAATATTCAATTTTCCATCCCTTATCGCTATTTATTTTTTCCTTAATAAAGAATAATAATATTATTCTATCCTACTGTTTTTTTATAGATTGTTATAAAATTAGTATAATATTATTTTTTCCGACTAAAGGCTTTTTGATTAATGTCATCTTCTAAAACCGAACCTGAAACAAATTATCAAACCCTTTTACAAACGCATCCAGACTTTATTATTGATGAAAAGAAAGGACTCTGTTTTGGTAAAGTTTCACTTCAATCTCTTACTGATCATTATGGTAGTCCGGTATGGGTAATCAATGCAGATATATTAACATCACGTTTTCAAAAACTTTCTAAAGCATTTCTGCAAAACAAAATGGACATTTCTATTCATTATGCTGTGAAAGCAAATGATCATCTGGCCATACTTGATCTTTTGGCAAAAGAAGGAGCGGGAGTTGACATTGTCAGTCTGGGTGAATTAAAGAGAGCACTAAAAGTCAATATCAACCCACGAAAAATTTGTTTTTCAGGAGTAGGAAAAACAGAGGAAGAATTAAAAGCCGCCATTCAATTAGAAATAGGCCAAATCAATGTTGAGAGCCGTGAAGAGCTTCATCTTATTTCTAAAATAGCAATGGATACAGGAAAAAAAGCCGCAATTTGTTTAAGAATCAATCCTGATGTCGATGCCAGAACGCATCATAAAATTACTACAGGTTTGGCGGAAAACAAATTTGGTATCGCTTATGAGCAAGCTCTTCAGGTTTACAAAGAAGCAAGCCAACTGAATAATATTCTCCCATTGGGATTTGATGTCCATATTGGTAGTCAGATTTCATCTGTAGAGCCCTATAAAAAAGCTTTTTTAAAAATGGCGAAACTTGTTAAACAAGCACGTAAAGAAAGATTAGAAGTCTCTGTTCTAGACTGTGGAGGTGGTTTTGGCATTTCTTACTATGACGAAAAAGAGTCCGACCCATATGCTCTAGCTAATTTAATGCAAGAAATTTTCTCTTCCCTTAATATCCGTATTTGCATTGAACCTGGCCGCTGGCTGGTTGGTCCGGCAGGCATCCTGATCAGCAAAGTAGTCAGAAGAAAAAACAATGGACCAGATGCATCCCCTTTCATTATTCTTGATGCTGCCATGAACGACCTTTTGCGTCCAGCAATGTACGATGCGTGGCACGGTATCTTACCTATACAGGCTGAAATATATAAGCGTCCCTTGGAAAAACAGAATATTGACGGTCCAATATGCGAATCCAGTGATATTTTTGCTCGCCAACGATTACTTCCCCAATTAAGGGAAAATGATGAAATTGCCATTCTGGATGCCGGTGCCTATGGACATGTCATGAGTTCCTCTTATAATGCCCGTCCCCAAGCTTTACAATTGATGATCAAGGATAAAAGATTATTTGTTATCAAACCACGACAAACATTTGAATCCTTATGGAATAATGAAACTATACCCAACGGATAATTGATTTATATTATACCGAACAAGTAAGCACAGTCATTATGGCATTCAGATTGGTTTTCTTTTATTTATAAAGGTCAATAAATAAAAATATATTTAATAAATATGTTTTTATTTCATTAGGTTTGAATCAAAAAAAGCACTTTATTTTTTAGTGCTTTTTTAAAAATTATTTCAATCTATAGCTCACACCATAATCGCATCAAATTATGATAAACATTTGTCAACTCTAAAATCTGAGGATCATTATCATCCATTCTGGTTCTTAACTTAATAATCGACATATCCAGATCAAATAAAACCCGCCTCTTGTCAGAATCTCGAATCATTGACTGGGTCCAGAAAAAAGATGCCCAACGACTGCCACGCGTTATTTTACTGACAGAATGCAAGCTGTAGGTTGGGTAAACAATCATGTCGCCAGCAGGAAGCTTGATTGATTGCTCACCACTTGGATCATGCATGATCAGCTCTCCACCATCATAATCCTCAGGATTATTTAAAAACAAAGTCGAGGATACATCCGTTCTGATACGCATATTGGCTTCATGAATTGGACGTAACGCATTATCCACATGATCGGGAAACTCCATGCCTTCATCATAACGGTTGAATAAAGGCGGGCAAACCCGATAAGGAACAACTGCTGAATTGAAAATCGGATTACGTCCCAGAGCTTTCAATATAATTTCTCCCAATTCTTTACTTTCGGATGATTTCTGGTCAATTTGTATATTACGCTTGACCTGGGCAGATTGTTCACCTGCTGTTACCTTACCATCTACAAAAGGTGCCCGTCTATAAACAGACTGAACGTAAGCCAACTCTTCTTTATTTAAAACTTGAGGAATATGAATGATCATCAAACTAACCTAATTATATTTTGAAGTTATTCTAACATGTTCAAACTGAACATGAATGCTCTACCATTAGATGGTGTCACACGATTACTGAATAAAGAGTCATAGTTCAAACGGTTGGTCAGATTGTAAATATTGAACGACACTTTCCAATGATCGTCGAATTTATGAGAAAGCATGGCATCAATCGTTACATTTGATGGTACTTTTGCATTGTTTCTGTTATTCAAATAAACTGGTCCACGCCATGTTACACCTCCACCAATCAACAGGTTGTATGGTGTATTGGGCATTATATTATACGTTGTCCATAAATTTCCCTGATGAGAGGGAACATAGAACATGCGATTTCCCTTGACATTAGGCGTTAAAGAACCTGTAACTTTGCTATGATATGCAGCAAAGGCACCATAAACGCTCCAATTATTCGTGATATTACCGGATATACCCAATTCAATTCCCTGATTGTAACCTTTGTCACCCGTACTTGTCACCGCTCCTGACAATGGATCACTAACCATCTGGTTGCTTTTTTCAAGATGGAACAAAGATGCTGTCAGTCCCAGTCGCTGATTCAAAAGGCTCCATTTTCCACCCAGTTCATATAAATGGCTTTTTTCCGGTTTCATTCCGTTTTGACCATCCTTCATCGGTGCATACGAATTCGTCAAATACATACCCAATGGCGTTGTAGAGGATGACCATGTGAAATAGTAGGCCTGATTTTCATCAGGATTGAAGAGCAAACTTACTGTCGGATTGAACACATTATCGTTCGTCGACATACGGTGCGTTGTAAATGATTTGCCCCCTTGGGTATTATAAAACGCTTCCCAGTTGTCATAACGGAAACCACCCTTAATTGACCAGGCTTTGGTGAACCATATCTGGTCATACAAGAAAACACCAACATCACGGGAATGCCCATATCTACGGGATGGATCCCCTACTTTACTGTTGGGATCACCAGGCATGATATGTATTGGATAATCAATCGCATCCGTTGGATGAACAAGATTGTTGTTTGGCAGGGATGCGGAAAATTGCCCGTAATGACGGCTTTCATGAGCATAGGCAATGTCAACACCAGCCGTTAATTGATGTTTGATAAAACTTGTATTGAAATTGGCAATTGTTGATAAAACGTTTTGGAACGACCAAGTGCTCTGTTCATATGGACTTGGACCTGCCGTTTGAATAATAGCGTCCTGAGGACGACCATCAAAATATGGGTCACTACAATTTGCTGGCGTACATTTAGGTCGTGTAACAGAAAACTGACGTTGATAATTACCATATCGAGTATCGTTATGGATAACAATATCAGGAGTGATGTTATAGGTTAAACGTCCCGTAACCTGGTTATCCTGGGTTTGGTCCTTATCCATTTTGTTACCATACCAATTTCCCCTTCTTATTCCATATTCGGTCGCAGGTCTACCAATTGTATGACCAGGTTTTGTAATTACAGGAACACCATAATCGGGAATGCGATCATCCTGTTGATGTACAAATTGCAAAACATAACTTAAATCTGTTCCCAGACCAAAAGCTATGGATGGCGCCAGACCCCAACGATGGGAATATAAATTATCTCTTCCCACAACATTATTGCTGTTGGCCATACCTTCCATACGAACAGCAATATTATCATTAATCTGCTTGTTCAAATCAAAAGTGCCACGGTAATAATCCCCGTTTCCACCAGTAAATTCCGCTTTATATTGATCTTTCAAAATTGGTTTTTTTGTTACAACATTAATGGCACCACCCGTAGTTCCATTCCCAAATACAGATGAAGATGGACCCTTAATAACCACAACATTTTCATAATTGAAACTGTCACGGCTATAGACACCGAAATCTCTCAGGCCATCTTCATAAATATCATTCTGGGCCTGAAAACCGCGGATGAGAAACTGATTTCCGGACATACCGCCACGTCCTTCCCCAACGGAAGAGGTTACCCCCGGTACATTTTTTAATGCTTCATCAAGAGATTTGACATTTTGCTCTTCCATAATTTTGGCCGGAACAAGATTGATATTCTGAGGGGTATGCATGATATCCTGTGGCATCAAACTGACACCTGTATTCTGCGTCAGAATATTATCATTCTTTTTTCCACGAACAAGAATATGCTCATTCGTTGTTGACTGGTTATCTGTTGTTTGATCTTTTGTTATTTGTTGATTTACTTTATTTGCTGATGATGCAACAGCATTGTTCGATTTTTCTGCATTTGCAGATTTGGTGATGGCGGTATTCCCTAATAATCCGACCATTACTGCCAATGATACAGGTTGAAGCGTCCTTTTTATTCCTGACAATTTAAAAATCCATCCAATAAAATACTGATAATGATAATTAATAACATGAGATATTGAGAATCATTATCAGTATACAGATATAATTGCAACTGGCGGAAATCAAATAAATCATGATGGTTTGCAAATGAATAAATGGACATCAAAAATTGTAAAATTGTTTTTTACATATTTTTAAAGAGTTATAATAAATTTCATCCGTTTGAGATTGACTGAATTTTAATTCAAATTTTCAAAATATGTGATAATAATACAATAGGTATAAAAAATAAATGTTTTATAAATATGACAAATTATTGGTTAATTAAATCGGAACCTTCTGCTTTTTCATGGCAGGAACAATTGAGAAACAAAATCGAACCCTGGACAGGGGTGAGAAATCATCAGGCAAAAAAAAATCTACAATTAATGAAAAAAAATGATCTAGCTTTTTTCTACCATTCCAATGAAGGTAAGGAAATTGTTGGTATTGTCAGAATTGATAAAGAGGCCTATCCCGATCCGACCGATACAGAACATAAATGGTTTTGTGTTGATGTAGAGACAATATGTTCGGTACCTGTACCCATTACCCTAAAAAAAATCAAATCCATTCCTGAACTAGAAGATATAGCACTTATTAAACAATCCAGATTATCAGTAATGCCAATCAGTTCAAAACATTGGCAGATTTTATGTGATCTTGGAAATGTGAAATTATAAGTAAATTCATTTTCCTTGCTAAAATTTAATAAACACTTGGACAAATTATGAAAAACAACAATAAACAAATTCCCGATCATATTCATCTTTACCAGCATGACATACCTTCCGGGCTAGATCTTGGAAAAATAGTCGCAATTGACACTGAGACCATGGGATTAAATCATGATCGAGACCGACTTTGTTTGATTCAGTTAAGCAAAGGGGATGGACAGGTTCATATTGTCCAGTTTGTACCCGAACGGCTTGGTGGTAAAGGGTTCAATTCCTGCCCCAATCTAAAAAAATTACTTACTGATCCCTCCATTGCAAAATTAATGCACTTTGCCCGATTTGATGTCGGGATATTACAAAAAACCTTTCAAATAAGTATGAAATCCGTAATTTGTACAAAAATTGCAGCTAAATTGGTCAGAACCTTTACGGATAAACACGGACTGGCTGTTCTATGCAGAGAATTACTTGATATTGAATTAAGTAAACAGCAACAAACTTCAGATTGGGGTTCACCAACCCTGAGCATTGAACAATTGACCTATGCAGCTGCAGATGTTCTTTATCTTCATCAATTGTGGGAAATCTTGAAAGTTTTATTAATCAGGGAAAATCGTTTGGAAATTGCAGAAGCCTGTTTTTCATTTTTACCAACAAGAGCCACCCTGGATCAGCTCGGATATCTAGATCCTGATATATTCGATCATCGCGGTTAAGAATTTAACAGTTTCATTTCATTTTGAAACTCTATATATATTATTATATCTGTTTTAATAATAATTAAATTTAATCAAGTGCATTGAAATGACCAAAATTGCCTCATCAGAGATTGATACAGCTCTTGAAGCTCTATCTATAGAATCTAATGGCATCCTGGATTTGATTAATGCACTTCGAGACAAAACCGAACTTACTCAATCTTTCTTGGAAACCGCCAATCTCATATCTGAAATTAATGGTCGGGTGGTATTAACCGGAATTGGCAAATCTGGGCATATTGCAAAAAAAATTCAATCAACACTGGCCTCCACTGGTACACCATCTCTCTTTGTTCATCCTTCTGAGGCCTCTCATGGAGATCTGGGAATGATTCAAAAAGATGACATCATTCTGGCTGTATCCGCTTCTGGTGAAACCCAGGAATTATTCAATATAATTATTCATGCAAAACGATTCAGCATCCCATTGATTAGCATAACAACCAATCCACAATCGACCTTAGCTAAAAATTCCAGCATAATTCTCTCACTTCCCCATTCAAGGGAGGCATGCCCACTGGGTTTGGCACCAACGACCAGCACGTTAATGCAACTGGCAATAGGAGATGCCTTGGCAATAACATTATTGAAAATGAGGCACTTCACCGCATCAGATTTCGGTATTTATCATCCCGGTGGTAGATTGGGCAGCAGACTTAAGATTGTTGAAGATTTAATGCACACAGACAAGGATATCCCCTTGGGGCATTCAAGGATGCCTATCACCGATGCAATCATGGAAATGACTCAAAAAGCCCTGGGTTGCATTGGTATTATTTCTGAAAATGGGAGGCTGATCGGGCTGATAACAGATGGCGATCTAAGGCGAGCATTCAACAAGGATATAAGAATATTGACAACTCAAGAAATCATGAATCCCTCGCCTCTTACCATTAAACCCGATATGCTGGCTGCTGAAGCGCTGAAACTCATGAATAATGATAATCATCCCATTACCTGTTTATTTGTCGTGGATTCCAGAAATCATCCAATAGGGGTTTTGCACATTCATGACCTTTTACGAGCGGGCATTGCATGAATATGTCAACAAACAGTCAACCGAATGAAGAATCTAGTTCAAAAAACAAAATTGAAAGAACCGATTTTCAGGACAAGGAGAAATATTTAAGTCATAGATCACAAAATATCATTGAAAGACGGCATATTCCTAAACCCGCAGAAATGGAACGCCGGAACACCATTATGAAGTGGGTTAAATGGGGCCTACCAATTACAGCCCTTGTTTTGTTAAGTTCCATTGCTGTCTGGCCGGAGATTGATCGGGCTTTGCATACCAACAAGGAAGTGATGAAACAGCTTTCCCGTATCAAGATTGAAAGTGGAACCATGATTGACGCTACTTTTCATGGCTTGGATACACATAATCGACCCTATACCATAACATCTGAAAAAGTTGTTCAGAAATCTAACAATAGCAATCTTATCCATCTAGGCAATCCAAAAGCTGATATTTTATTGCAGGACAATGTTTGGATGATGGTCACGGCGGACAAGGGAAATTATACACAGCATGAACAGGATTTAGGATTGATTAAACATGTTGTTTTATACCGAAATGATGGAGTTTTCATGTATAGCGATATGGCAGACGTTGCTTTAAAGTCCTCTGTTGTGACTGGCAACAACTGGATTCATGCTGAAGGACCCTTTGGCATCTTGGATGCCCAAACCTATTTCCTTGACTTGCATACCGGAATTGCCCAATTTAAGGGACCAGGCCGATTGGTCTTGAATGATGATAAAAAAAATAATTCCTCCAATCCTACTCAAGCTAAATCATCGGAATAAAATTGATGAATAAACGCAATTTATTACCTTTTGCCATTTCAAGTATCTTTTATAGTTTTTTCAACATCCATACTGTCCATGGTCAAAGTATAGATCTATCACATGGTGGACAGATTACGGTTACAGCTCTTGGAGGATTTGACTGGGATCAAAACGCCAAAAAAGTGACCGCCTATAATCAAGCCAAGGCAGTTCGTGAAAATGTAACGGTCACAGCAGACAGACTTATCGCCTATTATCGAAAAAAAGCTGGCGATACAGAACCAAAGTCCTCCCAAAACCCCAATCCTCAACAAAAAAGCGGTGATATAACTCAAAGCGATTCAGGTTCAAATGAAATATATCGTCTGTACGCTTATGGTCATGTTCATATTTATACGAATACCGATCAGGCCTGGGGAGATAAAGCAGTTTATGATATTGATCAGGCAACCCTGGTTTTAACGGGTAAACATATGAAATTAACCACCCCTCAAAATGTCATGACCGCAAAAGATGCCATGGAATATCACTCCCAAACCAGAATGTCAGTTGGTCGGGGTGATGCAACCGTAATTAATATCAAGGATGGTCGACAAATCAATGCGGATGTACTGGTTGGCTATAGCAGCCCTGATGATCAAAAAAAACCTGAACAAAAAAATAACGTGACTGACAATAAAAAATCTGATGACCTTACCAAATCCGGAAAGTTGGAAAAAGTCAACGCTTTTGGTAACGTTGTCGTGCGAACCCAATCTGAAACTGTTCGTGGTGACCGCGGTGTTTATGTTCCCAATACAGGAATCGCCCGCATCGTGGGCAATGTTCATATCACAAGAGGCCAAAACCAGCTAAATGGTCATGCTGCCATTATCAACATGCATACCGGTATTGCTCACATGACAGAAATGCCTGGTCAAAGAGTTCAGGGACTGGTCGTTCCAAACCAAGCAAATCAAAATAATCAACCAAGCGATAAAAAATAGTTTTTAATTTTTATAAGTGAGTTTCAAATTCCATGCCTGAAACCGAATCTGCTTCCAATAATACATCATCAACCAAAAATTTACCTGATAATGAAGGGCTATTTGCAGACAACATAGGAAAAACCTATAAAAAACGACAGGTTGTCAAAAACGTGTCATTACGCGTTCATCGAGGAGAAGCTGTCGGTCTTTTGGGCCCAAATGGTGCTGGCAAGACTACAAGTTTTTATATGATTGTTGGGTTAGTTCAGCCAGATACAGGATCAATTCGCCTTGATAACACAGATATTACCAAATTGCCAATGTATCGGCGAGCAAGACTTGGCATTGGTTATCTGCCTCAAGAGGCAAGTATATTTAGAGGGTTAAATGTAGAACAAAATATTATGGCAGTTCTGGAAGTTGTTGAATCCAATGCCGATAAAAGACATGAAACGCTTGATGGATTATTGGCAGAATTCGGAATTTCACATTTACGACATTCCCCCTCCCTTTCCCTATCTGGTGGAGAAAGACGCCGTTTGGAAATCGCCCGAGCGCTTGCCAGCGATCCGAATTACATTCTTCTGGATGAGCCTTTAGCTGGAATTGATCCAATTGCTGTCGGAGAAATTCGTGATCTTGTTTCCCATCTCAAGGATCGTGAAATTGGTGTGTTAATTACGGATCATAATGTAAGAGAAACCCTGGAAATTATTGATAGGGCATATATCATGAACAGTGGCCAGCTTCTTATGGAAGGACGTCCTGAAGAAGTGGTCGCTCATGAAGATGTACGTAGAGTTTATTTGGGGGAAAAATTCACATTATAATTCACCTTAACGGTTAAAAGTTAACTATAGATCTTACCGTTAACCAAAATGATAGAACAATTACCACCCACGCGTTGATAAAGCTTTAATTTTGAAAAATTAGATACTAGAATAGTAAGGAATATAACTAAGGGAGAACCGTAATGGATATTTCCATCTTTGGTAATAAAATTGATATTCCTGATTGGTTTAGAAACAAGATTAATCAAAATCTTCAAGAAATCACGCAAAAATATTTTAAAAATATCGTTGATTGTTCAGTAACATTTAACAAATCCCCATCCGATTATCGTTGTCAGATACATATCCATGCTTCTCGATCCCTTTCATTACGTGGAGAGGCAAATGCAGATAATGTACAAGAATCATTTAATATTGCCCTTGAACATTTACATAACAGACTGAAAAAATATAAGGGAAGGTTGATTACAAAAAGAGATCATGCCCCTCCCGCTCATGAATTATTCGAAGGTAACCAATATATTATTGATAATGATATCCCCTTGGAAACATCGTTGGAATCTCAAAAAGATGCAAAAATCATTGATAAAAAAACGACTCATATAGACACATTATCGCTTCAAGATGCCATCATGGTTCTAGATTTATCAGAAAGACCGGTATTGATGTTTAAAAATCTGGATAATAACCGTATCAATGTCATATATAAGCAAAATGAAGATAGGATAATTCTACTGGATTCAGGAATGATATCTTGAACAAAAAACAGGGAGTTATCCCTGTTTTTTATATTGAATATTATCTTGTTATTATCAATTAATGAACCATGATAGGCATCATTTCCTGCTGCAAGATCGCAGCATATGCTGTCTTGGCATTGTCCGTCACTGCCATAGGTGTCCCATCAGCCGCATGAATGGCAAATGCCTGTTCACCATTGATCGTGATTTCCTTTACGTAAGCCAATTGGGACACACCCAAGGCTTTTAGCTGATTGTCTGTTAAATGACGAACATCAACAACGTCACTACCTTCCTTGGTCGCAATTAATTTAGATTTTTCCTTGATGTCGAAATCCTTCATAATTGATCAAGACCTCCTTTAAAAACAGATGGCAAGATAATCCTGCATCTTTCAATATAATATCATTCTTTTTCTGTAAGTTGCAAACTTCGTATCGCACCAGAGCGATAGGCATCTGATGTGCCAACTTTCTGTGACATAACTTTATTATATGATTTACGCCTTGCATTGGAATTTTGCACTATTTCAATATGGCGAATTCTTGTCTCCGGTTTGGGACGGATAATATCAATATGAAGCAACCCATTATCCAGCCATGCTCGTTCAACCTTGATACCCTCAGCCAAAATAAAAGCTCTTTGAAATTGCCTTGCCGCAATTCCTCGATAAAGAAATACACGCTCTTCATTATCTTCAAGCTGCCTGCCACGAATGACCAGCTGATTATCTTCCTGCGTTATTTGCAAATCTTCCATCATGAAACCAGCTACAGCCAAGGTAATCCGTAAACTGGAAGATCCAATTTGTTCTATATTATAGGGCGGATAACCATCAGAAGTCGATTTTGCCGCTCGTTCTAAAATCTGTTCCAAATGATCAAAGCCCAGGAACATAGGCGATGTAAAAAGCCTTCCTGACATGAAAGCCCCCTCCTTTAATATATTGAAGCGAGACATATAACTAGGCCCAAAATGGCACCTATCTATTTTATTATATGGAATAATCGCCAAGGACTACAAGTATTATATCTTTTAAAATTAGATTTCGCACCATAACAAAATATTGTATTAATATATTAAATCTTTATATAGACAATGATAGAATAATTTAAACTATGGCACAAATTTAGAAAATGAATGACTATATTGAAACAAGACCTGTTTTACTTGCAACCAACCCTTTTTTACGTAAAAAAACCAAAATCGTTGAAAAAGAGGATTTGAAAGACGTAAAAGGACTTTTACCCATGATGTTTGAAACCATGTACAAGGCAGGTGGTATCGGTTTGGCTGCTCCTCAGGTTGGAATTGGGCTGAGATTTTTCGTTATTGATCTCATGCAGAATAATCAGCCAGAAAAAATTGTCATTATAAATCCTGAAATTATTGAGAAATCAGAAGAATTGGAAAGTTATAAAGAAGGTTGCCTGTCTTTTCCAGATCAATATTCCGATGTAATTCGCCCTGAAAAAATTAAAATCAGCTATATGGATATCAATGGAAGTCGCCAAGAAATGGAGGCTGATGGATTGCTTGCACGTTGTATTCAACATGAAACAGATCATCTTGATGGAATATTGTTTGTGGATCATATTTCAAGCCTTAAACGTAACATTATTATGCGTAAAATTATCAAAGAGCAAAAAAGGCACCGCTAATTATATATACGAGAAACTAGGATGCGTATTGTCTTCATGGGAACACCGGATTTTGCTGTTCCCGCTTTACAGGCACTTTATCAAGCCGGACATGAAATTGTTGCCGTATATTGTCAACCTCCCCGCCCTGCTGGCAGGGGGAGGAAAATGACCCTCTGTGCCGTGCAAAATATTGCCGAGCAATTGCATATTCCCGTCTTTTCACCAATCAAATTAAAAAACCAGCCAAGGGAATTTGAACAGTTCGCCTCTTTTAATCCTGATATAGCCATAGTTGCAGCTTACGGACTTATTCTACCTGAGGAAATACTCACACTACCTAAATTAGGCTGTATCAATATCCATGCAAGTCTTCTTCCACGCTGGCGAGGAGCCTCGCCCATTCAGACGGCAATCTGGTCAGGTGATCAAAAATCAGGTGTCAGCATAATGCAGATGGACAAAGGTCTTGACACAGGAGCCGTTTATATTGAAAAGTCTATTCCAATTACAAAAAAAACGACAACTCAAATTCTTCACGATCAACTTGCGCAATTAGGGGGTGAACTCATACTTGAAACCCTTTCAGAATTGACAGAAAATCCAAATTCAAAACCCGCTCCACAATTATCAGGGCTCGCAACCTACGCTAGGCAATTGACAAAAGAGGATGGCAAAATTGATTGGAATCAATCAGCTGAATCTATTGATCGACAAATTCGTGCCTTGACACCCTGGCCTGGGACATTCTGCTTTCTAGAAGGAAAATTACTTAAGATTCTTAAAGCTGAGCTCAGCTCTCAATCAAGCATGGCAGAATCTGGAACAATTATACATCCTGATTTTTATGTGGCATGTGGTGAAAATCAGGTCCTTAAAATTCTGGAATTACAATTGGCTGGAAAGAAAAAAATGCCAATCAATGAATTTCTCAAAGGTTATCATCTCAAATTGAATACAAAACTTGTCTAATGAATTTTACCATACAAAGATGGGCCGTCAAAATCGAATATGATGGTACAGGTCTTGTTGGATGGCAAAGGCAGGATAACGGCCTTTCTGTTCAGCAAATATTAGAAGAGGCTGCCTGCCAACTATGCAACGGTCAGTTTAAAATAGCCAGCATTACCGCCGGTCGGACAGATGCGGGTGTTCATGCCTTGGGACAAGTGGCCCATCTTGATTTTCCGGCACATATACCCTTAACAGCCAAAAAAATTCGCGATGGCTTAAATTACTATATGAAACCTCATGCCGTTACAATCTTGCAATCAGGGCTGGTTGATACAGAGTGGAATGCACGTTTTTCTGCAATAAAACGAAAATATATTTATGTTATCCTCAACCGTCAGAGCCGTCCTGCTTTGGATATTAATCATGTATGGCATGTACGAAAGAAATTAAATGTCGATGCTATGAACGAAGCTGCTCAAACCTTATTGGGAAGCCATGATTTTACATCATTCAGAGCTGCTGCATGTCAGGCAAAGTCACCAATCCGTATTTTGGACAAATTTAACGTTTATCAAATTGATGATAAAATTTATTTTGAAACACAGGCCCGTTCATTTTTACATCATCAAGTACGTAATATGGTAGGAACCCTTAAAATGATTGGAGACGGATATTGGCCAATAAAACAGGCCTATGCAATTTTACAGGGTAGAGATAGAAAATTGGCAGGAATCAAAGCTCCTGCAACAGGTTTGTTCCTCAAGGAAATAACCTATCCAGATGACCCTTTTCAGTGAACAGCTGACAATTCATGTGATAATCTGACAAGTGTATCACTGTTACAAATTGACAAAATAAACAACAATATTACTTCTGAAAAAAACAAACTGATAACAACGATTAGAGATTGTTTATTGTTAATCTGTAATCCCACTTTAATCGTCATCCATGATATCCAGATCATGTAAGCCAGATATAAAATCATTAAAACCGCCATAAAGCCCAATATAATTGATGGCGTAAAACCAGGTAACGATACAATCATCATACCTATAATCAAATCTAAAATTGGCATCCATTGACACCAACAATAACTTGAAACTGTTCTTTTCCAAAATCTTTCCTTATGCCAAAGAACAGAAAAAGAATGAATCAAAACCGGTATAAGTAATACTGTACATAATTTATATAAAAATAATGATATGGTAAAAATAAATAAATATGCTTTTTTTGCCTGAACAACACTTAATATATTAAAACCATCAATGACCACTAATAATGCTATCCACGGTGCCAGAGCACTTAACACTCCATCTGTTGAAGAGGGAAACAAATTTATCCCTTCTTCCTTACCACCACCCAGAGCAAGCATTCCCTTGAAAATATCTTTGAGCTTTGAATCAGAAGATTTTTTTTGATTATTTGAATTAAGTGTCATAGGAAATAATTTTTCAAAAACTGTGTGTAAATTGAACTTAATTTTTTTAAATCTTCAGTAGTTACAGATTCATTCGCTTTATGCATAGTTTGCCCGACAAGACCAAATTCAGCAACATTACAATAATTTGAAATAAACCGAGCATCGGAGGTTCCCCCCCCTGTATCCAGACGTGGTTTGACAGATGATATTTCTTCAATTGCCAAACGAATTGCCTGCACTTCATTTCCTGGTTCAGTCAAAAAAGCCTCACCAGATACAACTATATCTATTTGACAATGTTCTGCAACACGTCTGGCTTGAGTTTCAATCCAGCCTATTAAAGAATTCCCATTATGTAAATGATTAAAACGAATATTTAACCGCGCCGTCGCAGTGGCAGGGATTAAATTTGTCGTTTTATTCCCTACATCAATAGATGTCACTTGAACAGATGAAGGCTGAAACCATTTATTCCCCTTATCCAAAGGTAATGTTGTTAAAGAGGATAATATTTCCATCAATTTATGAATTGGATTATCTGCAAGATGAGGATAGGCGACATGTCCTTGGATACCTTCAACAGTAATAACCGCATTCAAACTACCCCGACGCCCAACTTTAATTACATCACCCAACTCCTGTGCTGATGTTGGTTCACCCACCAGACAAAAATCAGGAATATGTTTTTTTTCCTTCATCCACTCAAGCACTTTAACAGTACCATTAACACCGGGCCCTTCTTCATCTCCAGTAATCAAAAAACTTAATGACCCAGTAAAATTAGCTTGAAGAGATAGAAAATTCTCAACAGCTGTCACAAATGCAGCAATGCCACCTTTCATATCACAGGCACCACGTCCGTAAATGATATTATCTTCAATAACGCCTTGAAAAGGATTATGTTGCCAATGATTATTCCCCGCAGGAACAACATCTGTATGACCAGCAAAACATAAATGTGGCTTTCCTGTCCCGTAACGCGCAAAAAAATTCAAAACGTTGTCATTACCTTCACCATAAGGCAAATCATATATTTCAAAACCGATCTTTTTCAGTCTTGTTTTTAAAATATCCTGCGCTCCAAGATCTTGTGGTGTAACTGACGGACAACGAATCAGATCTTGCAATAGCTTCACGGGATCGTGCATATTAAATGGAACCAATCTTTTTCAGTATTTAACTTCTTAACAGCTCATTGATTGAAGTTTTTGAGCGTGTCCTTTCATCTACACGTTTGATAATAACCGCGCAAGCCAATCCAGGTAAAGTATTGCCGTCTTCACTTACCGCTTTTTTAGGCGGAAGGGTTCCGGGAACAACAACTGAATAAGCTGGTACCCGCCCCATGAACACTTCTCCGGTATTACGATCAATTACTTTCGTTGACGCACCTAAAAATACACCCATTGAAAGGACACTGCCTTTTTCAACAATAACTCCCTCTGCCACTTCACAGCGGGCTCCGATAAAACAATCATCTTCAATAATGACTGGAGCAGCCTGCAGGGGTTCCAATACTCCACCAATACCCACACCACCACTGATATGACAGTTTTTACCGATTTGTGCACAGCTCCCAACCGTTACCCAAGTGTCAATCATGGTTCCACTATCCACATAGGCACCCACATTGACAAAACTTGGCATCAAAACAACATTTGAAGCAATATAGGCTGAACGACGTACAATTGATCCTGGAACAGCACGAAAACCGGCTTTGGCAAAATCGGCATCCCCCCAGTTGTTAAATTTTAATGAAACTTTATCATAAGCGGCAATGCCAATTTCACTTTTCATCGCATGATTATCGTAAAGACGAAAAGACAAAAGTACCGCCTTTTTAATCCATTCATGTATTGTCCATTTTTGATCGGCTTGTGTTGCAACCCGTAACTTGCCAATATCAAGAAGATTTAATACTTGATCGACCGTTTCCCTTGCAACTCCCTGTGTTGTGGGCGATAATTGAGCCCGATTTTCCCATAATTTATCAATTTCATTTTGCAAGGCATCTATATCTGTCATAAATTTTTTCCCTTATCAAATAATAAAATAATTTATATTATAATACTTTACCAGAACGAATTATGGTCCCTGATCCACCTTCAGTAAATAATTCCAGTAAACAGGCATGTGGTACTCGTCCATCCATAATTACTGCAGCTTGGGCGCCAGCTTTAACTGCCTCTAGACATGTTTCAATCTTTGGAATCATTCCACCTGTTATAATTCCTGATGCTATTGCTTCCTTGGCTTCCTCTTCCGTTAATTCAGAAATAAGATTTCCATCTTTATCCAAGACACCCGGTACATCAGTTAACATAAATAATCTTGAGGCCCTGACTGCCCCGGCAATTGACCCTGCGGCAATATCGGCATTAATATTATAGGTTTGCCCCTGTTTATCGGTTCCAATAGGTGCGACAACAGGAATTAGTCCAGAACCAGATAAAGCATATAAAACCCTAGGATCAATATGAACAGGTTCACCAACCAGTCCCAGGTCAATTGTTTTCTCACACTTGAGAGTTTCATCCCAGACATGTTTAACAAGCTTGTGCGCCTCGATTAAGCCGCCGTCCTTACCTGATATACCCACTGCCAAAGCGCCAGCCTGATTAATGAGGGTCGCAACCTGCTTGTTGACTGTCCCGGCCAGAACCATTTCAATCACATCAATTATAGCTTCACTCGTAATACGCAAACCATCAATGAAATTCGATTCAATTTCCATCCGCTTCAGCATTTGATTTATTTGGGGACCTCCCCCATGAACAATTATTGGATTGATTCCAACCTGTTTCAAAAGCGCAATATCATGACCGAAATCGTTTGACAAGTGATTGTCAACCATGGCATGACCACCATATTTGATAACAATCGTATCACCCGTATAGCGTCTTAAATATGGCAAGGCTCTTGCAAGCGTCTTGGCTTGTTCATGCGCCTCTTTGGCAGCTTCCTTAACTGACTCTAACGATTGATGATTACCCATAATAGTTAAATCCTGATGATTCTCTTAGATAAGCTGAGCCAAATCAGCCCGAAGTTCTTGAATACCTATATTTTTTTGACTGCTTGTAAAACGTATATAAGGATAGGCAGCAGTATGTTTTGCAATCAAGTTCTTTATCTCTTGTTTTTTTTGTGAAAATTGAACCGAACTCAAACCATCACATTTTGTCATTACAATCTGAAATGTAACAGCCGCTCTATCCAATAAATTCATAATCTGATGATCACTTTCTTTAAGCTCTATACGAGCGTCAAGCAAAAGCATAACCCTTAAAAGGGTTGGTCTTCCCCTTAAAAAGGAAAACATCATCTTTTGCCAATCTTTTTTAACGGATTGAGAGGCCTTGGCATAGCCATAGCCTGGCATATCAACAAAAACCAAACAATCACCAATATTGAAAAAATTCAATTGTTGAGTCCTGCCTGGCTCTGAAGAAGCTCTTGCCAGCATTTTTTGCCCTGTTAACGCATTAATCAAACTCGATTTGCCTACATTTGAACGTCCGGCAAAAGCAACTTCCGGTAATAAGGAGGGTTCAAGCTGATTTAACCGTTGTGCACCAAAGAAAAATTTTGCTTCTCGAGAAAAAAGAAGCCGCCCAGCTTCAATAAACTGGGCATTTTCATTATTTTGATGAGTGGATATGCCATTTTTTGAAAACATGGCTACCTATCCTTTTTTTGATTTAGAAATGGCTTGTTTTTCCTTGATTGCCATATGTTTTTGAATAACAAGCTGCTGAATTGCTGTTAACAGGTTGTTCCAACTATAATAAATTACCAATCCAACAGGTTGCGTAGCCAGTACAACCGTAAAAATAACTGGCATCAATTGAAACATTTTCTTCTGGACAGGATCAATTACTGCAGGATTCAATTTTTGCTGCAAGAACATTGTTGTCCCAAATAACAAAGGCCAGATACCGACATGCAACAAAGGTGAAATAACAGAAGGATCAAAAGGAATAAGACCAAATAAATTCAGTATATTAGTTGGATCCGGGGCTGACAAATCATGAATCCATCCAAAAAACGGCGCATGTCGCATTTCAATTGTGACGTACAAATCCTTATACAAACACCAGAAAATCGGAATCTGAATTAACATCGGCAAACAACCACTGGCAGGATTTACCCCCTGCTCCTTGTACAATAGCATCATCTGCTGATTCATCTGTGCCTGGTCGCCTTTATAGCGTTCACGAATTTCTTTCATTTTTGGCTGCAATTCTTTCATCTTGCCCATCGAATGAAATTGTTTTGAAGCCAAAGGATAAAAAACAAGTTTTACAATCAAGGTAAATGTTAATAAAGCAAGACCGAAATTACCCCATAAACCATTTAACCAATCCAGAACGATAAAAATTGGATAGGTAAGAAATGAAAACCACCCGAAATCAACAGATTTCCAGAAATTGGGAATATGATATTCTTTTTCATAACGGTTAAGAAGGTGAAGTTCCTTCGCACCAGAAAATACATTTCCATCCGTTACGACAACCTCACCAGGTCCTACAGAAATTGGCTGTTGTGAAGTGAAACCAACCTGGTATGTCCCTTTTTGATTTTCTGAATCTCCTGAATTATTCGCATGATCTTCTGGAACAAATCCATAATGAACTGTCACATTCTTATCCTGTTGTGGAACAATGGCATTTAACCAGTATTTATCGGTTATACCCGCCCAGCCCCCTTTACTGTTCTGACTCCAGGCAATATGATATTGCCCTTTGGAATTTTCCCGCAGATATTTATAGGAATTTTGTTCCAGACGATCATTTATAATTCCTAATGGCCCTTCATGCATTAAATAGCCACCAACCTCTTTTGGTGCATATCCACGATTAACACGTCCGTAAAAAACAAAATGAACAGGTTGACTTGATTTATTTTTAACCTTTTGCTCAATATGAAAAAGATATTCCTTATCAAGTGAAATAATTTTCTGGAATTCAATTCCTGCACCATTATCCCAAGTCAGGGTTAAAGGGTGGCCAGGAGTTAATTTTTCTTCATCCGCCTTCCATACAGAAGTTGAATCAGGAAATTTAACAGACGTATTATCTGTATTAAACCAACCTGTTTCAATATAATTGGGTTCTTTACTATCTGCCTTGTCAAGGACTCTAACCAATAGTGAATCAGCTTTAACCGTTTCATGATAGTTTTTTAAAACCAAATCATCAAAAACAGCACCCCGAAGATTGATTGATCCTTTTACAGCGTTTGCCTCAAAAGGAATTCTCACTTCAGGACCAGTCACTTTTGCTATTGTTTTAATTTCATGAGGAATATTGGACTGGGACTGTCCGGTTCCAGTTTGTTGAGTCACCTGTTTTTCATTTTCATGCACTGAAGACGTTTGAGGCGTAAAATATTCAAATGCAAAAAGAATTAAAACAGAAAGTAAAGTCGCCAGAAAAAAGCGCTTATTATCCATTCAAAGCCAGCCAATCATTCTTTGTTTTAGAAAACTAATAACTTGTTTTTTTTGGAGGAACAGGGTCATTTCCACCCGCATTCCAAGGGTTACATCGCAAAATGCGCCATCCACCAAATAAAATGCCCTTTACAACACCATGTTGTTCTATGGCTATCTTCATGTATTCACTACAACTTGGATTAAAACGACAATTATGTCCCAAAAATGGGCTTATACACAACCGATAAAAATCAATTGAATGAATAAGCAATTTTTTCATTTACGCATCAAATTTCATGCCAGCCTTCTTTAAAGCCTGGTAAAAATCGTGAACGATATGGGGATAAGGTTTTGAAAAAGTTTTGTTACGCCCTATTAGAACCAAATCAACCCCACATAGACGTATTTCTTTTCCAGCTTGATAAATCACGGCTCGCAATCGACGTTTTATACGATTTCGTACAACCGCGTTTCCTACTTTTTTTGTTACGGTAAACCCTACCCTTCCCGGTTGATTATCATGCCTGTTCAAGAATTGTAATACCAAACTGGATGTAGGGATTTTTTGCCCTTGAGCAGCCACTTTCAAAAAGTGCACTCTTTTTTTCAAGTGTAAAAGCTTAAAGTCGGATTGAATTGACTGAACCCTTTGTAACCTTATCTTTCTAAAAAGTCGTTCTGACAAAGCAGATCTTACGCAGAAAGACGTTTACGACCTTTGGCCCTACGACTTGAAATAACCTTACGACCGCCAACAGTAGCCATACGTGCACGAAAACCGTGGCGATGTTTACGAACAATTTTGGAAGGTTGATAGGTACGCTTCACGAAATTTCTCCTTAAAAATATTGCAAATTGTATTTATTCCAGAATAAGCCATCAAAGGTCAACAGAATAATAACTCTTAAAAAGCTGTTTATAATCTGATTATGGGAAATCGTCAATCAAACTCAATAGCCATAAAATGTTTTTTATGATATTTTAAGAGAATTAATCAATATATATAATGCTTGAAAATGACATTTCATAAAAATCAATTCCATTTATGCAAAAATTTATTAAATTATGTTGTCTATTTGCTTGAAGGCGTTTTTGTTTATTTAATTTTAATGTTACTCTATGAATACAATTTAGATATAAAGCTAATTTTGCTATCTGGTTGCTTGATTTTTTGTGCAACTCTTTTTCTAATGAATTTCTTGTTTCAATCGCAAATATATAAAGTTAAAAACAATCATTATCGACAACTTTCACTTTTAAGACATGATGTTAAGGGCTTGTTATCACCAGCCTTATTACAGGCCGATCGCATCATCCTAAATAAGTCTGCTGATAAAATAATTATTCAATCAGCAGAATCAATCGCCAGTTCTATTGAAAAAACTTCTGATTATCTAAATTCCACAAAAAAGATTGATAATTTATTCTAATCATTTTGAATGAGTTCAATTTTGTAACCGTCTGGATCCTCCACAAAAGCTATGAATGTTTTCCCAAATTTAACGGGTCCTGGTTCACGAGTAATTTTGCCACCCGATTGTCTAATTTTCTCAACCAATAGGGTAACATCATCAACACCAAAAGCAAGATGACCAAATCCTGTTCCCACATTATAGGGCGTTTCACATCCCCAATTATAGGTCAGTTCGAGTTCTGCCCCACCTTTGTCATTACCTTGATAGGCCATATAAACCAATGTATACTTACCCTCTGGCACATCCTTACGACGCACTTCATGAAGCCCCAGCGTTTTATAAAATGAAATGGACTTGTCAAGATCGAAAACCCGAAGCATTGTATGTAAAAACATTGACATTCAATTTTCCTTACGCAAATATTTTTGTTCAAATGTCACAGGATTATAGCTTAACAGAAACAGGCCTTTTTGATTTGCAATTGCAACCATTTCGTCTTTGTGGATTAATAATGTTCCCTCTGCCTCGAAGGCGATACCTCTTAATCCGGAATAATGGGCATTATATACCGTTTTTGGACCAATGGTTGGCATATCGGCTTTTCGTTCCTGATTCGGTTTGACCTGTTTGATCAAAATGCCGCCCAAACCTGGTTGCTGACAGTCTTTCGCCCGTTTTAACATGGCATCAGTTCCTTCCATGGCTTCTACAGCAATAACCAATTCATTTTGAACAATACATGCCTGTCCAATATCAAGCTCTCCTATAACTTTATTAATTTTAATTCCTTTAGCAATATCCTGTAAAGCCAATTTATCTGGAATAACATCTCCTAAAATTCCCTCATATACAGGCTGTAAAAATTCATGAGCTCCTCGTACTGTAAACCCTTCCTCATTTAGCACACGAACAAGGGAGGCAAGCAATCCATCATCTCCAGCAAAAAGGGCCTTACCTATTTTTCCTAATATTCTTACCCCTTCCGGGTCTGGACGAAGATCAAAAAACGATGGTCGTTTCACTGGTCCAATCAAGACAAGTTCTTTACAATTATTCTGACGTAAAGTATTTAGAATATGTCCTGCAGCGGCTAATCTTACATATTCATGTGGCCAAGAGCTGACAATATGAGGTTCTGCAAAATCCTTAAAAGCCACAATAAAAATAGAATACCCTTTTTTCTTTGCAGCTTCTGCAACCTTTCCTGGCAAAGGTCCTCCTCCTGCCAAGATACCTAAAACAGGCTGTTGTCGGTTTTTATCCATCTAATATTTAATCATCATTTTCAGAAGAGGAAATCATGCGTCCAACTTTAACCAATCCACGTCGGCTCGGATTCTGAATAAAATCCAGTATTTCCTTTACACGCTCAATATGTCCATATTTTTCACGCACTAATTTCAACCGTTCATCAAAAACCATTTCTTGTTCATTTTCTTTCGGGAAAAGAATTCGATAAACGCCTCTTAAAGCATGCAACTCCTGATTTTTAACCCCATTTCGTTTCAGCCAAATCCAATGCATTCCCACCAAACGGGCCCGATTACCTATTACACTACCATAGGGTATGACATCAGATTCAACTCCTGTTACACCCCCTACCAGGGCCCCTCTACCAATTCTTACGAATTGATGAATAGCTGCACATCCCATAATTCGTGCATCATCATCTATGTGAACATGCCCCCCTAGAACAACATTGTTCACAATGATCACTCTATCTCCTAAATAGCAATCATGTGCAATATGAGAGTTAACCATTATCAGACAATCGGAACCTACGCGGGTCACCCCATTTCCGATAGCTGTTCCGCGATGAATTGTCACTTGTTCCCGAACAATGGTACGGGCACCAATGATACAGCTTGTCAACTCACCTTTATATTTCAAATCTTGCGGGGCCAGACCAATTGTAGAGAATGGATAATAGACTGAATCTTTTCCCAAAACAGTTTTTCCCTCGACAATGACATTTGCTATAAGTTTTGCACCATCTTCAACAACAACATCATCACCAACAATACACCATGGACCAATATGTATTCCCTGTCCCAACTTAGCTTTTTCAGACACAATTGCCGATGGATGGATATAACAATCACGAGAGGAACGATTTATTTGTATATTTTTTGTCAGAGTTTCCTCCATCCCCTTAAAAAACTTTAAAACAACTCAATACTTATAATTATGATAAAATTAAGTTTATATTTTAAATATTTCCATAAATGAATTTTTAGCCAACAATCATGGCACTGAAAATTGCCTCAGCCACTGAAACTCCATTAACTTTTGCTATACCACGAAATTTCCAGACATTTGCACGGTTACGTTCTTTTTCCACATGAATATGCAATTGATCCCCTGGAACAACGGGCTTTCTGAATTTCGCGCTATCCACAGTCATAAAATATACAAGTTTACCTTCGAATTCACTTCCAAGTGTTTTTACGACCAAAACCGCTGCCGTCTGAGCCATAGCTTCAATTATTAAAACACCAGGCATAACAGGATGTCCCGGAAAATGCCCAATAAAAAACTGATCATTTACCGTAACATTCTTAATTCCTGTTGCAGAGCTTCCCAATTTTACATCGACTACACGATCAATAAGCAAAAATGGATATCGATGCGGAATAGCCTTCATTATTCCCTCGATATCAATAACAAGTATATCGATTTCACTATTTATTGTATCTGATTGAACTGTAGAATTTTCTAGATTTTTATTCACGTTTTCAAACCATTATAAGAACGAAAAAATTAATTATTATTGCAAAACAAGAATGTTCATTCTTTTTCTTTTGAAGACGACTTAACAAGACGCCTTAAAAAAGCAACATTTCTGAAAAACTCTCGAAAAGGCATTGCCGGACTACCAATTACATCGGATTTAGCATCAATATCCGACATTACACCACATTGTGCACCTATTCGGGCATGTTCCCCAATATGGATATGTCCAATCAAACCTGCCTGTGCAGCAATTGTAACGAAATCCTCCAATCGGGTCGAGCCGGATATTCCAGCCTGGGCTACCACAATGCAGCATTTTCCCATTTGGACATTATGCCCGATTTGAACTAGATTATCTATTCTCGATCCCTCACCAATAACCGTATCTCTTACCGATCCCCGATCAATTGTTGAGTTAGAACCAATTTCAACATCATCTTTCAGGATAACTTTACCTATTTGAGGCACACTTAAAAAACCATGTTCACTAATGGCAAAACCAAATCCATCCTGTCCTATCCTAACTCCTGGATATAACGTAATTCTATTCCCCAAAATTGCACAGCTCAAAGAAACATGACTTCCAATTCGACAGTTTTCACCAATTTCCACACCCTGTTCAATGACAGTATGTGACCCAATAATTGAACCCTTTCCAATTTTCACGTTTGCCTTTATCACTACAAATTCCTGGATTTCAACTTCATCATCAATCTGGGCAGTTGAGTCAATACAGGCAGAAGAATGAATACCGGCTTGAACCGAACTTTTAGGATAAAACAAAGATGCTATTCTCGCCCATTCCAAATACGGGTTTTTTGTTACCAATGCATGAGAATGATGGGGTATTTTATCTACAAAAGCAGGTGAAACAATTATTAATCCGGCTTTTGTTTGAGATAGCAAGTCAATATATCGTTTATTATCAAGAAAACTAACCTCATTTTGCGTGGCTGATTGCAAAGGTGCAATTCCCATTAAATCAAAAGATTTATCTCGACCATTGTATGCCGGAACAAATTTGGCTTCAGAAGTCCCAATAATCTGTTCCAAGGCAATAGGCGCAGATTTTTTAAAAAAACGAGAATCACCAGGACAATTATTAATCGTATTCAGATTCACTTTATAATAACACCTGATTTTATTAATTATTTAGTTGTTTTCTTTGGTTCAACCGCTTTGGTCTGAGATTTTTGAGGTTCAGGATTCGCTGTTGTTGGCATTGTTCCACTTTTTGCCAATTCTTCAGGATCGACATTTGCCGCAGGCACAAAAACAGATGGTAGATTTTTATTAAGCTCTTTTAAAACATCATTTGTAATATCGAGCTCATTAACGCTTAATGCGACTTGCTCACGATGTAGTACCAAATTCATATTATGACTGGAAGCCACATTCTGAATAATCTGAATCAATTCACGTTCAATCTGTCCAAAAGAAACTTGTGCCGCCTCTTGAATAATCCTGCTTCGATTGCGAAAATCCTTTTGTGCCTTTAAAACACGTGCCTGTAACTGACGTGCACGCGATTGAATTTGTTCAGAAGTCATTGTTCTAGCTTTTGCCTGAATTTGCTGTTGTTCCGAACGCCAAACTTTTTGTTCTTTTTGAACATCCTGTTGCAGATTGTCCCTACGGGCTTCCAATAATTTTGAGGCTTCAAGATAAGCGGTTGATTGACGCATAACATCCGGAACACTGATTACCCCAATTACAGCCTGTGGTGGTGGGTTGGATTTTGCAATAGGAGCTGGTGTTGGAATTGGCGGTAATGGCAAAACAGGCTGATTTTGATTCTGCATGTCGGTTTCATCGGAATCATCCGTGTCAGGAACAGAAGCAACCGGTACAGCTTTACTAACATTAGCAGTGGAATGCTTTACTGTTTTTGGCGTATTAATAACAGGTTTTGTCTGGCTCCCTTTAGGAATGAACCATCCATTATTCTCGTCTGCGGCATGGACAGAATTATTAAATCCAGAAAATGAAGGAATAATCATTAACCCTGTCACCGCCAAAAAAAGCTTTAAATTTTTTGCCATTATAAATCCTTAAAACTGTTGTCCAAAACCAAATCTTAATAGTTGTACCCGGTCACGTCTCTGTTTGACAATAGGTATACCAACATCAACATTCAACATACCGAAAGGACTTTTCCATGAGATACCAGCACCAGTACTTACACGCGGTGTCATTGAATTTCCCCAAATCGGTGTATAACGATCTCCATCAGTCGCTTTATTGGTATAACGGCGTTTGACACGCATTCCTCCCAAAGCACCCATATCCACAAAATAACGACCCATTAAACCCAGATCACGTGAAGCGGGCATGGGAAAATTAATTTGTGCTGAAGCCGTGTACATGAAACGACCTCCCAGGAAATCTTCCTCACCATGGGATTTACCCTCAACCACATGACTGATTGGATGGGTTCTTGGTCCAACTCCACCATCATAGAAACCACGCAGATTGTTACCACCAAGATAAAAGTTATCAATAACGCTTCTATGACTATGTCCTGAAATATCGCTTATATACCCTGCACCACCACTGATACTCAATGTCCAATCACGATTACCGGTAAAATCATCCAGGGGGAAATACTGGGCGGCATCAATTTTACCGCGAACATATTTCGTGTCACCACCGACACCAGCAAAATCACCACCCAGGCGAACCAAGGTTCCACTGTGAGGATTCATTCTCGAATCTCTCGTGTCATAAGTAATCGTCGTACCAATTTGCGACAAGAATGAATAGCCTTTTTGATCAAGAATATAGAAAGATGAGTGGCTCCAAATATCATGAACCCTTCTTTCCATAATCGAATATGTCCATTGCTGTGACAGAACGTTATTAAACGCGTATCCGATACGGAAAGTTGCGCCATACCTGTTTTCGGCATAGTTCTGATAAGTCTGATAATTATTTTCAAGATAGAATATATCAATTCCCGCAACCATATTTTTACCCAGAAAATATGGATCTGTTATCGAAAAATCAGCTTGTCGAGCATAATAGGCCATCGTACCGTTAATTCCCGCATCAACCCCTGTTCCAAGGAAATTACGCTGCCTTAACCCTATATTTCCCAATACACCGGAATCCGTAGAATATCCTCCCCCTAGTGAGAATTCACCTGTTGGTTTTTCCTGAACATTTACAGAAACCATTCGTTTATCAGGAGCGGAACCTTTACTTTTTTCTACTTTGACAGTTTTGAAATATCCCAAATCCTCAACTGATTGCTTTATATATTTCTCGGTTGTATCAGTAAAAGGATCATTTTCAGCTATAGGCAACTCACGACGGATAACCTTATCCTGAGTCACCGTATTACCGTTAATGTCTATTCTCTCAACATAAACCCTCGGCCCTTCCATAACATCAAAAAGCAGATCAACAATCTTTTTTTCCGGATTACGCGCAATTTCGGGTCTTACCACGGCAAAGGGATGTCCCTGTGACTGCAATGTTTCCTGAATATCTTTAGCTAAATCATCAATTTCCTTACCATCATAGATTTGCCCTTTACGTATTGGAATCATACGTTGAACTTTTTCAGCTGTCACATTTTCAACATTTGATCGGGCATCAACCTTACCCAGGCGATATTGAGGACCCTCTTCCATTGTATAGGTGATGTAAAAAGATTTATGGTCAGGTGATAATTCACCCGTAGCATTGATCATTTTGAAATCGACATAACCGTTACGTAAATAAAATCTTCGAATCAATTCCGCATCATAACGGACACGTTCCGGATTATACTGATCGGAAGAGGAAAAGAATCGATACCACGCAGCTTCTTTTGAAGAGGTTACCTGACTTAAACGTGCCTCACTGAATGCATGGTTACCAACAAAAGTAAGTTTTTTAATTAAAGTTTTAGGACCCTCATCAATTCTAAAAACAACATCAATACGATTATGAGACAGGTTGATAATTTGTGGCGTAACAGTTACTGAATAACGTCCTTTTGCTCCATACATGGCAAGGATACGCTGACGATCAGAAGCAATCAGTGAAGGGGAATAAACAGAACGCGCCCTCAAGGAAGTGTATTTCTGAATATCCGTATCCTTGAGTTTGGAATTACCCTCATAAGCAACACGATTGATAATCGGATTCTCTATAACCTTGATCTGTAACGTACTGCCGGAACGATGCAGGCTTATATCTTTGAATAAACCTGTGGCATAAAGTGTTTTTAAAGAACGATCCAATAAATCCTTATTAAATGGATCACCTGGTTGGGCCAGCATATAAGAAAGAACTGTCGGGGTTTCAACTCGATCATTTCCATATACTTCAATTGATTGGATAATACCGCCCTGTTTCGTTACTTGATTATCAACAGAACGCTTTTTATTACGGGATTTTTTTATAGAACTTCGACGATAATCCGTTTTTTTATGATGAGATGCATAGGAAGTTTTACTTGTTGTTTGAGCATGTAACGATACGCACATAAAAGGAAATATGCATACAGAAGCAAACAACGCCGAACGTTTACCGGACAAATCAGCCACCCTTTATTACCAAAACAAATCCATTCAATTCAATATCACAAGAAATACAACAATTAAATCAAATTTTATTTCTTAAACTAAAGGGGTAACGATTTTTAATCCTTTTTACAAGTTTTTGATTACAGAAATTGAATAGAATTTATTTACTGTGGCTTGTAAACCAGCTTATCAAACCCAATTGTGATATATCGTTATATGTTGAAAATAAAAAAAGCAACAAAATCAATCCGAAACCGATTTGAAATGCCCATGCCTGAATTTTTTTATGCACAGGTTTACGACATACAGCTTCAATAACATAAAATAATAACCGTCCTCCATCCAACATTGGAATCGGAAACAAATTTATAAGGCCTAAATTAATGGATAAGACTGCCATCATTAAGATTAATTGATCAAAACCTTTTTCAGCAACTTGACCAGAAATCTGGGCTATTTTTATTGGTCCGCCCAGTTCACTCAAGGAACGTTGTCTGGTAACCATCTGCCCCAGTCCAATAACAGTGTCAGCGGTTATATTCCATGTTTCTCGGAATGCATACACTACAGAATCTTCGATTGACAATCGATGTTTTTCAACAAAAATCCTGCCCATGACAATCCCCAACTGCCCTACTGATTTATGGTCAATTAATTTTGAACTAATTGTGATCGGTAATGAAACTTCCTTACCTTCTCTCTTCACAATCACCGTTGTCATCATTCCCGGATGCTTTTTCGCAAATAAAGCCAGGGATTGAGCATCAGGATTTTTATATCTGTCAATTTGAATAATAATATCATTGGGCTTCATACCAGCTTGGCTGGCAGCACTATTGGGAACAATATTTTCCACCACTGGTTTAATAAAAGGTTTACCTGAAATTGCGAATACACCGGCAAACAGGATCACGGCTAAAACAAAATTAAAAAAAGGTCCTGCAAAAATAACGATTGAACGATCCATTACAGGTTTTGCATGAAATGTCTTCCCCGGAATCCAATTTGCTTTTTGTTCATCCGTGGCATCTTCCGGATCTTCAAATCCATGCGGTTTTACGTAACCACCCAACGGAATAGGACATAATCGCCATTCGGTTCCAACCTTATCACGCCATTTATATAGCGGTTTGCCAAAACCAATTGAAAATACGTCGACATGAACCCCACGCCAACGTGCAGCCAAATAATGACCAAGTTCATGAATGAATACAAGCACTCCTAATACAAATATGAAAGAGATAATTGTTACTATAAACGCATGCATCCAGTCTTACCCTATATTTCTTAGATTAGTTATTGTAATTGTTCAGCCACTCTTTTGCGCAACGACGAGCTTCCATATCCCAATGCAACACATCTTCTAGTGAATTCGCCGTCGGTGCACCAAGTTTTTGCATGACGGTTTCAACTAGAACCGCTATATGGAGAAAACGAATTTTTTCATGAAGAAATGCATCAACTGCCACTTCATTGGCTGCTGATAGAATAGTTGGCGCACATTTACCAGCTTTCAAGGATTCACGTGCCAATCTTAAAGCTGGAAATCTTGTTTCGTCAGGTGCTTCAAAATCCAACTTTCCTGCCTTGGCAAGATTCAATCGTTCAACATTTGAATACATTCTCTTTGGCCACGCCAGAGTATGAGCAATTGGAATTCTCATATCTGGAGAACCAAGTTGTGCCAAGATACTTCCATCCTCATATTGTACCATACTGTGTACAATGGATTGGGGGTGGATTAAAACATCAATTTTATTCTCGCTTACGGAAAACAACCTGGCCGCCTCAATAATTTCCAAGCCTTTATTAAACATTGTTGCTGAATCAATGGTAATCTTGGCACCCATCGTCCATGTCGGATGTTTTAAAGCCTGATCTAGTGAAACATTTTTCATCTCTTCAAGGGAAAATTTTCGAAATGGCCCACCAGAAGCGGTTAGAATGATTTTTTCAATTGCATTATATTGTTTGTCCGCCATTGACTGAAAAACAGCATTATGCTCGGAATCAACAGGAAGTAATGTCGCGCCAGCCTCTTTCACGGCCTTTAACATCACATCTCCAGCTGAAACCAAGGCCTCTTTGTTAGCCAAGGCAACATAACGACCGTTTTTAACGGCGGCCAAAGTTGGTTCCAAACCAATGGCACCAGTAATAGCCGCCATTGTCCAATCAACAGGAATAGCTGCCGCCTCCAAGACAGCCTGACGCCCCCCCATTACCTTTACAGGGAAAGAATTCAGCAATTCTTTCAATTCTGGTAAAAATTGATCATCTGCAATAACAGCATATTCAGCATTAAGCCTAATTGCCTGTTCAGCAAGTCTTTTAAAATTCTTGCCCCCAATCAAGGCAACTGTTTTGAACGCCTGAGGATCTTGCAACAAGAGATCAACTGTCGAACACCCAATACTTCCTGTACAACCCAATATTGAAACCGTCTTCATTTCCTGAAAATCCTCATCATGTCCAAAACCAGAATGCTCCCTTTATTATTTAAACAAATATAAAGGTATATTAGGTTTTATATTAAATATTAATTGATTATTAGCTAGCGATCCACCATTCCATTTGACACCCTCTATTTCAGATGGCAGAAAGAAAGTAAGAAGAGCAACCAAAATTGATACTGTCAACAAAGCATCGCAACGATCCAGAACCCCCCCATGTCCCGGAATAATTTTGCCTGAATCTTTAACACCTAAAATACGTTTAAGTTTACTTTCAAGCAAATCACCAATTTGCGCCATAATACCGATAAGAACACTCAAAATACATCCGATAAGATAGGAATGTCCTATTCCTTGATTCAAATATCCAATGATACAGGCGCCTATGCACCCAGCACCAATCAATCCGCCTATAGCCCCCGACCAGGTTTTGCCAGGAGAGACAGAAGGAATGAGTTTGGGTCCACCAACAAGCTTTCCAACAAGATAGGCACAACTGTCACTTGCAATAACAACCGAAACAATCCAGATGATCATCCAGGTTTGAAAGCCTGTCATAAATCGTAGCCATAATAAAGATAAACCAGCGCCACCGATAATCACTGATCCCAACCATAATTGTGGTCCAAAGATAAAGGCAAATCCCAATATGATATAAAGCGATTGTGTCCACATCCCTTCAAGGGCGGCGCAATAGGCTATAACAGGCCAAAATAAAAACAGGCACCCCTTAAAATTTTTATAACTAATTTTAAAAAGATTTTCCCATTCATATACCATTACGATACTTATAATGGAAATCATACCGATGTAATACCATTCACCCCATACGATACAAATCAAAGCAACAGGAACAATAATCACTGCAGAAACAATTCGTACAGGCAAATCCTGCCAGGAAGCTTGCTGATTACTATTCACTATCTTCTAATCCCGGTCTGGCACCAAAACGTCGTTCCCGACGAATATAAATATCTATAACCCTATCAAAATCCTTTTTGTCAAAATCTGGCCAAAGCGTATCAATGAAAATTAATTCAGCATAAGCGGCCTGCCATAAAAGAAAATTTGATAATCTGCTTTCACCACTTGTTCGTAAAATAAGATCTGGATCTGGTATATCTGCCGTAAAAAGATATGATGCAAATAAATCTTCTGTTATGTCCCGTAAATCAAGCAACTTGTCAACCCGATCCTGACAAATTCTTTTAACTGCCTGAATAACCTCTCCTCTCCCTCCATAGGAAAGAGCCAAAGTCAGGACAAGCGCATCATTATTCTTTGTCAAATATTCCACTGCATGCAAATCGTTTTGAAGATTTTGGTCAAAACGTGTAATATCACCAATTATACGAATACGAATATTCTGCTTATGAAGCTTTTTAACTTCACTTTTAAGGTAAAATTTCAAAAGGCCGGTTAAATCTGATACTTCCTCTGGAGTTCTTTGCCAATTTTCAGAAGAAAACGCATAAAGAGTCAACCATCTTATCTTTTTTTCAATAGCAAATTCTATACTTCGTTTAACCGCCTGTGCACCTGCACGATGTCCGGCAATTCTCGGCAATCCTCTTGCAGCCGCCCAACGACTGTTGCCATCCATAATGATCGCAACATGTTGGGGTATTTCACAATCATCCATTGTTGATGATATTTTGACATTATCATGAACAGTAGGTAAAACCATTAATTATCAACCTGATGTTTATGATCTATACCTGTTTAATGTCACGTTCTTTTTCAGCAAAAACCTCATCAATTTTATTGACATACTGATCTGTTATTTTCTGAATTTCATCAGACCAATCTTTTACATCATCTTGGCTGATTTCACCTTTTTTTTCAGCAGCTTTGGTTTTGTCCATTCCATCACGACGAACACCCCTCACCGCAATTTTTGCATTTTCAGCATACCGGCTTGCAGCCTTAACCATTTCATTACGTCGCTCTTCAGTCAACTGTGGAATAGGCACTCTAATTAATTGCCCGTCAGGAATAGGATTCAATCCCAACCCACTTTCCCTTATCGCCTTGTCTACAGCGGATGCTAGCGTCTTGTCCCATACTTGAACAGATAACATTCGTGATTCTGGCGCTGTAATGGAAGCGACCTGAGTAATTGGTGTAATGCTTCCATAAGCATCAACGCGAATAGGCTCCAGCAAGGCCGGAGTTGCACGTCCCGAACGCAACCCTGCCAGATCATGCTTAAAAGATTCAATAGCACTCTGCATACGTCGTGTCAGATCCTGCTTTAAACTATTAATATCATCAACCACATCAACACCTTTTAAAATTATTAAGATTATTTAATTTATCTTTTACTTATGATTTGAAGAAGAAGCAACCACTCTGGTACAAACACCATTCCCCAATAACACATTTTCAAAATTGCCCTCTTTGTGTACATTAAACACTATTATTGGCAACTTATTATCCTGAGCCAGACTAAAAGCCGTCGCATCCATGATATTTAATTCCTTGATGAGAGCCTCAGAATAGGTGATTGTATCATATCTTTTGGCATCAGGATTGTTCTTGGGGTCGCTATCATAGACACCGTCAACCTGTGTCCCTTTCAGCATAATATCACATCCCATCTCAATGGCTCGCAACGCTGCAGCTGTATCCGTAGTAAAATAGGGATTTCCCGTACCCGCCGCAAAAATAACCACCCGTCCCTGTTTTATATGTGAAATGGCCTTGTTTCTTACATAATTTTCTGCAATCTGAGGAATATCAATCGCCGACATGATACAGCTTTCAATATGATGCTGTTCCAAAACATTATGCAAAACAATTGCGTTAATCACTGTAGCCAGCATTCCAGCATAATCACCATGAACACGATCTATTCCCTTGGAGGCTGCAGTCATGCCACGAAAAATATTGCCACCACCGATTACCAAACAAACTTCCACACCAGACTTAACAACATTGGCGATATCGCTTACAATAGCGTTTGCAACTTTGGGATCGATACCATAACTACCTTCACCCAGTAAAGCCTCACCTGAAATTTTCAATAAAACTCGTTTAGGAACAATTTTTTCTGAAGAAACCATTATAAATTCACATTGTAAATAAAGTTTTTAAGTGGTTAAAGATATTATATCAGCCATTAAAATTTTGAAAGAATGAAAATAAATTTTAATTGATTAACAAACAATGCTTATCCTATGAAAGATCAAGCCCTATGGCTTTTAATCGATTATTTTCACTATCCCAATTCTTTCTTTCCTTAACTGTTAAAAAAACGTGACATGGCCGTTCCAATAAACGAGAAAGTTCTTTTCGGGCCCGTTCACCGATCATTCGTATTTTTTGTCCTTGATGCCCAATTATAATCGCTTTGTGATTGGGTTTAGAGACATATATTACCAAATCAACCCGTATTGAATAATCAGATTTTTCTTTGAAACTTTCTGTTTCAACGGTTATTGCATAAGGAATTTCTTCATGAGTCTTCATAAAAATTTGTTCACGCACCAACTCGGCAGCAAGCAACCGGTCTGGCAAATTGGTCAAATCATCATCTGGATACAACCATGGCCCTTCAGGAACCTCTTTTGCCAGTGCTTCCATTAAATCATTTACACCATTCCCCTTTTTCGCACTCACCATAAAACTACGTTCTATTGAAAGTAAACTATTAACCTGATCTGCAAGAGGTAACAGTTTCTGGGGGATAATTTTATCAATTTTATTTAATACCAACCAAATACGGTGGCTAGTTTCCTTCAATTTTTGAATTATAAGGTTAATCTCTTCATTTAATCCATTATGTGCATCCAGAATAAAAAGGGTTATATCTGAATCCACCGCACCGGTCCAGGCATTTGAAACCATCAATTCGTCCAGACGTCTTTTAGGCTTAAATATACCTGGTGTATCGACCAAAAGAATTTGAGATTGCTGATGCATAACAATTCCCAATATCCTCATTCTTGTTGTTTGTGCCTTGGGGCTGACAATTGACAATTTCGCCCCTACCATTTGATTTAACAAAGTTGATTTACCAGCATTTGGTGCGCCTATTAATGCAACAAAACCGCAACGCATCACTTATTACCCTGTCTCTTGATTTTATTAACCTTATTTAGTTTGCCTAGCAAATCCTTGGCTGCCGCACTCTGTGCACTTCTTTTGCTTCCCCCTTTACCTTGTCCCTCCATATTTTGTGCCTTGACGTTTATAATAAATACAGGCGTATGGGACGGACCCTCCTGGGAAACCAATTCATATACTGGTAAAGGCAATCCTCTTGTCAACAGCCATTCTTGCAATGCTGTTTTTGAATCTTTGGGAGGCAGCGCCTGCGCTTTCATAATATCAACCCATAATTTACGGACGAATTTTCTAACAGGTTCAAGTCCTCCATCAAGATACATTGCCCCCAAAATAGCCTCTACAGCATCAGCCAGAACACTTTCGGTATAATTGACCCCGGCTTTTTCTTCATGTGACGCAACATGAATACTGTTATGAATTTCAAGTTTTGATGCTATTTTTGCCAAAACTGTTTTGGACACAAGATTGGCATGACGAGGTCCAAGATCACCTTCCTGCTCATCCGGAAAACGTTCCAATAACCATTCCGCCATCACCAATCCTAAAACACGATCACCAATAAACTCCAACCGTTCATTTGACCGGGCTCTTTTCCTTTTTTTATGTGCATATTTTTGTTCATACACTGCGGAACGATGGGTTAAAGCCTTTCGGAACAATGACTTTTTTACAAATTCATATCCCAGTTTATTTTCAAGTTCTTTTTCAGAAGAATTCAGGGAGTTAATAGTTATTTTTGTCATTTTACCGCTTTAAACAATCTATCCCAACGTATTTCAACTGGCCAATACCAAAATTGCCAAACTGGATGCTGACTATCATAAGAATAAAAAATAAACTGCACTTTCCCGATTAAGTGATCAATTGGGACATATCCAAGATAATCTGGCGAATTAGGATCTGTGAATCGACTGTCCGCACTATGTTCACGATTATCACCCATAGCGAAAAAATGTCCCTGAGGCACCTTGTAGATAACAGTATTATTTACGTTTAATTCCCCATTCCATAAATAGGGAGATTGTTCATATTCATCAAAATCTTTTTGCAGAATATCGTGTTTAACAATTTTACTATTGGCTGGTAGGAATTCAGTAAATCGATGATCCACTTCAACAGGAACAGAAGAATTCTCTTTATAGTGATATTCTCCTCTAAATTGACGTTCAACGGCCTTGCCATTTACGTATAAAACACTATTTTTTACCTGAACAGTGTCTCCCGGCAAACCGATAATTCTTTTTACGTAGTAATCGTAGGGAGGCTTAGTACTTCTGAAAACAGCTACATCTCCTCTTTTCGGAGCTTTATACCATAGCCTGCCTTTAAGATCCGGATGATAGAAAGGTAAGGAATAGCGAGAATACCCATAACTGTATTTACTAACAAAAATATAATCCCCAACCAAAAGGGTCGGGATCATTGAACCAGATGGGATATTGCAGGGCTCGAATAGTAAAATGCGTATAACAAGAATAATAAGACCACCCCAAAAGATAGTAGAAATCAATTCCTTGATCTGATGCCATATTGAATCATGTTTTTCATTATTTCCTGTATCTTTTACAGGTTTATTTATCTTATCCTGATTATTTTCCATATAAACAATCTATCTTGTTAAATTCCTAATAGGTGCCCGATTTAGATGCGGTATTTCAAAGTTTCACGATCACTGTTCATTTACGGTATTCATTGGAAGCATTTCAATAATAACTTGCGCAAATGCATAAGGATATTCGTCACTCATAGTCAATAAAATATTCGTTTTTTTATTTTTATCAATTAATTTTTGTAAAGATCTGAAAGCGCCATTATATAATCTTAATGTCGGTTTACCTTTTTCGTTATTGACAATTTCAATATCCTTGTAAAAAACCTCTTCTGTAAATCCCGTACCCAATGCCTTGGCACAGGCCTCCTTTGCTGCCCACCGCTTGGCATAAGTTCCAGACTTAAGTTTGTCTGATCGCATTTCAGCCTTTTTTATCTCTTTATCAGTAAATATACGATGAAGAAAACGTTCCTTATGGTGTGTAATGACTTTTTCGATACGACGAATGTCACATAAATCTGACCCAATACCAATAATCACTTTATTTCTCCATTAATCATGAACATGATCGTTCAACATGGACAATCCCCTTGACCATTTGCAAACCATTGATAACCTGATTTAAATGTGTAAGATCTTTAACTTCCACATCCAAAAGAATTTCGATGAAATCCATATGTCGGTTAACAATTTTCAAATTTATCAAAGAACCATCATACTGAACAATACGATTGGCAATAGTTGCCAGAATGACGTTGTCGTTTTCCGCCACAATTTTAATACGCGCTGTATAATTTTTCTGTCTATTCACCTGGTTTAATATATCATAGTCCCAATCCAAACTCATAAAACGTTCTGGGGTAGCAGAAAAACTGTTTAATGTTGAACATTCCTTGCGATGAATAGTGATCCCCTTACCTGTTGCAACAATACCAACAATGGCATCATCAGGAATTGGATGACAGCAACCCGCAAAATGAACCACAATTCCCTTATCCATACCTTTCAATGGGGAAGAGAATTTATGATCGTCTTTATTTTTATTTTGGCTAATACGACCTTTATCGCTTAACCCGGGCACAAAACGAGGGGCACGTTTAATAGGTTTTAATTCTGGGTAAGCAACATATACTATATCTTTGGCAGAAATATTATCGCTACCCACCGCTATATATAATTCATCAAGAGAGGTTTGTTTAAAATTCTTTAAAACAGTTTCAAGAATTTTTTGTGATCCATCAACACCTTCCTGCCGAAAAGCCTTAGCCAACGCAACGCGTCCAGCTTCCATTTTCAATTCTTTTTGTTGATTACTGACAAAATGACGAATTCGAGCTCTTGCTTTTCCAGTAACTACAAATCTTTCCCAGGATGGAGAAGGGTTACCTTCCCGTGCAGTCATAATTTCCACTTGATCGCCATTTTTTAATTTTTGGCGCAAGGGGATAAGTCGTCCATTCACTTTTGCACCAACACAACGATCCCCAACCTGACTATGAACCGCATAGGCAAAGTCGACAGGTGTCGCTCCTCTTGGTAGCTGGATCAATTCCCCTTTCGGTGTGAAACAAAAAACGAGATCCTGATATAATTCCAGCTTCGTATTTTCCAAAAATTCATCTGGGGCTGTTGAATCTTCAAGAATTTCAAGAAGATCCTGAACCCAGCGTAATTTTTTCATCTTGGCAGCAATGCCAATAACCTGGTCATTATTTTTACTGTTTTTGTTAATAATCGGCAGCTGCTTATATATCCAATGAGACGCAACACCATTTTCAGCAATATCATGCATCTCTCTTGTACGGATTTGAATTTCAATTTTCTGATTGCGGGGAAAACGCAAGGTTACCCCCGTATGAATACTCTGATAACCATTGGCCTTGGGCGCTGAAATATAGTCTTTAAAACGTCCGGCTACAACAGGGTAATGACTATGCACTATTCCAAGGGCTGTATAACAATCCTCTTTGGTTTCAACCACAATTCGAAATGCCATTATATCGGAAAGCTGTTCAAAGGTAACCTGCCTTCGCTGCATTTTTTCCCAAATAGAGTAACAAGATTTTTCCCTTCCCGTTACCTCGACCTGCTTCAACCCACCCTTTTGGCAGATTGCCTTAAGCTCGGCACAGACTTCCTCAATAATATCTGCACCCTGTCCACGCAAGAAATTTAAACGCGCTTTAATAGAAGCATCTGCCTCAGGTTCCAAAACAGAAAATGCAATATTTTGCAATTCCCTTTTCACATTATCCATTCCGATACGTTCAGCCAATGGCGCGTAAATATCCATTGTTTCACGAGCAATACGCTGCCTACGATCCAGTCTTTGAACATAGTGTAAAGTACGCATGTTATGCAGACGATCAGCAAGCTTGACAATCAATACACGTATATCCTTGGACATCGCCAAGACAAGTTTACGAAAATTTTCAGCTTGTTTTGTCTTATCAGATTGTAATTCAAGCCTTGTCAGTTTGGTAACGCCATCCACCAAATCTGCAACAACCTTGCTGAATTCTTTTTCTATAAATTCTCGGGTAATTTCTGTATCTTCTATCGTATCATGCAAAAGACCTGTTACGATAGAGGCAATGTCAACTTTCATATGAGCCAAAATATTTGCCACAGCCAAAGGATGTGTAATATATGGAGCCCCATTGTCACGATACTGTTTCTCGTGTGCTTGAACAGAAATTCTAAAAGCTTTCTCTACACAAGCAACATTCGCCTCCGGCTCATATTTCCGAATACGATCAATTAATCCAGCGCAATCAATTTGATTGCTTTCACTCAAGGCTATGGGAAAGCTGATATTTTCCACTTATAATCCAAAAATTAAATGACACTCTTATTTAATTTTATAGATTATAAAACTGAAAAATAAAATTAAATTATTCCTCTTTATTTTCAGAAGCCATACGACGACGATCCAATTCATGCATGATCTGATTAATGTTCTCAAAGGAATTTGTCGGTTTGGCCTGTTCTTCCTCGATTGAAACATCTTGAAGGCCAAAGATATTTTTTTCCGCCGGGATCAGATCTGCAACCTCTTCCTCCACTGGTTCAGGTTCAGGAGCACGAGTCAGGGTACGGATAATATCATTTTTAATTGTTGCAAGATCAATTTTTTCATCTGCAATTTCTCTTAGGGCAACCACTGGATTTTTATCATTGTCACGATCTATAGTTAACGCCTCACCTCTTGAAATGTTACGTGCTCGTTGTGAAGCATAAAGCACCAATTCAAAACGATTAGGAATTTTTTCAACACAATCTTCTACAGTAACGCGTGCCATTCAAATTAATCTCCAGATTCAAAAGGATTTAACCAATATCATATTTTTATCAAGAAATCAAATGTAAGGTTCAATACCCTGATCAGGTGGTAGTTCTGATATTAATTCATCAAGTGATTTCTTGCTTTCGGGATGAACCCAATTTGGCAATACATCTCTTAAGGGATATAAAACAAAAGCCCTTAAATGTGCCCGGGGATGCGGCACGATCAATCGTGATGAATCTTTGATGATTTTGTCATGATATGCGATTATATCGAGGTCAAGCGGGCGAGATTCATTTATCTTTTGACGTATTCTACCTGCTTTGTCCTCCAAATCATTTAAAATTGACAGTAAATCTTCGCATGGAATTTGACTATCAAATAATATGACACCATTTATATATAAAGGTTGAGATGACGGCGGAATTGGTGTAGTTTGGTACATTGGAGAAACGATCATGGAGGTATCATTAAGTTTTTTACCCAAATAATAAAATGCTTTTTGACACATTTCATAAGGGTTGTCTCCCCATGCTCCTGGAAGGTTGCTTCCGATTGAAATAATAATCATAGTTTTGTAATAATTACCTAAATAATAAATTTACATCACAAGGATACAAAATATCTCGCCTTTTAATGTAAAATTGATATAACCTATAAAATGTTGATATAACTGATAAAACAAATTATGTATAACGATTTTTATTCTTATTTAACTCCTGCTTTCAAAAATTTTAAGGTGCTTATAAATGTTTCTTAAAAATAATGAAAAGGTCTGCTTATTTATCGATGGAGCAAACCTTTATTCCGCATCACGTAATCTGAATTTTGATGTCGATTACAGAAATTTACTCAATTTTTTTAAAAAACAATGTAACGTCATTCGTGCCTATTATTATTCTGCTGTTCTGGATACAGAAGAATATTCTCCATTAAAACCCCTGACTGACTGGTTAGCCTATAATGGGTTTCTTCTGGTTACCAAGAATGCCCGTGAATTTACAGACCAAAATGGTCGGCGAAGGGTAAAAGGAAGCATGGATATTGAATTGGCTGTCGATATGATGGAAATTGCTCCAAAAATTGATCATGCCATATTATTCAGTGGTGATGCCGATTTACGACGCCTTGTTGAATCCGTTCAACGACAGGGGGTACGTGTTTCTGTCGTATCTTCTATCAAAACCAACCCACCCATGATTGGTGATGAATTAAGAAGACAAGCCGATCAATTTATTGAATTAACAAGCATTGCACCCGAGTTCACTCGACGGCCAAATGAAGCCCAACAATAACTATACATAATCTTTATATCCAATTTTATTACAGTCTATTTTTTCAAAAAATATTTGATTTCATGATAAATTTAACACCTGACATAAATTGTAGCATTTGTCCTCGTCTTAAAAATTTTAGAGAAGAAAATAAAGAAAAATTTCCCACAGGCTGGAATGCACCTGTTCCAACCTGGGGGAATATTAATTCAGAATTACTTGTTGTTGGTCTAGCTCCGGGATTAAAAGGGGCAAACTTGACCGGGCGTCCTTTCACGGGAGATTATGCAGGCATTTTACTCTACAATACTCTTATCAAATACAAATTTGCCTCTGGAACCTATCAGGCTGATCCCAATGATGGTTTGACCCTGATCAATTGTAAAATCTTGAATGCCGTTCGTTGCGTGCCACCTCAAAATAAACCAACAACGCAAGAGGAAAAAAACTGTCGCCCTTATTTGAAATCAGCAATTGAAAATATGATGAATTTAAAAATTATTTTGGCATTGGGTGTAATTGCACATAAAAATATTTTGTCATGTTTTAACATTTCGAATTCTAAAGTGAAATTCAAGCATGGACAATATATTCAACTAAATAAAAAAATATCGCTAGTCGACAGCTATCATGTATCAAAATACAATACAAGTACCAGATTATTAACAACGGAAATGTTTGAAAATTTGATAGAATCTATTCACGTCAAACTTGATTAGGGTTACTTTCTCTTTTTTAAAAAAAATTGAAAAATAATTATCAAGATCATTATTACAACTAATAATCCATAAACAAATAACGGGAATATTCCAAGAGCCATCTCTACTGTCATAACTTAAATTCTACAGTTTTTACAAGTTATAATATTTTCTAAATAAAATAACCCATTTCAATTAAAATAAAAAATTTTGTTTCTAAAAATTGCAATAGATTTTGCTGATATTTTTATCTACTCATTTTATTTAAAATATTCAAATATACTCTTTAATTTTATTAAATAAATACCTTTATTAAAAGAAAACAAATATAACTAAATTAAAACTACAAACAACCTTTATAAAACAAAACACAAATCTTATACTTACACTATAATAGGAAATACTATGCCTTCTAAAATAAATGTAAGAGATATCCCCGTACAAAACATTAATTGTGGAAATATCATTTTTTATCTTGATCAACTATGGAAGGTCATAAAAATAAGATATTCCTTTAAAAATTCATGCATCAATTTTCATGCCATAAGACAAATCAATAATACAGACACAACATCTCTTGAAAATATAGACAAGGATATTATCCAATTGCAAAGAGTTCCCGAGGCTTCCATCACAATTGTTGAAAATACCTAACTTATTACTTATCAACCATCTGAATTCTTTTTTATATATAAATGTTTCATTATTATTATAATTATTATTTATATATAAAAAATTTAAATTCCTCTATAATGATGTCAAGACTATTGCTTTTATATTATTTCTGATAATAATAATTATTATCATTAAGCGTTACAAATCATATTATGCATCAAAAAACTTTATTCTTGATAAAATCCATTCATCGCTGGATAGGGATGGCAGGTGGATGGTTTCTTTTTATAATTATTATTTCAGGCAGCCTAACCTTATTTGATAGTGAAATCAATCAATGGATGCGGCCAGAACTTGCACGGGTCAAACCGGCCCCCCTTTCCTCCAAGGCACTGGATAATGCCTACAAAATTTGGACATATAGCCAAAATATGCCCAAAAATTTAATTAAACTTCCCTCTTCTCGCGATCCCTATCTATATGTTTCCTATTTAAAGGGCAATATAAAACGCAATATTGTTCTTGACCCTCATGAAGGGAATATTATTCCAGTCCGAAATACAGCAGGCGCTTCATTTATCGTTTCCATTCATAAAAAACTATATATGAATCCTAGATATGGACAATTTATTTTACTTATTGTCGCTTTTTTCTTTATTCTTTCAATCATTACTGGTGTGATTTTACATTATAAACCCTTTATCAAAATGCTTTTTAACCTTCAGGTCAAGGCTGCCCCCCTTCGACAACAACTTAATTATCATACGTCCATTGGAGTAATTTTCTTGCCATTTCTTTTTATAATAGCATTAAGCGGTTTTTTATTCATCATTCCTCATTATCTACCTTCTCCTCATCCTCAATCAAAACCTGAAAATATATATAAAGACAATCTGAACACATTATCTAAACAAAATTTACTCAATTTAGTTAATGAAACTGAACGTTATTTTAATAATCCCGCAGGATTCATTTTTTTTACTCCTAAAGAAATAAAAATAAGTGAAGCGAACAATAGTCATCTAACCAGCTTTAAAAATCTAGTCGGCTTTGATAAAACTACAGGAAAATTAACATCACATTCTTCCTTATCCCCCATGTTTGGTTATCCTGAAAAAGTTATTTTTGGCATTCATATGGCCAGGGCAGGTGGAGCCATATTCAGAACTATCAATTTTATATTAGGATTGGGCAGTGCGTTTTGTGTAGCTTTTGGTCTTTTATATTATTCTAATCGCCATAAAAATAAACTTTTTACAAACAAAATAACCTATATTGGATATAAAACCATTGAAGGAATTAATACTAGCGTCATTATGGGAACTCTTATAGGATTCATATCCCTTTTATGGATTAATCGATTTATTCCCTTTGATTTTCCAAACAGAATCCATAATGAAATTTTTTTATTTTTCACAATATGTCTTCTTGTCTGCATTTACGGTTTTTTATCAGCATATTTTAACTATACAAATAATGCCTTAAAAAAATTAATGACAATATTCAGCTATCTCTGTCTACTTCTTCCTATTGTGGATCTGTTATTCAATAATACCCTGATAAAAGCCTCGTTGCTGAATGGAAATTTCCTTTTTATAAAAATGGATGGCACAGTTTTTATTTTAGGTATTGTTTCATTATTGTTTTGCTCTTATTTAAATAAAAAATCTTATCTATCATGATCATACTTATAATAACGTTAAATATTCTTGGCATATTCGTTTTTGCTGGCAGTCTGAAGAAATTTCAAGATAAACTACCAAACCAGTATTCAAACAAACAAGTAAAATATTATTGTAAAATTATCAGTATGTTGCTTATATTTTGCAGCTTTATACTTTGTCATTTATGTTGGCGGAAGATAGGCTGGATAATTGGGGTCAACCTGACCTCCATCAATGCGCTTGCAGTCACTATCGTGATAAGTTACTTTCCTCAATTTTTTTTAAAATGGAATGATAAATTTCATTCTATATTTGCTTCATAGTCAGGCAAGCATCTATATAAATTTATTCATTTATGGTCAGGCAGTAATTTCGTATCAAGACCCATCAATTGACCTAATCGGGACAAACGACGTGAGACTGTCTCACTGATAACAGCATCCAGATGATGATAATAATATAATGTAAGTTTCTTTTTCCCAACTTTTAATCGTGTTCTCAACAAAAGGTTGGGAAGATTTCCTGATAATGTATATGCCAATCGAAATGCCAGTCCCAATATCACGGCCTGTTCATAATGTTTAGGAGAAAGAATTTTCTTGGAAGCAGACAGGAATTTATCATTCATGGTGGCATCATAACGTATCGCAATTGTCAAGGCCAAGAAGGCTCGCAACTGATGGTCAAACGCCATGCCGGCCATCCGTAAAATACGATAATAAGCCTGCTCTTTACGATAGGCTGGATGGTCATGACAACCACAATCAGAAATCATACAGGCTACCCAGCGTTTTTGCTGCATATCCTGATCTTCATTATTAAAAAGTGAATCTGTCCACTTGATCAGGGCGGAAGGAAATTCCTGTACACGACCCAATCGTTTACAAATATCTAAAGCTGCAGCTTCTTGTGGGTTTTGATTACGATTATGTTCGGCAATAACATTTCGCATATACCAACCTTCCCGAACCCCCTCTGCGCAAAAAATAATTTTTGACGGTTTCAAAATCATTAATAACTGTTTCAACACCGTGGCGGCATATGGTAAATCGTTTAACCTTTTATGAATTAAGGCCTGTGTATTTAAATTTCCATCTTTTAGCTTAAGTAAAATCCAATCCACAAGAATTTTTGCTTCACTATAAGAAAGCGTGTAATAATGAACGATACAAATCGGATAAGAAGTGTATTCCATATATAATTGTGCCATTGCTCGAAAAGCGCCACCGACCAAATATAATTTTTTCTTTTTGGATTCATGCAACCATTTAACCGATTTTATATCCCTACCCGCAATAACATTCGCTTTTGGAATTTTCTTGCCTGCACGATCCATCAGGCGAATAACACCCAAAGACAAGGTTTGTGCATTATATCGCTGCTGATTTGAAATTTGCACCAGCTCCATAGAGCCACCACCAATATCCGCAACAACACCGTCCGCATTCGGAATACTGCATATTACACCTGCAGCGGCATAATCTGCTTCCTGTTCGCCAGTCAATATTTGAACAGGTACACAAGGCATCCATTTATGCAATTTTTTTAAAAATTCATGTCCATCATCTGCATCTCTAACCGCTGCAGTCGCTAGGACAACAAATGGATCCGCCTTCATTGTCGTGGCAATTGCATAAAACCTTTTAAAAACATCTTCGGCTAACAAGACACCTTGCGGATTGAGTTTACCTGTTTTTTCCAACCCGCTTCCCAATCTAAGTGTGGCTTTTTCATTAAAGATAATTACGGGATTACGCTCCCTTCCTTCAAAAACAACTAAACGAACGGAATTCGAGCCCAAATCAACAATTGCTGATCGTATTGAGGAAGAGGAATGGATCATTATTATTTCCTTTGAGGCAAAAAAATTATAGCAGATTATAGTCTAATCCAAAGGTCTTGTATCCAACGAGGGATTCTCCATAAAATAGTTATGTGCGGAAAAAGGAGGTTCCGAAGATTCAAGACGTTTCCATTTTTTATCCCTCCCCAATTGCCAAGACTGCATATTGTCTTTCAAATTTGCAACCATTAACTGATTTAAAATTTTATAATGAATATCTTCTGGCAAAATAGGTATCATTTCCTCGATCCGACGATCCATATTTCTTTCCATCCAATCTGCAGAAGACATATAGACTTTAGCCGATCTTGAAGGAAGCTCGTACCCGTTTCCAAATACAAAGACTCTGGCATGTTCAAGAAAACGGCCAACAATTGATTTGACAAATATATTTTCAGAAAGATTTTTGATACCCGGACGAAGACAGCAAATTCCTCGAACAATTATATTTATTTTTACACCTGCACAAGACGCCTCATATAATTTGTCAATTAATTGTGGATCCACAAGAGAATTCATTTTAAGCCACATCGCACCCGGTTTGCCTGCATTTACAAAAGCAATTTCATCATCAATCAATTCATTTAAGGTTTTACGGATGGTTAGAGGTGAAAACGCAATTTTTTCCATTTTGTCAGGACGTGCATATCCCGTGACATAATTAAATAATTTGGCCGCATCACGCGTTAATTCGGCATTACAGGTAAAATAGGATAAATCAGTATAAATTTTTGCTGTAATCGGATGATAATTGCCAGTGCCAAAATGGGCATAAGAGCGTATGTTTCCCCCCTCTCTTCTAACAACAAGACTCAATTTTGCATGGGTCTTCCAATCGGCAAAACCGAAAACAACCTGCACACCGGCTGCCTCCAAATCCCGTGAAAGACGAATATTGGCTTCTTCATCAAAACGGGCCCTTAATTCAACAATGGCTGTTACGGAAATTCCATTTTCTGCCGCCTCAATTAAAGCTTTGACAATGGGACTGTCCCGGGATGTTCGATATAAAGTTTGTTTAATGGCTAAAACCTGAGGGTCTTGAGCCGCCTGACGCAAAAACTGAATCACAACATCAAAACTCTCGAAAGGATGGTATGCCAACAAATCTTTTGAGCGTAACAGGGCAAAACAGTCCCCGGCACTTTCCCGAATACGCGCGGGAAGATGAGGTGAATAATATGGAAAAAGAAGATCTGGCCTGTTATCAACAATGAGTTGCTTAACATCCACCAATCCCAGTATTCCCTTATGAACCGTCACCTCTTCTGGAGGCACTTCCAGAGCATGGGCAACTATTTCACCAAGTTTTGGAGGGAAATGTTCATCGATATCCAAATGAATCACAACCCCGCGTCTTCTTCTTTTCAAGGCTGTTTCATAGGATCTCACCAGATCCTCCGCTTCTTCTTCAAATTCGACATCTGTATCACGAATAACGCGTAACAAGCCATAATTCGCAATTTTGTATCCAGGAAAGATCGATGAAATAAATATCCTAACCAAATCCTCTAATAAAACAAATCTTTGAATTTTATTGCTACATAACGATAAAGGCAAAGGTATAAAACGCAACAGCTGCGACGGCAATAAAATCATCACATATTTGCGGCTGCTATTTTGGCTAATCAATCTTAAAGCAATTGCGAGATTTAAATTCGGTATAAATGGAATGGGATGAGCAGGATCCAAGGCAATAGGGGTCAGGATTGGAAAAATACGCTCCATAAAAAATTGATGTAACCAGGCCAGATCTTCCTTGTTCAACTCTTCTGCCTTACAAACAATAATACCTGAGTCACTCAATAATTTTATAAGTTCATGATAGATCCGTTGCTGGTCACTAAATAGTCCCTTAACCCTTTCCTGAATGGCAACTAATTGTTCTGCAGGTGTTAAACCATCAGGAGAAAGTGCTATCAACCCCTCTCTCACTTGACCGGTCAGTCCCGCAACACGTACGGAATAAAATTCATCAAGATTGCTTGCACTAATGGATAAAAAACGTACTCTTTCCAAAAGTGGATTATGTTTATTTTCGGCTTCCTCTACGACCCTTTGGTTAAAATCAAGCCATGATAATTCCCGATTAATAAAACGCTCATAATCCATTTTGATATTATTAGATATCTGAATACTGTTTCGCTGCTTAATTTTGCGACCCGACTGTTTCACAGCAATTTGATTTTGTGTCAAATGATTGATATTCGATATATTTTTTCGATTTTTTTGGATCATGTAATATTACTTTATACTGAATTATTTGCATTAAAAATTATTTTATTAATTTATCAATTTTAACACAATTTCCTCTAATTTTTTTAAATAATTCAAAATCACGTCTAATTATAACATATTATTTCTATATCATTATAAAATTGACAATTCATCAAGAATTTTCATGACAAGATTTCTGGTCATCCCCCCCTGTTCAACAAGGGTTATTTCATCTAATCGTTCAATAAACTGACGTACTGCAAAAGCTGTTCTTGGTAATCGTAACTGAATAATATCCATAATGGACGTTGGAATAACCAATTGCCTGTCAGCTACTAACCGAAGAAATAAAAGCCGTAATAATTCCTCTTCAGGTTGTTCAATTTTAATCGCTATGATCGACCGTAATCGGCTAGCCAAATCAGGCAACTCAACTTCCCATCGAGCTGGTGGAGAACGACCTCCTAGAACGGTTACGATCCGCAACTCTTTGGTCATGTTTAAAATATGCAACAATGAATGAAAATCAGTGACTAGATCGGCATCATCTATAACAATGGCTTTTATTTCTTTATTTTGTAATTTTTCGGACCAATATACAGAAGAGATTTGTTGTAAAGCAGAAGCTGGAATATATAGGGCCTGTTCCCTTTCCGCCCATATTTGCAATAAATGCGTTTTACCTGTTCCTGAATCTCCCCATATTGCCAAACGAAGATCTGGCCAATCTGGTACATTGTAGGTTGTTTTACTAATCCCAAGCCAGGTCCGTGCAGCAAAATTTGAAGGTGAATTTATAAAATCTGAAGAAATAAAACGAGGCTGATAGGTAAAGGGTAAAGCGAGCTGCCTTGACGTATTAAAAAAACAATTTTGTTTATTTTTTTCCTGCATTACTACTTTACCAAAATTCAATCTATCCTATAAACCCTATTATGGTGTAAAACTATCCTATAACCATTTCAAGATAAACCTATAAAGCAAGAATAAAGGCTGCTTAATAATGAAGTCAGATTTTTCTGAGAATACAGAACTAAATAACCAGCAGGATGAAATCACCTATGAAAATGCTGGTGTCAGTATTGCCACAGGGGATGCATTGATCGAAGCTATAAAACCGGTTGTCTCCCAAACTCATAATAATGGTGTTATGGGTAATCTGGGCGGATTTGGTGCGTTATTTGACTTAAAAGCAACCGGCTATCAAGATCCAATTCTTGTTTCAGGAACCGACGGGGTTGGAACAAAGCTTTTGCCCGCAATCGAAACAGGGCTGTGCGACAATATCGGATTTGATCTAGTTGGAATGTGTGTAAATGATATCGTTGTGCAAGGTGCAAGACCTTTGTTTTTTCTCGATTATTTTGCTACCGGAAAATTGGAGCTTGATCAGGCACAACGTATCATACAAAGTATCAGTAAGGCCTGTGAAGCAAGTGGCTGTGCCTTGATTGGTGGCGAAACAGCGGAAATGCCGGGGATGTACAAGGAAAAGCATTATGATCTAGCCGGATTCGCCGTTGGAGCAGTTGAAAGAGATCAGATTCTACCCAAAAATATCACTAGCGGTGATAAAATTATCGCTTTGACATCAAATGGTGTTCATTCCAACGGATTTTCCTTGGTACGCTCAATCGTAAAAGCCCAAAACCTGTCATGGGAAGATGTGGCACCTTTCGATCCCAACCAGTTTCTCGGAGAGGCATTACTCGCCCCGACACAGCTTTATGTAAAACCTGTACTAAAACTTCATGAGGCTGGTCTACTGAACGGGGCCGCCCATATTACAGGCGGTGGAATTGTCGGCAATCTTCCACGTATTTTGCCAGACAATCTTGTGGCTGTTGTTGACGGACAAAGCTGGCCCATGCCACCAGTATTTTCATGGCTGGCCCACGCTGGCAACGTTCAACCAGAGGAAATGCTGAAAGTATTTAATTGCGGTATTGGCATGATATTGATCACATCAGATTTTGAAGCCGTGAATAAACTACTTAATGATACCGATGTCCAAGCTTATATCATTGGCCAGATTGAACCAAAAACCGAACTCGATAATGATCAACAGGTATTCTTCAGCGACCTACCCGATTTTACCTTTATTCCTGAAATTGATTAACAAGGTGAGAACCCTTTAAATGTCGAAGAAAAAACGTATAGCGATCATGATAAGCGGACGTGGTTCAAATATGCGTTCCCTTATTGATGCATGTGCCAAACCCTCTTTCCCAGCATCAATTGAGTTGATCATTAGTAATAACCCAGATGCAGAAGGATTGGAAATCGCCCGCAAATCGGGTATTTCCACTCAAGTCATTGATGACTATGATTTTGGCAATAACAGACAAGCTCATGAACGCCAAATTAATGCGGCCCTTCAAGCCCATCATGTTACAACAATCTGTCTTGCAGGTTATATGCGACTTTTAAGCCCGTTTTTGATCAATGAATGGAAAGGTAAAATCCTAAATATTCATCCAAGTCTCTTACCAGCTTTTCCTGGTTTAGATACCCATAAAAAAGCCCTTAAAAAAGGGGTTAAGATACATGGTTGCACCATTCATATCGTAACAGAAAAAATGGATGATGGTCCTATTCTAGGTCAGGCAGCAATTCCTGTTCTTCCCGATGATACAGAAAACACCTTGGCAAAACGTGTATTGGACCAAGAACATCTTCTTTATCCAAGAGTTTTAAAGAATTTTCTATTGGGATTTGAAGCTGATTCGACTTCTGATACCCTGATTAATGGATAAATTTAAAAAGGTTGGAGATAAAGATCTCCAACCTTTGGTTTTATACGCAGATTTCAATGTCTGAAAAAAAGAAGCGAATTTCAATAGCTGCATTTTCGGCAGAATCAGATCCATGAACTGAATTGGCCTCAATTGATTCAGCAAATTGCGCACGAATCGTGTGTGCCTGAGCTTTTTTAGGATCTGTTGCACCCATGATATCACGATTTTTTTGAACAGCGTTTTCGCCCTCCAAAACCTGAACCACGACAGGACCACTTATCATAAATTCAACCAAATCATTGAAAAAAGGACGTTCTTTATGAACTGAATAAAAAGCTTCAGCTTGCTGCTTGCTTAGCTGAATACGTTTTTGTCCAACGATTTTTAATCCCGTCCCTTCAATTAAAGCGTTAATTTTACCAGTCAAATTACGACGTGTTGCATCTGGTTTTAAAATTGACAGCGTTCTTTGTAAAGTCATATTGAAATTTCCTTTAATCTGTAAATATATTGCAGAGAAAAAATACTCTATTGGTAAATAGAAGTATTTCTCTTATCTTGTCGATAGTTTTTTTATCATATTTTGCAGGCAGATTTGTGAGTACGCTGGTTATAAATCACCTTACCCTTCGAATTTTAGGTCGCCCCCTCTTGGAAGATGCTTCCCTTACCATTGAGAATGGGCAAAAAGTTGGACTGGTTGGCCGAAATGGAACAGGAAAATCAACATTGCTAGCCGCAATTTCTGGAGATATATCAATTGATGGAGGTGAGATTCTTTTATCAAACCGTATAAAAATGGCACGAGTTAAACAGGAAACACCATCTGGTAATTTATCATTAATTGAAACAGTGCTTTCTGCGGATAAAGAACGTACGTATCTCATAAATGAGGCTGAATCAACACGGGATGGGTATCGGCTTGCTGAAATTCATGAAAGACTAATAGCCATACAAGCTGACAGCGCTCCGGCTCGCGCAGCAACCATTCTTGCAGGTTTGGGTTTCAGTGCAGAAAACCAACAACGTCCTATTTCGGATTTTTCTGGTGGATGGAGAATGCGAGTTGCTCTAGCGAGCACATTGTTTTTAAATCCCGATTTACTGCTCCTTGATGAACCCACCAATCATCTTGATTTAGAAGCGACTTTGTGGTTGCAATCCTGGATCAACAATTTTTCCGGCAGTGCAATAATTGTCAGCCATGATCGCAATCTTTTGAATGAATGTGTTGATGCCATTGCCCATCTTCATCATCAGAAATTGTCCATGACAGTTGGAGGATATGATGAATTTATCAGAATACATAACGAAAAAATACTTCAACAAAATCGGGAAACTGAAAAAATAGCCGCGAAACGTGCTCATATGCAAGCTTTTGTCGATCGCTTTCGTGCCAAGGCGACCAAGGCCAGACAAGCGCAAGCACGCTTAAAAGCACTTGAAAAACTGCCTGTTTTGGAAGAAATTGTTGAGGAAAGGGCAATACATTTCGAATTTCCCCAACCTGTACAATTACCGCCTCCATTAATTACCCTTAATCAAGTCAAAGTTGGATACGGCGATCATGTTGTACTTTCCAATTTAACATTAAGAATTGATCCAGATGACCGTATTGCCCTTTTGGGTGCAAATGGTAACGGTAAATCAACCTTTATCAAACTTATCGCAGGTTGCCTGAAACCAATGGAAGGTAGCATTCATAATCACACCAAACTTTCTGTTGGTTATTTTGCTCAACATCAGTTAGAAGAACTTATTCCTGGTCAAACCCCATTCAGTCATCTTGAAAAGGTTTTACCAAAAGCCACACCCACTGAATTGAGAGCGCAACTTGCCCGATTTGGATTAAATACCGAGCAAACTGATACCTCTGTTCAATCCTTGTCTGGTGGAGAAAAAGCTCGACTTGTTCTGGCTCTTATCACACGTCATAAACCCAATATCCTATTGCTTGATGAACCTACCAATCATTTGGATCTTGATGCCAAAGAATCCCTAATTCATGCATTATCCTCCTTTGAAGGAGCTGTCATACTTATTTCCCATGATCCACGTCTGATAGAACTGATAGCTGACCGGCTTTGGTTGGTTAATAATGGTACAGTTGAATCTTTTGATGGTGATATCAATGATTACCGTCAATGGCTAACGGATAATAAACGTATTCTTGATTCATCCGTAAAAAATACAGAAACTGGCTCATCTCAAAAATTAGCACGCAAGGAAAGAGCGGAAAAACGGAAAATACTTCAACCGTTAAAAAATAAAATAAAGGCTCTTGAATTACTTATTCAGAAAAATAGTGAAGCCTATCTCAAAATTGAACAAAAAATGGCTGAACCAGAGTTTTATTCAAATGTATCAGCTGAAGAAATAACAAAATTACAAATCGAATTGGCTGAATATCAAAAACGAAAAAATCAAGCCGAAGAAGATTGGCTTATTTTACAAGATAAACTGGAAAATACCGAAAAAGAATTGTAAATAATTTATAGTATACTAACAGGCAATGAATATGATTTCATCATTGCCTGTTAATAAAATATTGAATCAGTCCAGTTTAGGATGTTGATCAATCAGTATCTGTCTACGTCGTTCCAAATCTGCGATTTTTTCATCAATTTCCTCAACTTTTTGCTCTATCGTATCAAAATGTTCTGATAAAATTTCTTTGGCCTCATTACGATCGGAAGCTGTTGGTGTTTCACCTCTTAAGGGTTTATTGGCCGTTTCAGGCATTCGTATTCCTGTCCACAGTCCTATTAATGAAATACCCATCAAATAAAATGCAGGCATATTTAAATTATGCGTTGCTTCAACCATCCATGCCACAATTGTTGGTGTCATGCCTGCGATTAAAATCGAAATATTAAAAGCAATTGCTAATGCGCTATAACGAATTTGAGTTGGAAAAATAGCTGGCAGGATTGAAGCCATTACACCAATAAAACAATTCAATAATATGGCAAGAATTAATAAACCAATAAATATAAAACCGACTGAATTGGTTTGAATCATCAAAAAGGCAGGATAAGATAATAAAAAAAGTCCAGTGCTACCCCCCAATATAAAAGGACGTCGTCCAATTTTATCACTTGTCATTCCAATTATAGGCTGAACAAATAACATACCAACCATTACGGCAATAATAATCAGTACGCCGTGATTTTCTGAATAATGCAAATTATGTGAAAGATAACTTGGCATATAAGTCAAAAGAACATAATACGTCACGTTGGTAACAATTACTATTCCAACACATATCATTAAACTTTTCCAATATTTACCTGCCACTTCCCGATATGATAGCTTGGGTGAATTTTTGAGGTTTACCTTACTTTCAGCCTCCATATCCTCGACATGCTTTTGAAAGGCTGGTGTTTCCTCCAATTCATGACGCAAATATAATCCTATTGCTCCCAAAGGAAGGGCTAAAAAAAAAGGAATACGCCATCCCCAGCTTTCAAACTGCACATCAGAAATCATGCTGGATATCAAAACAACAACACCAGCCCCAATTACAAACCCTGCGATAGATCCAAAATCAAGCCAACTTCCCATTAATCCACGTTTACGATCAGGAGAATATTCCGCGACAAAAATTGCGGCACCGGAATATTCTCCACCTACTGAAAACCCCTGTACAAGCTTTGCAATCAATAATAAGACCGGGGACATAATACCAATGGATTGATAACTTGGGATTAATCCAATACTACAAGTACCCAAGGACATTATGATTATAGTTATCGCCAGGATTTTTTGTCTTCCGTATCGATCCCCCAAAATACCACAAACTATTCCCCCCAATGGACGAACAAGAAAAGGAACAGAAAAAGTCCCCAATGAGGCAATCATTTGAACACTTGGTGAAGCATCAGGAAAAAAAACCTTACCCAATACAAAGGCCAAAAATCCATAAACCCCAAAATCGAACCATTCCATTGCATTTCCAAGTGCGGCTGCAGTTATGGCTTTTTTTAATTTGTCATCATCGATAATGGTGATGTCATTAATATTCATTGGTTTATATATTTTTTTTGCTTGCCTCATTAATATTTCCTTCAAAAGTATAATTTATCTTCATAAATCAATTTTTTTTATTTTTTAAATTTTTAATTTTTTTTGATTTTAACAAGATTTAAACATTTTAAGGAAAATCTGTCCTTTCATAATCATATTGATCAACAAGCTTTCTTAATGGATCAAAAGCACTATCATTACAATCTTTTACAAATATCTTGCTTTCATTCTCATTGATGACTTCATAAAATATCTTGTTATTCCAATCCGCCTGGCTGATTCCAAGCCACAATACCAAAGTGAAAGGATGGGGTTTTTCATGTTCAGGTTTGTTAATATAATAGTTTTTGTCCAGATCACGATTAAACTGAATTTCAACATCTCCGGTGGATGGCGGGTTCTGATGTAATGGTCCCCAACCTTTTAGATTGGATTTTATCCATTTCTTAACCGATTCAAGCTCTGAAGGTGTTAAAATACGTTTTTTGTGCAAGGGCCCAACAACAAGTTCTGCATTGACTATCGGTGGAAAAGTAACAGGTTGAATTTTATCCCTGACCGAAAGCCATATAATCATCACAATGGTAAGACAAACGATTAATACAAGGGTTAAAATTATATTTTGCTTTCTCATTCTTTTATTTTTTTACTTTTAAAACTGCTTGAATAACACGGTTAACCTGAGCATTCGAAAGTTCTGGATGAATAGGTAATGCCAAAATCCGTTTGGAAACTTCCTCTGATACTGACAAATATGTTCCATCATGATAGGAGTGATAGGCAGGTTGTAAATGCAAAGGTAAGGGATAATAAATGGCCGAGGGAATATTTTCAGCCTTTAACGTATCTTGTACAAATTTGCGTTCTGCTTCATCACTTAATAGAATTGAATAAATTGCCCAGGCACTTTTACTATTTAATACCCGAGCGGGTATTTTTACACAAGACAAAAGCGCGGCATCGTATAAAGTTGCAATTTCTTCTCTTCTTACAAGCTCCTCTTCAAGATAACCGAATTTGGCCAACAATATTGCTGCCTGTATCGTATCCAAACGTCCATTTATTCCCGTTCGCAAAACCTGATAACGTGTTTGTCCTTCGCCATGCGAACGCAACGAGCGATAAAGTTCAAACTTTTCTAAACTGTTTGTAAAAATTGCACCACCATCCCCATAGGCTCCAAAAGGTTTGGATGGAAAAAATGAGGTGATCGTGGCATCTGCCTGACTACCCAGTTTCTTTCCATGATATTGACCACCAAAGGACTGAGCACAATCATCCAACAAAAATAAATTTTCATCTTTAGCAATCTGGCATAATTCATTCCATGGCGCAGGCTGTCCAAAAAGATCTACCCCAATAATGGCTTTAGGTTTTAATTTATTTTCTTTTTTAACCTTATCAATTGCACTTTTGAGATTAATTGGATCAATTTGAAAAGTTTCAGGATTAATATCAACAAAAATGGGAGTTGCACCCAGTAATAATGGAACCTCAGCTGTTGCTGTATAGGTAAATGCAGGTAAAAAAACAGCATCCCCTCTTCCAACATTTTCACCCATTAACGCAATCTGGATTGCATCTGTTCCAGATGAAACCCCTATACAATATGAAACACCGACATATTCCGCCAAACGATCTTCAAGTTCCTGAACTTCAGGTCCTAAAATAAACTTTCCATGTGAAAAAACCTTGTCTATACGATCTTTTAAAATCTTTCCTATACGTGCCTGTTGTTTGTTCAAATCTAAAAATAATATCGGATCATTCATATTCACCTCTAGTATAATTTTTTAAATTATCTTATTCGATTTTTTGATTTCGTTCATTTAATTCGACAAATGTTTAAATTCAGGTACTAATTTCTGCACATATGTTATTGCCTCAACAACATCATTATTATCACATGCATATCTAATCCGATCGATATATTCCGTAACCACCTTGATATCCATACCTTTGGGCGTTGCCATCAATAAACCGTCATGATCAGTTGGAACTGGGGCTTCACGACCATAAAATAATTCCTCAAATAATTTTTCACCAGGTTTTGCTCCGGTAAATTCTATGACTATGTCCTCATCCGGTTTTAACCCGGCAAGGCGAATCATCTGACGTGCTAAATCCAGAATTTTTATGGGTTTTCCCATATCAAGTACAAAAATGCCCCCCTGATGCAACATCTCATCCGTTTTGTCTCCATTCCCAAATCTTATTGTTGCTCTTACGCTAGCCTGTAAAACCAACCCTACCGCTTCTGGAATAGTCATAAAATAGCGTTGCATATTTGGATCGGTAACCGTCAAAGGTCCTCCATGACTCAACTGACGTTTGAACAGGGGAACAACAGATCCTGTTGAGCCAAGAACATTTCCAAACCTTACCGTAATGAATCGCATTTTGCTCATACCCAACCATTCAAAACCCTGATTTTTCTTTTCAGGATCATGGTCACGAATGGTTTTATCGAGAGACTGACAATACATTTCTGCAATTCGTTTTGAAACGCCCATAAAGCTTGAGGGATTAACCGCTTTATCAGTTGATATCATGATAAATGCCTGTGTCCCGCATTTAACAGCAGCATCAGCCACAACACGCGTGCCAATAATATTTGTTAAAAATCCCTCGATTGGATTATTCTCGATTGTAAATACATGTTTCAAAGCTGCAGCATGAAAGACCAAATCTGGTTTATATTTTTGAAAGAGGGAATCTACTCTTTTCTTTTCTCGTATATTGATTAAGATCGTTTCCCTTAAACCTGCAAAATTACTTTCCGATAATTCAATATTTATCTTCCATAGTGCATATTCGCTTTGATCAAGCAACAATAATAATTTAGGGGATAAATCAGCAACTTGCCGAACCAATTCTGATCCTATACTTCCTCCCGCACCTGTAATGGCCACGACTTTGCCCTTTATCATTTCAGCCATGCCAGCACGATCCAAGACAATCTGTGGCCTGTTCAATAATTCATCAAGAGCAATCGGTTTCAATTCTAAATTGGCGGCAGGTGATAAATGGGTAATTACTGGTGTTCTCTGAACATCAATATTCCATTTACCCGCAATTGCTAAAAAATCCCGCAATTGCTCCCCTCTTAATTCTTGACCAATAATCACGAATAAAGAAGGTAATTTTTTTTGTGCATCAAGCTGTGTAAGTATGACAGAAAAATCATCCAAACTTCCTAAAATGGGAATATTATGAATACGATGCCCTTTTCTATTCTGACGAAAAGAGATCAGTCCCATAACCGATAATGCGTTTGAATGATCAAGCCGTATAGCCCGCATAAACAGATCAATATCTGCATCATTTCCAACAATGATAATTTTTCTTTTTTTATTGAAATAATTCCTAAATGCTTCTGCAGATAAAATCCGGTAACCTATTCTACCACCGCCCATTAATAGCAAAAGAACCATTGCATAAATAAACGGAAATGTCACGGAAGGTAATGGATATCCGGTTACATACAATAAACAGGTGAATAATATCGCACTGCCTACAGATGCAGCGGCTATATTTAACAAATCCGCTATCCCGGAAAAACGCCAATATTGTTGTGGAATATGAAATGGTATTCCACTAACCAGCAAGGTCAATACACCACCCGTTAAAAACCATAATGGATGGATAAACCCGCCCTGTGGATCAGAAAGCCAACGTGCCAATGGAGCGGCAATGGCTGCCAACAGACCATCCATAAAAATATTGATAGCAATACGATTAAATATCTTTTTTTGTTGGCTAGAAATAGTTACACTAGGCTGTTGCAAAATCACTTTTCCATTTAAATAATGTAGAATAACTTTATTTAATTACATTACATTTAAAAAACAATGAACTCTGTAAACTATAAATATTTGTTACTTATCTGGCTTATCTCCAATACACTATTATCCGCAACAATTGTGAAATATGTTGCCTCAGTTGGTATTATGGATAATCCAAACCAACGGAGTTCTCATACATTTCCAATACCAAAAGGCGGTGGGATAGGTATCATTTCCGCCTTTTTAACTGCCAATATAAGTTTTATTTACTTATTTAACCAGCATTATTCTTTATCAATCATAGGTTTATTATCAACCATTACATTCATATCATTATTTTCGTGGCTGGACGATATCAAACAATGGTCAGCCTTATCCAAACTGGCAATTCAGTTTATTGCATCCGTAAGTGTTTGTATTTTTGTCTTTCCAGCCTCTTTCTTAGAAAGCCATTTATATTTGCTTCCTTTTTTTATAATCTGGCTTGTTTATATAACTAATACTTATAATTTTATGGATGGTTTAAACGGTTTGGCTGCTGGAGTTGCCACAATCTGCTGCCTGTTTCTTTATTTTTATAGCACAAATCTGGAAAATAAAATTTTTGCATTATCCCTGTTGACTGGATTGCTCGGTTTTCTTCCTTTTAATTTCCCAAAAGCTGAAATTTTTATGGGAGATGTCGGCAGTCAAGCTTGCGGTTTGATATTGGCCTCTTTTGCCATTATCCCCTTAGGCACAGCGATCAACCCAAACTTTGTCACCTTAATTTCTCAAAATATAATAATATTTTTTCTTTTGTTTGGTTTCATTTTTGATGTGACTTTTACATTAATACGTAGAATAATTAACAAGGAACCTTTTTTACAAGCACATCGCAGCCATTTATATCAAATGGCACATCGCAGTCATATTTCTCCGATTTTAATCACGTTTATAGAATGTTTATTTTGCATTTGGGGTGGTTTTTTATTCTATATATTCCCCCTTACTTCATTGCAAAACATTGAACTCGCGTGCTCGCTACTGATTTTGCCTCAACTTATCTGGACTTTATTCATTCTTTACAAAACACAGTCTTTAAATATAAAAAAATGGTAACTGTATGATATCTAGTTACCATTTCCAAAAATTCAAATAACTATTTTTTCATTTTATCTAGTTGTTCACCATTTAATTCATCTGCAGTCATATGACTTTTATTTGCAGATTTTTTAATGTTTTTTTCTTTCTGCTTGTCAGCTTCAGCTGCTTTTTGCAAATGTTTATCAACAAATTTAATTTCAAAACCTGCAGGTGCACCGGCCAATCTTCCGCCAACAGTGTTTGTATCCATTTTAATGATAACATTCTTTGCATTTTTTAGATTTCCAGCCCCTACACCAACACCAGCTGTGGCTTCACCCGTAGCGGCAGCATATTTTCCAGCAAAATCATATATATTTTTCAACTGAAAAACACGTCCTGTTGCTTGAGATTTTGAAAAACCTAATGCAACAACATCACCACCCTTTATCTTGAACTTGTAAACATGTCCCCTATAATGAAGAACACCATCTCCCCAAGTATAACCAACGCCTAAATCTGCTGAATGAAAGGTCATAGTCACCGTGCCTACGGATTTTTCAGAAGATGCAGCAGCTTGGTGAACACGTTTGTGATGATTGGCCGCAAATATTGGATTAATCAAAAAAGACGATCCAATCAGAGTAGCGGCAAAGAGTAAGTTATTATTTTTCATTATGATTTCCCCAAATAGTTTCTGTACTATAATAACACTTACCTGGAAATAAATAAATATATTAAACTACATTCTCATTTTGGGTATTAAATAAAAAAGCAGTTATTGAATTAATAACTGCTCTTACAACATATATAGTAATTGTTATATAACCATTATTATTGCTTCACAGCTTCGCTCATAATGGATTGAATATTCTGCAAATATTCATAACCTTCTTCTGTACGCTGCACTAATACAGAGCGACGATCCATAGGATCTGTTTTTCTACCTAGCAAATTGAGTTCTTCCAATCGATCCAGAGCTCTTGTGATAGCCGGTTTTGAAACTCTTAGAGCCGCTGCCAATCCACGAACAGTCTGAACTGTTTCATTCAAATAACAAATCAAGAAAACAGCCAATTGACGTGCTGACAAGTCAGGTTTATCCTGACGTACCATTGTCGTGATTGTATTCTGGAGAATAACAATCTGTTGTTCAAAAGGGATTTTTTTAGAAGTCATTTTATAACCTTTGAATAATTACTTACATATAACGTTGTGTCAGTTAAACAAATGAGTATTATGACTTAAAATATCAACCTTCTCTACAAAAAATTATAACAAATTAATTACAATTAATTTGACACACCAAAAAAACATAGGAAAAGCAATAAAATTTCTCATTGAAAAATTAGTTTATTAAGATTTAAGCTTTATTCACCTCCTTTTTATTTTGATTGTAAAATTATTTTACTCTTTTTTTTGATTTTGTAACTATATAATAACAAAAAGTAATAAAAATAAACCAAGCGCTTCCGATATATAATGCCATACGCGTGTCAAACTGTATCATTAGCGTCAATAACGTGAAAAAAATAAAAATTATGCAAAGAATACAGGAGATATATCCACCAGGTAATTTGAAGAAAGAACTCATGTGTTTATGAAGATGTTTTTTTCTATACTGGATATAGGACAGTAATATTAGCAACCAAGTAAATAATGAAATAATTGTCGCAACGGAAGCCACCAAAGTAAAAATTTCAATAATACTTTTATTATTAAAAAGTAATAAGATAACTGAAGTTAATAGACATAAGCAAGAAAATCTCAGACCATTTATCGGTATAGAATGTTTGGATAATTTCCCAAAAAAAGCAGGCGCTTTATTAAGTCTTGCCAAACCATATAACATACGGCTACTGGAAAATACCCCGCTGTTTGTGGATGATGCAGCTGACGTAATCACAACAATATAGACTATTGCAGCAGCTGCAGGGAGACCAGCAAACAAAAACAACATGATAAATGGACTTTTGGATGGATTGATACTTTGCCAAGGAATAACCGCCATAATAACCATTACAGAAAATACGTAAAACATCAAAATTCTTAAAGGGATATTATTAATGGCCTTGGATAAATTTTTTTCCGGATCTTTAGATTCAGCCGCAACAGTACCAATAAGTTCAACTCCAATAAAGGCAAAAGTGGCACTTTGAAATCCAGCCAAAAACCCCTCAAATCCATTAGGAAACAAATTACCATGATTCCATATGTTTTTTACAGAGGTCACGTCTCCTGATGGAGAACGAAAACCCGTAACGATAAAAAAGATACCAACAAGAATTAAAACAATAATGGCTAGAATTTTGATAATGGCAAAACTAAATTCCATTTCACCAAATATTCGAACAGTCAAACGGTTTAAAATATAAAATATTGCGATACAGCATAGAGCCGGTATCCAAGAATACAAATTGGGATAAAATATTTGCGTATATCCTGAAATGGCAATTAGATCTGCAATACCAATGACAATCCAGCACAACCAGTAAGACCAACCCAAAACAAAGCCGCAACAAGGTCCAAGCAATTCTGTAACAAAATCTACAAATGATCTGTATCGTAAATCAGATAAAAGAATTTCGCCCAAGGCACGCATTACAAGGAATACAATAATACCAATAATACAGTAAATAAAAATAATAGAGGGACCAGCAAGTGAAATCGTATTAGCCGCTCCCATAAAAAGACCAGTGCCTATACACCCTCCAATTGCAATTAACTGCATATGTCGGTTACTCAAATTTCTTTTTAATTCTGTATCTATACCCTGACCCATAAAAAACCTTTATTACATTGATTTTTCAAACGTGTTTGAAAATGATTAATTTTTTGCAAGCAATAAATTAATCATTTAATTATTAATTAAAATAAAATCTCAAAACAATTGTAATTTATAATTATCATTGAATGATTATCTAATTAATTTATCTATTATCCTGTACGCTTATCAAAAACAGCTGATATAAATTACCTAATAATGACACAAATCAAAGCAATACTTGGACCAACAAATACTGGCAAGACCTATACAGCCCTTGAACGCTTGCTTGCTTATCCTTCCGGAATCATTGGATTTCCCCTAAGGCTTCTTGCCAAGGAAAACTATGACCGAATGGTTAAAATCAAAGGAAAAAAAAATGTCGGGCTTATAACAGGTGAGGAAAAAAATGTCCCACCCCAGGCAAAATGGTTTTCCTGCACTGTTGAGGCAATGCCCGTTCATATACCCGTTGATATTGTCATCATTGATGAAATTCAGCTTTGTTCAGATCCAGATCGTGGACACATTTTTACCCACCGGCTTCTTCATTGCCGCGGAACATATGAAACAATTTTTCTCGGGGCTGATACAATCATCCCTATTTTGAAAAAACTTGTTCCATCTATCGAAATACAAACACGGCCAAGACTTTCATCATTAGTATATAATGGATTTACCAAATTAACAAAATTACCACCACGTTGTGCAATTGTTGCCTTTTCAGCCCATGAAGTTTATGCCATTGCAGAATTGGTCAAGCGTCAAAAAGGTGGATGTGCAATTATCATGGGAAGACTTTCTCCCCGTACCCGTAATGCACAAATGGAACTTTATCAAAATAAAGAGGTTGACTATTTGATTGCCACCGATGCAATTGGCATGGGTTTGAATATGGATGTCAATCATATCGCTTTTGTGAATTTATCAAAATATGATGGACGACAGATGCGTAATCTCTATCCAAGTGAAATTGCTCAAATTGCAGGTAGGGCTGGGAGAGGCTCAAGGGATGGAACATTTGGCATAACCGCGAATTGTCCAATAATTTCTGATAAAATTGTTAATTCCATAGAAAATCATGCTTTCGATCCCATAAAACAAATTTATTGGCGTAATCATGATCTCGATTTTCAAAATCCCCTGACACTTTTTTCCACCTTAACCACACCCTCACAGTTTCCACAGCTTATAACTGGTCAATATTCCTCTGATCTTAAAAACCTATCTTATCTTATCCAAGACCATGAAGTACGTTCAATATGTACGTCACAATTTAAAACTGAATTGTTATGGGAATGTTGTCAAATACCCGACTTTAAAAAAATTGGCAGTGAATATCATGCACGGATATGTAAACAAATTTTCCTTTTTTTGATCAAACAAGGTCATATACCTGAAAATTGGATTGATCAGCAAATTCAACAGCTAAATCATTTGCAGGGGGACATCGATACCTTAATGCAGAGACTTGCCAGTATTCGTATCTATTCATTTTTAACAACAAAAAATAATTGGGTAGAATCATCATCTTATTGGCACGCCCAAACAAAAGAGATAGAAGAAAAACTTTCCGACGCGCTACATGACAGTTTGGTATCAAAGTTCGTTAATCAAAGGGTCACAAACCTTATCCATCATTTATCTTACTCTAAACAAATAAATGCCTTTACCTCTATAACAAATGAAGGGAATATTTCAATTGATGGCGAGTTTATTGGTAAAATTCGGGGATTTTGTTTTCAACTTCCAGATTCAATCCAAAAAGAGGAACGCTCTTTTATTTTAAAAAAAATTAATAAATCGATTGAAAAATTTATCCCTCAACAGGTTAATCGATTAATTCACGATAATGATAAAGAATTTACGATAGATCATGATAAAAAAATTATATCATGGCAAAAATCACCAATCGCTCAATTAAAAAAAGGCAAGGATTTTTTTCATCCAGATATCTGCCTTTTAAATAAGGATTTAATTCAACAAGTTTTTCAAAATTTAATCTTGAGAAGATTGAAAGAATTTTTAGAAAATTATAACCGAAGATTATTTCCAAATTTTTTTAATGCCTTGGATAATGATAATAACACACCAGAACTACGTGGAATTCTGCATCAACTTTATGAAAATGGTGGCATTTTATGGACTGAACAATATTTCAGTTTGTCAAAAGACACAATTAAACAATTGAAACATTACAAGATTCATTATGGAAATCACGCAATTTATATCGAAAACCTTTTTAAAGAAAAACAATATTATTTACGACATACGCTCCTCACACTCAATGAACAGATTGCTAATCCTGTTTTACTTTCACCTAAACAAGTTGCTTATTCAACTTCTACGAAAATGAACAAAAATCTTGTTGCCAAGATGGGATGGCTTGTTGCCAATAAACAGATCATCAGATTGGATATTGCAGAAAAATTGACGTTCAAGCTTAAGAAAGCGTCAAAAAAACATCCTGTTTGTTTTCATAAAAAATGGATAGCCCCTGTTCCATATTATAATGATAATATTATTCCACTACTTAAATCGCTAAAATTGCAACCCAAAAAACCAGAAAAATTATCATATGAAAAATTTGGTCCTCCAGCACCCTTATTAATTAAAAAAATTAAAATAAAAAAACAGCGCAAAATTAAACATATGACACATCTTACCCAAGATAATCCATTTAACATTCTTAAAAACCTACTTTTGAATCGTACATGAACTATCAAACTGAGCTAACCTGCCAACGTATTGATATCTGGCTTTGGCATGCTAGAATATATAAATCCCGATTGATCAGTCATTTCTCGATTAAAAACGAAATTATAAAAATAAATTCAAAATCAGTTATCAAACCTGCAACTTTAATAAAAAAAGACGATATCATTACCATTCCCTGGAATAACAGTAGCAGGGTAATACAGGTCTTGGGTTTTTCAACCCGAAGAGTTTCAGCAAAATTATGTCACTCTTTATACAAAGAAATTCTTGAAAAATAAATTTTGATGTAATAAAGAAAATGAATAATTTTCTTGTTAGTCATCAAGATGATACCTAACTTATATAAGTAAGCTATTTTATATAATTAAGAAAAACAATTATTTAGGGAAAAACCCTTATTTAACTAGTATGAATCGGAGAAAACAATGGCCTATGTGGTCACAGAAAACTGTATCCGCTGCAAATATATGGATTGTGTAGAAGTATGTCCCGTCGACTGCTTCTATGCGGGTGAAAATTTTCTAGTTATAAGCCCAGAAGAATGTATCGATTGTGGAGTATGTGAACCTGAATGCCCTGCAGAAGCTATATTCCCTGACAGTGATGATCGTTCTACCGACTGGATTGAGATCAATGCTGAACTGTCCAAAACATGGCCAAACATTACAAGAAAAGAAAATACACCTTCGGATGCTGATGAATGGAACGGGAAGCCTGATAAAAAGGATATGCTTTCCCGGGAACCGCATAAAAGCTAATGTATATCAGTCCTTAATCAATAAAAAACCCTTTATCATTTGATAAAGGGTTTTTTTATAACTTGATTTCATTTTGCCCCATAATGATTTACAGGACAAAACGTAAATATAATTTATCGAGACATCATGTTATAACTTGCATTATGCATTACGAATAACGTTCCAAATACAATAACGATTGCTACGAAAAGCGAAAATGCATAACTTACCAAATCAACACGTTTTTCTGGAGACACACTGACATGCAAGAAGAATACTGACTGAACAATAATTTGTAATGCTGCCAATACCCCAAGCGTAGTTGCAGTAGCCATCGTTGAAAACATATGTTCCATAACGATATAAAAAGCAATTACCGTAAGGATGATCGATAATACATACCCGACTATATAGGATGCTACAGAGCCGTGTCCTGCCTCTTCTGAGGCTGTAGTGTGATTTTCTGTCATTATGCCATACTCAACAGGTAAACGAAACTAAATACGCAAATCCAAACAATATCCAAGAAATGCCAAAATAAACTCATACAAGCCAATCTTGGCATCATTGTTTTGTTTAGACCTTTTGTTACCAATTGAATCATCAGAACCGTCATCCAAATCAGACCCAAAGTAACATGTAAGCCATGCGTTCCAACAAGTGTAAAGAATGCCGACCAATAAGCGCTGACGGTTGGTGAGGCACCATGTTGAACAAAAGCGATAAACTCTTGAACTTCCAAAACAAGAAACCCTAAACCAAGAATGGCTGAGACCACCATCCATAAAAGTGTTCCATTGTTACTGTTACGACGCGCCTGAATCATCGCGAAACCGAAGGTAAGTGAACTTGTCAACAGCAAGGCAGTTTCAATAGCCACTCGTCCCAGTTCAAACATTTCTTTACTGGTTGGACCACCAGCAAACTGATTTCTTAAAACCGCATAACTGGTAAATAAACACCCAAAGACAATGCAGTCCGACATCAAATACATCCAAAAGCCAAAGAATGAATGATTTTCATGCTCATGTTCGTGTTCATGAACATTTTGTGAAGTATTTGACATCGTTGTACTAATATTCTCAGCCATTATTCAGCCACCTGTGTCATAAGTTTACGAGAATGTTCTTTTTCAATACGTTCAACTTCTGAAGCAGGAATGACATATTCTTTATCATCTTTAAAGCTATAGCCAATAGCTAATACAAAATTAAGAATTACGGTAACAATCACAAGCCACCAGATATGCCAAACTGCCGCAAATCCCAGAACCAATGCAAACATGCCATGCCAAAAACCTGCAGACGTGTTTTTGGGCATAAGAATATCCTTATAGGTTTCAGACGTACGACGTGTATCAATTCCATGCTCTTTATTATATGCATAAGCATCACGTGATTGAACAACTGGAATATGAGCAAAGTTATAAACAGGAGCTGGAGAAGAAGTTGACCATTCAAGACTACGACCATCCCATGGATCACCCGTTACATCAATATTTTCAGGTTTTTTCGCGTTAATAATACCAAGGAAAATCTGTAATAATTGGCAAACAACACCACAAAGGATACAAAATACACCAACACAGGCAATCTGTAACCAGAAATGCCAATTGGGATTGTCATAATGATTCAAACGACGAACCATTCCATCAAATCCGGTAATGTATAATGGAACAAATGAAAGGAAAAATCCAAAGAACCAGAAAAAGAATGCAGCCTTACCAAGTTTCTGACTCATCTTGAAACCGGTTACTTTTGGAGCCCAAAAATTCATCCCCGCGACATAACCAAAATAAACACCACCAATAATAGTATTATGGAAGTGAGCAATCAAGAATTCACTATTATGCAAAACGAAGTCACTGGCTGGAATTGCCAGCATAACCCCGGTCATACCACCAATAACGAAAACAATCATAAATCCGATTGTCCAATACATTGGTGCAGTAAATTCGATACGTCCTCTAAACATGGTAAAGAGCCAGTTAAAGACCTTAACTCCTGTTGGGATGGCAATGATCATCGTCATGATACCAAAAAAGGTATTAACATTTGCTCCGGCACCCATTGTAAAGAAGTGATGAACCCAAACTAGCAAGGACAAGGTCGTAATCGCCAAACTTGCATAAACCATTGTTGCATAACCGAATAATGGTTTTTTGCAAAATACAGGAACAACTTCCGAGAAAACACCAAAGGCAGGAATTACAAGAATGTAAACTTCAGGATGTCCCCATGCCCAGATCAGATTCAAATACAACATTACATTTCCACCACCATCATTGGTAAAGAAATGCATTCCACAATAACGATCCAGTGCCAATTCAGCCACAGCTACTGTCAAGGCAGGGAATGTCGTAAAAATCATGATACAAGATGCAATAACAGTCCATGTGAAAACAGGAATACGCATCCATGTCATTCCTGGGGCACGCATTTTGACAACTGTAGTTATAAAGTTAACAGCAGTCAAAAGCGTTCCAACACCGGAAATCTGAACAGCCCAGATATAATAGTCTACCCCTACGCCAGGACTGAACTGCAATTCAGAAACAGGTGGATAGGCCAACCAACCAGCAGTCGAGAAATCACCAATAAACAAAGAGATGTTAACTAGTATAGCACCAGCAGTCGTTAACCAAAAACTTAATGAGTTGATAAATGGAAAAGCGACGTCACGGGCACCAATCTGCAAAGGAACGATAAGGTTAAATAGACCCTGCATAAATGCCATGGCCATGAAGAAAATCATGATTGTACCATGAGCAGTGAAAATTTGGTCATAATGCGATGGAGGCAGGTAACCAGGACTATTATAAGCCATGGCCTGTTGCAGACGCATCATGATAGCATCCGCAAATCCACGGAATAACATAACAAGTGCAAGCACGATGTACATTATACCGATACGCTTGTGATCAACCGAGAAAAGCCAGTTTCTGAACAATACACCCCATTTACCATAGTATGTGATCGCTCCTAAAACAGCCAATCCAACAATAACTACCCCAATAAATGTCCCTACCAATATAGGTACATGATATGGAATAGCCGAAAGACTTAATTTACCTAACATTTATCTATTCCTCTGCGTGCTTCATTTCACCAGATTGACTTGAACTCATATGAATCATTTGCCCAGTAGCTTTATCCATAACCATACCATTGTTATATTTTGCTATGATTGTATCGAATAAAACCGGTTCCACATGAGCATAGTATTCAACTGGATTTTTAATACTATCTTCATGCAGTTTAGCATATGTTTCATTGTTCAAGTCTTGAGAAGACGCACGAACTTTTTCAATCCAGTCCTGAAATCCCTTTTCATCTTTAACCAATGTACGGAATTTCATATCTGAATATCCAGCACCACTGTAATTATTGGATTCCCCAAAATAATCACCTTCTGTAGAAGCCAATAAATGCAATTGAGTTTGCATACCAGCCATTACATAGACTTGTGACCCTAGCTGCGGAATCCAAAAAGAGTTCATTGTCGCATCGGATGTTAATCGGAAGGAAACTGGTGTATTAACAGGTACTACCAATTGATTAACTGTGGCTATACCATATTCAGGATAAATAAATAACCATTTCCAGTTTAACGCAACAACCTGAACATCAATTGGCTTGACTTGTGGATTATCAGCAGGTGCAGCGATTGGTTTATAAGGATCCAATTCATGAGATGAAACAAATGTTTTATATGCAAGAAAAGCAATCAAACACATTGGAATTCCCCACATACATATTTCAATCGGAAGTGAGAAATCCCATTTTGGTGAATATGTCGCACTGGTATTTGATGCACGATAACGTCTTGCAATAATTAAGGTTGCAATAATAACGGGAATAACAACGCAAAGCATTGCCCCTACCGTCATCATAATCAATTCTTTCTCACTTTGTCCTATCGGTCCTTTTGGATCAAATAAAACCAAGTTACATCCACCCAACATAAGAGTAGATGTTAAACCCACTACCGATAATGTAATTTTCGGTAATAATTTTTTCATTCTATGCCTCGTTGATTCTGACATCGCTCAACTCATCAGCGTGTTTATTTTATAAAACTTCTTTTTAATTGAGAAATCATATAAAAAAACAGTTTTATATTATTAAATTTTTACATAAAATTCATTCTTCATAAAAAGACCACAATTTTTTCTAAATTTAGACATATAATCATGATCTTAGTATAATGTTATTTTATATCTAATTGTTTACTATAAATAACATCCCATTACAACTCACTTTATAAGCAAGCACTTATTTAAGTATTGATTATGGATTATACCTATAGTCAAAAAAAATAGTGCTGAAAAAAAACAGCACTATTTTCAACATTCATAAAACTGTCATTTTAAGCCTAGTTATCGTTTTGACGAACACCCATGAATTGCAGCATAAACTGAAACAGGTTGATAAAATTCAAATACATACTTAAGGCATCATAAACGCTGGCTTTAAGCACGATATCAGACCCTTCATATTGATAGAGATTTTGATAGGAAAGCTTAATACGTTGAGTATCCGTAGCGGCAAGACCTGTAAAAATGATCACTCCAACTATATTAATGATTAATCCTAGTTGTCCGCTTTTGAAAAAAATATTCGCAACCATGGCTAAAACAAGACCAAACAGACCCATTCCTAAAAAAGAACCAATACCTGTCAAATCTTTGTGAGTTGAGTATCCCCACAAAGACATTCCTGCAAACATACCTGCTGTGACTACAAACGTCCTTACGATGGATTCACCTGTATATACATAGAAGATATTTGCCATACTAACGCCCATGACACCACAAAATACCCAGAAAAGCGTTTGTGCAGCTTGCGTTGAAAGACGATTGACCCCAAAGGACATTACCAATACAAATGCCAATGGTGAAAAAATAGCGATATAACCCAATAATGTTGGAGTGATTCCAATGGTTCTGTACCCCATCACTACCGGATGATAAAATATATCACCTAAAGATGTGTTAACAACCAAATATGAAACTAATGCAGTTAGCAACAACCCTGATGCCATCCAATTATAGATACGAAGCATATAATTTCTAAGACCTGCATCATATGCGACTTTGGCATTGACATTGGTCATATTGTTATAAGAATCAGGACGAAATACCATTTACTTTACTCATTAAAATTTTCATAGACTTATATAATATATTTCATTTACAGCCCAAATATCAAGCATTGAAAAAAAATATGTTATATTCATAATTAATACGCAAAGAGTTGAATTATAAAAACAGAATTGATCATATGCGCTTATTTATAGGTATTGATTTCCCAGATTATGTAACTCGCCATTTAAGTCAATTAAGAGGTAGTTTGACCTATGTAAGATGGTATGACCCTGGGACTTACCACCTCACACTAAATTTTATAGGTGAAATTAATGACTATGATCTGTTGAATGATCTTGATTTGACACTTGAAAAAATATCGCCTCCTTCATTCAATTTGACAATTGATAAGGTTAATCTATTTCAAACAGCATCCAATACCCAAATATTATGGGCGGGGATCCAGCCTTCTGAGAGTCTGGTTCATTTACGTAAAAAAGTGGAACAAATCTTAAGACAATTAGAAATCAAAACTCAAAAACAAAAATTTGTTCCCCATATTACACTGGGGAAAGGTTCTTACCTTCCTCAAGAACATATCAAACAATGGTTGAATCATTATAACCTGTTAAAAATTCCCGATATTGAAATAACCCACTTCTCATTGTTCAGCTCGTATCCTGGTAAGGAGCAGCCCAATTACATAATTGAGAAAAATTATCCATTATCTTTTCAAACTTAAGATTTTTTGAATTTACCAATCAGATTAATCATAAAACTAGCATACTGGACTTCACAACAAACAAAATGGTCCGTTTTATCCAGTTTCAAACTCGCCAATCCAAAATCGTGATAAATGGTCAGGTATTTTTTTCCCGCACCCCAAAAACCAATAGACCGATTTTCCTGTAACGCCAAATCCCTTAGACGCCAGATAGTATTGACAATTTCACGTTCATTACCCACGGGATCTCCTATTCCGACTAAAAAATTATCCTTACGAATAAAAGGTATAGCCGTTCCCTCCTTTGAGCAGATCAAGATACCATTCGGTTTAATATCATCCAGTAATTTATTGTCTGTATCAGACATAACCCGATATAATTCTTTAGTTTCCCCTGACCAGGGCCATGAAACTATTTTTGCTGGAAGCATAAGCTTAAACAATATTAAAATTCCGCTTATTCCCACCACTGCAATAATTACTTTTGTTGCGATTGAAATATTGCCAGAGAAAAAAACCTGAACAACTCCATATTGTGCAATTGATTGCGGGATTAACCAGTTTATTATCAATACAGTGGTTAAAAATAAAATAACCTCTACAATAATTTTGCTGGAAAACGGTGCATCCGTTAAACTGGCTGATCGATAATAACATTTTCTAAACGGAGCAATAAAAAACGCAACCAAAGTCAGTATGGCCGGAATAATGAGATAAGTTCCCATAATCAACGTAATTACTGCTGATGCAATTAAAATACAAAAACTTAATCCCCATGCGAGTGTAATTCTACGGACTAATGACACCGTAAGAGTTAATAGGATGAGACCTAAAAACGATAAAATATAATCGCCTGTAAGTTCAATAAATAATGAAAAAGTTCCTGCATCATGAAGAATCAATCCGGAATCAAACAAAGGCACAGCCAGATCAATCAAAGCGCAAATAAAAACTGCCGCTGCTGCAATAGCTACAGAAAAAGCCGCATCACTCTCCCGCAGATTTTCATCAATGAATAGAGATGGATTAAATCGTAACAGATTCTTTTTTCTGGGCTTATCAAATATGGATTTGCTTCTAATTAAAATTTCATGCACTGCAAACATACTGCCTGCAATAAACAATGGTATTAAATAATACAAAAACCGGAAAACAAATATAACACACATAATATTGGCCATTGGCATATAATTTTTTAAAGCCAATATCATGCTGCCCTCAAACACCCCTGCACCTCCAGGTACACTTGATATTAACCCGGCAATATAAGAAGCAATATAAATCGCCATAAAAGACATAAAATCAAGTGCAGGATAACCAATCATGATCGAATGAGACGGTACGACACAATAAGGGATTGCAGCCGTTATTATAACTTCAGCAGTTGCGACAACAATTTGTGAAATAGCCATGGATGGTCGAGGAAACGATAAAGTATATTTCCAGACTTTTAACGTATTGCATCGGAATGAAAGAAAAATATAACCAAAGACCCCTAACCACGCGACAATTCCGATAAAAATAAATATCCAGCCTGGCAATGCCTGCCCAATGATTGGTAATGAATTCGATTTAAATATTAATAACGCGCCTACTAGCACCGCAACACCTATAAAATAGGTAATGGAACAAAAGGCGATAACCTGAAGGATTTCTAAAGGCTTAAGCCCCCAACTCCCATATAACCGGAAACGAACCATTGCTCCAGAAACTGCCGACAAACCAATATTATGTGAAAGCACATAGGAACAAAAAGATGCAAAGGCAGTTTTCAAAAAAGACAAGCGATATCCAATTTGTCTAACAGCCATTTTATCATAAAACGACAGAACAAAAAATGACAATAAGGTGCACGCTCCAGCCATTAACAAGGAAAAAGTGGGAATTTGTTCAAAAGATAGCTTAATCTCTTTCAGGCTGAGATGTTTGAATTCCTTTTGCACAACATAAATTGCAGCCATGAATAACAAAACACCAAGAATACGAGAACAATATTTTAAATAAATCTTCCAACCCGTGTTTTTATAATGTTTCCCATCATTCTGGGTGTTATTGAGTTTTTCGAAATCCGATGGCTGCATGAATCTTCTATGTTATAATTGATAAAGCAAAATCTTTCGATCTTCTTATATTTATCTTTTTACCGCCTTGTTAATCAACTCTATTGTTTCTTTTATTCCATATACGGCGATAAACATTCCGAAACGCGGCCCATCTTTTTGTCCGAGTAACACTTCATAAAGACAACCAAACCAATCCCTTAACGGTTCAAATTCGTATTTTTTACCGATTGCAAACACCAAATTTTGTAAAATATCTGGTTTATGCTCTTCCGCTGGTAATTTCTTCAATTCAACAGATAACTCAATCAAAGCCCTTGCCTCTCGTTCATCCGGTGTACGATAAACCTTATGGGGACGAATGAAATCAGCATAATATGCCAGGGCATTCTCTACTAGCTGAGCCAACATGGGGTTATTATCTGGCGATACAGATTCATCATATCGTTTAAGAAATCCCCATAATATCTCGGCTCTTTCCGCGTTCGCAACACTGGCAAGATTTAATAACATTGCGAATGAAATCGGACTTCCCGCTTTTTTTGGTAAAACACCTCCATGTATGAACCAGGCAGGATTAGCATATTTCTTTTCTTTTTCAGCGGGTCCGACACTATCATCTCCCCGCTCTGATTTCTGCCAATTTTCAACATGTTTAAGATATTCATCTGTAGTCTTGGGTATAACATCAAAAAATAATCTTTTCGCCCGTCTAGGTGCATTAAACATATATTGCGCAAGACTTTCCGAGGGACCATATCGCAACCATTCTTCAATCGACAGTCCATTTCCTTTCGATTTTGAGATTTTTTGCCCCTGATCATCAAGAAATAATTCATATGTTAGATTGGCTGGTGGAGTGCCACCAAGAATTTTACAAATCTTGCTTGAAAGTCGAACACTGTCAATCAGATCCTTTCCTGACATTTCATAATCTACCCCCAGGGCATACCAGCGCATTGCCCAATCAGCTTTCCATTGTAATTTTGCATATCCACCTGTAACAGGGGTTTCAAAAAGCTTGCCATTCCCATCACGCCATTGAATAGTTCCAGATACCGGATCAATTTTTTCCATAGGAACTTGCATAACAATTCCCGTTTCAGGATGGACAGGTAACACAGGGGAATAGGTGGCCCGTCTTTCTTCTCTCAGTGTCGGTGCAATTACAGCAACTATCTTGTCGTGAACTTCCAATATTCTTTTCAAAGCGGAATCGAATTTTCCTGATTGATAATATTCTGTTGAGGAGGCAAATTCATATTCAAATCCAAAATGATCAAGAAAGGAACAAAGTTGGGCATTATTATGTGCACCAAAAGATTCATGTGTTCCAAATGGATCAGGTATACTTGACAAAGGTTTTCCCAAATGTTCTTTTAACATTTCCTGATTAGGTACATTTTCTGGAACTTTACGTAAGCCATCCATATCATCTGAAAATGCAAGAATGACCGCTTTTTTCCCTGTCAGGACCTGATATGCCTGGCTGACCCAAGAAGTGCGAGCCACTTCGCCAAACGTTCCGATATGCGGTAAACCAGAAGGGCCATATCCTGTTTCAAGCAAGGCGGGTTTATCCGATTTATCTTTTTTATTCCGAACATGTTCAGCCAATTTTACGGCTTCCTCGAAAGGCCATATTTTGGGTATTGAAGTAAAAGAAGAAAAATCGTTTATTGTCATTATTTTACAGCCACTATAAAAATGCCTGCCCTCTGATTAAATATGGATTTAAAAAACTATTATCTGTTAGATTAACAGGATAAAAATCAATATATTATCATATACGTATGAATTGTTAGAAAATAAATGGTTTTAAAAGATTATTCCGCATTAATTATTCATGATAATCAGTTTTCATTATTTAATACGGATGGAGAAATTCTTAATTTACCATTACAGACATTGGTCGCTGAACTTGAACAAACAACTGAATTGCTGATCATACACAAATCTTATACCTACCGTAAACTAAAATCCCCAAAAACCATTCATACTGACCGGTGGCTTGATTTGCTTGAACTTGCCGCATTTGTATTTCCCGTTCAATCATTTGGCTATACAGTCACAAATTTTGCCAATGCATTAAAAATCCCCATGCCTTTAAATCCTGAAGCTGATTTTTTAATAATTATCTGCGATTATCTTATCCTAAAATTCAAGGAAGAATATAATCATGGCAACAAAGACCTGATTGCCGCTCGGCTAGCGGCCCTCTATCATGCACAATGGTTATGGGCTCCAATATTATTATCTGCACTTGATATTTCTCTACCGTTACCAGCGCAACAACTGCAAGCTTCCGACGCGCTCAGAATATGGCAACGATTACCAAAATGGCAAGAACTTTCCCCACGTCCCCAACCCAGCCAATTTCCTGTCAAACGCCAGGAAACCTTTAATCGTTTGGCCGAAATTCTGGGACCTGGCGCTGAAGATCGAGCTGGACAAATTGATTTTACAGATGTTGCCCGTTATGCATTTGAACCTTGTGTGGAACAGGGAAAACCCAATATTGTATTAGCCGAGGCAGGAACAGGTACAGGAAAGACCTCTGCCTATATTGCTCCAGCAAGTTTATGGGCTGAACACAATAAAGGAACAGTTTGGATAAATACCTACACGCGCCATTTACAAAGGCAAATCGAACATGAATTCGATCATCTTTATCCAGATCCTGCCACCCGCAAGAAAAAAATTGTTGTCCGAAAAGGTAGAGAGAATTATTTATGTTTATTAAATTTAGATGAATATATTACGCTTCATTTCAATAAAAATGATGGTAACGGTAATAATATCGCCATTATTTTATTATGCAACTGGGCTGAACAAAGCAATGATGGTGATCTTTTTGGAGGTGACCTGCCCAACTGGTTCCATGATCTTTTTGACAACAGAATATTATCTATTCTTGCTGAAAGACGGGGTGAATGCATTCATGCAAGTTGCCCACATTACCAGACTTGTTTTGTTGAACATTCCATTCGCAGAGCCCAAAATGCAGAAATTGTTATTGCAAATCACGCCCTGGTCATTAACCACTTTGCCTGGTCTTTAGATAATGCCTCTCCTGAATGGGAAAGTAATCTACCGTCCCGCTTGATTTTTGACGAGGCCCATCATATATCGGATGCAGCCGATTCAGCTTTTTCAACCGCTTTCTCGGCTACTGAAACCAGCGAACTGAGACGATGGCTATTAGGAAATGAAGGGAACAATACACGTTCAAAAGGATTGAAAAAGCGTATTCATGACGTAATTATTGGCAATAAAGCGCTTGAAAAGGATTTGGAAGAAATTATTGATTCCGCCTGTATTTTACCTCCCTTAAATTGGTCAAGTCATCTTGCATCATTTCATGACAATAAGGATGAAAACCCAACCAATATATCTGAGCGTTTCTTTTACCTCATATATCAGCAAATTCAAGCCCGCTCTTCCCGTAACAAAATTATCAATCAGTCCTACGCGGAAACAAGACAATATGAATGCGATCTCTATCCGCTATTACCGGAATTAGTTGCACTAGTACCAAATTTAATTCAATCCTTTCAAAAATTGCTTAACTGTCTTTTAAAATTTACACGCAATATAGAAACCAAATTAAATAATGAAAAAGACTCTCTGGACAAAATGTCCCTTGAGAGACTTGAGACAACTCACGCAACATTAACCCGGAAAGCGGTTACTCCCTTAACTCTATGGTTGGATCTTTTGACCTCATTGAATAAACCAGAACATTCCAATAGCCAACCTAAAACTCATGTTTCATTTCTGAAATCTGAACATAAGAATAAAAATATAACAGACGTAGGTTTATTTCATCATTGGCTTGACCCAACCATTCCATTGATGAAAATGCTGGCATCTTCAATACAAGGTATGCTTTTCACCTCTGCAACCTTACGCGATGAAAGTAACAATGACACAGAAGCATCCTGGCAAGCAGCCGAACAAAGAGTTGGGACAGAACATCTTCCCGTTCAACCTCTTAGAGCTGCATTAAGTTGTCCCTTCAATTATGACAAGCAAGCCCGCGTTTTTGTAGTTAATGACATTAATATTCATTCCATCAATGAAGTGGCCCATGCCTACCTGCATTTATTCAAGGCCTCCCGAGGTGGCGCATTGGGATTGTTTACAGCAATTCATCGGTTACGTGCAATTTATCACCAGATTAATGAATCTTTGGAAAAAGATAATATTTCTCTTTTTGCGCAACATATCGATCCATTGAGTAATAATAGTCTGGTTGAATTGTTTAAAAATGATATGCGCTCCTGTCTATTGGGTACTGATGCCATGCGGGATGGAATCAATATTCCAGGTAATTCTTTACGCCTTGTTGTATTTGAAAGAATACCCTGGCCTCGCCCTGATATTCTTTATAGAGAAAGAAGAAAGTATTTTTATAAGGACAAACCCAATCTTTATGATGAGCAAATTGTTCGCTTGCGCTTAAGACAGGCTTTTGGCAGATTGATACGTAATCAATCAGACAAGGGAATTTTTATTATTTTGGACCGTCGTACACCAACTCGTGTATTGTCCGCTTTCCCAAAAAATGTTCCGATACGAAAACTGAGCCTACAAGAGGTAATCAATCAGACGACCCTTTTTTATGAAAAATAAATCATCATAAACAACAAAACCAGCTCTTTATCAAAAGAGCTGGCTTGCTTACGGTAAATAGATAACTCTAATACCAGTAATCGTATGCTTCGATCTTACAAAGGCTTGAGATTAGCTGCAGCAGCTTTACCTCTTTCTGTTACAATATCATAGCTTACACGCTGATTTTCCTTCAAATCACGAAGTCCAGCAGCCTGAACAGCTGTAATATGCACAAAAACGTCCTTGCCACCTTCTTCAGGGACAATAAAACCAAATCCTTTTGTAGGATTAAACCATTTCACGGTTCCAGTATACATTATAACCGCGCATCCTTATCATATATAGAATATCAAGCCTTGAAACATAGACCTGATATAGAGTTAAAATCAAAACGAATAAATCGTTTACCTATTCAGAAAGAAAACTTTCATGGGACTATTTGACACATAAAATAAATAAACTGTCAATATAATTATTATTTATTAAATAAAAAAAACATATATATTGTAAATTTAATATAAAATATAAATAAATTTTTAGTATTTATTAAAATTTTAAAATATTTATTTATTATTTAGAATAAAACACTTAAAAAATATATCGTAACATTTCATTTACAATATTATTCAAGACTATTTAATATGGTTAATTTAACAATTACTACTTCATAATTGTGATCAAATATTCACATATATAAAAAGGTTACTGCCATTATTGACAGTAACCTTTCAGAATAAGATAATTATTTAGTTATTATCTTTTGTGCAATAAGGGAGAAATTAGAAATCCATTCCACCCATACCGCCCATGCCACCCATACCTGCAGGCATTTCAGGAGCTTTTTTCTCTGGACGTTCTGCAACCATCGCTTCAGTTGTAATCAACAGACCGGCTACAGAAGCCGCATCTTGTAAAGCGCTACGAACAACCTTTGTCGGATCAATAATACCGGCCTGAACGAGATCCTTATATTCTCCAACCTGAGCATCAAAACCGAAATTATATGAGTCATTTTCAAGAACTTTACCAGCGATAACCGCACCGTCTTCACCAGCATTTTCAACAATTTGGCGTAATGGGGTTTGCAATGCCTTGCGAACAATATCAACACCAACACGTTGATCATCATTTTCGTGAGTATGATTGGAAAGTCTTAAAGATGCACGTGCCAATGCGGTACCACCACCTGGAACAATACCTTCCTCAACTGCCGCACGAGTTGCATGAAGAGCATCATCCACACGATCACGACGTTCCTTAACTTCCACCTCTGTAGATCCACCAACGCGGATAACAGCAACACCACCTGCTAATTTAGCAAGACGTTCCTGTAATTTCTCACGATCATAATCTGAGGTTGTCTCTTCAATCTGAGCACGAATTTGGTTACAACGTCCCTTGATTTGATCAACGTCACCAGTACCTTCAACGATTGTTGTATTTTCCTTATCGATATGAACTTTTTTAGCGTTACCAAGCATTTTAATTGTAACGTTTTCAAGTTTAATGCCGATATCTTCACTTACAACCTGACCACCGGTTAAAATGGCAATATCTTCAAGCATTGCCTTACGACGATCACCAAAACCAGGCGCTTTCACAGCAGCAATTTTCAAGCCACCACGCAACTTGTTAACAACCAAGGTTGCCAATGCCTCACCATCAACATCTTCAGCAATAATCAACAACGGACGACCGCTTTGAACAACACTTTCCAACAAAGGCAACATTGGCTGTAAAGATGAAAGCTTCTTTTCATGGATCAAGATTAAAGGATTATCAAGATCAGCGGTCATTTTTTCTGCATTTGTAACGAAATATGGAGAAATATAACCACGATCAAATTGCATTCCCTCAACAACGTCGAGTTCTGTTTGCAACCCTTTAGCCTCCTCAACAGTGATAACGCCCTCTTTGCCAACTTTTTCCATGGCTTTGCTGATCATATCACCAATTTCTTTTTCACCATTTGCAGAAATGGTTCCAACCTGAGCAATTTCGGATTGGGTAGAAATTTTCTTTGTTTTTGCCTTCAATTCTTCAACAACGATTGAAACCGCCTTATCAATTCCGCGTTTCAGATCCATAGGATTCATACCGGCAGCAACCGATTTTAACCCCTCACGAACAATCGCTTGAGCTAAAACTGTGGCGGTTGTTGTTCCGTCACCGGCAACATCATTGGTTTTTGAAGCAACCTCGCGAACCATTTGGGCGCCCATATTCTCAAACTTGTCAGCAAGCTCGATTTCTTTTGCAACAGATACACCGTCCTTGGTAATACGGGGTGCACCAAAGCTTTTATCAAGAACAACGTTACGTCCTTTTGGACCCAAGGTTACCTTAACTGCATCTGCCAGAATATCAACGCCACGTAACATACGTTGACGTGCATCAGCACCAAATCTTACATCTTTGGCTGCCATAATCTTAATCTCCTACAAGAAATTCTTAAAAAAAAGTCAAATTCAAAAGCTAATGAAAAAATTGCGGATTAACCTACAATTCCCATAATATCGCTTTCTTTCATAATCAAAAGCTCTTCGCCATTTAATTTGACTTCGGTCCCAGACCATTTACCGAATAAAACTTTATCACCTTTTTTAACATCCAGAGGAACAATTTGTCCCTGCTCATTACGAGCTCCCGGACCTACGGCAATGACTTCGCCTTCTTGAGGTTTTTCTTTTGCTGTATCTGGAATGATAATTCCACCGACAGTTTTTTCTTCACTGTTTAGCCGACGAACGACTACACGGTCATGTAATGGACGAAAATTCGTCATTTGGATCGCTCCATAATTTCTATATAATGCCCTTAATCAAAGCAGCATTATGGGTTTTAACTACGCGCGTTTTTGCCGCGTTACTCCAAATATTACAGTGGCATTATTGCCACTTATATTTGGTTTTAAGGTAACCATAATCATGTACAATGTCAACTAAATTTAATTCCTATGCACAGATATATGTTACTTAAATTTTATCGATTGATTTATTGTGTATAATTACAATATATTTTAAAAAATAATACTTATTAAGTAAGTTGCTTACAAAAGATTTTATCACATAACATAACGTGCTTTCAGACTTAAATCTCTTTTTCCGTAACCTCATATCGTCTTATGAATGCTAAAAATAAAAAAAATCTTCTTTTGAAAATTGGTCAGGAATTTTTTGCAAGCCAAGGTTTTACAAATGTTGGTTTAGCTGAAATTCTCAAACAAGCAAATATTCCCAAAGGCTCATTCTATTATTATTTCAATTCCAAGGAAGATTACGGCGTTCAGGTCATTGATCACTATATTGACAATTATATAATGGCTCTTCAGTCCTTACTTAAGTCTTCTTCACTTTCAGGAAAAGATCGTCTACTTAAATATTGGGAAAAATGGCAATTTTCACAATGCGACAATAATTTTGAGGGACATTGTCTTATCGTTAAATTAAGTTCTGAGGTGACGGATTATTCCGAACCGATGCGTAAGGCATTCTGTAGAGGAACCGACCGGATATTATCCCTTATCGCACAAATTATTGCCATAGGCCAAAAAGATAATTCCATTCACAATCAGGCTGACAATTTTTTTATAGCTCAACAATTATATCAACAATGGTTGGGGGCAAGTTTAATGGTGAAAATACAAAAACGGTCTACAGCATTTACTATCGCTCTCCATTTCACAAACTTTCTTCTTGACAATAATATTTAATTTTTCATAGATTAATAGACGACCGGTCTACTATTATTTTAATAATATAATTATTAGTGAGGTTTACCACTATGCCTATTCTATTTGATCCCATTCAATTGGGCGCAATAAAAGCTTCCAACCGTATCATCATGGCTCCTATGTCACGTTCAAGAGCGACAAAAGATCACATCCCCACCCCTATGATGATTGAATATTATCGTCAAAGGGCAACAGCTGGCTTGATCATTTCCGAGGGTACAGGAATTTCACAAGAGGGAATGGGATTTCCCTATGCTCCTGGTATATGGAATAAGGAACAGGTTGAAGCTTGGAAACCCATAACCCAGGCTGTTCATGATGAAGGCGGTAAAATTATTTGCCAATTGTGGCATATGGGACGCACAGTTCATTCTTCATTTTATCCATCTCCCATTTCTGCATCAGCAACCACAGCGCCAGGTCATGCACATACTTATGATGGGAAGAAACCCTATGTCCAGGCAAGGGCTTTACCTGTTGATGAAATTCCAAGAATACTCAATGATTATGCCAAAGCGGCACAAAATGCTATGGACTCTGGTTTTGATGGTGTCCAGATTCATGCCGCAAATGGCTACCTGATTGATGAATTTTTACGTGACAGCAGTAATTTCCGTCAAGATGAATATGGCGGTTCAATTGAAAATCGCCTACGTCTACTAATCGAGATTACGCAAAGGGTTTGCCATGAGGTGGGTTCAGATCGAACATCTGTGCGTCTTTCTCCAAATGAACGTGTACAGGGTGTATTTGACAGCAATGCCAAAAGCCTTTTTATCGCTGCCAGCCAAGCATTGAGTAGAGAAAAAATTAATTTCCTGGAAGTCAGGGAACCACAAATCGGCAATAAAGATAATTATGTGGAGAAAGATTTGACAGATGCTGACTATCATCCACCGATTTTTCCTTCTATGCGGGAAAATTTCAAGGGTAATTTCGTTATTAATGGAACGTATAATGGTCAACTGGCCCAAAAAATTGTTAAAACGGGACAAGCCGATGCAGTTTCATTTGGTCGTCCTTTTATTTCCAATCCGGATTTGGTCGAAAAAATTAAAACGGGCAAACCCTTTGTCCCACATGATTCGTCCATTTGGTATACTCAGGATGAAAAAGGCTATATTGACTTCAAGTAAAATAATGAATGAATAGCCTTCCCGTATCTTTAATGATAATATCATTATGTTCATTTGCTTACGTCAATAGATAAAACTGACTTAACAAGATAATAACATTGGAAAAATTAAATGGTTACTTTATTTGACTCTATTCAATTGGGCGCAATAAAAGCATCTAACCGTATCATCATGGCACCCTTAACCCGGGGACGGGCCACAAAGGATCATATTCCCACTTCTTTAATGATAGAATATTATCGCCAAAGAGCCTCTGCAGGTCTGATCATTTCAGAAGGAACAGGAATTTCACAAGAGGGATTGGGATGGGCATATGCTCCAGGCATATGGAATAAACAGCAAGTTGAGGCATGGAAACCTGTAACCCAGGCTGTTCATGATGAGGGGGGTCATATTATTTGTCAGTTATGGCATATGGGTCGAACCGTACATCCATCATTTTACCCTTCTCCTATTTCCGCATCAGCAACCACAGCTCCAAGATATGCACACACATATGAAGGAAAAAAGCCGTATGAAAAAGTACGTGCATTACCCAAAGAGGAAATTCCCCGATTAATCAATGATTATATAAAAGCTGCAAATCATGCCATGGAAGCGGGATTTGACGGTGTACAAATTCATGCCGCCAATGGATATTTGATTGATGAATTTTTAAGAGACAATTGCAATTTTAGAACGGATGAGTACGGCGGAAGTATTGAAAATAGAATCAGGCTACTAATTGAAATAACACATAATGTCTGCAAAACAGTGGGATCAGACAGAACATCAGTTAGACTTTCACCAAATGAGGAAATTCAAGGCGTTCATGACAGTAATCCCGAACCATTATTTATCGCCGCCTCAAAGGCTTTAAGTAAAGAAAATATTAATTTTTTGGAAGTGAGGGAACCACGACCAGGTGAAGACAATTTTGTCATGTCAACACTTACAGATCAGGATTTCTACCCCCCCATCGCTCCCGCAATGAGGAAAAATTTTAAGGGAAATTTTGTCATTAATGGCTCCTATAATGGGCACTCTGCTCAAAAAATTATCAAGAACAATGAGGCGGATGCCGTTTCATTCGGCCGACCATTTATTTCCAATCCCGACCTTGTTCACAAAATTAAAAATGATATCCCCCTAAAACCATCTGATAGCAAAACCTGGTTCAGTCAGGGAAAAGAAGGTTATACGGATTATCCCGTTGCAAAATAATCCAAGCTCTACTCTGGTTTATAAAAATTGATCAGAGTAGATTCAAAAATGAAATTATAAAACCCGACCAGCAATCGTTTTTAAACGTTCAACCAAAACAGGATCACGTTTTTCCAGTGCCGTTATCAATGCATAATCCAGAGCATGTTTACATTGACATTCACTGTTTCCCTGAGGTCTTTTCCCTAAAGCTGGAATAAATTTCTCAACCAAAGAGCTAGCATGTCTGGCATTTTGCTTCAGTATTCCGACAACAGCTTCAACGCTAACCGCATCATGTTCCTCATGCCAACAATCATAATCGGTAACCATAGCAATTGTCGCATAACAGATTTCTGCCTCTCGCGCCAAAGCTGCCTCTGGCATATTGGTCATACCAATAACAGACGCACCCCATGAACGATAAAGCTGACTTTCCGCCCGTGTTGAAAACTGAGGGCCTTCCATAACAAGATAGGTTCCCCCCTTGACAACTTTGATTTCTAATTGTTTTGCCTGTTCATACAGCATCTGACTCAATTTAGGACAAAATGGATCAGCCAGAGATACATGGGCAACCAATCCCTTTTCAAAAAAACTTTTGGTTCGTAAACGTGAACGGTCAATTAATTGATCCACCACAACAAATGTACCTGGGGACAATTCCTCTTTCAGGGAACCGACAGCAGAAACAGAAACAAGATCCGTAACACCTAGTTTTTTCATCGCTGCAATATTCGCCCGATAATTCACATCTGTTGGGGAATATACATGGCCCCGACCATGTCTCGGTAAGAATACACAGGAAACACCATCAAGTTTACCTTTTAATAACTGATCGGATGGCTTGCCCCAGGGCGTATCAACTTCCACCCACTGTTGATCACTCAAACCTGAAATATTATATAATCCCGAACCACCGATAACCCCAATAACTGGCTTATCATGAGTATGACTATTTATTGACATTTGACCACACTTTACGATTAATAAGAAATACAAGAATAACGATAAAAATCATATAAAGGAAAAGCATTATTCCCATACGATGACGTTCTGTCAAATGGGGATGTGCAGCCCAATTCAGAAAAATGACAACATCTCTTGCTTGTTGTTCAACAGTTGCTGACGTGCCATCTTCATAATGAATACCTCCATCAGTCAAAGGAGGTTTCATCCCTATCTGGTGATGCGGTGCATAAAGATTATAATATGAGGCTTTATTGTCAAAATGAAAACCTGATGGTGCAGTTTCATAACCCAATAATAGAGCCATCACATAATCGGCCCCGTTTTTTCTGATCATCATGTAACGTGAAAAATCCGGCGGTATTTTACCGTTATTGGCTGTTTTCGCAATATTATCATTAAAGTACGGTTTTTTTAAATAATCAGTTACATTGGCTGGACGGTAATAATCCTGCCCTTGATTATCCTTGCCATCCATGACCTGATCCCTATGGGCAATTTTATCAATATGCTCAAGAGTCAATCCCATTTGCTGCAAATCAGCATAACGCATCACATTGATGGAGTGACATGAAGCACATTTTTGTCTATAAACCTGATAACCCCTTTGCACACTCGCATTGTCAAAATATCCTAATGAACCTTTAAAGCTCCACTCATAATGCGGTATAGTAATTTCATGATTTTTAATTAATTGATTTTTATCCGCTGCCCAGATTGTCATCATTGCCGTTATAAAAATCAGGATATTTAAGAAAAAACCTAGAACAATCTTCTTAACCATGCCCATAAATCGCGTCCTATTTATTATCACATAATGAAGAATCATGTAATTTACATCGAATTTCAAAATGGGCCGATAAGGGTAAAATCACTAAAAAATGGCAATAATAATACAATAATGAAAGGCGTCCCAACCATATAAGTGAGTTAAATGTATGAAATTTTCCTACAATACCCAACATTACGAAAGCAATAACCAAAATAATCAATGATATACGGTAAATAGGTCTGTATCGTGCCGATTTAACAGGTGATGAGTCCAGCCACGGAACCAAGAATAGAAGAAAAATCGTTCCTGCTGATAAAGCCATTCCCCCAAATTTATATGGTATTATTTGTAAAATTCCGTAAAAAGGTAGGAAATACCATTCTGGAGCAATGGACGCTGGGGTTTCCAGTGGATTGGCTGGAATATAATTTTCACTATTCGTCAACAACCCTGATTCAAAAAAAATCAAAATAACCATTATTAATCCGGAAACGCCTAGAACCAGCCCATCTTTTGCCACAAAATAAGGAAAGAAAGGAAGAACATTCTTTTTTGATGTAATATCGATTCCTTCAGGATTATTGGATTTTACATGATGCATGCAAATAACATGAAGAAAAACGATAAAACAGATTACAAACGCCATAACAAAATGAATTGTATAGTAACGATGTAATGTCAGTGCGTTTGGTATTTCCCCACCCATCAACCAACCGGACAAATTTTGTCCTATGATTGGAATGGATGAAATCGCTTGAATAACTACATTAGCAGCCCAGTAAGACATTTGCCCCCATGGCAATATATATCCAGCAAAAGCCGTTATCATTACAGAAACTGTCAAAATCATCCCCGAACACCAGACCAGCTCTCTTGGTGATTTATAAGAACCGTAATATAATCCCCTAAACAAATGCAAATATAGAAAAGCCAGAAACAAATTTGATCCTGCCATATGAATGGATCTAATTAACCAGCCGCTTGGCACCCTTCTTTCAATCATCTCTATTGATAGAAAAGCATGATAAGGCAAAGCTGTATAATATAAAGTTAAAAAAATCCCCGTCAGCAACATCAAGAATAAAATAACAGTTAAGACAGCACCAAATGTCCACCAAATATTCAAATTCTTAGGCATTGGAAACTGAATGTATTCTTTCTGAATCACCGAAAAAAAGGGAAAACGTTTGTCCAGCCATAATTTAAAAGACTGTTTGTTCCTAACAGTTTTTTTTCTTTGCCCATTCTGGGATAAATTCAGATCACCCATGCCATTAACTTACTCAATAAAAAGCATACAAATTCAAAAAAATTATAAATAGTATAATAAATAACAATTTCGCCTTTATATTGCTACAATTCCATGTAAAATAAAACCAGTCATGTTTTTTATTAATGATTTACTTGTTTTTTCCTCTTAAAAAAATAATATTCTATAAAGCAATCCTTCATGTCTTTATCGATATCCAGACGACATCTACTTAAATTTTTATCTCTGACAGGTATGACAACAGCTCTACCCTCATTGCCTATTAAGGCTAATGAAGTTTTATCAACGGTTGACCCTACTAAAGATGGTAAAGATGACTATTCACTTATCGTGGGTGGTACAAAAGAAAGTCGAATAGGTCAATTTTCCAGCACACTAGCAGATTTATTTAAACAGAATATCGAGAGTAACCCTTTGTTATCTCTGCAATTCACAACTGGTTATGATAGTGTAACAGCATCAAATTTATTCGATACAAGATTAACCCAAGACGGCTCGATCGCATTGATAACTTCTGGATCTGCAATTATCGCAGCCTTGGCCGCTGATCCGCGTGTTCATTTTGATTATCAACATTGGATACCTGTATTTTCAACCATCACTCCAATTATTGTCATATCGAGACAACCTTTTCACAACTCTATTCCTGATCTTTTAAAGAATAGAACAATGAAAGTTGGAGTCTCCACCCTTATTGGAAAAGAACTTCCAACATTATTGGGAATTGAACTTTTACAAATCAGTACTAAACCCGTAATCGGAATTACAACGTTATCAACTGGAATAGAAGCGTTACGTAACCGAACAATAGATATATTACAGATAGATTCCCCTGAGGGGTTTGCAGAACTGCCAAAATTGTTGGCCGAGGGATTTCATATCTTTTTTTCATTTGATCAGGAATCCTCGTATAGCCCTTCTTTTTCAAGTCTATACACGAAATTGCCCCATTATCGCACAGGCAACACATTATTTGAAATATGGCAAACCCTTGCCCTTGCAGCCAGAATTAATTTTGCCGTTTTCTTGCCCATGCTGACCCCTTCAGCGCTTGTTACAAAATGGCGTTTGAATTTCGAAAAAATCACTGATAATCCTTATTTTCAATCAATTGTACATGCCAACAATATTGTCACTCAAAATAGTTTAAAAACAATTGATAATTTTTCAAAATTGATTCCCTCTGCTACAGCAACTTTGGCATTGAGACGCTGGTTATCCTTGAAGATTTCCCAATGGGAAAATTGAAAAAAAATCTAACGCCTTTTTTTCAATAGAATTCTAACCGCTCCATTATTCGTGGCAGACACATAGGAAGTTGCAAGTATCATTGAATGTATATAAGGACGATTTAACCAATGAGGTAATTCTCTTTTGAGTATACCACCACCTTGGGATAGATTTCCAACACCTGTTATAATTTCGATACATCTTATTTGTTGTCTATAGGCATTTAAAATAAAATTTTCCAAGGCTAAAAATGCATGATGTGCTGTAAAACCGTGTAAATCTAATCTCCATTGGGATTTTAACTCGCCATTCTGAAACTTCTTCCAGGTATTTTTATCCAGTCCGGGTTGTTTCTGTCCAATTGCCATGAAAGAATCATTTTTATTATCTAATTGATTCTTATGAGCTTTAAAAAGTTTATAATGCTGTATGAACAAGGAATTTTCATTCAGCACTATTTTCTTAATATTGTTCGTCTGTTTGAAATTATTTTCATTCGTTTGTTTTTGAGACATGAAAAATGAAGCAAGATCATTTTTTATATATATTAATCTATCCCGTTTTGCAGATTTTTTAATTGAATATGTAAAATTATCCCATAATATTCGTTCCTCTTTACTAAGCTGTCTTTTTTTCAAAATAATCCTCTTTCATTTACCCTTATCTTATCACAACAAAAAACCTTTCACCCGTTTTAACAGGTGAAAGGTTAAACAAATAAACTAGCTTGAAATTATGGATTCATTTTATCAATGGATTGACCTTGATATTTTCCTGTTAATGATTTCAGGAATTCTACAATATCATCAACATCCTGATCTGGAATTTGATGATCAGGAGTTTGATATTTAACCATTTCAATAACAGCCTCTTTTAGGGTTTTCGCACTGCCATCGTGAAAATAAGGCGCGGTCAAGGCAATATTGCGTAATAAGGGAATCTTAAAGAAGAAACGATCATTTTGATCATGTGTAAAGTTAAATCGGCCAAAATCCGCATTTGTCAAGGCTTTGTTTAGACGATCCTGGAAAAAATCACGTTGCAATCCCATTTTGGCAAAAGATGCTCCACCAACACCGACTCCATTATGGCAACTTGCGCAACCGATATTCTTAAAAACTTGATATCCATGTTTAGCCCGTTCACTAATCGCACTATCTATACCCTTCAAATACATATCGAAGGGACTGTCTGGCGTAATCAAGGTTTTTTCATATTCTGCAATCGCTTCTGTTATTGTTTTCTGGTCAATTACGGGGCTGTTATAGACATTCATGAAATCTTTTTCATATGAAGGGTCTTTACGTAATTTGTCAGCAACTTCCTCCCATTTTTTTGATCCCATTTCAATCGGGTTCATTACGGGCCCTGCAGCCTGTGCCATCAGATCGCTGGCTCTTCCGTCCCAAAACTGGGTGTGATTGAATACAGAATTATATACGGTGGGTACATTGATAGGACCTTTTTGACCATTAATCCCGGTTGCTGTTACAAGATTATCCACCCCGCCCTTTTTCAGATCATGGCATGAAGCACAGGTAAGGGTATTGTCACCAGACAAACGTTTTTCGAAAAACAGTTTTTCTCCCAGGGCAACCTTTTTGGCATCGACCTCTAAAGATTCAGGAATAGGTTGAATGGGTTCATCAGCAAATTGTTCTGCAACACCTGATGTTGCGTAACTTTGTCTACGTTCACGCTTGATCCATTTAATCACGGTATCCCGTTGCTCAGCTGAAAGTCGTGCATGCCAGTGCATTAACAAATACAGTGATGGCGGCATTAGATTTCGTTGCATTACGAATTCTATACGAGACAGGGAAACATTATCAACTGGCTCGCCTTTATTCATCGCATCAAGAACGGGTTCAAGATGAAAATTTTCCAGTCCCTTTGTGCGATCACTTTGCATCAACTGATTTGCCACAGGTATCTTGAAATAGAAAGGCATATCCACTTTTTGCGTATGACAGTAATCACAACGGGCTTCCCTTAAAACATTAAAAGCATCCATCGCCATTTTATCGTGACGCAATGGTGAACTATCTGACAAACTAGGGGCTGTAGAATGATCATAACGGGTTAAATACGTAACAACCCCTCCATAAACGATGGCAAAAACCACCAGAAGCATTAAAATAAGTTTTTTCATCCACTGTTTTCCAAACAATACATAACCTAGAATTTTTATAAATCTTTAGAATTTCAAAAAAAATATCAAGTTTTGAATTAATAATAAATCAGAATTTATCTTTTATTTGGTCAATACGGCTTTTTCCAACCTTTCTTTGGCAATTTTTACATAATTTTTATCAATATCCATTCCTATGGCCCTTCCCCCTTCATAATGGGCTGCCAATAAAGTAGTTCCTGTACCCATAAACGGATCCACTACAACTGGATTTTTTCTTCCATGCAACCTTAGACACATTTGGGGCAACGCAATTGGAAAAGTTCCAGGATGATTGAATTTTTCCGATTTTTTTCTAATCGTGTCATAGGGAATAAACCATACATCACCTCGACAACGTAAATCATACGTATGAGATCGTCTAGCAATATTGGACTTATCCTTATATGGAACCCCTACATTGAGACGATTTAACTGCACGATTCCAGTTTTCGTCAAATGGAATATATATTCATGATTGCGATGCAGAAATCGTTTGCTGACTACAGGTTTGAAATGACCGTAACTTTCCTCACCTATTGAAATAGACTTCACCCATTCTATGTGATTTTGCAATATGAAAATTTTTCTCAATCGGACAATCAGTTCAAATGGCAACCAAGGATTTGATGATGATCCGGCAATATTCAAAAAAAACGAAGCATCATCCTTCATGACTCTTTTAATTTCAAAACAGATTTTTTCAAGCCAATCGAGATATTCTGCCTCTCCCTTTTTATCCTGATAAGCGCTATAGACTATACCAAGGTTATATGGAGGAGAGGTAATAAAAACATCTACGGAACGGTCTTTCATTTTTTGCAAAACCGTTAAACAATCCCCCCTAATAATAGTATGCCTATCAACCCTGAAGCTATATGGACGTAATAAAAGTTCCTGTTTTATTTGAACTTTGGTCTTTTTACGTAAAGACACCTAAAATCTCACTTGATTATCGCTTCACTGATGCAGGAACTGACTGATTGGAATGGGAAAACTGACGGGGCAACAAAAGATATATCTTTCCTTTTTCATTCATCAGCCCCGCATACCATTCAGCGGTCTTACCCCATCCGGTGAATAGGTCCAGCCGGTTCATTCCATGAATATCCCCGCCCAAGTCATGGGCAAAGACCATATGTTTCCATGACCTTTTATCCTGATGTCCAGGTTCAGGCATTAGGGTTTCAATCCATAAAGGACTACCCAACGGTATCCATTTTTTATCAACAGCAGCAGATCGACCTGCACTTAAACTAACATTAAAAGCACCTTTTGGTCCTTCATCAAGAATTTGATTATTTAAAATTTTAAAGAAAACGTAATTTTTATTTTCTTCCATCAGGGAGAGTGCTTGATCAGGATGGTTGAATAACCACGTCCTCAATGAATAAATATTGATTGCATCAGAATTCATATATCCTTTGTCAATAAGGATTTTTCCTAATGGTGTATAGGGTTGTCCATTCTTGCCGGCATAAGCCAGACGTAAAATTTTACCGTCCGGTAACAAAATCCGGCCTGATCCTTGAATTTGCATAAAAAACAGATCTGCCGAATTTTTTAACCATACAATTTCAAGATTTTTACCGTTTAATGCCCCTCTGTCAATTTCAGCACGTGTGTAGTAGGGAATGAATTGATTATTCTGCATGTGACCATACTGAATTTGACCATCAACAGTTTTACGCGCTTTCAGATCGTTGGGACGTGTATATACAGGTACTTGATAATTGCCTGTTTTTACAGTTGACCCTTCAATTTCTGGTTCATAATATCCTGTCACCTTTCCTTTTTGAATTCTATAGGAATATTGATAGGGTTGCAGCCATTGTTCAAAAAAATTTTTCACTTGTAGAGGTTGTTTGATATCAATCTGTTCCGCAGCAATACAAACTGGAATCCAATCCTTAGTCTGACTTCCTGGCAAACCGCTGACTCCTCCAAGATAAGTGGTAGCTGGCAATTTTCTTATCTGCCTACAGGTTTGACGAAAAACTGTCAAAATTTGTGAGTGGTTTTCCTGATTCCATCCTTGTAATACCTGATAGGAAACGGGATAGAATTCTGACAGTTTTTCCTGACCTTCCTGTACACAAGCGGTCAGACATATCCCAAGGGATATCGATATTGCACGAACAAAACGTTTCATAACAAGCCTATTAAATTCAAGTTCCTGTACGAGTTGATTTTAAACGCCAGGAAATATCCTGACCATTCATTCCTAATACACGTTCAAATAACCAGAAATCAATAAATTCCGTCACAGATTCCGTACCAACTACAGGTTCTTTCTTTTTATCAAATATACAATTCAGTTGATCGGAAATGATCTTAACCTCAATCAATGCTTTTTTAGGATCAACTTCAGATTTAATCTCAGCTTTTGTTATAGCGATCGAACAAATTGCTTTGATTTCAATTTTTTGAATTTCGTGTGCCTCTTGACGTTTTTTAATGGCCCTTTCAAATGAAGAATAGGCATCTGATGTCAACATTGACCCAAGACTATTTAAGTCTGCATTAGCGAATGCAGTTAGAATTTTACGAAATACTATTTCAGTGCCTGCCACAAATTTTTGTGGAACAAAAGTTGAATCGAGCGCGCTAATTTTTTGTAAAGTCTGTCCTAATTCACTATTGGCAGCCGGTATTTCATAATTAACCTTGGGTACAGGTGCTACTGCTGGCTGTACGGGTTTATTTTTTGTATTTGATAAAAAAGCTGGTGCTTTAACTGTCAAGGAAATGGCTTCATGTTTCTCAAATCCAGTTTTTTTCCCTAATACGCTTCGCAAACGGAGAATCAGAAAAATCGCTATCAAGGAAAATATTATAATATCTACGGGAATATCACCTACAGAAAAATCCATCTTTTAACCTGTTAACTTGAACCTATATTGAAGTTATTTACTATATTCTTTTATGATCATTTAAAACATTAAAAACAAATTATTTTATTTAATTATTTCAATTTTTAAACTGCCTCTTGTTTTTTTATTATAAGTTTAATTAGTATAAATCGTTTTATTTAATGATAAAATTTATGTTATATGAAAATTTAAAAATTTTTAAATTAAGAATAAAGAATATATAGAGAATATAATGACTGACTCAACAAATACGGTATCGAGCAATCAAACAGAAGGAACACCCCCTTCCCTTCCATTAACCCTTAATATCCAGTTTACAAAAGATCTTTCATTTGAAGTCCCTCACGGAGCTGCCATTTTCGCAAGTTTGCAAGAGGCTCCCCAAATATCGGTTTCAATTGACACAAATGCCAACCGATTAAATGAAAACGGAGTTTATGAGGTCAGTTTAAAAATTAAAATTGACGCTGTAGAGGCACAAAAACAAAATGAAGGTACCAGTCGCACAATTTTTATTGCGGAACTTATCTACTGTGCTGTTGTAACCCTGAATAATCCGCCAGAAGAATTGATTGAACCCATTCTTCTTGTCGAAGTTCCTCGTTTGATTTTCCCTTATGCACGAAATATTATAAGTGAAGTTACACGAGATGGAGGGTTTCCACCCGTTGTTCTACAACCCATAGATTTTGTTTCTTTATGGCAAAATAAACAACAACAGGCAGCCCAAACACATACCGAGGCAGGTCATGCATAATTTTGAGCATGCTATCACTTTATAAGATAAAGCATGGATTCAGTAGAGGGATGATCCGCAACGACAATCCCTTTCCACTGAAAATTCTCCAATACCTTTTTCACTTTTTCACTTATTGCAATAGCATAAATCTGGTTAAGCAAATATCTATACTCTTCATATAGAAGATCCTTAAAAAACAGGGCTGTTTCCGAAGAGAAAAATAGAATTGTATTAATTTCCCCCTGTTTGAGTTTCTCAATAAAAGAAAAAGGTATAAAATCTTTTCGTCTGGTTTCGTACACTTCTTCCACAATCATTTTGAAACCAGAATTTTGTAAATTGGAAATCAATTTTTTTCCCTGCCCTTTTCCTACAGGAAACAATAAACCGCCTTGTTTGGGAAACAATTCCCTTTGAATTAAATCATTCAAAGCGTTCGAATCTTTATGCGCACTTTGAACCTTTTCAAAACCAGCAATTTTAGCATCATGCGCAGTTATATCGCCAACAGCAAAAACAGGGATATCCCTATATCTTATATCTTGCCGAATAAATAATCTTACCGTAGAAATGATGGCTTGGCGGCTTGTAAACAAAATAGCCTGAATTTGATCAATATTGGTAAATTCAACAGACAATTGATTAACATTCATCAAGGGTAAGGCTAATGTTTTCCATCCCAATTTCTGAACCTTTAAAATCGTTTCACTCAACCCTGGTTCTGGCCGAGTTATTACAACATAATTTTTTTGCTTGTCACCCAATTTCAAGACTCAAAAATATCATTCGGACTATCTTTACGCAATTGTTTACCTAACTCATGACCGATCAATTCAGCTTCTTCCAGGGTTCCTATAACATCTTTTTTGATTAAAAAAGAACCGTCTTCTCTTGCAACCAATCCCGTTAAATGCAACCGTTCTTCCTGACCCGGAAAAGAAACAACCCTTGCATACCCGCCAATTGGTGTTCGACAAGATCCATCAAGCTCAGCCAGCAAGGCACGTTCAGCGCTGGATACCGCCTTTGCCTCCCTATTTTCAATTGCCGAAAGCATTTCAAGCAATTCTGTGTCCTTTTCTCTAACTGTGATTCCAACAATACCTTGACCCGCCGCTGGAACCATAATTGAGGGATCAATCAAAACATCAATTCGATGCTCCATATCCAGTCTTTGCAATCCTGCAGCAGCAAGAAAAGTTGCATCAAATTGTTTTGAGGTAATTTTATCCAAACGTGTCTGAATATTACCCCTCAACAATCCAAATTTCAAATCAGGTCTATAATGCAGCAATTGAGCCTGACGTCGTACGGAAGAAGACCCGATCAACGCGCCTTTTGGTAAAACATCAAATGGATTTTTAGAATCAATGGGTTGATATTCACTTCTAACAATTAAAGCATCCCTCGCATCTTGTCTTTTTAGCGTACATGCCAAAACAAGACCTTTGGGCAGGTCTGTTTCTAGATCTTTAAGGCTATGGACAGCAAAATCAATATTCCCTTCCAACAGCTGTTCATGAATTTCCTTGGCAAATAATCCCTTGCCACCGATTTCAGCCAAACGTCGATCCTGTATGCGATCTCCTGAAGTATGAATTTGAAATTCCTGAAACGCCCCAATCTGACGTAATAAAGGGCAGAATTGTGTCAATAATGTGAGAAAATTACGAGTCTGGACCAAAGCCAAAGGAGAACCCCTGGTTCCTACTCGCAGGGGCAGTCCTCTTTTTCCATGGGCTTTAATATAGTTTGCTTTCTGTAATTCCGCAGCCTTGGCGGCAACCCGTTGTAAATTAGGATTTGAAGCAATATGTACTATGTTTTTGATATCCATAAAAATATACTTTATCTATATTTATGCTCATATTCTCTTTAAAAGAAAAATATTCATTATGATATCCATACACCAAACACGTATAAAAACAAATAACTGCTTTAAAATTCTGGCTATTGAATCTTCTTGTGATGATACAGCATGCGCAATCATTCGTTCGGACGGAATGGTTTTGGGAGAAAAGGTTCATTCACAAAAGGAACATGTTCATTTTGGTGGTGTGGTACCAGAAATAGCTGCCCGTGCTCATATGCACCATCTTCCTTCTTTGGTAAATTCATTGTTGGATGAGGCAAAAGTTTCTTGGTGTCAAATTGATGCCATTGCCGCAACCTGCGGACCCGGTTTAATTGGTGGGGTGATTGTTGGCAGCAGTTTTGCAAAAGGTCTGGCACTTTCAAAAAAAATTCCCTTTATTGGTATCAATCACATCGAGGCTCATGCCCTTACCGTCCGTTTACCGGATATTTCAAGCAAGAAAATAGAATTTCCCTATCTATTATTTTTAACATCAGGTGGCCATTGTCAATGTATCTATGTTGGCGATGTCGGTAAATATCAGCATTTGGGAGGTACTATTGATGATGCGGCTGGCGAGGCTTTTGATAAAGTTGCAAAAATGCTTGGACTTCCCTGGCCTGGTGGTCCAGCCCTTGAAACCTTGGCAAAAGAGGGAAATGAAAATGCATTCATCATGCCTCATCCTTTATATGGCCGTGACGGATGTGACTTCTCATTTTCCGGACTTAAAACGGCAGTGGCTAATTTACTAGAACCCTATAAGGACTTATCTTGCTTGCCACGCTCTTTGGCAGCTGACATTGCGGCGAGTTTCCAGAAAACTATAACGGATACCATTATCAACAGATTAGAGAATGCCATTCAAATGGCCCCTAAAACCAAAATTCTTGCGACAGCTGGTGGGGTTGCGGCCAACCAATATTTAAAGTTTCATCTAATGAGACTTGCCAGTCAATATAATATGGAATTTATAGCACCTCCAATTCGTTATTGTACGGATAACGCAGTTATGATTGGATGGGCAGCAATTGAAATTTTAAAAAAGACCATTACAAATAATTTTATTCCAAACGACATTGATTTGATACCTCGTCCACGTTGGCCTTTGTCTGAAATGAAGTCTCGTTTTGAACACTAAGTCTTTTATTATTTGAAGGATTATGAAACATGAAGAAATCAATTGCTGTCATTGGTGCCGGCGCTTGGGGAATAGCCCTTGCCATTCATGTTGCTCGTACAAATGCCAACGTATATTTATGGAGTAGAAAAGAGCTTCCCGATCCAAGTACAAAAACACTTTCAAGATTAAAAAAATTCCCTTTACCAGATAGTATTCAGGTCCATAATTCATTTCCAAAGAGGGCCGATCTTATTTTTTTGGCAGTACCCCTTCAATTTATCCGCTCCATTCTACCGAATATCAGTAGTTTACAATGTCCGATTATTGTTTGTTGCAAAGGTGTAGAACAGCAAACCCTTAAATTTCCATCAGAAATAATTGAAGAATTTGTGCCAAAACAGAATATTGCCATTTTGTCAGGCCCAAATTTTGCTCACGAAGTAGCAGCAAATTTACCAACAGCCAGTGTTATCGCGTCTGAAAACATACAAATGGCTCAGGTAATTTCAGATAAAATTTCAACTTTTAATTTTCGTTTTTATAAAAACGATGATCCCATTGGTGTTCAAATTGGCGGTGCTGCAAAAAACATATTTGCAATTGCCGCAGGAGCGGCAATTGGGGCCGGTTTGGGGGAAAATGCCCGTGCTTCGCTAATAACCCGTGGTATTAGCGAACTCTCGAGACTCAGTCTCGGATTGGGAGGATCTCCAAGAACATTATCAGGATTGGCTGGATTGGGTGACATGATTTTGACATGCACGGGAACGTCATCTAGAAACTATTCATTAGGAATCGAGTTAGGTAATGGAAAAAAACTTGACGCCATCCTAAAAGAAAGAACTGTCGTGACAGAAGGCGTTACAACCACTCCCGCCTTACTTAAAAGAGCGCAAAACCATCATATTGACGTTCCAATTATTGAAACAGTCGCCGCCATATTAAGTGATAAAATCACCATTCATCAAGCAAAGGAAAGATTGATGTCCCGTCCCATTCCTTTCGAATAAATAAACATTTATATTTGAAATAATATTTAATATAATAAAAAAAATTTTAAAAATCTTGTCAACGAAACTGAATCCATAACATATATAATGACCACATCACTCTATGATTTAACTATATCCTCTTCTACAGGAGAAAGTATTAACCTTGGTAAATTTCAGGGTAAGCCTTTATTAATTATCAATACCGCGTCTCATTGTAAATTTACGCCTCAATATGAAGATTTGCAGGATTTATGGCTTTATTTTAGAAATTGGGATTTGAATATTATCGCCATTCCTTCCGGTGATTTCGGCAATCAAGAGTTTGAAACAAATGAAGAAATCAGGAATTTTTGTCTTAAGCGTTATCGTATTGATTTTATTCTGGCCCAAAAAAGCCATGTAAAGGGAAAACAGGCCATTCCACTTTTTCAATGGCTAAATAAGGCAGGAGGGTATATATCAAAACCAAGATGGAATTTCTATAAATATATTATAAGCCGTCAGGGTAAGTTGTCATCTTGGTATTCATGTTTAACACGTCCTTCATCCAAGAGATTTATTAATGCGGTTGAACGTGTAGCCTATGATTTATAAATCTGATAATAACTAAATAATATTGTTTTATAAAACACCTTCACCTTGGTAAAGGTTTCAATGTTTAAAAATCTTTTAACAGTCAGTGGATGGACCATGTTAAGCCGTCTTCTGGGACTGGTTCGGGATCAACTGCTTGCCGCCTTTCTTGGGGCCGGTTCTTTACAGGATGCCTATCAGGTTGCCTTTAGGTTACCAAACATGTTTCGCCGTTTATTTGGTGAAGGCGCTTTTAACGCCGCTTTTGTCCCCTTATTCACCCTAACTCTTGATAAGAAAAATATCAACGAGGCTAAGAAATTTGCAAATGAATCGTTCAATATTCTTATATTCATCTTGTTGATTTTTACCTTACTGGGTGAAATTTTTATGCCCCAGCTGCTTCACATCATAGCTCCAGGTTTTACCACCGATAAAAATCGTTATCATGAAGCCATTATTTTAAGCCGTATCACCTTTCCCTACATGATCTTAATCTGTGGGGCAGCTTTATTGGCTGGTGTTTTGAACAGTTTACATCATTTCAGCATTGCCGCTGCTGCTTATGTCAGTTTTAATATATTTGGAATTGCAGCGCTGCTCTGGCTAACCCCTTTTATGCCAAACGCAGCATGGGCTGCAGCATGGGGAGTTACAATTTCAGGAGTGGCCCAGTTTGGCATTTTATGGTTAGCGGCAAGAAAAGCTGGGATCACTATCCTTTTCCATCGACCAAAATTAAGTCCAAGTATCAAAAAACTCTTTAGGAAGATGACCCCCGGTATTATTGGAAGTGGCATCACACAGATCAATTTAACCATTGATACAATCATCGCCACCTTGTTACCGACCGGTAGCGTTTCAGTCATGTATTTTGCTGACCGAATTAATCAGCTACCCCTTGGTGTTCTGGGGGCTGCTGCAGGAACAACCCTATTACCCCTATTGACAAAAGAGCTTAATACCGGAAATAAAGAAGCTGCCTTATCCATTCAAAATAAAACTCTTGATTATTGTTTGCTTTTGACACTTCCTGCAGCTTTTGGTTTATTTACCTTGGCCCCTCTTATAATTTCAACTTTATTTGGTCATGGTGCTTTTAATCTTGACGCTGTCTGTAAATCAGCTCAATCCTTACGGACCTATACAGTTGGCCTTCCAGCCTTTATCCTTGTCAAGGTTTTATCTCCTGGTTTTTTTGCCCGTGGTGATACATCTACTCCTGTAAAAATCGGTATATTCACCCTTTTGTTGAATTTCATCCTGAATCTTATATTCATGTATCCTCTTGCCCATATGGGCCCCCCTCTGGCAAGCAGTATTGCGGCCATTGCTAATGTCGGGGCCCTTGCTTTCATTTTATGGAAGAAAGATGCGTTTTACCTACCAGTTTCTATAATAAAACGTATCATTTATATGATTGTTGCCGCATTCATCATGAGTTTGAGCATATTTTTGACAGAAATGATTTTCTTTCAAAATATAATTAAAAACCCAATTTTATTTCGTATAATAGATCTTTCTATTTTAGTATTAACAGGCGGACTTGTTTATGGAGGAATTCTTCACATTCTTAATATCATTGATTTGAATTCGACTTGCCTAAAAGTCAAACAAAGAATTTTGAAACGATAAATTAAAAAGCAGTTTAAACAGGTATATATGACACTTCCTTCTGCAAAAGGTGCCACACCCGTAATGGCACAATGGTTTTCTCTTAAAAAAGAACATCCTGATGCCCTTCTTTTCTTTAGAATGGGTGATTTTTTTGAACTGTTCTTTCATGATGCAGAAGCGGCGGCAAATGCACTCGATATTGCCCTGACTGCTCGTGGTACCCATGCCGGACAGCCAATTCCCATGTGTGGTGTTCCCGTTGGTACTGCTGCAACCTATCTTGCTCGTCTCATTAAAAAAGGATTCAAGGTTGCTGTTGCTGAACAAACAGAAAGTCCAAAAAACAGAGGAAAAAATCAAAAAGGCCCGCTTTCAAGAGCTGTTATACGTTTAATCACTCCAGGAACCCTGACCGAAGATGAATTATTAAACGCTTCTCAACCAAATTATATCCTTTGTATCATCCCTGACCTTAAAAAAAATTCCTCCAATCTGGGAGCGGCATGGATTGATATCTCAACAGGAATTTTTGAAACTAGCTATTTCAAATCCTTTCAATTAGATGATTTTTTAGCCCGTATCAATCCCTCTGAAATCTTGGCACCCAATCAATTATATCTAAATTCGTATGAAAATCGTCAAACAATATTGAATGAAATCAGTAATATCAAGATTGCTCAAAAACAACTTGCGACTTTATTCAATATCAACTCCTTATCCGCACTAGGTGATTTCAAAAATGAAGAAATTATTGCTGGATATGAACTGATCACCTATATTGGCCAAACACAAAATGGTAGAATTCCACAATTATCACGTCCTCAATCACAAAAATACGAATCAATCCTAGCTATTGATCAAGCAACGAGAAACAGTCTTGAAATTCTTGAAAATAATGCCGGCAACAACCAATTTACCCTATTTTCCAGCATTAACCGTGCCATTACGGCACCAGGTTCAAGAATGTTGGCAAATTGGCTGTCGTCACCCCTGACTGAAATCGATAAAATTGAAGCCCGACAAAAAGGATGGATTTATCTATATCAAAATACACAGCTTCTAACCCTTCTACGCCAGACCCTGAAAGGTTCGCCAGACATTGCTCGTTCTCTGGGTCGAATTTCGGTCGGCAGAGGTTCTCCCCGTGATCTGGCATCCATACGAAACGGTTTGCATGTTGCCAGAAAAATAGCACAAATCTTGTCGAAATACGAAAAAAAAACTGATCGAACTCCACCTTATATCCATAAAATCAAGCATTGTCTTTTATCAGGAAACATCCTTCTTGAAAATTTAACCAAAGCCTTGATGGAAAATCCTCCCCTTAAACTGGAAGAGGGTTCAATTATCAAAGAGGGTTATGATGAAAAGCTTGACACTTACCGTCATCTTCATCAGCAAAGCCGGCAAATAATTATTGATTTGCAACAAAAATACTGCAAAAAATATGATATCCCCACATTAAAGATTCGATTTAGCAACCAATTGGGATATATCATTGAGCTCAGTCGTACTGCAGCCGCAAAATTAAAAGATTGTCCAGAACTGATTTTAAGACAGGGAACAGTTAATCTTGCACGTTATACAACCGACGAATTAAATATCTTAAATACAAAGATCCTTGAAGCTTCCTCCATTTCTGCAGAATATGAAAAGATGCTTTTTGATAAGCTGATTGAGGAAGCGTTACGAGAAAGGGATTTGCCGCTTCTGGCAAACGCCATTGCTGTCATTGATGTTTTACAGGCATGTGCGACGCTTTATTCCTCGCAAGAATGGTGTGTACCAACTTTAACCAATGATACACGCTTCACACTTAAAAACGCACGCCATCCAGTTGTTGAGGCCGCGTTACAAAAACCTGATAAGTTTACACCCAATTCCTGCAATTTATCCAACAATAAAAGGGTTATGCTGCTTACAGGTCCTAACATGGCCGGAAAATCAACATTCCTAAGACAAGTCGCCCTAAACGTCATTCTTGCACAAAGTGGTTTGCCCTTACCTGCAACAAATGCCGAAATTGGAATTGTCGATCGCCTGTTCTCAAGGGTGGGTGCCTCTGATGACCTTGCCAATGGCCGATCAACCTTTATGGTTGAAATGACCGAGGCAGCTTCAATTCTAAATCAGGCTGGTCCCCGTTCTCTTGTTGTAATTGATGAAATAGGAAGAGGAACTTCAACTCTGGATGGATTGGCCATCGCTTGGGCTATATTAGAAACCTTGCATAATACTATACAATGTCGTACAATTTTTGCCACACATTTTCATGAATTATCACAATTGACCCATCATTTGCCATTTATACAAAATTTTACCATGAAAATTAAAGAATGGAAAGGTTCCATAATTTTCCAATATGAGGTAGTGCCTGGCGCAGCCGAACATAGTTGGGGTATTCATGTCGCACAGTTAGCAGGAGTTCCAACAACAACGTTAAACAGGGCAAAATCGGTTTTACAAACTCTTGAAACGCAACAGTATGGTTCCCAAATCTCACTTCCTCTATCAGACACTGATGCAACGGTTGGAAATCAGGATCATTCCCAAGTAAATTTTGATACTGAAAAACGAAAAATGCTTAATGAAATAGAAACTGCCTTTATGGAAATCAATCCTGATCAAATCACTCCAATGGATGCCATAAATATTCTTTATAAACTAAAAAAAGTTATTGATAGATGATGATTTTTTTTTAATTATTATCTGTAAATGCCCTTTATTCTATTATGAAATTGGTTAAATAAATTGAAGCAATCTTTACTTAATTTCTCCTCTAACCCTGAAAAAGCGACAGAATCTCTTCGCAATTACGTTCAAAAGATTTTAAATAATAATCCAGATTTATCCAGAGAGGAATTGCTTCAGATTTTCAGACGTCATCTCGGGCGCATCCAGACACAAATTCAATCCGAATTTGAGATATCCAAAATTCCAGGACTGAAAGCCGCCACGGAATTGGCCGAATATATTGACGGTTTAATTACCGTTATATTTGATTTTATCTATAAAACCTTACCCTCCACAGATATCGCCACACATTCCATAGCATTGGTCGCGACAGGTGGATATGGAAGAAAGGCCCTTGCCCCGTTCAGTGATATTGACCTTCTTTTTTTAACGTCTGAGCGTCCCTCAAGCAATCTGCTCAATACGATTGAACAATTTTTATATTTTCTTTGGGATTTAGGGTTAAAAGTTGGTCATGCCACACGTTCCATTTCGGAATGTCTTTCAACAGCACAAAAAGACATAACCATTTTGACCACTTTACTTGATTCACGTTTTGTAAGCGGAGATCAGAAACTTTTCAACCAATTTAGTATTGAATTCAAAAGGACCCATGAAACCGTGGGTGATGTTCGTTATATTCAGGAAAAGCGTAAAGAGAAAAAAAACAGGTACAAAAAATTTGGAGAAACTCCGTATCTAGTTGAACCTAATATCAAAGAAGGTTTGGGAGGACTAAGAGACTTACAGACAATTCATTGGGAATGCCGCTATATCCTCGGGTTAAATCAGCAGGACAATATTTTCATCAATCCATATATTGGATCCTTGAATGTACTGAATGAACAAGAGGTTCGACGTTTAAGGAGAGCGCATAATTTTTTATGGACGGTTCGTTTTCAGTTGCACTATATCGCAGGACGAGCTGAAGACCGATTGACTTTTGATATGCAGCCCATCATTGGGGGGAGGATGGGATACACACGACATGGACAACAAGTCGGTGTTGAACGATTTATGCGACATTATTTTCTTACGGCCCGCGAAATAACGCGTTTAACCTATGTTATCGAGGCGGCTTTATATCTTCATGCCCAACGGCTCAAAATAACCGATTACCAAAACAATAAATTTCTTGAACATACCGGTTTTGCCCTTTTAGAAAACCAGCTTTTTCCAACGCCAAAAATTTCATTTGACAATCAGCCCATTTACATGATGCGGATGCTTAAGATTGCCCAGACCCAAAAACGTGCCATTCATCCTCTGGCAATTCATCAAATGATCAGAGCGGAACGACAGACCAACCTATTACGTGGGGACAAAGAGGCTTCCCATATTTTCCTTGATCTGTTATGCGATATACCGAAAGTACTTACTTCAAAGGCACGCTATAAACGTCTAAGCCAGAATAAAAATGAACGTCAGATAGCTGTTCCGTTTGACCCAGTCTCGGACGAACAATATAATTTTCATTGGCTGCAAATCCTTAATACAACAGGTGTATTGGGTCAGTTCATTCCTGAATGGCGTCATATGGTGGGACAGATGCAATTTGATACCTATCATGTATTTACCGTTGATCAACATAGTATTGAAGCTGTCAAACTTTTGGCGCTACTCGAAGCAGGATATTATCCCGAGGATTTGCATTTTGCCTACAAACTCATTCAGGGATTACAGTCACGACGGGCATTATATCTTGCCACCCTTCTTCATGATTCAGGCAAAGGCAAAGGTTCAGATCATTCTGAACTTGGTTCTCAAATGGCGGTTAATATTTGTGCAAGATTGCATATGTCAGCCGATGAATCAGATACCGTTTCCTGGCTTATCCTTCATCACCTGCTTTTAAGCAGTACTGCATTTCAACGCGATATCGATGATCCAAAAACAATTTTGGATCTGGTTGATACCATTCAATCTCCAGAACGTCTTCGTTTATTATTTTTACTAACCGTTTCTGATATTCGTGCCGTTAACGATAAAGTTTGGAATGCATGGAAAGCCACCCTTTTAGTCGAACTTTACAATCGAATATCCGAGGTTTTAGAAGGAAGTCTTGCAACTGCTGAACAAGATACCCGAGTCCACCAGAGTAAAGATAGTATCACCAACCTGTTGAATAGCAAAGAATTCAATTCATGGGAAATTGATGATTTTATCAAGCTGGGATATGCCAGTTATTGGCTATCTTTTGATCAAGACACATATTTGCGCCACGCGGAAATAATTACAAAAGCGAATCAAGCAAGCTCTCCCCTAACGGTCCATACCCATCCCATTCATGACCGTGGTGTCACAGAAGTCACCATCTATACACAGGATCACTCCGGTTTATTTTCAAAAATCGCAGGTGCCCTATCGATTGCTGGGGCATCCATTGTGGATGCACGAATTCACACCCTCACAAATGGCATGATTCTTGATACATTCTGGATACAAAACGCCTCCAAAGATGTTTTTGATGAACCCCACCGTCTGAAAAGAGTTGAGGAATTAATACATTCAACTCTCGAACAGAAAACAGACATAGAACAATGCATATATAATTATTCCCATCACCTGTTATATGGAAGACGTATGCGGGCAATTCATGTCCCTCCCCGTGTAGTTATAGATAATCAGGCTTCTAACAGTTTTACCGTCATTGAAATCAATGGACGTGACCGGATTGGTTTACTTTATGATGTGACAAAGACTATTAAGGAACAAAATCTACAGATAAGTTCCGCTCATATTACAACTTATGGTATTAGAGCCGTGGATGTTTTCTATGTTAAAGACGCGTTTGGTCTAAAAATTCAAGATAAAACCAAATTGTCTCTCATAAGAGACGCTATTCTTCAAAAACTATACCAAGCTGAAGAAAAAATTACTGGTCAACAATCTGAAAAATCTAAGGTAACACAACATCAACCTCAGTCAGAGAATATCAATTTATAAATTTACTTACTTTTTTTTCCAATGCAAGTTTTACCTTATCAATGACAGCTTGCCAGCTCTCTTCCCCATTCCCCGCTTTTTCTTGTTTAAATAATGTCAAAGTTGGATACCACAAATTTTTTTTTGGTATATCGGGACTTTGATTGTACCATCGCCAGTCCCCACCATAACGGTTTAAAAGCCAGGTCTCTTTACCTAAAATACCGGCAAGATGCGCTATTACAGTATCAACTGTTATGATCAAGTCCATTTTCTGCATAATTATGGCTGTATCAAGTAAATCACCCTGTGGTAAAGTCAATATTTTATATTTATCAAGTAATTTCTGAGAAAAATTCATTTGTAAAGATTGAAAAATCACATGTTGAATTGAAAATAACGTTGATAATAATTTAAAAGATATAGACCTTATCCGGTCAAATCGATAATCCGGACTACCTGCCCAACAAATTCCAACATGAAATTTGTTTTCATGCAAAACTATTTCATTTGTTTTATCAAGAATAACTGTAGGCATAATTGGAATGAAATTGATATCTAACAAATAGGGCAAACTCATTAATCTTGCCTGGAAATCAATTGGCTGATTAATTTCCTCCCCTTTTACAATAACTTTACAAATATTATTTAATTCTTGTTGAACAATAACCAATCCAACCAATCGATATACTGGTAAAGGAACTTCCAAAATTATATAAAGGTTTTTATCTAAATATGGTAGATACCGGATAAACTGAAGAATATCCCCCAATCCCTGTTCTGATCTTATCAGCAATGTGCCTTTTAGCGCTTTCCCGTCCCAAAAAGGTATATCAGAATATTCTGGAGCAATTTCAAGTAGAGGATGACGAGATTCCATAAGTCTCCAGCCTTTTTTAAATTGACACTTAGCCAATAATATCGATGACAAATTATATTTTATTCTGTTCTGATCTTCCTCTGACAAAAAATGTAAATCATCATCATGAAACAATCTAATATACAGTTTTTCAGCCTCGTCAATCATTCCTAATTCAAAAAATAACGTACCTAAATTCAAGCCTATTTTCAGATCTGCCGGAAATTTGTCATAAACCTTCTTCAGTAACTTTAGAGATTTCAGCAATGATCCCTCTGCCATATAAACAAGGGACAAATTAACCTGACATTCTGAATTGTCATTCTGCTTATCAAATGCTTTTTCCAAATAATGTTTGGCTTCATCAATTTGATTTAATTGAAATAATATCCCCCCTAAATTAGCATAGGCACCGTAATCATCATGTTTTAAATGAATAATTTTCTTATAAACAATAACAGCTTCATCCAACAAATTTAACGCCTGCAAAACCAATGCAAGTTTGAATAGAAAATCTATTTCTCCTGGATTATTCCTGACAGATTCCTGTGCAACCGACAAAGCTGTTTCATAAAAATGCCGATCCCAATAAAAATCGATCAAATCATTCCAATAATTGAATGTCTTCTGTTGTAATTCAACCGCCTGCTTAAATGCCTGTTCGGCACGTGTATAATCATCTAAATCGTTATAAACTCTTGCTATAGCGTTTAATGCCCGATCATCGGATGGTTGTAAAATAATTGCACTTTTTAAAGCTGATTTAGCCTCATTTAAATGACCCTGACAATGCAGCGCTTTCCCAAGAATTACATAATATTCAGGTTTGGACAAAAGTTGGACGGCCCTACCTGCGAAACCTATAGATAGATCAAACCTTTTGGCCATATAAAAAACAAGTGCGCGCCCATATAATGCATCTGGTTCATCAGGATTGCTTTCTAAAATTTCAAAGAAAGCTTGATCCGCTTCTTGAAATTTTCCCTCGGATATGTAATCCATACCCAATTTTATCAACAGCTTATAATTTGTCATAAACAAATGTCACTTTATAAACAGAAGAATGGTCAAAAATTAATTAATACAATTTTTTTTAGTTTAAAATTTCGTGCGTTATACATTTTTTTTATTCTATTATGAGAATAACAGTATTAAATAAGGTTAGTCTCTATCATAATCTTTGATTTTAACTTATAAATAAACAAAAATTAACTGGTAATAGAATATTCATCATGAGCATTTTAAAATATTGTTTCATTGCCCTGTCCATGATCCTGATGGTTGTGTTTGTCTCTTTTGACAAGGGTATGGCAAAGCAAAAATTAGATCAACCCTCTCTATTACCATCCAATGCGTTACAAAGCGTTGCAACTGTTAATCAATATATTCCAAATTATATTGCGGTTGATACGGAAAAAAGAATTTTTGTTCAATTTTTCAATTACAATAGAGATTCAGGCCCTTCTCTGGCAACTATAAACGCTGATAATTCAGTTACTCCATATCCGGGAGGTCAATGGAATGACTGGAACAAGACATCCAACCTTGATCCCTCAAACGCATTTGTTGGATTGTCTGGAATGACCTTAACACCTGATGGTTATCTATGGATCATTGATAATGGTATCGATAAATTCGGGAACAAGCCAAATAAAAAAGGCATTAAAATAATTAAGATAGATACAAAAACCAATAAGGTTGTTGATACCTATCCCATTCCTTCCTCTGTCATTTTGCCTAAATCGGTTTTTAATGCGTTGGCTGTCCACGATCATCATGCTTATTTTGCAGATAAAGGTGCTCCCGCCTTGATTATTATGGATTTAAACAATAATCAAGCCAGACGTGTCTTAAGCAATTCATCCAGCCTATATTCTCGACAACCCATTATCGTCAATCATAATCTTATACGTCCAAGTAGCGATCAGAATTCTTTTTTCAACGTTAACCAAATCGCAATCACCCCCGACGGAAAAAGACTTTATTATCAGGCTGTCAGTGGTCCACTTTATCGTATCGACACCATGTATCTCAATGATCCTACATATTCGGAATCCGAATTAAATGAAGCGATGATTTTATGGCTTGAAACTCCCTCTTCAGGTGGGATCACATGTGATAATGAAGGCAATCTTTATTTTACTGACATATCCACAAATAGTATCTATCGTTTTACCCAGGGACGCATTTTAAATAAAATTGTTACGGATCCCCGCCTACAATGGCCCGCTCATCCTTTTGTTCTACAGGATAAAACCCTATATACTCCTGTAAATCAGTTTATCCATCATTCGGCACTGGATCATAATAATCATTCAACGATTAAATGGCCTTTGACGATTTACAAAATTGACCTTCCACCCTTAAAATAAATTCTATCTAAAAACAGGTTACCATGCGTTACATATCCACACGGGGACAAGCCCCAATTTTAAATTTTTCTCATACGCTCCTTACGGGTCTTGCAGAAGATGGAGGCTTATATATTCCTGAAACCTGGCCACACCTTTCCCCTAATGATCTTAGGGAATTGAGAAAGCTTGATTATTCAGAACTTGCCGCAAAAATTATTGGTTTATTTACAGGAGATGATATACCTGCTCCCATCCTTTTGGATTTATGCAAACAATCCTACGCAAGCTTTAACCATAAAGCAATTGTCCCCTTGGTTCAGCTCGAACACAACCTTTTTGTTCAGGAACTCTTTCATGGTCCCACCCTGGCTTTTAAAGATATGGCGATGCAGCTTTTGGGACGCCTGTTTGATTATGTTCTCAGCCAACGAGAAGAGCATATCACAATTGTAGGTGCGACCTCAGGCGATACAGGCTCTGCCGCAATAGAGGCTTTTAAGGACAGTAAATATCTTACGGTCACTATCTTACATCCCTATGGACGCACATCAGAAGTCCAGCGTCGTCAAATGACAACCGTCCTTTCACCCAATATCAATAATATTGCCATTAAAGGTTCCTTTGATGATTGCCAGGATTTAGTCAAGTCCATGTTTGCTGACATGCCATTCCGTAAAGAAATGCATTTATCTGCCATAAATTCCATTAATTGGGGGCGTATCGCCGCACAAATTCCCTATTATATTTATGCGGCACTATGTTTAGGCGCTCCTGACCGTGAGATTTCCTTTACTGTCCCAACAGGAAATTTCGGCAATATACTTGCTGCATGGACGGCAAAGAAAATGGGACTCCCCATTAGATTTTTAGGAGTCGCCTCCAATCATAATGATATCCTAACACGCTTTTTATTAAATAATGACATGAGTATACAAGAGGTAAAACCGAGTTTATCTCCCTCAATGGATATCCAGATTTCTTCGAATTTTGAACGGTTGCTTTTTGAGTTACTTGATCGTGATGCAGCGCAATGCTGTCAAATCATGCAAAATTTCCGCAAGGATGGAAAAATGAATATTCCTGAACAATCCTGGACAAAAGCGACGCAGAATTTTAAGGGAATGTCACTGAATAATGAAGAAACGAAAAAAGCCATTACAAAAATTTTCAAAGATTCACTGTATCTTGCAGACCCACATACTGCAATCGGAATAATAACCGCACAAAAATATCTTGAAAAAGATGTCCCTATGGTAACTGTTGCAACAGCTCACCCGGCCAAATTCCCTGATGCGATTAAACAGGCAACAGGAATTCTTCCTCCACTGCCACTTGCAATGGCGGATTTATATGAAAGAAAAGAAAACTATCAAATTCTTCCTGCAGATTTACAAGCGATTGAAAATTCAGTCCGCACTGTAGCCTATCAAAATAATTTTTAATTTTAGGATAGTTATGAATCAAGCCATAAATATCACACGTCTTCCTTCCGGCATGTTGGTCGTGACTGAACAGATGAAACATGTAGAAACCGTTTCCATGGGAGCTTATGTTTCAGTCGGGACAAGATATGAAAAGGCTGAAGAAAACGGAATATCCCATTTTCTGGAACATATGGCTTTCAAGGGTACACACTCTCGCTCTGCATCCGTTATTGCGGAAACGGTTGAAAATGTTGGTGGACATATCAATGCCTTTACCGCCCGCGAACTTACAGCCTATTATCTTAAACTTTTAAAGGATGATGTGGAACTGGGGACAGATATTCTGGGCGATATCTTGACCCATAGTATTTTTGATGCCGAAGAATTTGAAAAAGAGAGAAGTGTTATTCTTCAGGAAATCGGTCAAGTTAATGATACACCTGATGAAATCATTTTCGATTATTTCCAGGAAACCGCTTATCCCGATCAACCAATGGGACGTCCCACTCTTGGGACAAGCAGTATTATCAGATCTTTGCAAAAAGAACATCTGCAACACTATATGAATTCACATTATAATGCGGAAAATATTATTTTCTCTGCAGCTGGTAACATTGAACACAATAAAATTGTTGCGTATGTAAACAAATATTTCAAAGACTTATCCAAAAAAAAATCAGTCTCTCCCGTTGCCGCCCTATATAAAGGTGGGGAATTCAGAAAATTAAAACACTTGGATCAGGCACATATTATTCTGGGCTTTCCATCATTTACATTCAAACATCCATGTTATTATGCCTCCATTCTTTTATCTATTATTCTCGGTGGCGGAATGTCCTCTCGTCTTTTTCAGGAAATACGAGAAAAAAGAGGGCTTGTTTACACAATCTACGCTTATAACCTCACCCATCAGGATGATGGAATATTCAGTATTTATACAGGTACTGGTAAAGAACAGGTCAAGGAATTAATGCCTGTTCTTGTACAAGAATTGAAAAATATTCAAAAATACATCAAGCCCGAGGAATTACAACGCACCAAGGCTCAATTAAAGTCTTCCCTGTTAATGTCAATGGAAAGCACTAACAGCCGTTGTGAACAACTTGCACGTCATTTACAGATTTATGGCCGGATCATTACTTCCCAGGAAATTTCCAAACGCATTGATGCTGTCACCCTTGATGACATATGCCAAGCTGCAAAACACATTTTTACCCGTGTTCCCACGCTAACAGCACTGGGTCCTATTGAAAACGTTCCATTTCTATCAAGTATTACCGAAAGTCTTGCACAATGACAGATCATAAAGATTTTATCAAAAACCTGATTTTAAAGGCTGAAAAGGCAGGGGCAACCGATGCGGATGCAATCTATCTTGAATCTACATCCGTTGGTGTGCAGGTCAGAAATGGTCAGGTGGAAGAGCTTGAACGTTCCGAATCAAAAACAATTGGATTAAGAGTTTTAGTTAACAAACGCGTTTCAACAGTCTCAACAACTGATTTGCAACAACAGAATATGGAAAAGCTGGTAGAGCATGCTATTTCAATGGCAAAAATATTGCCAGAGGATCCCTATGCCGAATTACCCGCACCCTCAGAAAAAAATTATATTGAACCGCAAAAGCTAGATCTGTATGACCCTACAGAACAATCAACCAAACAGATGATTGAGCAAGCCAAAGCCGTGGAAACTGCCGCAATAACCATAAAAGGAATAACAAATAGTATGGGAGGAAGCTGCAGTTATGGCAAGACAGCTATGACCCTGGCAAACAGTAAGGGGTTTTTTGGATCTTATCAACGTACCTCTCATTCGCTGGCTGTTTGTGTTCTGGCAGGAACCGGTACAGAAATGCAAAGAGATTATGACTTTCATTCCTCTGTTCATCTTCAGGATTTACAGTCCCCCAAAATCATCGGTGAAAATGCCGCCCGTAAAACGTTGGCCAAATTAAATCCTTCCAAACCCAAAACAGGTATATTATCTGTCGTTTTTCATCCTCGGGTTGCCAACAGCATTGTTTCTCATCTGGCAAGTGCATTAAATGGTCATGCAATTGCAAAAGGAACTTCTTTTTTGAAAGAGAAAATGGGACAATTTGTTTTTCCCGAAAATATAACCATTATTGATAATCCATACAAAATAAGAGGGTTGGCATCTCGTCCTTTTGATGCTGAAGGATTGTTTCCTGAAGAATTGAAACTGGTTGATTCTGGTAAAATAGCCAATTGGTTGTTAGACAATCGTACAGCAAAACAACTCGGTCTGCAAAGCAACGGTCATGCAACCAGAGGTCCATCATCTCCACCCACACCAACGACAACCAATCTGTATATTCAGCCTGGCGAACAAACCCCCGAAGAATTGATGAAAGATATTTCAGAAGGTATTTACATAACAGAACTATTAGGTTCATCGGTCAATATTGTCACAGGTGACTATAGTCGTGGCGCCAGTGGGTTTATGATCAGAAATGGAAAAATTGCTGAACCAATTATGGAATTCACACTTGCTGGCAATCTAATGGACATGTTTTCAAAACTTCACGTCGCAAACGATCTTGATTTCAGATATACTACCAATAGTCCAACTCTACGGATTGATGAAATCAGTATTGCTGGACAATAATTTCATAACCTTAAGAGATGGATCAATAAAATGAAACGTGCGACCTTACACAGCCGTACACTGTTATTTTTATTAAGTGCTGCTTTGATTAGCCCCCCGCTCCTCATTTCTTCCTCTCATCAAGCTGAAGCAAGAGCAGGACGAGGGTTTTCCATGGGTAGCAGGGGAAGCAGAACCTTCAGCTCACCTTCCTATACTAGAATAACACCTAATGGAGGACAATCTTTTCAACGTACCATGACGAGACCTCCAGTAACTAATAATTCAGGTTTTAATGCGCGCCCTGTAGCACCGTCAGCTCCAACTACGCGACAGATATCTCCCAATAACGCAACAGCTTCGCAAAGAGGAAATTTTCTTAAAGGAGTTGCCGGAGGAGTTGCCGGAGCGGCTGCCTATGATATGTTGATAGGTCATCATCAAACCAACGCCCAAACTCCCGCTGCTAATGCCAATCAAAATACTGATCAGAACATGAATCCATCAGATCCCAATACAATGCAACCTCATCCGACACCAATGTCTCAACAGACACCCAAAAAGCATAATTCATCAGGATCTCTTGTATGGATTATAGTTCTTGGGCTTCTGGTATGGTTTGGTATCCGTTATTTTCGCAAAAATTCTGCCATTAATAAAGGGCAAGGAAACAATAATTCAATAAATCCGATTAAGGAATATATCAAGGAATCAAATATTCAACTTAATCAAAACGATTATACTGTTTTCCAACAACGACTCATCGAAATACAGGAAGCCTGGAATCATCAGGATTTGGGAAGTATGCAAAAAATTGCCACTCCCGAGATGGTGTCTTATTTCAATGAGCAACTTACCGATTTGGCTAGTAAAGGTCTGCATAACAGCACTTCAAATGTACAATTTGAACAAGGGGATCTTTCCGAAGTTTGGACTGAAGGTACACGTGAATATGCTACCGTGGCTATGCGTTATTCGCTAATCGATATAACGACCGACAATAACGGAAACGTTGTAGAAGGTAATCCGAATCAACCTGTAACGGTGACAGAACTTTGGACTTTCGTACGATCGGTTGATCATAATTGGTGGTTGTTGTCTGCCATCCAACAACAGAAATAACTTAAACTTTGATTAAGGTGATAATATATAAAATTCCACTTAATCCCAAAAATGCATAAAATAAAATTTTATTCCTTTGAATGTTACGGCGTTTTTTTTCCTGCCTTTCTTCAAGGGATATTTTTTTTTCAAAATATATCATGATTGATATTAGACACCCCATAAATCATAAATATAATGATCTATAATCAAGGCTAAAAATAAAAAGAAGAGATAAATCAAAGAAAAACGAAAAGACCATCTTGCCGCTTTATCACTTCTTAAACTTTTTCCTGAATGATCCTGTTTTTCAAGTAAAACACAAATGGCCATAAACATAAATCCGACATTCAATATCAACGCTGCCACCATATAGACGCTATGCGTGAAATGAAAATACACAGGCAATAAACTGACAATGGCCAACAAAATAGTATATATGAAAATCTGCCACCGTGTATGTCTGGCCCCTTTTACAACTGGAAGCATGGGAATACCAGCCCGTCCATAATCCTTGCAAGCATATAGGGATAAAGACCAAAAATGGGGAGGTGTCCAGAAAAAAACAATCAAAAATAGTATTATTGGGAATAATTGGATCTGTCCAGTTACACTTATCCAACCTATCAAGGGAGGAAAAGCACCCGATGCCCCACCAATAACAATATTTTGCGGGGTTGATCTTTTTAACCAAACTGTATAAATCACACTATAATAAAATATTGAAAACGCCAGTATAAAACTTGCAAAAAAATTTGTGGCCAGAAACATAAGGATGACAGAGATAATGGATACAGTTACCCCATAAATCAAAGCATCTGAAGATTGAACCCTCCCCGAGGGCAAAGGACGGGTTATAGTCCTGTTCATAACACGATCAATATCCTGATCGTACCACATGTTAATGGCACCAGCACCTCCTGACGCAAGACAAATACAAATAATACTTATCAAAGAAATAAAAGGGTTTGCATATCCAGGTGCCAAAATAATGCCGACAATTCCTGTAAAAACAACCAAAGAAATAACCCTCGGTTTTAACAGAAGGAACCAATCCCTGACATTGCTTCCAACAATTAGTGGGTCGAAGCGTATACGCTGGTTGACAGCATTATTCTCAATCTGAATTTTACTCATCTGTTTTGCTTGTTTGCAGTAAACATGGGAGAAGGCAATTTCCATTCATTCGTGATTGCACCTTTACCCCAATAATTGGCTACAGGTTTAACCATGTTATAAAATATGGCATTGATAATCACACCCTGAAAAACAAATATGGATAGTCCCATAAATATGTCACCCCAAAAAACTGTGTTTCTACCTAATGGGATTATTTTCAATGTCAGAACAATTCCAATCATTGTAATCACAAAATGTGAAATTCCCAATGATTCTGAATATTGTTTTCCAAAAATTTTACCCATCCAAAAATAAAACCCTGCAAAAATTGATAATATAATTGCATAAGTTAGAGTTGAATGAATCTGATTTATTCCTTGAATTAATCCTTTATATGGCCAGGCAAAAAGTAAAAGGAACAAGCAGCCCAACGACCATAGCATAGGCGTTGATATGTTTTTTAAGCCTGTTTTAAACAAGTTCAATGCAAAAATACTTAAAACACATATCAATCCATATAAACCAACGGCAAATATAGTTTCGATGTTCACAAATGAATCTGTCTGAAAGTAGACTTCTGTAAATATGGATTTATTCCAAAATAAAAATAATAGAAGAGAGAATGCTGTTGTAATGCCAATTAATAAAATTTTATCCGATTTGATTTTCTTTTCCGAGATTGTCTGAAAAATATGAAATAAGATACCAAATGATGGCAAGATTAAAACTACAACCATGGGGAAAACGAAATTTTTTACAGTTTGTGAAATCGCCCAATCCAACTGCATATTATAATTGAAATAATCTCGTGTTAATATTCCCAATAATATTGATCCCACTCCCAATAAAAAACTCGCACTTATAACATGCATCCAGGCAAATAGGGGAATTGAGTAAAACTTAATATCCTGCCCACGATTATTAATAAAAGTAACAAGGACATTAATTGAAAATAAAACCGCACCAATTGACCAAAATACCAGGCTTATCAAGCTCATCAATCCAGTTTCTGAATTAAAAAAGGAAAAAAAATTAAAGAAAAATCCCGTCCATAATAAAATGATAGAAAGGATATTGACTAATGGAAACGCAAAATTTCTGCTTCCAATTAAAACAGGAAAGAACCATGAACCGAAGGCTACCATTAATGCTGGCTGTAAGACAAAAAAAACCATCATTCTGGCATGAGTCTGGAAAATGTTGATGGCGGCAGTTTTGTCATGAATTTGAAATAATAAAGGTAGAAATTCATTCAGTTGGTAATATAAAGCGGTGATCCCTCCACTTAATCCTGCCAAGATAGCCAAAATAATGGCACTCATTCCTACTTTATAATTGATTTTCATTAATAATTTTCCACAAATATACTTTTTTTAGAGTATATCTATCTTTCAAAACTAACCAAAGTAAATAATCCTAAAGGCGGAACCGAATTTACTTCAGCCCTTTTTAACACTTCTGGTGGTAACAAGGACTGAATGGCAAAATCGGGATGCCAACCCAATGCCTTGGATGCAGGAGCCATAATTCGTTCAATATATGACCGGAGTCCTTTTTGAGCTATAAAATGATTCACAAAAAGAATATGCCCACCAGGCTTCACTACACGTTGTAATTCCTTAAACAATCGGTCTGGATGAGGCACAACCGAGGCAACAAACATGCCGACCGCAATGTCAAAAGAATCCGTTTCAAAAGTCGTTGCCTCAGCATCCATTTCCAACAATGCATCAACATTATCGATTTTTTCTTTTTTCACACGCTGTTTGGCCTTTTCCAGCATATCGGTTGAAAGGTCAATACCCGTCACTCTTTTATCATTATGATAAGAGGGTAAAGCCAGGCCAGTTCCGACACCCACCTCTAATATTTTTTTCCCCGGTAAAGAATTAACCTTTTCAACGGCACATCGTCGGCCAAATGAAGAAACTGTACCAAAAACAGTATCATAAACCTTGGCCCAGCGACGATAGGCAAGCTTAACTGCATCTGCATTTAAGGCAGTATGAGGTAAAGGAGACACGCTATTGCTCCAAATTTGGTGAAATAACAAAATAATACAAAAATAACACCTTATAATCCAATTTCATAAAAATAGAAATTTTTTTTATTTACCTTAAAATTAAAGTATTATTTTTTATAATTTTTCTTTGGATAATCAAAATTCATCGAACTCTCTTTATTGTTTCCCGAATTATGTCTATACTCCATTTTGTTAACAAATTAAATAAAATATAATTAGGACTTAAGCGTTAAAATGTTAATGACAATTGTGGTATGGATCCTCGCGATTGGATCAATCATACTATGGAGCTATAATTTTACTTACCTAAAACATCGTGAAATATACGAGTGGTTTGATAACAAATTTGGCAAGGATGACCCGATACCGCCAATGCCTTCAAAATCGAATTCTGATCAATCCAGTGATAACAAAGAAAAATAATCTTTAATTCTTTTTCATTATAGATAGGATTCAATAACATTCCAGATACAAGCGGCAGAATTCATTTGATTAAAACGGTCCAGCTCTTGTAACCCTGTTGGTGAGGTGACATTAATTTCAGTAAGGTAATCCCCCAATACATCTATCCCAACAAAAATCAACCCCTGCTCTTTCAGGGTTTTACCTATTTTAGAGCAAATATAAAGATCCCGTTCAGTTAATTGAGTTTTCTCCGCCACTCCCCCAACATGCATATTGGATCGCATATCTCCTTTTTGCGGAACTCTATTGATTGCACCGATAGGTTCCCCATCAACTAAAATGATCCTTTTGTCTCCCCTTTTAACGGAAGGCTCGTAACGTTGCACCATCAGGGGTTCATTGGATATTGAAAACTGCATTTCTAACAATGCATTAAAATTTTCATCCTCATCCTGAATGCGGAAAACGCCTACACCCCCATTCCCGAACAACGGTTTAACAACAATATCTTTGTATTCCTCCCTAAACATCCGAATTGTTTCGACATCACGGGAAACAAGCGTGGGAGGCATTAATTCAGGCCAAAATGTAGCCATTAATTTTTCCGGTGAATTTCGAACGGATTTTGGATTATTTACAACAAATACCTTGTCCTTGCCCACACCATGAATACGTTCCAGAATATGTGTGGCAGTAATATATCCCATATCAAAAGGTGGATCCTGGCGCATCAACAGCACGTCAAAATCTGCCAGATTCACGGTTTCCACTTCTCCAAATTTTACATGATCACCTGTAACCTTTTGAATATTAACTTTTCGACCTCGTGCTGTTACATACTTACTTTTTTCATTATTGAACAAACTTAAGCTATTTACAGAATAAACAAAAAGTGAATAACCACGAGCCTGTGCCTCGAGCATCAATGCAAATGTTGAATCTCCATGAATATTTATCTTTTCCAAAGGATCCATTTGTACCGCGATTTTTAACATTTTTAAATATCCATTCTATTCTGACTCTGCATCATAAGTGATTTCTAAAATTTCAAGGTATTTTTCACCAACAGGGGTTTGCAACCTTATTTCATCCCCTACTCTAGCACGCATTAATGCCCTAGCTACAGGGGATACTAGACTTATTTGCCCTTTTTCCGTGATTGCTTCATCTGTTCCAACAATAGTAACCCTATGCTCACAATCATCCTCGGTTAAATAGCGCACTGTAGCACCAAAAAAAACCCGATCTTTTCCCTGTTGATCAATGGGGTTTACAATTTGTGCGTTCTCTAACCGTTTGGATAAAAATCGAACCCGACGATCAATCTCACGCAATCTTTTTTTTCCATAAAGATAATCTCCATTTTCAGATCGATCTCCATTACCGGCTGCCCATGAAACAATCTCCACTATTTTTGGACGCTCTTCATGCAATAGTTGCAATAATTCCTTTTTCAAACGTGTATAACCCCAAGGGGTGATATAAGGTAAAGACATATAAACAAACCTAAATTATAAAATAATCCCTATATTCCCATAAAGGAATAAAATATCCTGCCTTTTAAAATTTGCCCCGGTTTTAAGATAAACAAGCCGCGATCCGAAATTTCTGGCATATTGATTGCATTATTCATGTTAGTTGCCGGTTCCATAGTAAAAAAAGATTGGTCTGGCGGGGTATATACAACAAAATGCCGAAAAATAACGCTGGCAGAAACCGTTAAGAAACTATTATTATATTTCCAGCGGATAAACGCTTCGCGATCCCAGTTCACATAACAATTATCCAGAAAATCGTCTTGTTTCAAAATACGCATTTGATCAAAGTTCCATTGATCTTCGTTCAACATGCGACCCTCTGGCAATCCATACGGACCATTATTCCATACAGACGGTGCCGAAAAACCAATTTCAACAAGATTTCTTCTTGGCAAATAGGGATGAAAGCCCATCCCAATGGGTTGTTTGCAAATATCAGTATTTTTACATGACATTTGTATAAACAATCCACTTTCATAAACACAATATCTCAACCTAGCAAAATATGCATAGGGCCATTCCTTTTGAGATCCCTTATCCGGATTATAATTCAAAGTTAAAACAACACTATTTTCCGTAAATGATTCAAGATCCCAAGACTTTTGCCATGCATTACCATGAATGGAATCCTTTCCGTTCGACGCATTGGGGGTTAATTGATAAACACTGTTATTGAATTTAAATTTACCGTTTGCAATACGATTAGAATAAGGCAACATTGGATAGGCTGCAATAATCTGGTCAGAATGTCTCGTCAAGGGCGAACGCTCGACTGGATAAAAAATCAATAAATCTTTTCTCAACCAATATGCTATGGCTCCACCCAAAGAAGGATATATGCCGATTCTATTATTTCCCGCCTTAATTTCCAGCATCCCGCATCCCTATTTAATGTTTCTTTGATCTTTGACGCCTCGATGGACCATAGCCTCCCCCACCAGGTCCAAGAGGTCTTGGTTTAAAATTCCTTTTTAGGATTCTCCCCTCTTCTCTGGTACAGATTGTCGGTTCAATATCAGAAATTAATCCCATATCTAAATCTTCCAATCTCTTTATTTCATCTCGTATACGAGCAGCATCTTCAAACTCAAGATTGGTGGCAGCGTTACGCATTTCCTTTTCCAATTCTGCTATGGTTCCTTTCAGGTCCTTCCCTACCAGAGAATGAATATCAGAAAATTCTGTTGGGGAAACCGTTACATAATCCTGTTCATAAACAGAAGCAATGATCTCTCCAATTTTCTTTTTTACCGTTGCTGGCGTAATATTATGATCTTCATTCCATTGTGTCTGTTTTTCACGACGTCTTGCAGTTTCTTCGATCGCATATTTTAAACTGTCCGTCATTTTATCCGCATATAATAAAACACGCCCATCAACATTTCTTGCTGCCCGTCCAATCGTCTGTATCAAAGAGGTTCTTGACCTTAAAAATCCTTCTTTGTCAGCATCAAGAATGGCCACCAATTGACACTCTGGTATATCCAGACCCTCCCTTAGAAGATTGATCCCTACCAGGACATCTATCACACCCAAACGCAAATCCCTTATAATCTCTATACGCTCCAAAGTATCGATATCTGAATGAAGATAACGAACCTTTATACCAGCTTCACTCATATAATCAGTTAATTTTTCAGCCCATTTTTTGGTTAGAGTTGTAACAAGAACACGCCCACCCTTCTTGATGACCTTATTTGCCTCGGATAATAAATCATCCACTTGCAATTCAATTGGTCTTATATCAGTAACAGGATCAGTCAAACCGGTTGGACGTATGACCTGTTCAATAAACACGCCTCCTGTTTTCTCTAACTCCCAGGGACCTGGTGTCGCACTGACAAAAATGCTCTGGGGACGATAACAATCCCATTCCGCAAAATTAAGTGGCCTATTGTCCATACAAGAAGGGAGTCGAAAACCAAAATCCGAAAGCGTTTTTTTACGTGCATAATCCCCCCGTTCCATTCCTCCTATCTGAGGTACGCTTACATGACTTTCATCCACGATAAGCAAGGCATCTTCTGGCAGATATTCAAAAAGAGTAGGTGGAGGTTCACCGGGATTGCGTCCTGAAAGATAACGGGAATAATTCTCAATACCCTTACACAATCCTGTTGTTTCGATCATTTCAAGATCAAAAGTTGTACGCTGTTGAATACGTTCGGCCTCCAACAATTTGCCTTCAGCTACAAATTGATCAATTCTTTCCTTCAACTCAACCTTGATATTTTTAATTGCCTGATTCAAGGTTGGTCTTGGCGTAACAAAATGACTATTGGCATAAATAGTTATTGACTTTAAATTTGCTGTATTAACCCCGGTCAAAGGATCAAATTCGTTAATTGATTCAACTTCATCCCCAAAGAGCTGAATTCTCCAGGCACGATCAGCGTTTTGAACGGGAAAAATATCTATTGTTTCGCCTCTTACACGAAACGTTCCCCGCTGAAAGGCCATATCATTTCTACGATATTGCTGTTCTACCAAAGCTTTTAGCAAATCCTCACGATTTACCACTCCGCCTTCCTCAACCCGCACAACCATATGAGAATAGGTTTCTGGAGATCCAATACCGTAAATACAGGAAACAGAGCCAACTATAATAACATCATTACGTTCTAGTAAAGCCTGTGTGGCCGCATGTCGCATACGGTCAATCTGTTCATTGATCTGACTATCTTTTTCTATATAAGTGTCAGATCGAGGCACATAGGCTTCCGGTTGATAATAATCATAATAACTGACAAAATATTCAACCGCATTATTTGGAAAAAATTCTTTCATTTCTCCATAAAGCTGCGCTGCAAGCGTTTTATTGGGTGCTAAAATCAAGGTTGGTTTTTGCACGGCCTCAATAACCTTGGCCATGGTAAAAGTTTTGCCTGAACCTGTTACACCCAATAAGACCTGGTCACGATCTCCAGCCTCAATTCCATCAGTAAGTTGTTTGATGGCGTTTGGCTGATCTCCTGAGGGCTGAAATTGCGATACAATTTCCAACCTGTTCATTTTCGGCTTTGCCGGAATCTTTTCTGGATGAAAAATGACAGTTCCGCTTCTTTTTGGTTTTTTCATGGAAATTATCTGATTTTGTTATGATTTCTATATTTGATTTAAGATTAAGACTTTGTATTTGCTATATTATATAGCATAATAAATGGGCTACTAAAATGAACAATCCCAGTTCATAGATCAAAAAAACAAATGTCTGTTTTCATCGCCTGAAATATTCGATAAAATCCATTTATATAAAAGATCATTCATTTAAATCAAACAGAGATACAATGTCTAATTCATCTTGTCACACCAATCAACCGAATCATGATACACTAAAATCCGAAAAGAAAAAATCGGATCAACTTCCTTCTTGGGACCTGACAGATTTGTACCCATCACCCGATTGTCAAGAATTAAAGAATGATCTGCAAAAAGCTCAAACCCTCATCACACAATTTTCTGAAAAATGGAAGGGAAATTTATCCCAGACATCAAGTCAGGAATTAAACCAGGCTCTTAAAAGTTATGAAATAATCAATGAAATATTGGGAAGAATTGGATCTTATGCTCAACTGATTTTCGCAACTGATTCGACCAATCTTCAAAATACCAAATTTTATCAGGATATCCATGAAAAAATAACTGGATTAAGCACGCAGTTTCTTTTCTTTACCTTGGAATTGAACCAGCTTAGCGAGGAAAATGTCAAGAATAAAATGCAAGACAACGAATTACTGCAGTGGAAACCGTTTCTTGATAAAATCCGTATATTGCGCCCTTATCAGTTAAGTAATGAAATCGAAAAGCTTTTCCATGAAAAAGCAGTTACGGGAGCCAATGCATGGTCAAGATTATATGACGAAACATTGGCGACCCTGGAAATCCCCTTAAAAGATAAAACCGTTTCTTTAGGTGAGGCTTTGAATAAATTATCATCTTCACAGGCAAAAGAAAGAAAAGATGCAGCCCAGGGATTGAGTTCGGTATTTTCGAAAAATCTGAGACTTTTCTCGATTATTACAAATACGTTGGCAAAGGATAAGCAAATCTCTGACCAATGGCGTGGTTTTTCCCGTCCAGACTCACAACGAAATTGTGATAACCAGATTGAAAACAGTGTCGTTGATGCGCTGGTTACCGCTGTTACCAATAATTATCAAAATCTGTCACACCGCTACTATCTTTTAAAAGCAAAATGGCTGGGTGTGAACAAATTACATCATTGGGATCGTAATGCTCCCTTACCGGAAGATCATGATCAACCTATACGCTGGAGAGACGCGAAGACAATCGTTTATCAAGCGTATCATGAATTTGATCCTCGGCTGGGCAAAATGATTGATCAGTTTTTACATAGTCCATGGATTGATGCCACACTACGTACCGGGAAATCCTCTGGTGCCTTTGCCCATCCCACTGTTCCATCGGTTCATCCCTATATTCTTCTTAATTACCATGGTCGCAGCCGAGATGTCATGACATTGGCCCATGAGCTGGGGCACGGGATTCACCAGATTCTTGCTGCAAAACAGGGATATATTCTATCTGATACACCGCTGACCCTTGCTGAAACAGCCAGTGTATTCGGAGAAATGCTGACTTTCCAGAGCCTTTTAAAAAACCAAACAGATCCCAGACATCGTCATATTCTCTTAAGCCGTAAGGTTGAGGATATGTTAAACACAGTAGTAAGACAAATTGCATTTTATCAATTTGAACGCAAGGTTCACGAAGCCAGACATGAGAACGAGCTTTTACCTGAACAAATTGGTCAGCTCTGGCTTGAAACGCAACAAAAAAGCCTTGGCCCAGCTTTTGAATTTACACCAGACTATAATACATATTGGACATATATACCGCATTTCATCCATACACCTTTTTATGTTTATGCCTATGCGTTTGGTGATTGTTTGGTAAATGCACTCTATAATGTCTATCAGGAAGGGTTTCCCGACTTCCAGGACCTTTATATTGAAATGCTGAAGGCGGGTGGAACAAAAAGTCATAAAGAACTTTTGGCGCCTTTTGGATTGGATGCCTCTGATCCAGCCTTCTGGCAAAAAGGATTAAATGTAATCAATGATTTCATAGATGAACTGGAACAAATTTAGATGGGACATAATAACGATAATCTTGATAAAACCAGTTTATTCAGTGGAATGAAACGTATGGTCAATTCTACCCGGGCGGTGGGGGGAATTGCCGCACGGTTGGCTGGTGAAAAAATGGGAATACCGATTAACAAAGCTTCCCATGCAGAAGAGTTGAAAAACATTCTTGGGAATCTCAAAGGCCCCATGATGAAAGTGGCGCAATTAATCAGTACCATTCCCAATGTCCTGCCTGATGAATATGCCGATGAATTGGCGCAGTTACAATCAAATGCCCCTCCGATGGGATGGTCTTTCGTCCGTCGTCGCATGAGGGGAGAATTGGGTCCGAACTGGGAAACCGCTTTTGACGAATTTTCACATGAAGCTGTCGCCGCAGCCAGTCTTGGTCAAGTCCACAAGGCAAAATTGCACGATGGAAGGGAAGTTGCCTGTAAATTACAATACCCTGACATGGTTAGCACTGTTGAATCAGACCTTAAACAACTTCGTCTATTGATTGCTTTATACCATCGATTGGACAATGCAATTAAACAGGACGAGGTTTACAAAGAGCTTGTTACACGTTTACAGGAAGAACTGGATTATAAAAGAGAAGCGGCCAATTTAAGACTCTTCTCCTATATGCTCAAAAATAATGACACAACAGTTATACCAAATGTAATTGAAAATCTTTCCACTGAACGTCTTATAACCATGGATTGGATAGAGGGCAAGAATCTAAGATCCCTGATCACACCTGAATTAGATCAGGCTCATCGGAACAATATTGCCCGCGCACTCTTTAAAGCCTGGTATATTCCTTTTTATCAATATGGTGTCATTCATGGTGACCCGCATATGGGAAATTTTCTTATCAATCATCAAAATCAACTGTGTCTTCTTGATTTCGGTTCGATACGAATTTTTCAGGGTAAATTTGTTAAGGGTGTTATTGATCTTTGCCGTGCCGTAGAAACTAACAATGAGGAATTAGCCTATCAGGCCTATACCTCATGGGGATTTAAAAATATTTCGAAAGAGACAATGACTGTTCTAAATGAATGGGCAAGTTTTCTCTATGCCCCCCTTACCCAGGATAAAGACCGTTATATACAAGATGATACAGATCCGGATTTGGGACGTAAATTGGCCAATAAAGTACATAAAGGGCTTCAACAGGCTGGGGGAGTGACACCACCACGGGAATTTGTTCTGGTTGATCGTTCTGCAATAGGACTTGGAAGTTTATTTACAAGATTAAATGCAAAACTAAACTGGCATCAATTATTTCAGGAAATCATTGCAGATTTTGATGTTGACAAACTGGATCAGGAACAGGAAAAGGCAATAGAATTGGCCCGTGTTCCTCCCCCTTTGGAATAAAATAACAGCTACAGTGATTTAGTATGGAGAATTTGCTAGATTACTGTAGATATCAGGCAGTTAAAAGATTTAATACAAACCTTTAACTGCCTGATATAATTTTTTGAATTTTTGATATTTTTCTTGATATTGCGCACTGACAGATTGATTGGGAACATAGGTTGCCTGTATGGAAGATTCTGGCAATAAATCTCCAAATGCTACATTTGGATGACAACTCAACATTGCCAATCTTGCGGCACCCAATGCTGGCCCCACATCTCCACCTTCACGATATTGCAACGTTTCTCCTGTAATATCAGCCAGCAATTGACGCCAAAAAGAGCTTCTTGCCCCTCCGCCAATCAAACTGATATGGTCTGGCCTTAAACCCGTGGCATGTAAAACTTCCATACCCTCCGCCAATCCAAAACTTACCCCCTCTATTACTGCCTTGGCTATATCCTTCCGATCATGTTGATGAGTTAAGCCAAACAACATTCCATTTGCCTTGGGATTATTATGAGGCGTTCGCTCACCCGAAAGATAAGGAAGAAAAATAACGGATGATGGAATTGAAGAGGCCTGTCCTGCCATTTCCAACAATTTAGGCACTGTCTGAATTCCCATAATCCGAGCAGCCCAATCCAAACAGGAAGAAGCACTCAGCATAACAGACATTAGATGCCAGGTGTTCGGCAATGCATGACAGAAACTGTGAACAGCCTGTTTACAATTATTCAAAAACCCATCACTCGCGACAAAATATACCCCGGATGTTCCCAAAGAAAGCATAGCCTGACCTTTTCGCCAGATACCAACCCCAATTGCTCCAACGGCATTATCACCACCACCGGCAATAACCGAAGCTTTTGAAGTCATTCCCCATCGTTGCGCTAATTCAGGTTTAACCGTTCCGGTTGCCTGATTGCCTTCAAACAATTGAGGCATATTTTTTCGCGTCAACCCACATGCCTTTAATAAATCATCATTCCATTGACGATTTTTGACATCAAGCCACATAGTTCCAGATGCATCAGACATATCAGATGCATAAATTCCCGTTATCAACCAGCGAAGATAATCCTTGGGTAATAGGACTTTATCAATTTGTTGATATACTTCCGGCTCATGTTTGCGAACCCAAGCTATCTTGGGTGCGGTAAAACCAGGCATCAGTATATTGCCTGTTATCTCTCTTGAATTTTGTATATTCTCCTCAATTTCATTACACTCCCGATAACTACGCCCATCATTCCATAAAATAGCAGGTCGCAATATTTTACCATTTTTATCCAGCAAAACTGCCCCATGCATTTGACCCGTCAACCCTATCGCTTTTACATCTTTCAAGGAATATTGACTCGATAGTGACAAAAAAACCTTGTCTGTCGCCTCCCACCAATCAATTGGATTTTGTTCTGACCAAAGGGGATGGGGACGATAAACTTTCAGTTTTTCAGTATGGCTGGCGACAATCTGATGGTTATCATTCAATAAAATACCTTTAATACCTGATGTTCCAAGGTCAATCCCGATATACATAACCATCCTTTATAATGAAATATAATACAAAAATAATATCACTTATTTGACTGTTCCAAGCGTGACGCAGGAATTTGAAAATCCTTTATTGCAACTTTCATTCAAAAGTTTTTTAGCCTTTCCCTTATTCTTTGGAAAATCCTTACCAGACAGAAAAGCCATTCCAAGATTATACATGGCCTGGGCATTCCCTTCCTTAACAGAATTTTGCAAATAATATTCTGCCTTGCCAATATCCTTCTTAACATCCTGTCCAGTCAGATATATCTGTCCCAAAAGACGGGCCGCTTCGGAATTTCCATTACTAGCCAAGATATCAAATAGTTTAATTGCCTCAGATACGTCTTTTTTTGTACCAACCCCCTTATAATACATCTTGGCAAGAATGAATTGGGAATCCAGATCTCCTGCCGCAGTGCCTTGCATATAATATTGGAAAGCCTGACTGTCATCTTTTTGAACCCCCAATCCATTTTCATAAAGTTGACCCAGATTATAATAAGCCTTTACTTTTCCCTGTTCAGCCGCCTCCTTAAACCAATAAATGGCCTTGGAGTAGTTCTTGTCAATCTGATCATTATTTTTATATAATTCTGCCAAAACAAACTGGGTTTGTGCATCTCCCTGATTTGCACCCTTTTGATAGTATTGAATGGCCTTATTGATATCCCTTTTCACCCCTTGACCTGTTTCATACATCAAACCTAGAGTATAGATCGCATGAATATTATTTTGCGCTTCAGCCTTTTCAAACCAGAATTTGGCTTGATCATAATTTTTTTCTATGAAAAATCCCTGTTCATATAATTTACCCAGATAGAATTGCGCCTGAGCGTTCCCCTGTATTGCAGATTTTTTATACCAATCAACAGCTGCTGACGGGTCTTTCGGAATTCCGCTGCCTTTTTCATACATAGTGGCCAATTGAAATTGTGCCTTACTATCTCCTGCCTGTGCCGCTTTTTTAAAAAGGTCAAAGGCTTTCTGAAAATCCTTGTTAACCCCTCTTCCTTCCAGATATAATTCCCCCAAAGCATAAATTGCGTCATTATTTCCGGAATTGACCGCCATGTTGAACCAGTTCAGTGCCTTGGAATAATCCTGGGAAACAATTTTTCCCTCTTCATACAAAATCGCCAATTTATATTGTGCTTCCGAATATCCTTTTTCAGCAGCCTGCTGCAATAAAGATAATGCCAATTGCGAATTTGGATTAACCCCTTTACCCACCATATACATCATTGCGAGATTGTATTGAGCTGTCACATTCTTTTTCGAGGCTTTTTCATACCAATAAAGAGCCTTGGAATATTCTTTATCAACCCCAGTCCCGTTTTCATACATATTGCCAAGTTTATATTGGGCGTCAGCATAACCTTTATAGGCGGCCTGTTCAAAACATCGTTGAGCCAATTTCGGACTTTTTGTAATATATTTCCCTTCCAGATAAAGATTTCCAAGAAAATACAAGGCATGAATATTTCCCTGATCAGCAGATTTTTTGATCAGTTCTATACCTTTAGTTACATTTCTATCATTTCCCTCAAGATAAATGATACCCAATTGATACTGCGCATTTGTCTCCCCCTTGTCTGCAGCGGTTTGATACCAGCGAATTGCACGTGAAAGATCTTTTTTTACCCCCTTGCCATTCTTGTACATATTGCCAAGTACATATTGGGCCTTTACATATCCGTGACGGGCTGCCTTGCGATATAACTGAATAGCTTTTTGATAATTCTGCTCGGTGTTTTCGCCATATTCATACATCACACCCAGCATATATTGAGCCTCGACATTTCCCGCCTCAGCTGATTGCTCAAAATATTCACGTGCTTTTTTATAGTTCTGAGACGTACCCTCACCCTGCATATAAAGATTTGCACGATTAAATTGTGCCTCAATAAATCCCTGACGAATCGTTTTATAGAAACAGATGCACAAAAACACAAAAATTATGCAAATTACTGCTGCACTTTTACCGATAAAGGCAATCTTAGATCTGGACATAAACCCAACAATAACAAAAAAAAATGAATTAAGGCTGAATTATAAAGAATTTAATCGATAAAATAAACTTAACAAATCAATTTATTAAAGGCTCGGATTCCGCTTTATCTCATCTTGAAACCTGATAATGAAATATACCAGTTACAGATATCATGTTTCGCTTAATCGAATTAGCTCCATCCCTTTTTGATGATCGTGAGGTATTCCTCTTCCCTCTAGATACATTTTTCCAAGGATTAACTGTGATTTTTTATGATTTTGATCGGCAGCTTTTTGAAACCATGCCGCAGCCTTATGATTATCCTGGATAACACCATCTCCCTTATAATACATGACCCCCAAATTAAATTGAGCCAAAACATAACCTTGTTCCGCAGCTTTTTTAAAATAATCATAGGCCTTTTGAAGATTTATTCTTGATGTCTTTCCAGTTAAATAAAGATATCCCAAATTATATTGAGCATTCATATCATTTTGATCGGCTGCCTGTTCATACCAATACACGGCTTTGTCAATATTCTGAAGGACACCCTTACCCTCCTCATACATTTGTCCAAGCATGAATTGCGCCTTGACGTAACCCTGCATCGCGGCCTTGTTATAAAAGCTGAAAGCCCTCTTATAATCTAATTCGACCGTATTTCCAGTAAAGTACAGATTGGCTACAAAATATTGTGCCTCAACGTCATCCTGATAGGCGGCTTTCTCAAAATATCCTCTGGCTTTATTAGTATTTTTTTCTCCACCTTCACCATTCCAATACATCAAAGCTAGATTATATTCCGCTTTACGATCTCCCTGATTAGCAGACAGTTCAAAATATTCACGTGCTTTTTCAAGATCCCTCGAAACACCTTGACCATTCATATAGATGAACGCCAGATTAGTTTTTGCCTCCATATTACCTTTTTGGGCGGCCTGTTCGAAATAAACTCTTGCTTTACTATAATCCTTATCAACACCCTTACCATCAAGATAGATTAAACCTAGATTGAATAAAGCCTCACCCTCACCCTGACGAGCGGCCATTAAAAAATATTCATTGGCCTTTTGATAATTTTGCTCGACAATTTGGGCATCCATATAAATCTGCCCCAGTATCATCATTGCCTTTGTATTACCTTTTTGGGCCGCATTTTCAAACAATTCAAAAGCTTTTTCAACGTCAGCTTTAACACCTAAGCCCTCGTAATAAATTATAGCCTTATACAAAATACCTTGCGCATATCCCGATGCAGCAGCTTTTTCAAAATATTCCAAGGCTTGTTTGTAATTTTGTGAAACACCATCCCCGTTAAAATACATTAAACCTATATCAACAGGATTGTTTCGTATTGCAGGTGAAGTTTCAGTTTGTATCCGATGATTTTTTTTATTATTGGATTTATTGATTATATAAAATAATGCAATGAAACCTGTACATAAAAGAATAATTATAAAAAAAATCATATGAACCCTATCGATTCAAATTGAATGTTTAGATCCAAAATAATTCTGAAAACGAAGATAATCAATAGTAAAATTAGTTATTTATAATTCGAAAATACTTGTTCACACTAAATTAATACTTGCCTCTTATTCAGTAACAACTTTATTTTCCTATGAATCATCCAATTTGAATTTTTAAGAAAATTTGATCATGAAAAATATTAAACCCATTTCTCTTGAAGATTGTCTTCCTCTCAGACAGAAAGTCTTATGGCCTTCATTAACAGTGGAGGAATGTATTGACCCAGAAGATCAATATTCAAAACATGTTGGATATATTCTTGATAACCAGGTTGTCAGCTGTTTTTCCATTTATCCAAAATTGCAAAACAATTATCAAATACGTAAATTTGCAACTTCCCCCTCTTTTCAAAGAAAAGGTATTGGGACAAAACTTTTCACAACTGTTCTTAATGATCTGAAACAAAAGAAAATTGAATTTGTGACGCTGAATGCAAGAATAACCGCGGTTGAATTTTATAAAAAATTTGATTTTTATTTGTCTGGAGAAAAATTCATTAAAAAAAATATACCATTTATTCCAATGCAAATCGCATTGAAAGATTTTAATTTTAAATATAATTCAATTGAATAATTATTCTAAAGATATGCAACTATACAGGATAAAAATTTATTGAATGGCGGAGAAGGTGGGATTCGAACCCACGGTACGCTATTCACGCACGGCGGTTTTCAAGACCGCTGCCTTAAACCACTCGGCCACCTCTCCGACTTATGAAAACTTCATATATGATTTAACGTGGATTTGGCAAGCATTTTTTTTACTTTTATTAATAAAACTGATTTTAAAAATGAAATATCATTATAAGATTAATTTGTTTAGATTAATAATAAAATAAAACATTAAATCGCCAAAAATCTTTGATAGAGTGACAAACATATCAGGTATTTCTTGATTATGTCTTATAAACCTTTTTTTTATCGGATATTTTATTACAATATTGGGCAATGATCGCAATTACAAATAGCTGAATTTGATGAAAAATCATTAAAGGCAATATTATCATTCCCACCATTGAGGGAGGCAATAACACGTTTGCAATTGGAACCCCGGAAGCTAGAGATTTTTTTGATCCACAAAATACAATGCTGATTTGGTCCTGCCAACAAAATTTAAAAAGTTTCGATAGCAAAAAAGAAATTATTAAAATTGAATCTAGTAAAACCATGTCAATTAAAATCAGCTTCATAAGCTGATACAAGGATAATTTGTACCATAAACCCATATTCACTGCCTGACTAAAAGCTGTATAAACAACAATCAGGATTGACCCACGATCAGAACAGGATAAAAGATGAGAATTTTTTAATGCCCATTCCCTTATCCACGGCTGCAGGATCTGTCCCATGATAAAGGGTAATAACAATTGGTAAACTATGTTAAGATTATCTCTTGAAAAAATAGCCTGATGATTATTTGAAAATATTGATCCAACCAAAAAAGGAGTTATGAAAATTCCCAGAATATTTGAGGCAGTAGCTGAACATATTGCAGCCGGCACATTTCCTTTTGCGATTGATGTAAATGCAATTGACGATTGTACTGTAGATGGTAAACAGCATAAAAAAAGAATGCCCATCCATAAGTCAGGCAATAACATTTTTGGGAATAAATAATGCAAGCCTAATCCCAGTATAGGAAAAATGACAAACGTACATGCAAAAATAAGTAAATGTAATCTCCAGTGAAAAATACCCTCAATCACTGCTTGACGAGATAACCTTGCACCTTGCAAAAAAAACATAAGAGCAATGGCTATTACAGCCAGATTGTTAAAAAAAAGAACACCCGAACCGTGACATGGAAAAAAGCTTGCTATTGCAACGGTCATTAATAGTAAAATTAAAAACGGGTCCAGATATTTCGGCATTGAAAATCCTTAATCTTTTAGTTTTGATCCAAATCATTATTCAACTATTATAATTTTCAATCTTTTGTAAATAACCCTTTAATATCTTTCTTAATATCGATATAGTTTAATTCTTTTTTGAAAATGAAAAATGTTTCTATGGTTATGAGTATATTTTTAAAGTCTTTGCCTTTTTTCGTGCTGATGCTTATTTATTCACTATTTAATAATGCAGTAGCTTTCGCTTCTGTAACTTGGCATTCATACTGTTCAAATATATCATCAGACACTGTTGATCATCATATCAATTCTTTACAAGTTACTAATTATACTGTCAAAATTCCGGATAATTCCAATGTTTTCCTGAATAGCAAACAGTTAATGGTAAACCAGAGCGGTAAAACCTTGTCCAAAGATCAGTTGCAAAGAGTTACCAATATCACATCGACCGGATTGTTGACCGTATTTCTGAAATATCAAATCAATTCCTGTAACAAAAATTACTATACTGATTCTATTACACCTATATTAAAACAACTTAAACAAAACGAACAACTTACCATTATATGGCGAAACATTTTAATAAAAAATTTAAACAATGCCTACAAAGCTGATGAAATACGGTTGCAAGTTCAAAATATCGCTGACAATGTAAATTTGAAACTGTTTTTTTCAGGTCTGAATGAAATAAATCCCTCTCAAAAATCAAACATTTTCCTTCCAAGAGAAGGCATTTTGAATCTGAATACCCCTTCAAAATATTATCCCCTAATTTTAGCCGCCGCGAGTGGCAATAATGAGGATAAATTTTATGACCTGTCATTACCATTAAAAATCAATAACTTAATGATGCAGAACGATTTAACCCATATTACTGCGTATGGAAACGCTTTACTTGACCGAGAGCTCAACTTTCAATCGGCAAAAGGTAAAATCACTGTAAGCAATATGGAAAAATTGATTGCAAATAGTGGTTCTACCCGTATAAATAATCTAAAGACAGCATTGATTTTGGCTAAATTTGCTGGACGTTCTGTCGGAAACAATAATCTTGAATGGGATATAAACTGGCAGGGAAATCTGTTCAAGGTTAATAATGTTCCCATTCCCGTATGGTAATTTAAACAAAGAATATGAATTAAACAGTAACCTGATTAATGGGCTTGATACCATACCGATTATTTTCTGAACCGGGAAAACTTGCCATAACAAGAAAAATAATCTGAATTAAAAAATTGAGGTATAGATAGGGTAAGGGAATAATCATCAACAAAACCCACCAACCTGACAAATTAAGATCATGCAGGCGACGTATGAACAGTACAAATGATGGAAAGATCGTTAATAAAAAATATATTAAAAAAAATAGATGGATATCATAATAATAATAATGAAAAGTCACTCTGTAAATCAAATGAAAATATTCATCTATACAAAATAAAAAATATAGAATCAGACTATTTAGAATTGCAAAACACCAAAAACCTGATCTGCTTGTCCTGCCACTGAAATAAAAATAATGAAGTATAGCATCCCACCAATTCGATATAAAAATTGAAATCACCCGACCCAATCGAATATTATGCATTTTCATTATTTTATTTATTTCTCAAAAAAAAGCGAAACCATGGCTTCCCATGACTGCACCAATGATTGCAATGAAACTGATGGTTAATAAAAACCAGTGTAATCTCTGAACCTTAACATATACCTTATCGGGTTGTTGCTGGCCACTATTCCCTAATTTTTTATTGAGTATAAAGGGTTCAATTACAAATAACATGGTTGTAAAGATTAACCACACCAAAAACATGGCATGCATCCACCAAAATTCTATATGCTCAAACCGATTCCATATTTGCATTCGCCATACCATGTAAAACCCGGATAATCCGGCTATCAAAGTTGTAAAACGAGCCTGTGTAGCAAAACGGCTTTCAATACGATGAAATATAGACAATCGTTCGCTGGATGAAAAATTTTTACGAATGGTTGGTAGAAGAACCGTTGTCACCATACATACTCCACCTATCCAAATTACAATTGCCAATACATGTAAAGCCCGCGCCAAAATTAAATCTGACATCTTGTTTCTCTTGAATTAATTAATATGTATATTTTTTACATCAATTTAATTTGAAAAAAATAAAAGTGCAATTATAATTTGCAAGGTAATAATATAAATAGTGAAATTTAATGTTCAAAACTTTGCAATAGCAAAGAAAATGCCTGTGTAAAATTGTTTCGATTGGGATATCTCAGATAATATCCTGAAAAAGAGGGACAGTATTCAGATAAAACATGTACAAGATGTTTTTGCTGAATGGCGTGATAAACCTCTTTCAAGGGAATATAGGCAAAACCAAAACCATCCAGTGTGGCCTGTATGACCTGGGTTAGGGTATTACAAGAAAATTGACCTTCCATATGAATTACTTGTGTATTACCCTTTACAACAAATTCCCAATCATACTGATTTTGCATAAAAGAAAGAAAGTAGTTTATAGATTGATGTTTGAGCAAATCATGCGGCGTTTTTGGAATTTTTTTATCTTGTAAATATAATGGTGACGCGACAACCGCTATTTGGACAGGTGCGCTAATTTTTATTGATAAGAAATCTTTGTCTACAACTTCGCCAAGGCTTATTTTTGCATCATATTTTCCATGAATTTCTTTTTGAAGATTGGAGGAAACCTCTACATTAAATTTTATATCAGGATAATGTCGCAAAAAATTTCGCAAATGAGGCCATACAACAAAGTTTGCAGCATGTTCATCTGTTAAAAGATTGATATTTCCAAAAGGCCTTTTTTTCAAATCAATAATCTTGCCAAGCTCTTCAACAATTTCCTCTAATCTCGGCGCAATATTTTTCAATAAAATCTCACCAAGCTTGGTTGGCTCTACACTTCGTGTAGTACGGGATAATAATTGCACATCCAGATTTTTTTCAAGATTTCGCATGGTATGACTTAATGCGGATTGGGATACACCTAATTTTGATGCTGCCTTTGTAAAACTTCTTTCTTTAGCAATTGTTAAAAAAACCAAAAGATCATTGACATTTTTTTGCAACATAATCTAATTTCTCTACTTAACTTTATTTATTTCTTAAAAAAACATTTAAATTACGTAACATTATCATTGGATTAAAAAATATTCAATGATTTTAATAAATTATGTCTTATTAATAAATAAATTCATGAATGCTTCAAAATGTCATTTCTAGCTAAATTCAGTCTGCCTAATTTAGGAAATGACGTTTTATTATCGGTAAATTTCAACAAGCTTGCTTAATAAGAATTGACAACGCTGAATCCGTTTTGCAAACGGGGTTTCTCGCAAATATATCAATTTACCATCAGGACGCAATCTCACAGACTGATCTTTAATACCGGCTATCCATTGTACTAATCTTTCAGGATTTTTGAATTGATTGTTAAAAAACTGAACAACAACCCCTTTCGGTCCAGCCTCAATGCGATTAACACCAACTTTTTTACAAAGTTTTTTCAGTTTCATTACATGAAGCAGATTGCTTACTTCTTCAGGCAAGGTCCCAAAACGATCTATCAATTCAACTTGCATGGCTTCAATATCATCATGATTTTCCAGATTGCCTATTCGTCGATATAAACCCAATCTTACTGATAGATCCGTCACATAGGTTTCCGGGATCAGAACAGGTAATCCCAAAGTGATATTGGGTGTCCAATCCTGATTTTCCAATAACTGATTATTTTTTTCTGCACGGAGGCTTGCCACTGTTTCTTCAAGCATCTTCTGGTATAGCTCAACGCCAACTTCCCGAATATGACCAGACTGTTCTTCTCCCAGCAGATTACCCGCCCCTCTCAAATCCAGATCGTGAGATGCCAAAGTGAATCCTGCCCCAAGATTATCCAGTGACTGCATTATTTCCAGTCGCTTTTCAGAATTCTTGGAAAGAAAATGATGCTGTGGCCATGTCAAATACGCATATCCACGCTGTTTTCCCCGTCCCACACGACCTCTCAATTGATATAACTGACCTAATCCAAAATGATCAGCCTTATAGATTATCAGTGTATTGACAGTTGGCATGTCCAGTCCACTTTCAACAATATTGGTCGAAAGCAATACATCATATTTACCTTCATTGAATTCAGTCATCACCCGTTCAAGTTCTGTAGGGGATAACCGCCCATGAGCTTGTACCAACCGTAAATCGGGAACTATATCCAAAAGTTGATCTTGCAGGTTTTGCAGATCCTGAACACGCGGTGCAACACAGAATATTTGCCCCCCTCTGAATCGCTCCCTTTGAATAGCCTCTCGAATAACGATACGATCAAAGGGCATAATAAAAGTTCTAACAGCCAAACGATCAATTGGAGGCGTTGCGATTAGACTTATCTCTCGCATTCCAGTCAATGATAATTGCAACGTCCTTGGTAATGGGGTGGCAGATAATGTCAATACATGAATATCTTCACGCAAGGTTTTCAATTTCTCTTTGTGCGCAACACCAAAATGCTGTTCTTCATCTATAATAAGCATACCCAAATTTGCAAACTTGATCGTCTTGGCTAGTAAAGCATGTGTACCAATCACTATATTGACATTGCCATCTGCCAATTCCTTTTTGATCTGTGCCGCATTTTTTGATGTCACCATTCTGGAAAGTTGGGCAATTTTTACCGGAAATCCCTCAAAACGTTTCACAAAGGTTTGATAATGTTGACGTGCCAATAGGGTTGTCGGTACCACAACCGCCACCTGGCCTCCATTCATGGCCACAATAAAAGTGGCACGTAATGCCACTTCTGTCTTACCAAAACCAACATCACCACAAATCAAACGATCCATGGGACGTCCGGAAGCAAGATCCTGAATAATATCAGCAACAGCCCTTGCCTGATCATCCGTTTCAATAAAGGGAAACCGTGCACAGAACTCCTCCCACAATCCTTCAGGAGGGGTCTCGATCGTCGCTTCCTGCATCAAGCGGGCCGCAGCTGTTTTCAATAACTCACCAGCCATGTCCCGAATACGAGCCTTCATTGTGGCTTTACGTTTTTGCCATGCAGGACTTCCCAGTTTATCCAGAGCCACACCCGTTTGATCAGATCCATAACGGCTCAATAACTCAATATTTTCGATAGGTAAGAATAATTTTTCATCACCATGATAAACAAGTGCCAGACAATCGTGTGGCGCAGCACCGATTTCCAGATTAACCAGTCCTTGATAACGACCAATTCCATATTCCTGATGTACAATAAGATCTCCCTCGCTAATTTCAGAAGCTTCTGAAATGAACTGCTCGGCTTTTTTCCGTTTTCTATGTGGACGTGAAATTCTTTCCCCTAACAAGTCGGCTTCAGAAACAAGAATGAAATCATCGGCAACAAATCCGCGATCCAAACCAAAAGTCAATAATCCAACAGAAGCTTCCCCGAAATTTTTAACTTCTTGCCACCCTTCCAGTTTCTGAACGGCGATTTTGTGTTCTTTCAATAATGTAGCGATGCGCTCTCTTGATCCGTTTGTCCAGCCGGCAACCAATGTTTTCCGTCCAGATGAATACCATTCCCTGAATCTTGACTTGAACATATCAAAAACATTATCGGCTTCGACTGTCAGATTACTTTTAGCAAAAACTATACCTGGCCTTCCCCCTGCATCCATTCCACTGGATCCTTCAGGCATTGCAAAAGGATAAAAATACACCCCTTTATATCGCGTGACTATATGATTCCACTCAGATTGAGTAAGATATAGCAAATCAGGTGGTAAGGGACGATATACAACTTCGTCATTTCTTACTGGCTGTTTGCGGGCTTCATAATGATCAACAATCATTTCCAGTCTTGGTTGCAATGCCTCCTCGGCCTGATATGAAAAAGACAGTTTAACATCAGAAACATAATCAAAAAACGTTTCCATCTTATCATGAAAAAGAGGTAACCAATGTTCAAGTCCTTGAACCATTCGGCCTTCCGAAACGGCTTCATAAATTGGATCACTCATTGATCCCTGACCAAACAGTTCTCGCCATTTCGTACGAAACCTTGATATGCTTTCCTCATCCAGAGAATAAGCTGCGGTAGGTCTTAAAACAAGTTCCGTAACTTTCCGAGTTGAACGTTGCGTAATCGGATCAAAACAGCGAATTGAATCTATCTCATCTCCGAATAAATCCAAGCGGACAGGCTCTTCTTCCCCAGCCAGGAAAATATCAAATAAACTACCCCTCAAGGCAAATTCACCCGGTTCCATAACTGTATCCGTACGATTGTATCCCTGCGCAACAAGAAGTTCGACTAAAAATTCCTGATCCAGACTTTCACCCTGTTTAAGGGTCAGAGCACGTCCTGCAAAGACTGATCTGGGTGCTATTTTTTGTAACAGTGCGGGTATTGTCGTCAATATGATCCTTGGCCCGGTCAAGGGTTCAAGTAATTGCGTCAATGTTGCTACCTGTTCCGAGGTTATTGCCTTGTTCGGGGATACACGGTCATAAGGCAAACAATCCCAGGCAGGAAAATTCAAAACATTTAATTGAGGTGCGATATAATAGAGTAAATCAGCCAACCGGTTCATATCTATATCATTCCGTGCGACATGAACCAGAACATGGTTATCTTTTTGATAACATTCCTGAGCAATTTTACTTAATAAAAAGGCATCATATCCCTCGGGAGCTCCCCATATCGGCAAAAAATTTTTAAATTGCTTTTTTGAGGCTCCCCCCATGCGATTTCTCCTTAATGTTTATTCGGTTTATTTTGTTGAGCAAAATGATATAGCGAAAGAAAAACAGGACTCTCAATTTTTTTTGGGTAAGGCTCGAAACCTGTCAACCATAACATCAGATCTGTATCAGCCAATTCCATTATTTTTTCAAAATCCTCAATTTCAATAATTGTCATTGCTGGTACATTCATTATCGCAAACTGACCGATGATTAAGTCAGCCTCGAAGGTCCCTCTATGAGTTGCACGATAAATCAGTCTGCGTTTTCGTGCCTCAAGTGAACTTATATTTTCTTTTTGCTCTACCATTTAACATATCCTATACTGATATCTAAATTTAAACAATTCTACACTCTCATAACCAAAATAATCATGAGTCCCCCCTCTATTCCACCTTCCCTTTATCTTTCCATAAAACCTATATTGTCCCCCTTATCCAGTCTTAAAGGTATAGGTCCGAAATTGAGCAAGTTAATGACCCATGCAATTGGTGGTGAGCGAATTATTGATCTACTCTTTCATTTGCCCACTTCAATAATTGACCGACGATATCGCCCCAAATTGCAAAATGCAATCCCTGGAAAAATAGTTACACTTCAAATAGAAATTACCCATATTGAAAAACCCCGTCATCATAAACAACCCTGGCGTATATTTGTTAACGATGGCAGTGCCATAGCAGAAATGATATTTTTTTCATCGTGGCAAGCAAAAAAACTGACCCTTAATACAATATTTGTTGTTTCAGGTCTTTTAGAAAATAAAAATAACAAACTGATTATAACCAATCCACATTATATTGAACCTATATATAACCAACAGGCCATTCCATTAATTGAACCTGTATGGCCCTTAACAGCAGGCCTTTTCCCAAAAAATCTTTCAAAAGCTTTACGCCTGGCATTAAACCTATGTCCCGAATTGCCCGAATGGATCAATCCTTCCCTTTTACATAAACACCATTGGCCAAGTTTTAAAGAAGCGCTTCACTTACTACATCTTCCAGGAGATTTCCCCACTTTTTTTGAAAATCAAACCTATGAAGCTGTTGAAAGTCGGGCACGTTCCCGTTTGGCATTTGATGAGTTATTCGCGGAACAATTAGCCATTACAAAAATAAAACATACAAATCAGTTAACCACAGGAAAATCCCTGATTGGTGATAATCATCTTATTTGCCACGCTTTACAAAAATTCGGATATTCACTGACATTTTCCCAAAGACAGGCATTCAGGGAAATTCAGACAGATATGGAACGCCCTTATCGCATGCTAAGATTATTACAGGGAGATGTCGGTTCCGGTAAAACCATTATTGCTATAATGGCCGCCTTACAGGCTGTTGAAGCGGGATTCCAAAGTGTTATTATGGCACCCACTGAAATTCTTGCCAGACAACATTATGAAACCTTTATAAAACTTGCTCCTGTTGAAATTTCATTTTTAAGCAGTTCCATAAAAGGAATAGCTCGCAAGGAAACCCTCGATAAAATTAAAACCGGAAAAACAAAAATTGCTATAGGTACACATGCCTTGTTTCAGGAACAAGTTGTTTTTCATAACCTGGCGCTTGTCATTATTGACGAACAACATCGTTTCGGTGTTGAACAACGCATTAGACTGGGAGAAAAGGGGGAAAATACAGATACACTTGTAATGACAGCAACCCCTATTCCAAGAACCCTTTTACTGACAAGATGGGGAGAATTGCAGGTCAGTCGTCTTACAGAAAAACCTGCAAATCGTAAACCTATCCATACCACGCTGCATGCATTAAGCAAAATTGATAAAATCTTGGAGGGTATCAAAAGAGCCATTCAAAAAGGTTGTCAAATATTCTGGGTCTGTCCTCTAGTTGAAGAAAGCGAGGTTATGGATCTGGCTGCAGTCAAAGATCGTTACATGAGCCTACAGCATTATTTTGGTATCGAGAATGTAGGCCTAGCGCATGGCCAACAAGATACCGGCGAAAGACAAGCTGAACTTGATAAATTTGCACAGAATAAAACCAAAATACTAGTTGCCACCACAGTCATCGAGGTTGGCGTCAATATTCCCAATGCTAATATCATGGTTATTGAACATGCAGAACGTTTTGGTCTTGCACAATTGCATCAATTACGTGGGCGTGTTGGAAGAGGAGAAAAACAGTCATACTGTCTTCTTTTACATGATGATAAAATTAGTTATATAGCGAAAAAAAGATTATCCCTCATACGCGACACAGAGAATGGCTTCCTGATAGCTGATGAGGATTTCAGGATACGGGGCGGCGGAGAGGTAACAGGTCGTAGACAATCCGGTTTACCCAATTTTAAAATGGTCAATGAAATCATGTTGGATCATTGGATTAATACAGCCTGGAAAGCTGCTGAATACTGGTATAACAAAGAAACTCAAGCCTCTATTGATGAAAAAACGTCAATACAAGTTTTACTCATGTTATTTGAAAAAAATAATATTCAAAACCTTATCAAAGCAGGATGATTTCCAGAATAGCATCACAGTAATACAACAAAACAATTTTCAATAAATTATAATTTGTAATTCAAAAAATCTGAAGAAACGTCATTTTAAGATAATTAAATTAACATAAATTTATTCTTCAATTATTGAAATAATTTCATATTTAATTTGCTACAAATCAATAATGTTATAACATATTGACAAATATTTCCTTTCTCTTTTTTATATTTTCATTTATTTCAAAAAAATTAAAGTTTCATATAATGATTTCAAATAATTTAATTTTAAAACAAGATTTCCGTTCATTTGAAAAAATATCAAAGCAAAAAAAAATTTGTATTTCATCTCCTGCCATTTTATCTCTTCCCAAAAATTTTAATACTATAACAGGTAAAAGGGATTTCATGCGAGGGTTGTCTTATTATAACGTAAGATCAAATCCTAAAAAAAATGATCAAATAACTTTACCTCTTACGTATTTGACTCTATTTACCCTTAAAAACGCATATTTTATCGTTTTCCCGGGACTGGACGGAGTAATCGTAACATCCGAAGGATATATCGTTGATGAACCTTCTTGTTTTTTAATAAAACAACAATTGCCACCCAGTGAAAATCATTCTGGCTTTTTATTTCCAGACATTGAACAAAAGTCCAGTTTAGATAATGTTTTTGTGGGTTTTGACGCTGCTTGCTTTAATTATTATCATTGGTTATTGTATGGAATCTCCAAAACACAATTAGCCAATTCCATATTGCCACCTGATACAATTCTTGCCTTACCATCTGAACATAGCCTATTCAACAATCGGCAATGTGCTTTCTCCCCAACAACTTATGTTCAAAGCCTTGAATATAGTGGATTGATTAATCGTGCCACTTTTATGAATTATGGTATTTACCCTGTAAAAAATCTACATTTCTTCTGGCATAAACCCCTGATGCCGGAATTATATCTAACATTTGATGAAATTTATACCTTATTCGATACAATCCAGCCCCCTGTCAATACTTCATTACCCAAACGTTTTTACATTTCAAGGGAACATCATCCAAATCCTCGAATTAGTTTTGATGAACAACGTATTATTGATAAAGTTTTGAATGAGAAATCAATTGAAAAAGTGTTTCTTGAAAACATGGATTTTGCTGCACAAGTCAATCTTTTTCGTCAGGCTGATCTGATTATCGCCCCTCATGGTGCAGCTTTAGCAAATATGGTCTTTGCAAAAAAAGATACAGCTCTATTGGAGTTAAATAGAAAACTGGATAACCAAAATCATCTGCGTAATTGTTTCTATCTTCTTACCGCAGTTAAAAAGCAACGTTATGGTTGCATAAATTTAAGTGATCAACCTTTAACAGAAAATGATTTATCCAGTGCGATAAATCAATTGATAAATTAGAATTCCTTCATCTGATCATTAAATGCAATATTAACAAACAAAAATCAAGATAAGGTAAATTAAAAAATATTATAATATTTTAACAGTTCACCCTTTAGGAAAAATCTTTTCCGCAGTTTAATAAATCCCCCCAATGATTAATAAACCCAATATTCTCAATTATGATTCAGTTTTCAAATATCGCATAAGCAACGCATATTCGAGAGAAAGATTTTTCTGGACAGGAATGTAGACAATATGACTATTTCCTGGGGCGATTTTAATGGCTTCCCCTTTCGTGTTTTCCATTTTTTCTAAAGTAAAGCTAACATTTCCGCCAGGAGTCATTATTTCTAGTTGATCACCAATTTCAAAACGGTTTTTAACCGCGATTTCGGCAAGACCATCCCTGAAATTACCAGTGAATTCACCAGCAAATTGCTGTTTCACCGAAATTGATGAACCTGTTTCATAATTTTGATATTCATTATGTTTATGTCGACGTAAAAAACCTTCAGTATATCCACGATGAGCCAGAGATTCCAAACTTGTCATCAAGTTCATATCAAATGGCCGACCTGCCAAGGCATCGTCAATTGCCTTGCGATATATTTGAGCAGTACGGGCACAATAATAATGAGATTTTGTTCTCCCTTCAATTTTAAGGGAATAAACACCAATATTAACCAACTTTTCAACATGCTGGATTGCTCTCAAATCCTTTGAATTCATGATATAAGTGCCATGTTCATCCTCAAAGGCTGTCATCTCCTCATCAGGGCGTTTTTCTTCGCGCAGAATGAAAACTTTATCCGTTGTCTCCCCTTCACCCAAGGTTGGTGGAACATCATCAGATTTACAACATGTTTCAGATTGGTTTTTATTGACAATTTCTCCCAATTCATTTTCAGTTGCCTCTTCAACATCATATTTCCAGCGACAAGAGTTTGTACATGTTCCCTGATTGGCATCACGGTGATTAATATATCCCGACAATAGACACCGACCTGAATAAGCCATGCAAAGGGCCCCATGCACAAATACCTCCAATTCAATATCTGGAACATGTTGATGAATTTCTTCAATTTCCTTGAGGGAAAGCTCACGTGACAAGATAACCCGTGTTAATCCCATCTCTTTCCAAAATTTAACCGTGGCCCAATTAACAGCATTGGCCTGGACGGATAAATGTATGGGCATTTGAGGAAAATGTTGCCTCACCATCATAATTAGTCCAGGGTCAGACATGATCAAAGCATCAGGTCCCATGGTGACAACAGGCTCCAAATCTTTGATAAATGTCTTTAACTTTGCATTGTGAGGTGCAATATTAACCACCACATAGAAAGATTTTCCTTGAGCATGTGCCTCATCAATACCGATTTTAAGATTTTGGTGATTGAATTCATTATTGCGAACTCGCAAACTGTAACGTGGCTGTCCTGCATAGACCGCGTCTGCACCGTATGCGAATGCATATCGCATGGCCTTTAACGTGCCAGCTGGACTTAAAAGTTCTGTTTTCAAAGATTGACACATAACAAGGTAAAACTTTAATGAAATAAAAAAGCCTTTTTAACAAGGCCAAGAAATTTTTCAACCTTTTAAAAAAGCTATATGCAGATAAAATTATTTATCTTCATAATTTAATTTATCTAGGCAAGAGAACATGCCTCCGTTAACCGTCTGACCACTCTTTCTCGCCCAATCAGCGGTAAAAGCCCTCTCATCTCCGGCCCTTTATCCTCTCGTGTTAATGCCAGACGCAATGGATGAAAAAGAGATTGTCCCTTTCGACCACTAACCTCTTTCAAAATATTGGTCCATTGGCTCCAGGTCTCTTGCCCCCAAGGTTCAGTTGGCAAACATTCCAAGGCCAGATGAAGATATGATTTATCTTCATCCGCAACTTCAGGAATAATATCCTCATGAACCAAATCCCACCAATATCGCGTTTCAGACAGTATATCGATATTGGGTCGGACAATATTCCAGAATTCTTCTGTAACAGCTTCAGGCAATCGATCTCTGACTTCTGAAAATTCCATTGTATGCAAACACTTTTTATTCAATGCCAACATTTGTTGAATATCGAACCTTGCTGGTGAACGCGAATATGAGGATAAATCATAATCCTTTGCCAATTCGTCAACAGACAACAATTGTGGATCTCTTGATGTCCCCAATCTTGCCAGATAGGAAACCACAGCTTTTGCCTCCAATCCATCCTCGCGTAATCGGCGCAAGGAGATACTTCCCAATCGTTTTGAAAGCTTACCCCCATCCTCGTCAAGCAGTAACGGTAGATGGGCAAACTGGATGGTATTTGGATGATCAGACAATGCTTCAATCAAATCCAGTTGAACACCTGTATTTGTCACATGATCCTCACCCCGGATAATATGCGTAATGCCACTTTCAAGATCATCGACAACTGATGCCAAAGTATATAAAACAGTACCATCTGCCTTGATCATGACTGGATCGGAAATGGAGGATAATTTGACGTGACAGTCACCCATAACCAAGTCTTTCCATTTCATTTCACGCCCAGAAAGCATGAAGCGCCAATGAGGTTTTTTTCCGTTTGCCTCTGCCTCTTTTCGTTGTTCAGACGTAAGCTTAAGCATTGCCCGATCATAAATAGGAGGCTTATTTTGCCGACGACGCAACTCTCTCTTAAAATCAAGCTCCTCTTTGGTTTCAAAGCATGGATACAGACGCCCGGACTGTTTTAATTTTTCTATTGCTAATTGATAACGATCCATACGTTCAGATTGACGCATGAATTCATCCCAGCTAATCCCAAACCATTTTAATGCCTGATATATTTCCCGAACATATTCCTCCTTGGAACGTTCAACATCCGTATCATCAATACGCAACATAAAGGTTCCACCATGATGACGGGCATAAAGTGCATTAGCAACTGCTAGACGGGCATTTCCTACATGCATTAAACCAGTAGGACTTGGGGCAAAACGTAATTTCATAATCTGTACTTGTATTTTAATTAACAAAGAAAACTTATATTATTTGTCGTCTTCAGGAAAATCATCCTCTTCCACCAAACGACGTGGATCAAGCGCACGCCAGTCCCTTTCCATTGGCGTAGCAACATTTTCAATAAACATCATAATGGAATCCGAAGAATCCCAATTCTCTTTTTCTTGTGAATCAACAACTTTCGCATCTTCTCCAAAAGCTGACCAAGCATCAAAAATTTCCTGTCGTGATGCTCCCGGAATACGGCATCTTTCAACACTGTCCCGAACATAAGTTTTGGCGAATGCATTGGCATGTTCCAAACTGTAAAAACCGGCAACCACTTCAGTGACCTTATTTTTTTGCTCACTCGAAAGATCAAAGATCTGTACATTATATTCTCTCTTGTCATCTTTGTTCTGATCTTCTTGATTTTGCAAATTATTTACCCCATTCATATATTATAAATTATCATATTCCCAAGTTAGGCATATACTGTCGGGCAAGATTAATCAAAAATTCCCGACCTTTTTTAACCAAAGGTTTGCCATTATAGGCAATAATATCGGCAGTTGCATATGTTTCATTCCATAAAACAGGAATGAATGAACCGGTCCCGACAATATCAACCGGGGCTCTTGCTTCAGAAATGATACGACATTTCTCGATATCAAACCCTGAAGAGGCAATGATCTTAACCCTATCAAATCCGGCCTCATCAAGTTTTTTACGCATATACCATATTGCAGCCGCAGAGACACCTGTTCCTGCCAGATATGTCAATTCTTTTTCGGAACAATAGCGTTGAATTGTTTCAGGAGCATATCGCATTAACAGTTCATATGATGACTGTCTATTCAGTCCTTCAATGTATCGTCCACCATGAGTATCCAAGCGCAGCAAAACTTTACCCTGGGCCGCCAATTCTGGAAAAGCCTTGCAAACCGCCAATCCATCGGTAATTTCTTGACCAAAGTAATCAACCAATACACCAAGTTCCTGATCTGGAAACTGCTCATGAAACATTTCAGCAGCTTTAAGGGTTGAACCGGCATAACCGATCAAGGCGTGCGGCATTGTTCCAAGTCCATGATGTAATCCATAAAATTTTGAGGTTATCGTACTCGCAGTCCCGATAAATCCTTTCGCTCCGTTCTTTTTTTGCGCCGCCTTGCTACCAACCCATGCAGCATACTCCACCAACTCCTGCATTTCATAACCGGCACAATGTCGCGCATCCATCGCGATGAAGCTTGTATCTGGCAAAAGTTGGGTCATCTGAAACGCATTGCAGGCGGCAACACAACAGGCGCCGAGTTTTTGCAATAATATGGTTTCCAGTGTGACAAGCTGTTTAAAGGATCCCTTTAAGTATAGTATCGGCAACCCTGCTCCAACCCATTCCCCTTCTGGAAATGCCAGTTTATAACTGGCATTAATTTTTTCCCTGGCGATAATATGCTCTAGCCATTCAAGAGCAATACGAGGTGCAGAAATTACAGGACGTCGTAAAAAAACGGCATAAACAACTTCTGTATCCCCATATTGCTCGATTATTTTCTGTGTACGAACAAAATACATATCCGTACGATCTAATATTTCCTCATTATTACCAGGTACTGTCACAGCCAAGGTAGATGACAGAATTTTATCCACGTTCTTTTTCTCTAATCCATCAGTCATCCATTTGACTTTCAATAATATTACAAAACAATATTCCTGTTAATGAGCCGCAAAATTTCTTTTGGTCAACTCATCAGCAAGCAGAAAAGCGATTTCCAAAGACTGTTCAGCATTTAAACGAGGATCACAAAATGTCTGGTATCGTTTTGCAAGATCAGACTCCTTTAGATGATGGGCTCCACCGATACATTCCGTAACATTTGTTCCGGTCATTTCAACATGAATACCACCCGGAATAGCGTTTGAAGAAGTCATTACATCAAAAAAACCTATAACTTCAGCAAGTATTGAATCAAATGAACGTGTCTTGACCCCGTTACTTGTTGAAATCGTGTTCCCATGCATTGGATCGCAAAGCCATGTAACAATATGACCAGAATCTTTAATCCCCTGAACTATCTTGGGCAAATAATCCCTAACTTTTGCAGCCCCCATGCGACTGATCAGAGAAATACGTCCCGGTTCATTGTTTGGATTCAAAATATCCAACAATTTTAATAAATCCTCCAAATCGGCAGATGGACCAACCTTGATACCAACCGGATTTTTAACACCTCGCAAAAATTCAACGTGCGCACCATCAGGTTGACGTGTTCTATCACCTATCCATAAAAAATGCGCCGAACAATTATACCAGTCATCAGATGTTGAATCAATTCGTGTCAAAGCCTGTTCATAGGGCAATAATAAGGCTTCATGAGATGTGTAAAATTCTGTTTCATGAATTTGCGGCGTATTTTGTGATGTCAAGCCACAAGCTTTCATAAACGCTAGAGTTTCATCTATTCGATTGGCCAATTTATTGTATTGTTTTGCCAGAGGCAGGCGCTTGACAAAATCCAGATTCCAGCGATGGACTTCATTTAGATTAGCATAGCCACCATTTGCAAATGCACGGATCAAATTCAAGGTCCCAGCTGACTGGAAATAGGCAATTTCCATTCTTCTCGGGTCTGGAGTACGGGCCTCTTTCGTAAATTCAGCTCCATTGATAATTTCACCACGGTATGATAAAAGACTCATACCGTTCTTATTTTCATGTGATGAAGAGCGTGGTTTGGCAAATTGACCTGCAATGCGACCAATTTTTACAACAGGAACTTTTGCTCCAAACGTCAGGACGACAGCCATTTGAAGAATAACCCTGAACATATCCCGAATGATATCAGCCGTAAATTCCTCAAAATTTTCAGCGCAAGGCCCACCCTGTAATACAAATGCCTTACCTTCCGCTGCTGCTGCCAATTGCTGTTTCAGTTTACGCGTCTCACCTGCAAAAACCAAAGGAGGATATTGGAATAATTTATCTTCGATTAATTTCAATACGGATTGATCTGGATATTCTGGCACCTGTTTAATTGGAAATGAACGCCAAGAATCTGGTGTCCAGTTCTTATTTACATTAGCATCAGACAATATCTTACTATCCATTGTAAATCCTGTTTCAATAAAAGCTTAAATTACAAATATTTTATCTAATATTTTACATTCAAACATACAATAACATTTTCCTAAAAAAACATATTATTTATCTTTTAATATAAAAAATTAACCATATTTATAAAATAATTAACCAGCAGCTTTAATATTGTATGGTGTTTCATATAATATACTCTATACAGATACACGATTTTTATATAAAACTTTCCTTAAATATCTTTGACCTTGAACGAATGGGGACAACAGTTAATGATGATTTTCTCTCGCCGGGCTTTTCTTGCCAGCTTAACCGCATTTATCCTTTATTCGGGTATTCCGCATGAAACTAAAGCTGCCTCCACCGTTCAAACTATTCGTGTCGGTATCATTAGTGGTCCTGAAGAGGAACTGGCCCTTACCGCCAAGGAAGTTGCAAAAACAAAAAACATTGATATTCAACTGGTCAATTTTGACGATTACAATATTCCAAATGAAGCGCTTGTTGGTAAAGATATTGATGCCAACGCTTTCCAAACAGTTCCCTTCATGGATGCGCAAATTCAGGCAAGAAATTATAAATTGGCCGTTCTTGGAAAAACATGGGCGGAACCACTGGGTTTTTACTCACATAAAATCAGATCCATCCGTGACCTTCCTGACCAAGCAAAAATCGCCATTCCCAATGATCCTTCCAATCAAGGCAGGGCTCTTAATCTTCTAGTGAAAGCCAATCTCATCCAACTACGGCAGAATGCTCCGGCATTACCTAGACTTGGGGATGTCATCAGTAATCCACATCATTTTCAACTTATTGATCTTGACGCCGCCCAATTATCCCGTGCCCTAGATGATGTCACAATGGCCGCGGTCAATACGAATTTCGTCATACCGGCCGGGATCAATCCAAAATCTGCTTTACTTAGAGAGGATATTAAAGACAGTCCTTATGACAATATCTTGGTTGTACGTAAAGGGGATGAAAACCGCCCTGAAATGAAATTGTTGCTGGAGAGTTTTCAATCCGATGCCGTGAAAAAGGCAATGGAAGATAAATTTCATGGCGCTATATTGCCTGCATGGTGACACATTCTTTTCCTCAATGCAGTTTAATTGATAAAAATTTATGACTTCAGATTTACCCGTTATTGAATTTGACAATGTATGCAGAAATTTTGGCAATCATGCCGCATTATCCAACCTTACTTTCTCGATTCAAAAAGGAGAAATAGTTGGAATTATCGGACACTCTGGAGCAGGAAAAACAACTCTGCTACGATGTTTGGCGGGGCTGGAAAAACCAACAAGTGGCAAGGTCAAGATTGAAGGAAAAGATATAGCCCATTTGCCTGAAAAGGCTCTTATTCCATTGAGACAGCGAATTGGGCTGGTTTTTCAGCATTTTAATCTACTTAATTCTAAAAATGTTTTAAATAATATTGCCCTTCCCTTGAAAATTGCAGGGATTCCTAAAGCCAAGCGAATTGAGAAAGCAAAAGAATTGCTCGAACTGGTCGGCATTCCTGACAAGGCCCTCAATTATCCAGCCCAGTTATCGGGGGGGCAAAAACAACGTGTTGGAATAGCAAGAGCCCTGGCAGCCAATCCCGCCCTTTTGTTATGTGATGAGGCAACCTCTGCCCTTGACCCAGAAACGACACGTTCAATAATTGAACTTTTATTACGAATTAATCAGAAACTAAAACTTACAATTGTTTTGATCACTCATGAAATGAGTGTTATCCGCCTTTTAGCAGATCGAGTTTTTGTTCTGCAAAAAGGTAAAATCATCGAGGAGGGAGCAGTCGGTAAAGTTTTTGCTCATCCGCAATCGGAAACAACCCAACAATTATTGCAAGAGGAACAGCCTTCCCTTCCCCAAAGTATATCGCAAAATATTCATCCCAACCCTGACAGGAATGACCATGCCATTCTACATGTCGTCATGATGGGCAGGGTTGTAAGAGATCCCTTAATAGCTAATCTCCAAAAAGATTATCAAATTTCCGCAGTACTGTTGGAAGGAAACATAACCCATATACGTGAAACACCAATTGGCACGACATTTCTTGCCGTTCCTGCGGATCAATGGCAACAAACAATAACAGCTCTTACAAGCATGGGTGTTGAGACAGTTGAAAAGGTTGGTTATGTCCGTCTTTAATCTTGATCAAATGAATAATCTCATAAGTCAGTACTCTCATATTTCAACATATCAACTTGAACAGTTATATATTGCTATTGGCCAGACATTGGAAATGACTCTAGCTTGTGGTTTGCTAACCTTGACAGGTGGATTACCTCTCGCCCTTTTCCTGGTTATCACCGCACCTGACGGTTTAAGGCCCGCACCGATATGTAATCGAACGATTGGATTCATTATTAATATATTCCGATCCATTCCTTTTATAATATTGCTGGTGGCCCTAATTCCCGTAACGCGATTTCTTGTTGGAACCGCTATTGGCACGACTGCAGCAATTGTTCCGTTAACTATTGCAACTATTCCCTATTTTACCAGAATAGCGGAAGTTTCCCTTAAGGAAGTCGACCGTAATCTTATTGAGGCAGTTAAAGCGATGGGAGGAAGCAATTTTACAATTATTAAAGAGGTTCTATTGCCTGAAGCTTTACCGGGACTCATTTCCGGTTTTACCGTGACTCTAATCCTGATTATTGGAATATCCGCCATGGCTGGGACCATTGGGGCAGGTGGATTGGGTCATTATGCTATACAATATGGATATCAACAATTCAGATCGGATATTATGGGAATTGTAATCGTTATATTGGTGCTCATGATTTCAGGAATTCAATGGTTTGGAGATTATCTTGCAGGGAAATATAATCACCGTTAGCCCTTAGATAAAATTAAAATTACTGATGTTTCTGAAATCATCAAATATGTTTTTATTTCATTTTATGTTATAGATTGAAGAATAAACCCATCCATTTCATCACGGGCTTAACTTTTCAAATTTGGTATATTATATCAAGAACGTAAATTATAAATCTATATCAGCTATTTTTTAGAGCCATAAAGGATAAATTATAATGAATTGGTTTAAAACTGGATTGTATACAGTTTTACTTTCTACGACTTTACTATCTGTCAAAACTTATGCACAAGTTACGCCAATCAATCAAGAAGAAAGCGGAACTTTACCAGGCTTATCCAAACAATCCGTTCAAATGAAATCCCAGGAAGCTGAAAAAGGGGGAGAACATATTACCGTTCGAGGACACCGTGAACCACCTCCCGGTTATACCTATGCGCCTTCCATGAACATGCAAAATGGACCAGATCCCGAGCATCAACAAGCTTTGGCTGAATCGAAAGACAAGGTAAGTGGTGCCAATCTTTCAAAATATGGTACCGCGTATCAGGAAAGTGGCCCAATGGGACAGGGGAAATTAGGAGATTCAACAGGAAATGGATGGTTAACCCCCCGATAATCAAACTTTTAATTTTGTTTATCTGTAACCCTTGCAACCTGACGAAGGGTTACAATTTCCTCCGCAGAGGTTGGATGAATACCGATTGTTTCATCAAAAACTGCCTTGGTTAAACCTGCCGCAACTGCAACTGAAAATCCTTGCAGCATTTCTGGTGCGTCATCTCCGACAATATGAAGTCCAACAACCTTTTGCGATGATTGATCAACGATCATTTTAATAAAGGTTTTAACCTTACGTTCCGTTAAACTATAGCGCATTGACGTAAAATTGGAGATATAGATATCAACTGCTCCTTTTAGCGCAGCCTCTTCTTCAGTTAAACCAATGCTTCCAATTGGTGGATTAAAAAATACAGCCTTTGGAATGTAGTCATAGTTACTTTTACGAATTTTATTTCCGAATAAACGATCAGCCAGGGCATGTCCTTGAGCAATGGCTACAGGAGTAAGATTAACAAAATCTATCACATCACCGATGGCATAAATATGGGGAATTCGAGTTTCAAAATCTTCATTAACAATGATTTCCCCTTTTTTCCCCTTTTCAATCCCAATTTTTTCAAGATTTAATCCTGACAAATTGGGATGCCGACCAGTGGCAAAAAATACACAATCTGTTTGCACCACTTCTCCGTTATCAAGATAAAGATGATATTGCTCACCTTGTTTAATAATCTTTTTTGGATGGGCTTTGACATGTTGGATAATATCCTTACGCTGTTCAATCGCATCATAGACAGCCTGACGTATATCCTGATCAAATCCTCTGAGGGGGACAGGTTGACGATAAATTAAATCCACATTTGAACCCAGTCCGGCAAATATGCCGGCAAACTCAAGTGCAATATATCCAGATCCAATGATGGCAATATTTTCAGGACGTTTTGACAAATAAAAAGCTTCATCTGAAGTAATGGCGTATTCATTTCCTTCAATATCAAGTTTCGTGGGTGATGAGCCTGTTGCAATAACAATATGCTTGCCTGTAATAAATTTATCTTCTGCATTTTCATCAGATAATACAGAAGATGAGATTTTAAGAGTATGGTCATCTTTGAAAGAGGCATGACCTGTAAATAGAGTCACTCCCGCCCTTTCCAACATGGAAATATAAATATTATTTAACCGTTTTATTTCCTTGTTTTTTGCCTCAATAAATTCAGGCCAATGATGGTGTCCGTGAACCGTATCCCATCCATATCCGTGACTATCTTTGACCTGATTGTTGAAATTGCTTGCATAAACCATAAGCTTTTTTGGTACACAGCCAATATTTACGCAGGTACCACCCCAATATTGTTTCTCAACAACCGCAACACGGGCACCATGGGAAGCTGCAATACGGGCACAGCGAACACCGCCTGAACCTGCTCCTATAACAATAAGGTCAAAGTCGTATTTCATGAATTATTGCTCCGCAAATGCTTTTTCAATTACAAAGGAACCAGGTGATGAACCGTTGCCTTCTACAAAACCTCTTTTTTCAAGAATTGACTTGGTTTCCGCCAACATTTCTGGAGAACCGCAAATCATAGCACGATCATGTTCGGGATCCATAACAGGTAAATTAATATCAGAAAACAGCTTCTCATTTTCAATCAGGGTCGTGATACGATCTCTTACAGGAAATTCCTCACGAGTAACTGTAGGATAATAAACCAGTTTTTCTTTCACATATTCTCCCAGAAATTCATTATTTGGCAAATCATTTAAAATATAATTATGATAAGCCAGTTCCCCTTTGATGCGTACAGTATGGGTCAAAACCACTTTTTCAAAATTCTCGTATACCTCTGGATCACGAATAAGGCTCATGAAAGGTGCCAATCCGGTTCCCGTTGAAAAGAAATATAAGTTTCGACCGGGTTTCAAATTAGGAAGCACTAGGGTTCCCGTTGGTTTACGTCCAATAAGAACCGTATCGCCGACCTTCATATGACATAAACGTGAAGTCAAGGGGCCATCAGGAACCTTGATTGACAGAAATTCAAGATGTTCTTCATAATTAGCGCTTGCAACACTATAAGCTCGCAATAAAGGTTTGCCATTTACCTCGATTCCGATCATGCAAAATTGACCATTTTCAAATCTTAAACTTGAGGTGCGCGTACAAGTGAAAGAAAAAAGACGGTCCGTCCAATGATGAACAGATAAAACCTTTTCAGCATTTAAGTGACTATATTCTTTAGAGGGCGGGGAAAGACGAAAAGAATCATCAATCATCACTGATTCTGTCATTATTTACTAATCTCCTGCAATATTGGTCAATTTATATGAAATTTATCTTATATATTGAAACCCAATTCGTCATTTTTAAAAAATTACTGTGTTTAAAATTATCTCTAATAAGAAAATACTGATAAAATTTTTTGATTCAATCTTATTTAATCAATTTTTTCAAATTATACATAAATATAAGGCATTAAAATAAAAAAACTTATATTATAAGTACAATATGTTGCGAAAAACCTATATCATCTTTTATCTTGTATTCTAGATATGTACTAAATAATAAAATTCAATTTTTTAATCTGTTAAATCATATGAACTCATCCCCTGCTGAACTTGCCCTTTACAAAGTCTTACAAGAAACCCGGCTAGATATTACGCCTCAAGAGGAAAATCGTCTAAAAAAACTCATTGAACGCCAACTTGAAACTGATTCTGACACGATTGCACCAGCAAATTTTATAAAACTTCTCTGTATTATTCGTAGAAAGGAATGGACCAAAAAATTAACCCAGCTTGTCCAACAAAAAAAATATGTTTGGGTACAACCCGAAGATATTGCATGGGCGGTTTCGTTTATTCACACACCTGAACCCAATGAAACTAATTTTGAAAATGTATTGCAAATTGCTCTAGGAAACCGTTTGAAACAATCAAGCGGCAATGCCCATGAGGCAATTCAGAATTTACAGCTTGAAACCAATAATGTCTCAGCTAGAACATTTGATAATGAACAATTGACAATTATGGCAGATACCGTTGCCATGGCTTTTGAAATACAGGATAAAGATAGTTTTATTGATCAGATTTTGACAGATTATAAGATCAATAAAGAAAAAGATGAACAGTTACTACAAACAGCCAAGGCCCGTAAGAAACAGGAGATAAAACGACAAAGAGAATGGGAAAATAGCCTTGTAAGCTTCAAGGATATACCCACAATATTGCATTGCTCGTCCAGGGATGCCCTAAAATGGATTGGACAGAACAGAATTCCAATTGCCCAGAAAATAAAGAAACGCGGAAAAGATATTTGGAAATTTGATCCTGTTGAATTGAGAAAATTACGCAATCAAATTTCAAGTTGGATCGAAGAAGTCCCTAAGGGAAAAAAGGGTAAATATATAAACCTTGGTGATCTCAATATCAAAAACAAGGTATTGGCCAATGTAGCGGCAATGGATCGATATGCAGGGCATTTTATAACAGCCCGCTCCCTGAAAAGACATATCACCATTGTGACTGGACCAACCAACAGTGGAAAATCTTATACTGCCTTGGAAACAATGGCTAAAAGTGAGAGTGGAATTGCCCTTGCACCACTACGTTTATTGGCGCATGAATTCAAGGAAGCCCTGGCGGAACGTGATATTGAGGCATCCTTGAAAACGGGTGAGGAGCGCAATATTATCCCTAGAAGCCGTTTTCTGGCAGCTACTGTAGAAATGTGCCCGATGGACAATCCTGTTGATGTGGCGTTGATTGATGAGGCGCAAATGCTGACAGATCCTGATCGTGGCGCAGCATGGACGGCTGCAATTATGGGCGTTCCGGCACGCCATGTTTTTGTTCTGGGTTCACCAGAATGTATCCCTATTGTCAAACGCATTGCCAATTTATGTGATGATCCCTGTGACGAGATTATTCTACAAAGAAAAAGTCCCCTTATCACTGCCAGTTCGCCAATCAGGTTATCAAAATTGAGAACGGGTGATGCACTTATCGCCTTTTCAAGAAAAGAGGTTTTGGATCTACGTTCCCTTCTAATGCAGAAAGGTCACCGCGTTGCTGTAATATATGGGGCCTTGAGTCCGGAAGTCAGGCGGGCGGAAGCAAAACGCTTCAATAATGGCGAGGCAGATATTTTAATCGCAACAGACGCTATCGGTATGGGATTAAATTTAGCCATCAAACGTGTTATATTCAGCACGATCTTCAAATTCGATGGTCAAAACAGGCGCCCTCTCACATCCCAGGAAATCAAGCAAATAGGCGGACGTGCAGGTCGATATGGCAAGCATGAAAACGGAATTGTAGGTATTATGGCTGGTGCGGGCGATCCTGCCTTCATCCATCGTAATCTAGAGGCCCCTCCAATCCAGGAAGATGATTTGCGGCCCTTGGTGCAACCTGACAGTGATATTGTTCAAGCAATTGCCAATGAAATCAATTCAACGAGTTTATTCGGTGTATTGACACGCTTGAAACGGGCTGTTTTACGTCCTGATGATCCTAATTATAGATTGGCAAAAATGGAGGAAACATTCGCGATTGCATCCTCACTGGAGGGAGTGGATGGTCTTTCCCTTAAAGATCGCTGGACATATTCAACATGTCCGGTCGATGACCGTGACAATGGCATTCAACGGCTTACCCATTGGGCAGCGGATCATGCTGCCGGCAAAACCATATCCGCCCCTGGATCTGGAAAACTACCGAATCCAGTCCAGGCATCCCGACGCGAACTTGAACGCGCTGAAAAAATGCATAAACGCCTGGTAAGTTGGCGCTGGCTATCCTTGCGTTTTCCCGATTTTTACCCAGATCTGGAAAATGCCGAGAAAAATACGAAGAAATTAAATGAATGGATTGAATCAGTCCTTCGCCAAAAACGCAGGAAAATTGAATTGTAAATTGTTGGTTTTTACAAATTCTTTAATGTAACAAGATGATACAATAAATTATTACTATTTCATCTTGTTTATTTTAAAAGTGAATTAATCAAAATTTTTTCGATAAAATCGATTTTGGAGAAGGCAATGTTGTGGTTTTATCAATTAGGGTATCCACGACTTTATTCTTAACAGGCTTTAGTAAATTGGCTGTTTTAATGCCTAACCTCCTTAATTTCCACAATCCCTTTTCTTCACGTGTATAAAGCGTTGCAATAGTGTTTGTCAGGGTAAACATCGGCATGGTTTTGATTCTTAACCGTTTTTCGAAATGACGTAATTGTTTCGATGTGCCGATTTCCTCTCCCCTTTTTAAACCTGCCAAAACTTCATCTGCCAGGATTTCCTGGGCAATCAGGGCAAAATTGTAACCATGGGCTGTGATAGGATGCATTCCAATAGCCGTATCGCCGACCAAGGCAGCATGTCTTGTTTCAAACCGGTTGGCAAATACAGTTTTCAAAGGATAAACATGCCGGGTGGAAACAAGCTCCATTTTTCCAAGCCGTCCATGTATGCGTTTCATTATTTCCAGATTGAATTGTTCGGCTTCCAACGATCTGACCCGATTCATTTCATCAGGAGGAAGAGACAATACAACAGAAGTGACATTATTATTCAATGGCAGTAAGGCAACAGTCTGTCCTTTGTCAAACCATTGCAAGGCAACTTGATGATGAGGCAACTCATGCTTCATACGACATACCATCATATGACGATGAAAATCATGCAGCAAATATCCAATTTTAAGACTGTCCCTTATTTTGGAGAAACGTCCGTCACTTACAACAGCCAGTTTTGTAGAAAAAACTGCATCGTCCTGATCTGCATTGGAATATTCAACCCGGGCATAATCAACAAAGCAATTTAATTTATTACAGCGTGTATTGGATAAAACAGTAATCCCTTCACGAGATTGAACCTCTTCAAATGTTGCCTTTCGGATCAGATGATTTGGGACAAGATAACCAAGAGCCTCTTCGCCCTTTCCCTGCGTGTCAAAAATCAAAGGATTGTTTTCTTCCCCATTCTCAACCCTGGCCTCCCTGAGCGAAGAAATTTCATCTTGAGGAATACGATCCCATATCCCCATTGATTTCATCAATGAAACGGAATGATGGGTCAAAGCTATTTCACGACCATCAAAAGAAGGTTCTTGCAAAGCTGTCATTGGGGCTGGATCAATAACAGTGACTTTCAGTCCAATCCCTTCCAGGGACAATGCCGCACTTAATCCTGCAGGACCCCCGCCAATCACAACAACATCCATCATATCTTTAATTTTTAACATCGTTTCATCTCTTTAACTATTTATGAATCAATTTTGAAATTTACTGCACTTCCCTGCCAGTTAGCGACATAATCATCCACTGAAACCCGTGGAGGTGCCTCAGATCCTTCCACAGGTGTTCCGATAAACATAAACCCGATCATTCTATACGGTTTTTTCAGTCCCAATAATTCCGTAATTTCAGGGACATCAATGGGGCCTGTAATCCATTTTGCACCAAATCCCAGAACATGGACAGCATTCAATATATTCATGGTTGCCGCTGATGCTGCCATCAACTGTTCATCAAGGGAGATAGACGTCTTGTCATCATGAAATTGACGAAATCCAAGTGCCAAGATCAAAGGGGCATTCGAAAAATTTTGCACTATTTTGGTTATATAAGCGGGGGGATAACAAGAATCCGGTTTTGTAAGGATCTTTTCCAATGATCTTACCCATTTTTCTCGATACTCTTTACCAATAATCACAAAACGCCAGGGACGTAAGCGCCCATGATCAGGAGCCCGCATCGCTGTTGATAAAATTTGATGCAATTCATCGTCATTTGGCGCAGGTTGAGTTAATGAACCACATGAAAAACGAGAAAGCAGAAAATCAATATTTGACATAAAATTATCCATTACAATAAAGTTATTTATAATTTTACCATTTATAATGTAAGTTTCATATCAAATCTAAACTTACTGTAATTTCCCCGAGACAAAAATACGTAAAAAGTATTATGAATTTAAGTTTTATTCATAAGAAATTCATGATTTCATAATTTCATTTCTTACTCTTTAATCTTGGCATTCCGGCAAAAGCAAGTTATTAATTGAATGTCAAATATAATTTATATTTTAAAGTTATCTTTTATGAATACGCAAAGACAGGTATCCGTACATCGCAAAACCTCGGAAACAGATATCCAGCTCACCCTAAATCTTGATGGAGCAGGTCAGTCCAATATCGAAACGGGAATCGGTTTTTTTGACCACATGCTGACAGCTCTTACCAAACATGGCTTGTTTAACTTGGACATAATGGTCAAAGGCGATCTACATATTGATTTTCATCATACAGTGGAAGATGTCGGCATAACTTTGGGTCAAGCATTCCAGAACGCGATTGGAGAGAAAAAAGGAATCTGTCGGTTTGGACAAGCCTCTGTTCCTCTGGATGAGGCCTTGAGCGAAGTCGTTATCGATATTTCTGGTCGCCCATACCTGGCATGGAACGTGTCTTTTCCAACAGAAAAGATAGGAAAGATGGATACCGAATTATTTGAAGAATTTTTTCGTGGGTTTGTGATGAGCGCCCATTTGAACTTGCATGCAATATTGCATGCGGGTCGTAATTCCCATCATATTGCCGAGGCAACATTTAAAGCAACTGCACGTGCTTTGCGAATGGCTTGTGAATTCGATTCACGTGCTTTGCATTCCATTCCATCAACCAAAGGTGTGTTGTGAAATATTTTACTGTCTATGCAAACCAAAACCAACCTTCCGAATTAAAACTAGTGCCTGAGGGTTTTTCCTGGCTCGTATTTATACTTGGACCTGTTGGTCTTTTTGTCCAAAAAAGCTGGATTCATGGATTAATTCTTTTAAGTGTCTGTTTTTCACTGATTATCTGGATACATCCATCTTTCTTCTTGATGGCTTTGGTACATTTTATAGTAGGTTGCTTTGCCTTCCACTTTCAAAGAACCGAATTGCAATGGGCAGGATGGAATCTTCAAACCGTAATTGCCGCACCCAATAAGAAATTTGCCCTTCTTCGTTTACTTGATAAAAAACCCCGTTTAACAAACTATATCAATTCATGAAACATAAACCCGACAACATTATTGTTATTGATTATAACGGCGGAAACCTTGCCTCCGCTCAACGCGCCCTGATTGCGGCGGCCCACATGATCAATCTGCCTGTTGATGTTGAAATCAGCAACAAACCAGAACATATTCAAAATGCGGACCGTCTTATATTACCTGGGCAGGGAGCGTTTGCAGATTGCATGAGTGGATTGCAATCCATTCCCGGTTTGCTTGAATCGTTAAATGCCAAAGTTCAGCAAGGGACCCCTTTCCTAGGAATTTGTGTTGGCATGCAAATAATGGCTGAACAGGGATTGGAACATAAAACAACCAAAGGTTTGGGATGGATCCAGGGTAAAATAAAACCTATCGATACAACAGATTTACCTTTACCCCATATGGGATGGAATGAACTAAATTTTAAAGTAAATGCACATCCTGTTATGAATGGAATAAATCCAGGTGATCATGCATATTTTGTCCATTCATATGCTTTGTCCGCTGAAGATAACAAGGATATTATCGCTACAACCGATTATGGCATATCCATTCCGGCCATCATCGCCAAAAAGAATGCGATTGGCACGCAGTTTCATGTCGAAAAGAGTCAACAGGTTGGATTACATATTTTGGCAAATTTCCTAAGATGGAATCCTACCCCCGCTTAGCAAGTATTTATTAATTACAATGGATAACATCAACTCAAACCTACTTCCAAAAATCGAATTAGAACAAATTACCACCCTTGATAATGATGATGATTTGCATGCAATCTGTGAATCTCTGGAAGCCGCAATACTGGCTGGTTATCATTGTCGCTGGGTTAAGGCACCACCAAGACAATTGTTGGAAAGCTATATAAAGGGATCGTTACTTGTTCCCGAAAAAACTCTTTTCACAGGTCGAATGGATGGACATATTGTCGCATTTTGCGAGGTTGAAACACCACTAAAAGAAGAGGAATCTCCCTATATTGCTGCAAAAATCACCATTTTTGCAGTTGCACCCTATGCCATAAATGTCGGCGTCAGTAAACGTTTACTTCTAAAAATCGAACAGACCATTGCCCAACTAGGTTTCCCGATCATTAATGTGCAAATTGATGAAAGTCAGAAAAAATTATTTCAGTTTTATTTGAAAAATGGATATCATCATTGGGCAACCCACCCTTATTATCGAAAAATCAACGGGCAAATTTTCAGGGGATATTTTTTATATAAATCCTTTTTGAACCTACCATAATTTTAACTTCATGAAGTGTAACTTATTTATGTCCAGCTTTTCTTCAGCAGTCCATCCCCTAACATTATATCCCGCGATTGATTTGAAAAATGGTCAATGTGTTCGATTACGTCAGGGTGAAATGGATCAGGCAACAATATATTCTGACAATCCCGGTGAACAAGCTCGAAACTGGAATAATCAGGGTTGTAAATGGTTACATGTTGTTGATCTTGATGGTGCCTTTGCAAAAAAATCTGTTAATACAGAAGCTATTTTAAGCATTCTTGCCAATTCTCAGGTGCCTGTTCAACTTGGAGGTGGAATACGGGACCTAAATGCTATCGAATATTGGCTTTATAAGGGCATAAAAAGAGTTATTCTCGGTAGTGTCGCCGTTAAAAATTCCAGACTAGTTTATCAGGCCTGCAAATCCTTTCCTGGTCAAATCGTGATTGGTATTGATGCCAAAAAAGGATATGTATCCACCGAAGGTTGGGCGGAAACCTCTGAAATGAAAGCCCTAGACCTCGCCTTACGTTTACAGGACAGCGGTGCTTCTGCCATTATCTTTACTGAAATTGAACGAGATGGCATGTTATCCGGACTTGATCTTGAACAAACTGCCAATCTTGCCCATCATCTCCAGATACCGATTATCGCCAGTGGAGGCATTGGTAACCTTGCACATATTGAGGCATTACGAAACGTTGCCAATCAGGAGCCAGGAATAGAGGGGGTAATTGTTGGTCGAGCCCTCTATGATGGACGCATTCGGATCAATGACGCTTTAAAGGTGTTGGAAACATGTTGAAAACCCGTGTCATTCCCTGTCTTGATGTTAAGAACGGACGTGTGGTCAAGGGAGTCAATTTTGTCTCCCTACGTGATGCCGGTGATCCCGTTGAACAGGCATTGGTTTATGATAAGGCAGGTGCCGATGAATTGACATTTCTGGATATAACCGCAAGCAATGAAAACAGAAACACCATCATTGATGTGGTGAATCGTACAGCGGAAAAAATTTTTCTTCCTTTGACTGTTGGCGGGGGTATTCGTACACCGGACAATATACGTGCGCTTCTTTTAGCAGGAGCGGATAAATGCACCATTAATTCCGCAGCCATTAAAAATCCGGATCTTGTTAATGATGGAGCTAATAAATTTGGCAGTCAATGTATCGTTGTTGCTATTGACGCACGATCTGATAATAAAGGTTCATGGGAGGTCTACAGTCATGGTGGTCGTAATCCAACGGGTATTAATGTCATTCAATGGGCAAAGGAAATGACCAGACGTGGTGCTGGTGAGCTTTTAATTACCAGCATGGATCGTGATGGTACGGGAAAAGGTTTTGATCTTGATCTTCTGAAAGCAATTAACAGTAATGTTAATGTCCCTGTGATTGCTTCGGGGGGTGTGGGTCAATTACAACATTTTACCGAAGGCGCACAAACAGGAGCAACAGGATTACTTGCAGCCAGCGTTTTTCATTTTGGCCAATTTACGATTGAGCAGGTAAAAAAGTCTCTGGCAGGAAACAACATTCCCGTCCGCCTTTCCTGATCTGTATTTAATAAAGGAAACAAGGTATGAAATCCAATCTAAATGGTGAAATTCTTGATCGTCTATATAAAAAGATTGAAGAAAGAAAAAATAATGACCCTCAAAAAAGCTATTCCGCCAAATTACTGAAAAAAGGGTCACACAAGGTTGCACAGAAATTCGGTGAAGAAGCTGTTGAATGCCTGATTGAATGTGCCACAAAAAATCCACAAAACCTGATCAGTGAAAGTGCCGATGTTTTGTATCATTTGTTGGCCATGTGGGTTATAACAGATATATCGCCTGAAGATGTTTGGGCGGAACTTCATAAAAGAGAGAAAATAAGCGGGATCGAGGAAAAGGCTTCTCGTAATTTAAAATCTTCAAAATAACAGGTGAAACAATGGCTTCAACTTCAGTTCGTTACGATTCTCAAAATATATTTGCTAAAATTTTGAAAAAAGAAATTCCAGCAAAAACAATTTATGAAAATGAATATGTGTTGGCGTTTCACGATGTAGCCCCCAAGGCACCAATTCATGCCTTGGTCATTCCCAAAAACCCTTATACCTCCTATGCTGATTTTTCTCAACGTGCAGCCCCCGAGGAAATTGTGGCTTTTACCAAGGCTGTTGCACATGTAGCCAATTTATTGGGTCTTGACAAAGATGGTTATCGCATTATCAGCAATATTGGCAGGAATTCCGGCCAAGAAGTTTTCCATTTTCACTTTCATATTCTTGGTGGGAAAAAGTTACCATTTGCTTAATTAAAATTTTTCCATGATTATTAAAGCAGATAAAGAAACACCTTTAGCAAAGGCAATGAATAAGAAAGAAATCAAGGAATTCATTCGTCTTCTTGCCAAGGCACGTCCGGACGCTAAAACTGAACTGAATTATTCTTCACCCTACACGCTTTTAGTATCCGTTGTTTTGTCGGCTCAGGCAACTGACATATCTGTTAATAAAGCCACAAATAAATTGTTCAAGATTGCATCTACACCTGAAGCAATGGTTGCTCTTGGTGAGGAAAAATTAGTTCCCTTTATCAATTCCATCGGTTTATGGCGTGCCAAGTCCCGAAATGTTATAGCGCTTTCCAAACAATTGATCGAAAATTATAATGGGCAAGTCCCGCAAACAAGAGAGGCTTTGGAAGCTTTACCCGGTGTTGGAAGAAAAACAGCAAATGTAGTATTAAGTGTTGCTTTTGATCAACCTGCCATGGCAGTTGATACGCATATATTTCGAATAGGCAATCGCACAGGTCTAGCTTCCGGCAAGACACCCCTCGATGTTGAAAAAAATCTAGTAACAAATATTCCCCGAGAATTGATTGCGAAATCACATCATTGGTTGATTTTACATGGACGCTATTGCTGTAAGGCTAAAAAACCTGAATGCTGGCACTGTCCTGTTGTGCAAATATGCCATTACCAAGATAAAAACATAAGTCCGTTTTGATTTATTCACTCAAAGCTTCGGGTAAATTCGGAATACCACGTTGAATTGGTTCCATAACCCATGGACGATTGCCTCTTAATGACAAATCATTTTTGATCTTGTTTGAATTCAACCATATGCTATGTGATCCATATACCCAGTTTTTTTCTTTATCAACAAATGATATATCAGGACATAAACGCTGTTCCCATAATAAAGAAATTTCCAACCGCATAGCATGACATATTTCAGCTTGGAAAAAGAGATTCTCAGGTTTTTTTAATATGATCAAAACATGTTCATCCAGCAATTTGCAATAAAAATCCTTGCAAAGAATATTTCTGTCATGATTGTGAGAAAATTGAATTCTCACTTTTGATACACCCAAGTATTGTTTCCATCCCTCAATCGTATATTTGTTGCATCCATGCTGACAAATTACCCAAATAAACCCAGTTCGTCGAATGGCAATCATTTGTCCATCCGCAGATGTTACCAGATCAGGATTTTTACCCCATAAACAGGATATAATCCCTATCGTAATCAGAAGAATGCCGGTACTTTTTAATCGAGTCACGCATAAACAGATAATGCATAATCCAATAAAATAGCATGTCAACCCCCATCCAGGCATATCCTTAACCCATATAACCGCATAAGGGAAATCATTAACAATTCGGGCTGTATTAATTACCAAATTAATTCCATACGCCATCAAATGTAAAAAATAATAATCAATTCCTGTCCCGATAGTTACCAGGGATAGTAATCCAGTTGGCATGATCAAAAACATTGTTACAGGAACCGCAATCAAATTTGCCAAAATAAAATATAAATTCAGTTCATGAAAATGAGCCATAACAATTGGACATACTGCCAAGCCAGCCAGGAAACTGATCCATGCAGCCTCCAAAATATAGAAAAAAAATTTTTTTAAACCACAAGTGTTCTTGGATTTTTTTAAAAAACGGTCATATCCCCAACCATATCCTGCAATTATAGCCATCACAGCTGCCATAGACATTTGAAAGGATACGTTCATGATCGATGAGGGTGAAAAAATCAAAATCATCAATGCTGCCAGCATCAAATTATGCATTGATAAACTTCGACGATCCATAGACAGGGCGAAAACGATCAAACTTGCCATTATCAGACTACGAATTGCCGGCAAATGAAATCCTGTAAGAAGAAGATAGATACAACCTGCAATCCATCCAATTGATAACGCAATCATTTTCACTGGCCAATGCAAGGCAATATATTCACTTCGCAATAAAAGCCAGCGTACTGTACCGCCAACAATCAACATCACCGTTCCCAGATGCAGACCAGCAATGGCCAATAAATGGGCCAGTCCGGCCACAGCAAAAACATGTCTGTTTTCTTGAGATAAATTCGCATCAATTCCGGTTAATAGAATTTGCGCAATTGCACCAGTCTCACCAGGCAATAAAATCCTGATACGACAGGCTATTTTTTCACGTATCAATTGTATTGAGGTTTTATCGCTTTTTCTAATTACGTTAATAGGAGCGATAGCATATCCATAAGCACCAATATTTTTAAACCAATCATGAAATTGCAAATCATAACTCGCCATTCTAACTGGAGGAAATGGATGCTTCAGCATCGCTTTAACCTCTATCCAATCTCCGACATTAAATTGGGAATGATCGGTACGGAATAATGTAATTTGAATATATCGATGCCATTCTTTCTGTTCAGATTCTGGATATGATAAAAAATGAACATGATGTACTAAAATGCGGGTTTTTCCACTTGATAAAATCTCTATTCGACGAATTTTTCCTTTCATTGTGGCCGCATGCGTTGGCAAACGGTAAAAAGGTTCCTGTCGATGTGTTTGTAACCATGCAAGACAAAACCCTGATCCCAATAAAAAAACAACACAGTGAAAAATATAGAGATTCAGTTGAAGGGGATAACGCCATCGAATGACTGCCATTCCTATCAAACCGAATATTGAAAATATAAAACCATATGATAAATCTGGTTCGCTCGTAAGAGTGAAATAAATCAGACTTCCAAGACCCAATAACACAGGCATCCATAATTTCGAATGGTCAGTTTCCCTTGCCAACAGAGCAATGACATTTTTTATGCTGTCTAAGATAGTTCAAAAACTCCATAAAAATATTTTTTTTCTAGACTTCATATCTTTATTTTTAATAATTAATATAAACATTATTTCAATTCACTTTTCATTCTACGTGCAAGAAAGATACCCATGACCGTTCGTACACGTTTTGCTCCAAGTCCAACGGGATTGCTTCATATTGGCAATGCTCGCGCTGCACTATTCAACTATCTTTATGCCAAACATCATCATGGCGAATTCTTATTACGGATTGAGGATACTGACAGAGAGCGTTCCACTCAAGAAGCTGTTGATGTTATTCTTGATGGACTGGCATGGATGGGGTTAACACCTGACGAACCGCCTGTTTTTCAATCGACAAGAATTAAAAGACACCAGGAAATCGCCCTTCATCTTCTCGAGACAGGAAAAGCCTATAAATGTTTCTGCACACCAGAGGATTTGGCTCAAATGCGTGCCAAGGCACTGGCTGAGGGAAAACCTCCCCGTTATAACGGATACTGGCGTGACCGTGATCCATCCGAGGCACCCTCCAATGCACCTTATACCGTTCGCATCAAGGCCCCCAAAGAAGGTGAAACCGTTATTCAAGACCTTGTTCAAGGAGAGGTCACCGTCGCCAATATCGAACTGGATGACATGATTATCCTACGCGCTGATGGAACCCCAACATATCAACACGCTGTTGTCTGCGATGATCATGACATGAATATCACCCATGTCATTCGTGGCGATGACCATTTAACCAATAGTTTTAGACAATTAATGATCTATCGCGCGATGGAATGGAATATTCCCCAATTTGCCCACCTTCCCCTTATTCATGGTCCCGATGGTGCGAAATTGTCCAAACGACATGGTGCAAGTTCGGTTGTTGAATTTCGTGATGAAGGATATTTGCCTGAGGCTTTATGTAACTACCTGCTTAGATTAGGCTGGGGTCATGGAGATGAGGAAATACTCAGTCGGAAAGATCAAATTAGGTTATTTGATCTGGATGGTGTTGGCCGTTCTCCATCTCGAATGGATTATGCCAAATTAACACATGTTAATGGATACTGGTTAAGACAGGCAGATGATGTAAGACTAACCAAAGATGTATTGTCTCGTTTGAAGGGACGGAAAGACCTTGATTTAAGCCAGAATAATGAACAGAAAATCAAACTGTTAATGCCTGGATTGAAAGAACGCGCCAAAAATCTGAATGAATTGGCTGAAAATGCTTCTTTCCTTTGTATGTCAATTCCATTAAATTTTACGGACAAGGCACAAAAATTATTGAATGAAAATAACTGTGCCTTGTTAAGTAAACTTGTCGTGGAACTGAATAAACTACCTGAATTCACAAAAGAGTCTATCAATATCTGTTTACATGCATTTGCTGAAAAGGAAAACCTGAAATTGGGTAAAGTTGCCCAGCCTTTACGGGCGGCTGTAACGGGAAGCACCATGTCGCCAGGAATTGATGACACACTTCTCGCATTAGGCAAAAATGAGGTTTTGGCTAGATTAGGAGCCGTAATTAATGGTTAATTCCTTTGGACAGCATTTTCTTGGTATAGAAGGACTTCCCGAAGACCAAATTGAAATATTACTGGACCGGGCAGAAAACTATGCCTTACTAAACCGTTCTCGCAAGACCCCTCGCAATCTGTTGAGAGAACGTACGTTAATCACCCTGTTTTTTGAAAATAGTACCCGCACTCGTACATCTTTCGAACTAGCGGGGAAACGTCTGGGTGCTGATGTCATTAACATGTCCGTTTCCACTTCTTCGGTCAGCAAGGGGGAAACATTACTGGATACGGCCTATACCTTAAACGCTATGCGAGCTGATTTGCTTGTCATTCGACATGCACAATCTGGTGCTCCTGCGCTTCTTGCCCAAAAAGTCGATGCAAGTGTCATCAATGCCGGCGATGGAACTCATGAACATCCCACTCAAGCTTTGCTTGATGCATTAACAATTCGTCGCCACTTTGGAAAATTGACAGGTTTGACTGTTGCAATATGTGGAGATATAGCTCATAGCCGAGTTGCCCGTTCAAACATAATCCTTCTTAACACAATGGGTTGCAATGTAAGGGTTATTGGTCCAAGGACCTTATTGCCTTCAACAATCGCTAAAATGGGTGCTACCCCTTATTACTCAATGGATGAAGGGGTTAAAAATGTTGATGTTATCATGATGTTGCGTCTTCAAAGAGAAAGAATGAGTGCTGGATTAATTCCAAGTACCCGTGAATATTTTCGTTTCTTTGGACTGGATCGAAGACGGTTAAACCTTGCAAAGTCAAATGCATTGGTCATGCATCCCGGACCATTAAACCGGGGAATAGAGATTGACAGTCATGTTGCCGATGATCCACATCAAAGCGTCATACAGGAACAAGTCGAAATGGGTGTTGCCGTAAGAATGGCAGTTCTTGAAAAATTCTCTCACATAAAGGCGCAGCCATGAAACCAATTCTTTTCACCAATGTCCATTTAATTGACCCTCAATCAGGATTGAATCAACCGGGAAAACTTCTTGTCAAAAATGATAAAATTGCCGGAATAGATCTTCTGGAAACAGAAGGGCAACCATCAGATTGCGACGTCATTGATGGAAAAGGATCCATTCTTTGTCCTGGTCTTGTTGATATGCGGGTAACCGTGGGAGAGCCTGGATTTGAATATCGGGAAACCATTGCTACCGCAGCAGAAGCGGCTTCTGCAGGTGGGATAACCACCATGGCGATTCTACCTAATAGTAACCCCGCCATCGACAATCCCGCGTTGGTAACCCTGCTAAAGGCCAAGGGTGAAATAACAAAATCGGTGTCCATTCTTCCTTATGGTGCATTAACTGTTGGTTGTGAGGGAAAGGAACTTGCAGAGATAGGCTTGCTTCAAGAGGCTGGCGCCATTGGTTTCACGGACGGAGACAAGGCGCTTGCAGATACCCGCTTGATGATGCAGACCATGGCCTATGCAAGTGGATTTGACGGATTGATCATTCAGCATCCCGAAGATCCCAGTCTGGCCAAAAATAGCAGTGCTACCCAGGGAGAGCTGGCAACAAGACTTGGTTTGCCTTCTGTTCCAACTGCGGCTGAAGCAATTATGATTGCCCGTGATTTACGATTGGCGGAACAAACAAATTGTCGATTACATTTTGGACATATTTCCACCGCGGAGGGACTTAATCTAATTCGACAGGCAAAATCAAAGGGATTGAATATCAGCTGTGATACCGCCCCGGTCTATTTTGACTTGAATGAAGAGGCCATTGGTGATTTTAGAACCTATGCCAAACTTTCCCCACCACTCCGTTCCGAAGCGGATCGTCTTGCAATCTGTCAGGGATTGGCAGATGGAACCATTGATGCAATCGCCTCGGATCATCTTCCAAGAGATGTGGATGACAAACGTTTACCCTTTGCAGAGGCGGCTCCGGGCGGAACAGGGCTAGTTACCCTTTTAAGTGTTACCCTTATTCAAGTCAAAAATGGCAATCTGCCCCTCGCAAAGGCTATTTCACTTTTAAGTAACAATCCTGCGAAAATCCTGCGTCAACCTATCGGAACGCTTGCCAGAGGAAATGTTGCAGATTTATGCTTGTTTGATCCGGATCAAACCTGGCAGGTTGAAGCGGGAAAATTACCAGGACGGGCTCAAAACACCCCATTTGACAATCGTGTCCTTCCAGGTGTCGTCCTTGGAACCTGGAAAATGGGACGCTGTATTTACAAAAGAGAGACCCTATGATTTGGCATATACCCCAATATGCATGGACATTAATGGCAGGCATTATCTTTTTGTCCTATCTGATTGGCAGCATTCCTTTTGGAATGTTGGTTAGCTATATTGGTGGAATGGGAGATATTCGCCAAATCGGTTCAGGCAATATTGGCGCCACAAATGTTTTACGTACAGGCAAAAAAAAACTAGCGGTTTTAACTCTTTTACTCGATATGGGGAAAGGTTCTTTTGCAATATGGTGTGCCTATATTTTTGCCATTAACTATACAGTTCAAGCCGAATCACTTGCCGCAATTTTTGTAGTAGTCGGCCATTGTTTTCCCGTTTGGATAAATTTCAAAGGTGGAAAAGGTGTTGCTACGGGGTTAGGTGTCAGCCTTGCCTTAACACCTATTGCTGGCCTATTATCATGTATTGTATGGTTACTTGCCGCCAGACTGTCCCGAATTTCCTCTATAGGAGGGTTGTCCGCATTTGTTGCATGGCCTTTATTCATTATGATTTTCAATCATCTTGATCTTAAAACCCCTCTTTTATTTCCCGCCCTTCTTATAAGTTTACTCATATTTTTTCGTCATAGAACCAACATATACCGTCTCAGCAACGGTACAGAACCTCGGATTGGTAAAAAAAACCAAAAAAATTAAGTTAAATGTCCAAGAAACCATTATCTTCCACCCTATCTGTAAAACAATTACTTCCATATTTAAAAATTGCCAGAACGGAAGGGATCGGTGGAATTCGTTATCGACAATTACTTGACCATTATCAAACCCCTGAAGCTGTTTTGGAAATTTTACCAAAATTAAAACGTTCAAAAGATTCAACAAAAAAATTTCAAGTTCCTGATAATAAAATACTTCATAGAGAAATTGATCAAACACTTGAATTGGGGGGACAATTCGTTCTTCGTGGAACTCTGGAATATCCACCCTTGCTTGATATGCTTGAAGATGCCCCTCCTATTTTGATTGCCATGGGCAATATCGAGTTATTAAAAAAGAGAAATGTTGCTATTGTCGGAGCACGTAATGCTTCTATACATGGCATTAAAATGGCAGAAAATCTTGCGGCTGATCTGTCCGCACATCAAATTGGCATAACCTCTGGTCTAGCCAGAGGTATTGACAAAGCAGCTCACAAAGGAGCCTTATACACAGGTTTCACCATTGCCGTAATTGGTTGTGGAATCGATATATTTTATCCAACAGAACATAAAGACCTTCAAAAATCAATAGCAGAAAAAGGAGTTGTTTTAACTGAATTTTCTATTGGAACCCAACCTCAAGCCATGCATTTTCCACGCAGAAACCGTATTATTGCCGGATTGAGCTGGGGATGTATTGTCATTGAGGCTGCCCAGCATTCCGGCAGTCTTATCACGGCTAAACAAGCGCTTGATTATAACCGTCCCGTTTTTGCAGTACCAGGATCTCCCATTGACCCACGTTGTAAAGGAAGCAATAACTTGATTAGAATGGGGGCTATATTAACAGAAAATGCCATGGATATAATATCCGAACTCCCCCATCCCCTTATCCAAGAAAACACCCCTTCCAATACAGATCTTTTCACCTATTCTCCCGCAGCTGAAAACATATCCCTCCAGAACAAGAATCCTCCACAGGTCAATATACCTGATAAAAACAATTCAAGAACAATTGAAGATGATATTCTCTTCCTGCTTTCTGCCACTCCTACACATATCGATCTAATCTTGAGAAATGTTCATTACCCTACCAATGAAATTCAGAGTGCTCTTACCTTGCTTGAAATCCAGCAAAAAATTTTTCTTTGCCATAATGGCTATATTTTAAAATGAGGAAATCAAACGAATTCTTGAATTTTTTTTCCATTTTCGTTTTAATATGTAAATCACATCCATTTAAAAAATTAATTAAAAACCAAAATAGCAGTTGCTTCTTACTAAAGAAAAGATAGTATTCTGTTTCTAATTGAAGAACTCATTTTTACTAATCCGTCTGGAGAGAAAATGACAGACGTCATCGTTGTTGAATCGCCTGCCAAGGCCAAAACCATAAATAAATATCTTGGAAACAAATACACTGTTCTCGCCTCTTTCGGGCATGTCCGAGATCTTTCTCCGAAGGATGGAAGTGTTAGGCCGACTGAAAATTTTGCCATGGATTGGGAAACGGATGAACGTGGAAACAAGCAGATCAAGGCGATTGCCCAGGCCTTAAAAAATGCCAAAACACTTTATCTTGCCACTGACCCCGATCGTGAGGGGGAAGCAATTTCTTGGCATGTCCAATCCATCCTGAATGAAAAGAAATTACTTAAAAATATTAATGTCGAGCGTATTACCTTTAATGAAATTACCAAACAGGCAGTTCAATACGCTATTCAACATCCCCGGAAACTGGACCAACCTTTGATTGAAGCATATCTTGCACGACGTGCACTTGATTATCTGGTAGGCTTTACATTATCACCAATTTTATGGCGAAAATTACCTGGATCCCGAAGTGCAGGACGAGTCCAATCTGTTGCCTTGCGTCTTGTATGCGAACGTGAAGCTGAAATCGAGATTTTTCAATCCAAAGAATATTGGACCATTCATGGCACTTTTATCTCTTCATCCAATAAGGATTTCACGGCAAAACTTACCCATTTAAAAAACAAAAAACTTGAACAATTTGATCTAAACACGAAAAATCTGGCAAAAGAGGCTTGTACATATTTAAATAATCAACAGTTTAGCGTTCGTACCATAGAGCGAAAAAAAACAAGAAGGAATCCATCCCCCCCCTTTACCACCTCGACATTACAGCAGGAAGCATCAAGAAAATTAAGAATGAGCGCACAAAACACGATGCGTACCGCACAACAACTTTATGAGGGAATTGAAGTCAAGGGGGAAACCGTTGGTTTGATTACCTATATGAGAACCGATGGAGTACAAATGGCAAATGAAGCAATTCAGGCCATTCGTAATCATATCAATACCGAATATGGCGAAAAATTTGTACCAAAATCACCACGCAAATACACAAGTAAGGCAAAAAACGCCCAAGAGGCACACGAAGCCATACGACCTACACATATCAATTTCACTCCTGAACAAATCAGTTCTTATTTAACAGCTGATCAGAAACAGCTTTACGATCTTATCTGGAAAAGAGCTCTTGCCAGTCAGATGGAATCCGCAGAACTTGATCAAATTTCCATAACAATAACAGATGAAAAGCAGGAAAATTGCTTTAAAACAACGGGATCAACAATAACATTTGAGGGTTTCTTAAAAGTTTATACAGAAAGTTTTGATGATACAGATAAAGATGAGGCGGAAAATAAAAACAACAAAGGGTCACTCCTACCCCCCTTAAGAGAAAAAGAGACTCTTCAAACCAAAGAAATTTTGCCTAGTCAGCATTTTACTCAACCTCCTCCACGCTATAGTGAAGCCTCACTTGTTAAAAAGATGGAGGAACTGGGTATTGGTCGTCCATCCACTTATGCATCCATTCTCGGGGTTTTACGTGACAGAGGTTATGTTACTCTTGAAAATCGTTATTTTATTCCTCAGGATCGTGGACGTTTGGTTACTGCTTTTCTAACATCTTTCTTTAAACGTTATGTTGATGTCGATTTTACCGCCACGTTAGAGGGACAACTTGATGAAATTTCCGATAGTAAAATAGATTGGAAAAAAGTTTTACAGGATTTTTGGAACGATTTTTCCAATGCCATCGAGCAAACAAAAGAACTGAAAATCTCTGATGTTATTGATGCGCTTGATCATGATCTTGGCTCTCACTTCTTTTCCGAAACAACGGACGGGTCCGACCCCAGAAAATGTCCTGCCTGTGAAAATGGCAAACTTCATCTAAAACTGGGTCGCTATGGGGCGTTTATAGGATGTACCAACTATCCTGAATGTCAATATACTAGAAAGTTAAGTCTGGATAATGCTGATCAAGAAGATAATGAGATTTTAAAAGAAGGCAGCAAAATCCTTGGAAATAATCCAGAAAATAATGAAGTAATCTCACTTCGTAAAGGACCTTACGGATTATATATACAATCTGGTGAGGCTGATCCTGAAAATAAAAAGATCAAACCCAAACGTGCCGCTATTCCAAATAATATTGATGGAAACACACTTACCCTGGATCAGGCCATTGCTCTGTTATCTTTTCCAAAATTACTTGGAGAATATCCTGAGACAGGTGAAAAAATCGAAATCGGATTGGGACGTTTTGGCCCTTATATCAAAATGGGAAATATTTTTGCCGCCTTGGATAAAAATGAAGATATTTTATCAGTAGGATTGAATCGAGCCTTGGAGGTTCTTGCAAAAAAAATGGCTTCTATCCGTAATCTGGGGCTTCATCCAAAAGATAAGGAACCTGTTTTATTAAGAAAAGGACGTTTCGGATTTTATATACAGCATAAAAAATCTGTTGCATCCCTACCAAAAGGTGATAACGGAGATAATACAACCCTAGAGGACGCATTGAAACTTCTCGAAGAAAAAGGAAAAGAGTTAAAGAAAACGCCAACAAAAAAGAAAAAAACAGTAAAAAAAACAAAAAAATAATATGATTTTTAACTAGATTATTGTGTTTTTTACGTGACAGATTTTGTTATTTTTATATTTAGGTTTTAATAATCTTAAAGTTGCTATAGCTTTTTTAATATTGGCTAACCTTATATTTAAAATATTTTATTGTCTTTGGAGAACAATCATTTTCCTCCTAATACGACATTTCTGTTCCTTTAGACTGACGCAAAATGCGATATGTTTTCTATATTTCATTTTGCAAAAATACAAACCTTTATTTTATTGTCTGTATATAATTCTTGCATTTAATACCTATACCCCTATATACGCACAATCCACTACATCCACAAAACCAAAAGATATCGCCCCGTTTAATCAACATAGCTACGAAAATGTCATCGCCACCGCATTGACTTTTCTACAACCCAGAATACTGGAAGAACATACGATAAAAGAATTGTCTTTATGGGGACTGAATGGCTTAAATGCCGTTGACCCCTCTTTATCAATTCATGAAATCGAAGATAAGCTTGTTCTTCAACAGTCTCAAAAAATTCTAGCTAACTATCCCTTGCCGGCAGATAACGATATACCCCAATGGGCAAAGACCATAACGGATATTTCTACCAAGGGATGGGAAAATTCCAATTTAATTCAATTGGCAAACAATCAAGGTCTTACCCAAGCTTTTTTTGATGAATTATTTGATCATATGGATCCCTATTCAAGATATGTCGCTCCCAATTTTGCATCCACGGATCGTAATCAACGAGGAGATGGTGAGGCAAATATCGGAATTACCATCTCCAAAGATAAAAACTATATCGTTATCAGCTCTATCAATACCAATGGTCCCGCTTGGTCAGCAGGACTTAACGTAAGTGAACGTATCTATAAAATAGATAGCAAACGTACCTATAAACAATCTGTTGATACAATTAATAACTGGCTAAAGGGCAGCAACAATTCATCTTTGACTCTTGTCTTGGGCTCACACGGTAGAAAAAAAACAAGAATCGTACATTTGAAAAGAGAAATTGTTCCACCAGCGACCGTATTTGCATTTACAAATGATAACATAATTATTTTGAAAATAACCTCCTTTTCAACTTTCACTGCGGAAGAAATCAATCAGTATCTTGATCAAGCTGTTCAAGATATGAAATTAAAGGGCCTGATTCTTGATCTCAGAGGAAATAGAGGAGGTGTTTTGCAACAGGCCATAACAAGCTCTGCATTATTGCTGGATCATGGTATTGCAGCAACGACACAAGGACGAGATCAAGAGTCCAATCACGTATGGGCAGTACAGGGAGGAGACATAACCAATAATGTTCCCATTGTTATTTTGGTTGATGGCAGAACTGCAAGTGCTGCCGAAATTTTAACCGCTGCGTTATCCGATCATAAGAGAGCCGTCGTAATCGGCAGCACAACTTTGGGTAAAGGTCTTGTACAAACCATTGCACAATTACCTGATGGAGGAGAGCTCTTCGTTACATGGAGCAGGGTTATTGCCCCCTTGGGATGGCCAATCCAGGGCTTGGGCATCATTCCGCAAATATGCACAAGTCGTGGAGTTAAATTCACTCAAAAACAAATGAATGAATTAATTAATGATCAATCTTCCTATGCACGTGATGTTATCTTTTCTAGACAATCACGTTTTCCGGTTGAAGCAAAGGACATTCTTCAAATTAGAAATGCCTGTCCCCCTGCCATCGGTTCAGATATTGATCTTGAGATTGCCGATGATTTGCTTCTTAACCCAAAGCTTTACCAAAAAGCACTTGATATGATCCCGAATGATAATGATTAAGTTGTATAGACAACCAAATTGGATTTTTCACGGTATTGATATTTTTTTTGATTATTACATTGCTAAATGATAACAATTAAAAATTGCTCTCTTGTATTTATTTAAGTTTGAAAATAGTATATTGCTTCTATTCAAGTAAATTTAAACCATGTGATGTTTCAATGACATTTGATATATTTTTCGAACAAAAAATTTTTTTTACTTCTTTCTTCACTAAAAAAAGGGTATTTCAGTTCGAAGAATATTTTACTAAAACAATTTGCAGCTGATAGCTAGATTTAAGGAGTGAAAAATTAAGATGAGTTTGAAATTCCCTCTATTTGCTGCATCTATATTTAATATTTCTACCCTTTTATGTTTAACCACTTTTCTCATACCCTCAATCACGATAAAAGCACAACCGGTTAAAGGTTTGTATGTAACGGGTGCTGGCGGGCTTAGTATCAATCAAGATCAAGTTGTGCGTCAAAATCCCATTATGCCTGATGGTCGCGATAAATATACACCAGGGGCCACTGCAGTAACGAGTCTAGGATATGGTCTTGGAAACGGTTTTCGAGTTGAAGTGGAGGGAAATTATCGCAACAATCCCTTGAAATATCAAAATCTCGGTTCCTATAAAGCCCGTGGTGAGGGACGCCAGCAAACTTATGGATTTATGGTTAACGCCCTTTTTGATATGGATGTGGGAAGCCCTTATATATTTCCATATTTCGGTGCGGGGATTGGTTATGGATGGTCTACAATGAATGGAGTAAAACTTCGCACCTCGGATCATCGTCTTACTGAACACATGGGAGGTACATTCGGACAATTCGCTTACCAGGGAATTGGAGGGCTATCATTTCCAACCCCTTGGATTGTTGGATTGTCCTTCATTACAGAATATCGATTCTGGACAATGCTGGCACCCCAAAGTCATACCGCCGATGTATGGGGTACCCAAGGAGGAAGAAACATTACCCATCCTTATGGTCATACTAAAGGCAATCGGGATACAACCACCTATTTTAACCATTCCATTTTACTCGGGTTACGTTATGAATTTAACCCTGCCCCTCCTCCAGCAGCACCTGTTGATGAAACCCCTGTAGTTCCTAAGGCTAGAAAATCAAGATTATATCTTGTGTTTTTTAACTGGAATAGTTACAGCCTGAGTAATCGAGCGCGACTTATTGTCCGAGAGGCTGCCCAAGCATACAATAACGTGGAAAACACCCGTATTGAAGCGAATGGTTATACAGATACATCTGCTAGTCCTGACATTAAGGGAAAAAAATACAATATCGAACTTTCCCTAAAAAGAGCCAAGGAAATCAGATCCGAATTGATACGAAATGGTGTTCCGGCCGGCAATATTGATATACATGGATATGGATCACAAAATTTGCGAGTACAAACAGGACCCAATGTAAGGGAGGCACGTAACAGACGTGTGGAAATAATTTTACGCTAAATAGTTTCATCGTGGAGGGAATATCACATATTCCGGATTTCCCTTACGATACGGTTTTAAATAAGGATTTAAACCAATCCATTGAACAAAGGTGTTGATAGATAACGTTCCGCAAATGAAGGAACAATCGTTACAATGACTTTACCTTTGTTTTCTTTACGGGCTGCCAACTGAATACTCGCAAACAGAGCTGCACCTGAAGAAATACCCACAGGAATACCATCCAATCGAGCAACGCGTCTTGACGTGGCAAGAGCGTCACTTTCTGAAACCATCAGAACCTGTTTAAGTAAATCGGTATCCAAAATACCTGGTTTAAATCCTGCCCCTATTCCCTGAATACCATGAGGACCAGGCTCTTCTCCGTTAAGAACAGCACTTTCTGCAGGTTCAACACCAAATATCTCCACCTTTGGATTATGTTTCTTCAATCCTCTGGCAATTCCTGTAATGGTTCCACCTGTTCCGATACCGGCAACAACAATATCGACTTTTCCTTGCGTATCCTGCCAGATTTCTTCCGCAGTGGTATACTCATGGACAAGTGGATTCACGGGATTTTCAAATTGTTTTGGCATCCAGGCATGAGGTGTATTTTCTACAATTTCTTTTGCTCGAGCAATTGCCCCAGCCATTCCCAGATGACCTGGGGTCAGTTCAACCTGCGCATCAAGAAAACGCATCATTTTTCGACGCTCAATCGATGCCTTTTCAGGCATTGTAACGATCAGCCGATAACCTTTCGCTGCGGCTATAAATGCCAAGCCAATTCCTGTATTGCCTGATGTTGGTTCAACTAATACACTTTTATGAGGACTAATAATCCCTTCTTCTTCCGCCTGATATACCATCGCGGCGGCAATTCGATCCTTGACTGAAGATAAAGGGTTAAAAAATTCTAGCTTTAATAAAATATCAGCTTCGATATTATCCTGCTTTATTAGATTTCCTGGCCTTACAAGCGGTGTCCCACCAATTGTATCAATCAAAGAATTATAAATTTTACCTCTAGGTTGTGCCAACCCAAAACGATTATTTTTTGTCATAACAATTCCCATTACTCGTTGATTAAGGATAATAATCGCTATAAATAACCTATTTATGCAAAATATTTCCACATCACAGATTTTATTTATAAAAAATACTATTTTTCATCTTAAATAATTATTATATACTATTAATATTAGGATATAAATTTTAAATTAACTAAATATTTCTTTAAAACCTTAGGAAAAATATTTAATGCTCTTAAGACAAGATCGTGCCATTATCGCTATTCTTATTGTAACAGATATCGCCTTTTACTCAAGTCACAATAATACCGTAAGTGCTTCTGACATTTCTTCAAGGACAAAACTACCCAAAAGAAGTATTGAACCGATTTTACAACTTTTATCCAGAGCTTCAATCTTGGAAAGCACTCGTGGACCACGAGGTGGGTATCATCTGGCTAAACCAAAAAGACTACTTTCAATCGCTGATATCATTAAGGCCATTTCGGTTGATGAAAAAGAAAAATATGAAGAATTTACGTTTCCACTTTTTCAACAAGTTATCAAACCATTATGGCAATCTATTGATCAAAAAATCATGAAGGAAATAGCTTCAATAACGATGCAAGATCTCATCAGAAAAGCCGAGGAAAAAGGAATGAAGCGTCCTCGTCCCACAGCTATTAATTTTACTATTTAACGTAATGGCAAATTCAAATCATCATTTAGCTTTTCCTACGGTTTTTCGATGATGGGAGACAGCTCTATGACGTGTTACCTTTTTTCGAGAGGTCGTATTTTTGTTCGCGGGTTCTATAGCGGGTTTAGGAATCTGAACACCTGTATTGTCTACTGTTACATCTACTGACAAAACCGTTTTATTGCCCCCATCCTGATGTAAAAGATTGACAATGAATCTATCTGTTCCTGCATATGCCAAAGATGGCGTGTATCTTATATAGGTTCTTTTATCATAATTATAAACAAATGTCTTGCCATGTTCAGGAACAGTTGCAATACCAAAAGAGATGAAGTTGTTTTTGGAGTCAGGTTGCACAACATTGAATTCACATTGACCATCATCGCTGCGGACTGTCATCGTCGTTTTCCAACTTCCATCCGCTTCTTTGACTATAGGTGTTATTTGACAAACAGATGATTTTTTTGAATATTTAAAAGGATTGGCAGCCTCCCTATCGGGTTGGGCCACTGGTTGCTGATTATGTTGACAAGCTGCCAAAGCAATTCCCAATGAAGCCAAAATAAAAGATGAACGCAAACGCACGAAACTAGCCTCCATTTATTAAATCCTACCTATAACTTGGCAGTTTACAATTACAAACTTGATGAGAATATCAGTTTAAACCCGGATTGGTAAAAAAGATGTAAGAATTTATTCCTACCTTTTGTATCAATTACACATCCACTTACAAAGATCACTACCAGATAAAAACAAAATCACCAATAACTTTATGATATTTTAGATGAATTTTAACTTTTTTATTTTCGTTTATTATTGCAAAATGTGAATATAAACTATTGCATTATGTACAATTCCTGTTATATCCGATTTAATAATGTCATATACAACTGCAATAAACTTTTATAGAATAAATCCAATATTCTTTTAACTACCCAACCAATCTTTTTAGTTCATATCCGATTTGGAGCACTCAATGTCTCTATTAGTTAAACGCTTTCTCTTTTCTGGATTAATCGCTGCGGGAATGTTTTCGAATCCATCATGGGCTTCAACGGCCACTTGCAATAATTCCCCTTCTCACGAAGCTTTTAACATAGAAGGCTTGAAAAGCGAATTAATGGTGACAGCCCTTTCATGTCAGGCTCAAAATCAATATAACGCCTTTATCAATCAATTCCGCCCGATTGTTAGCAGTGAGGAAGTTAAATTGAAGGGTTATTTCCGGTCAAGTTACGGAAAACGCTCAGGAAAGGCATATCAAAAAGCATATGATGATTACATCACACAGCTAGCCAACGTACAATCCTCTCAGGGACTTAAAGCGGGAACAATTTTCTGCATTCAAAGAATGTCCATGTTTGATGAAATCAAACCATTGAAAACGGCAAGTGAATTGTCTCAATATGCAGAGGCAAAAGATATTCTCCAACCAGCATCTTATGAAATCTGTCAGGCACCTGCAACACATAAAAAAGGCAAAGTCGTTAGAAAAAGACGAATCACACGCAAAGCGGCAGTTCACAAGAAATAATTTCAAAATTTAAGAGTCATGAAGAAAACATTTTGTAAAAACGTGTTTTTATGCGAAATACACTTATATGAGCGATTTATTTTCTTCAAACAATTCTTCTAAAACCCATTTTGCAGACAAGAAAAATGTAAAAGGGATAAAATCTGTTACCAGCGATTATAACGCCAAAGACATAGAGGTTCTTGAAGGTTTGGAGCCTGTCAGAAAGCGACCTGGTATGTATATTGGTGGTACGGATGAAAACGCCCTGCACCACATGGCAGCTGAAATATTGGATAATGCCATGGATGAGGTCGTTGGCGGTTTTGCAAACACCATTCACATAAAACTTGAACAGGATAACAAATTGACCATTCGCGATAATGGACGCGGAATTCCTGTTGACCCTCATCCAAAATTTAAAAATAAATCCGCCCTGGAAGTAATTCTAACCACGCTTCATGCAGGAGGGAAATTTTCCAATAAAGTCTATAATACTGCTGGGGGTCTTCATGGAGTTGGATCTTCTGTTGTCAATGCCCTATCTTCTTGGATGGAAATCGAAATTGCCCGTGATAAGATACTGTGGAAACAAACCTATGAACGCGGATTACCGATTACTCCATTAATTGAATGTGGTTATATACAAAATCGCAGAGGAACCCAAATCAGTTTTATTCCTGACATCGAGATATTTGGCAAACTGCAATTTTCACCGAAACAGTTGTATAAACTGTGTCGCTCCAAGGCGTTTCTTTATAAAGGTGTCACCCTAAACTGGTCGTGTGATCCTGAATTAGTGAATAACACTGATATTCCAAGGGAAACAATCCTGCATTTTGCTAATGGACTTGAAGACAGTTTGAAAGAAGAAACCGACTCGGACCAGTTGATCTGTCCTATATGGTCCGGTGACGTCAATTTACCCAATGATTCAAAAGGTGAAAATACAGGCAAAATTGAATGGTCTTTGGCATGGCTGGAAAAAGGTGAAAGCGGTTTGGCATCGTTTTGTAATACCATACCGACGCCATTGGGTGGAACCCATGAACAGGGCTTCAAAAATGCCCTGTTAAAAGGAATTCGGACATGGGGGGAAAACCGGTCCAATAGAAGATCCTCAATCATCACTTCTGATGATATGCTGGGATCTCTTGCGGCAAAATTGTCCATCTTTATTCGGGATCCAGAGTTCCAGGGACAAACAAAAGAGAAACTAAGCTCAAAAAATACAACCAAACTTGTTGAAACCGCACTACGGGATCGTTTTGATCACTGGTTGGCAGCCGATCCAAATCAGGCAGATCAACTTTTCTCTTTCCTTCTTGATAAAGCTGAAGAACGTTTACAACGTAAAGAAAACCGGGAAACAGTAAGAAAAAGCGCAACAAAACGTTTAAGATTACCAGGTAAGCTGACCGATTGCACAAGTTCTAATACCAATCAAACAGAAATCTTTATCGTAGAGGGAGATTCTGCTGGAGGGTCGGCCAAACAAGCCCGTAATCGCGAAACTCAGGCAATTTTACCTTTGAGAGGTAAAATTCTCAATGTTGCAAGTGCTTCCAATCAAAAATTAAATAATAATCAGGAATTAAAAGATTTAATAGAAGCCTTGGGTTGTGGCATAGGTTCCGCATTTGATATCGATAAACTACGCTATGGTCGCATCATTATCATGACAGATGCGGATGTTGATGGTGCGCATATTGCTTCTTTATTGATGACTTTTTTCTATCAAGAACTTCCAGAACTTATTCTTCAAGAAAAAATTTATCTGGCTCAACCACCCTTATACCGTCTTAGCCAAGGAGATAAAATTATTTATGCCATGGATGATAAGGATAAAGACCATAATTTATCAAGGTTGAACCAAAAAAAAGGTAAAATTGAAGTTTCTCGTTTTAAAGGTTTAGGTGAAATGCCACCCAAGGATTTAAAGGAAACGACAATGGATCCCAAACACCGTATCCTATTGAAAGTCATCATTCCTCATGATGAAAAAGAAGTCACGGAAACACGTGTTTCTGATTTAATGGGAAGAAAATCAGAAATGCGCTTCCAATTTATACAGGAACATGCCGGTTCTGTTGATTTACTGGATATTTAATTCAATTATATTATAAATATTCGTTTTATCTGCCATGGAAAGGAATTATTAAATTCCTTTCTATTCGTTGTTAAAACATTTTATCGATGCCTAGAAAATTAAATCTTTTTATTTAGGCACCTTCAACACCATGTCCAGCCATCAACCGAGGTTTTACATGCTCGTCAAACTGCTTTTCATCAATCAATCCCGATTTTAAAGCCGCCTCTTTAAGACTTAATCCTTCAACATCCCCCATATGTGCAATTCTAGCCGCCCCATCATATCCAACGACAGGTGCCAGAGCTGTAACAAGCATTAATGAATTATCAATATATTTTTGAATACGCGCATTATTTAATGTTGTCCCTTCGACTGAAAATTCACGAAAGGCTTTAGCTGCATCCCTTAACAATCGGCTGGCGTGTAGCGTATTCATGATAACCAGCGGACGCGTTACATTTAACTGCAAATTACCCTGTGAGCCAGCAAAGGCAACGGCAGCATCAAGACCCATGACCTGCATGCAAACCATGATCATTGCCTCACATTGAGTCGGATTGACCTTTCCAGGCATAATTGACGACCCCGGTTCATTTTCAGGCAAATGAATTTCTCCAAGTCCACATCGTGGTCCTGAAGCGAGCCAACGAGTATCATTTGCTATTTTAAATAGAACAACCGCAACGCCACGTAACGCAGACATCGTGGCCACCATAGCGTCAAGTCCACCCAAGGAGGCAAACTTGTTGGGCGCTGTTACAAAAGGATAGCTGGTGATTTGAGCGATTTTTTTAGCAATCGCCTTGGAGAAACCTTTTGGCGCATTCAATCCTGTTCCAACAGCTGTTCCACCTGCAGCCAGTTCAAACAATTCTTTCTCTACTGATTTTAAACGATGTAAACTTTCCTTTAATTGAGCAGCCCAACCAGACCATTCTTGACCAACGGTTAAAGGAACTGCATCCTGTAAATGGGTACGACCGATCTTTACAACATCCATCCATTCCTTAGCTTTATGCTCAATGGCATTATGTAATTTTTGTAATTCTGGAAAAAGATGCCTTTCCAATTCCATTACCATAGCGACATGCATAGCTGTCGGGAAACTATCATTGGAAGACTGTCCCATATTCACATGATCATTGGGATGAACAGGTTTTTTGGAACCGATCTCCCCCCCTAAAAGCTGAATGGCCCGATTGGCAAGCACCTCATTTACATTCATATTGGTTTGTGTACCTGAACCCGTTTGCCAGACACAAAGAGGGAAATGATCATCAAGCGCACCCTCGGCTGCCTCTTCAGCAGCCTGAATGATTGCTTTTGCCTTCGTTTCATCCAAACGGCCCGCTTCACAATTCACCTCTGCGGCGGCATGTTTAACAATACCGTAGGCATGATAGACCTCACGCGGCATGACATCCCCACCAATATTGAAATGATGCAAGGAACGTTCTGTCTGTGCTCCCCAATAACGATCCGCAGGGACCTCTATTTTTCCCATTGAATCACTTTCTTGACGCAATCCTTTTTTATCAATTCCAATTGCCACTTCGCCAGAAACAGATTTGATCATAATTTACCTTTTAAAAAAATTATTAAAATAATCACTATAAATCATAAAAAAAACCCACGCATAAGCCAAGAGAGGCAACGTGGGTATTAATCAAATATATTCGCTTAGACTATCAAATCTTAGCGAACAAAAATACTGTGCATATTATTAATATTATCGGCCACAATATGACCATGATTCATCAATTCTTCTATACGGTCTGAATTTGTAAAGGCAGTCACTACCGGATTAAAAACCGATAAGAAACTGTTTGGATAAATCCCCATCCACAGGATAATTACGGCTAATGGTACCAAGATTGTCATTTCTCTTGCGTTTAGATCCCGAATTGAATTGATAACCGGATTAACAATTTTTCCAAATATGACATTGCGATACATGACCAGCATATAAACAGCACCTAATATCATGCTTGATCCTCCCAGGAAAGCAACCCAGAATGATATATGTAAAACTCCAATCATGACCAGCAATTCACCCACAAACGAACCCGTACCAGGCAATCCAACATTGGCCATGATAAAGATCATTCCAAGCAAGGCCAGTTTGGGCATTTTACTAGCGATACCTCCAAACGCCTCGATATCTCTTGTACCAATACGATAGGTGACAGCGGCAACACATAAAAAAAGTGCAGCAATAGTTACCCCATGAGTAAGAACCTGTAATAAGGCGCCATCAATTCCCTCTGGTGTCAGAGAGAAAAATCCTATGGCAATAAGACCCATATGAGAAAATGATGAATAGGCTATAATCCGTTTAATATCTGTTTGTTTATAAGCGATTATTGCACCATAAATAATCGCACATATACCCAATCCCATAATCAGCATTGCATAACGGTGAGATGCCTCAGGCAACATTAAAACACAAAATCTTAATAATCCATAGGCGCCTGCCTTAGACATGACGCCAGAAACCAGCAAGGTGGTCGACGCCGGACCCTCAACATATGCGGCTGGTAACCAGGCATGCAGAGGAAAGAGAGGCAATTTGACTCCAAACGCGAGGATAAAACCCAGCAATAACCACCCCTGGACAGCAGGTGAGAAAGATGCGTGCATTAAAACGGGAATATCCGTGGTACCTGTATTCACCCATATCCACAAAATCCCAATCATCATAAATAAAGAACCAGCAAACGTGAATAGAAAGAATTGCAAAGAGGCAAAAATCCGTTTCGGACCTCCCCAGATTCCAATTAACATGCTGCTTGGCAGCAGGGTCGCTTCATAAAAACAGTAAAATACAACCATATCTAGGGCGGAAAACAGGCCAACCAATGTCGTTTCCAACACCAGAATAGCAACCATATAATCACGGATACGATCCGTGATCATCTGCCATGCGGCCATTATTCCAATCAGGGTCAATAAAGTTGATAGGATAATAAAAAATAAACTGATCCCATCCACGCCAACATGATAGGAAACACCAAATCCCGAAATCCATGAATTTTGAATTTCAAATTGATATCCATCGTGTCGAGGATGAAATTCACTCCACATAACAATTGACAGACCAAATGTTATGATACTTGTCCATAAAGCAATCCAACGGGAAGTACGTGCAACCTCTTCAAAGGATCCACGCATAAGAAAGATGACCAAAGCCCCAAGCAAAGGCAAATACGTTACTAATGTAAGCAGTACTGAATGCACGGTATTCTCTTTTTTAATCTATTTAAACGTAACAATTGTTCGATTATATACAACTTTCTGACCATATTGCCCAGAAAGTTTTTATTTTTGTCAATATTACTTAAAATTAATTTTTCCTTAATATCAATTTATTAAGAGCGATGAAATAATTTTTCCATATCTTTTTTGCTCCATTTCAGCCATGTCGGTCTTCCATGTGAACAGGTTCCTGCCCTTGGAGTGGCCTCCATCTGACGTAAAAGGGCATTCATCTCTTCCTCATTCAAAGAGCGGCCTGCCCTTACACTGTTATGACATGCCATTCTGGCAAGAATAGCATCAAGTTGGGTATGGACAGATTCAATATCATTCACCGACATCTGTTCTTTATCCTGCAATTCTTCAGCAAGATCAATCAAAAGCGACTGTGCGGAAATGCTTCCCAAAAGTTGTGGCAAAGCCCTGACCAGAATCGTTTTTTCACCAAAAGATTCTATTTCTATTCCCAAATCGGCCAAACTGTCCTTAAAACCCATAAGACAACGATAATGAACAGCAGAAAATTCAATTGCTTCCGGTATGAGTAAAGGCTGTGTTTGTATTCCAGCCTCTAAATACTGTTGACGTAATGCCTCATGAGTTAAACGTTCATGAGCTGCATGCTGATCAACAATGACAAATTCTTCATGTTCTGTTACCGCAACAATATACGTTTTGAAAATTTGTGCCACGGCATATCCCAAAGGCAAGGTTGCAGTAGTTTTTTGATATTTTTTATCAGGTAATGTTGATAACGTATCGCCAACATCCTTGAAAGATAATCCTGCTCCCAATTCAAAACTGTCCCCGGCACATGCATCTTCTTCTTGAAAAAATTCTTTATTGTTCTTACCCATTCTTTGCTGATACGCGGGATATTGAATAGAAGCTTTTTTGGGATGATATTGTGTGGTGGGAAAAACATGCAAAGATTCAGGATTAACATTTGCAACTCCCGCACCAATAGCCAGACTCTTTTGAATGCTACCAATTATCAAGGCTCGAACTGCAGCTTCATCAGCAAAACGCAATTCAGTTTTGGCAGGGTGTACATTCACATCTACCTGATCCAAGGGTAGCTGCAGAAAAAGTACGGCAACAGGATAACGTCCTTTTTCAAGAACTTGACGATAACCAACACGAATAGCCATTTGCATTATTGGATCAGCAACAGGCCGATCATTAACAACCATAATTTGACCATTTGTTGTTGCCCGATTTACAGATGGAGCACTGATGAAACCGGATAATTTCAAATCCCCCCGATCGAAATTCAACATAATCAGTTCTTCATCATGAATATCAGAAAACACTGCCAAAATACGGTCTTTTTGCGATTGAATCGGTAGATTCAAAACGGTCTTACCATCTTTTATAACAGTGAATGAAACATCGGGGTGAGAGATGGCCAAACGCTGTATAATCATTTCACACCGATTATATTCAACTCGAGCGGTTTTCAAGAATTTACGTCGTGCAGGAAGCGCATAAAATAAATCTTCTACAACAACTTGTGTTCCCATTTGACCAGCGGACGGACTGGGGTTTACAATCTTACCACCTTCAACCGAGATCTGCCACGCACTTTCCGCCGATTTGACACGCGAAATAATTTTCAATCGGGCGGCGGCCCCAATGGAAGGCAGTGCTTCTCCCCTAAATCCCAATGTTTTAATATTTACAAGATCATCTTCAAACAATTTTGAAGTACAATGTCTTGAAACCGCAAGAGGCAGGTCATCAGCCTCTATTCCACAACCATTGTCAATGACCTGAATATGATCAATACCACCATTGTCAAGATTGATCTCAATTCTGCCTGCCCCTGCATCAAGCGCGTTTTCCACAAGTTCTTTAACAACGGCGGCAGGACGCTCAATAACTTCTCCTGCAGCAATTAAATTAACTGTATGTTCGGATAAAGGGCGAATAATCATTATTCTAATAATGACTTGGAGAATTGCAAATCTTTTTTATAACCCTCTTTTGTCAAAAAACCTATTTTTGTGTCGTCGTTGGTGTTGCCCCGTCATCAGGACGTAAACCCAAACTCAAGTTATTATGCAATCGTTTATTTTCAGCCACACTGTCAACAGCCAAATCTGAAGGCTTGCCATTTTTCCAGAACATGACCTGATCAACAAAACCATTCTGCGTGACCAACTCATTATGACGCTCCTGATCAGCTGATTGATTGGCATCCTGAATCAACCGGGTTTGACCTTGGCTTGGAACATCTTTCATGCCTTCCAAGGCAACATCGGGAGAAAGAATTTCCAGTGCCTGCTGACGTATGGACTGTTCTTGAGGTCTGACTCCATTTTCATCAGGCTTCATCAAACTATCATTAGGTGGCATTGATAAAGGCGCGCGAGTCGTAACGGTATATTCATCAGGCATTGATCTTTTGATACCAAATGCACGGGAAACATCCTGACCGGAACAGGCAGAAAGCAAGACAACAATACCGATTAGGGATCCCATGGGCAATAAAAATTTCAAACCTGATTTACGCATTATCATCCGTCTTATTCCTTAACAAAATCCGTAAAAGCAATAATAGTTAATAATATGAATCTATTTCGTATCATATTAAACTATTCTTCCCAACCAAAAAAAGCATCCATTAACAAGATAATCACACCACAAACAATTGCGCTATCTGCAACATTGAAAACATACCATGACCACCCTGCAACATGAAAGTGAATAAAATCAACCACTGCGCCAAAGCGCAAACGGTCTAAGATATTTCCCAACGCTCCGCCAACAATGGCACCCAGACTCATGATAACCCAGATTTTACGGGCACGAATCATCCATATGAATAAACTTGCCGCAATCACAAAAGCGGAAACAGAAAAAATAACGGATCCCCATGAACCAAACTGGTCCAACATGCCAAAAGTAATTGCCCTGTTCCATACCATAGTGAAGTTGAAAAATGGAATCACGGGAACAGAACCTTTTTGGGGCAAATTTACTATATTGAGAATACAGTATTTGCTGATCTGGTCCAGCAAGAATATCAGAAACAGCATTCCCAATCCCCAATACCATTTTTTCAAATGATTAACTTGCACGACAACGGAATTTTTATTCATGAAAATCCCTAAACCAAATATTACGAAACAACATCGATACAACGCAAGCACAATTCTGGATAACTTGAATTGTCTCCCACTTCATCGAGTACTTTCCAGCAACGTGCACATTTATGTCCTGTAGCTACCCGAATACGAGGTGCGGCATGACCCTCTCCACCCTGTTTGGTTTCCACTGAATACAAAGATGCCGAACCCGGTATAATATTGATATCAACCCGGGACACAATAACCAGTTCAGCCCAGTCATAATGGCCAAACAAGGCAGCTTCTTCCTCTGAAAAATTCAATTCTACAGCAGCTTGGAGCGAAGACTTGATAATCCCTTCCCGACGCATATTTTCAATTTCCGTTGTAATGATACGACGAATGGAGCGTAATTGAATCCAACGTTTTGCCAGATTATCATTCGACCATTTCACAGGTATGAGAGGAAATTCTTCCAAATGAACAGTCGCATTCTCACCAAAGCGAGCAGCCCATGCATCCTCTGCAGTAAAGCATAACACCGGTGCCAACCAAGTGCATAAACATCTATGCAAAACATCCAATACGGTTCGAACCGCCCTACGACGTATATTCTCTTTTTTATCACAATAAAGTGAATCCTTGCGGATATCGAAATAGAAAGCCGACAAATCACTTGTACAAAAATAGTGTAAAGCAGGATAAACCCCAACCCATTCATGAGTATGAATAGCTTTTTGAATAACCTGATTCATTTCATAAATACGATGCAGAACCCATTGCTCAAGTTCAGGAAGATCTTCATAATCAAGTTTTTCCTTATCTGAAAACCCTTCCAAACCTCCAAGAACCCAACGTAACGTATTTCTTAAACGTCGATATAATTCACCTTGCTGTTTTAAAATCTCTTTTCCAATTCGAAGATCTTCATTCGTATCAGAGTTCATTACCCATAAACGCAAAATGTCTGCGCCAAGTTCATCATTGACATTCTGGGGTGCAATAACATTACCGAGGGATTTTGACATTTTACGTCCCTGTTCATCCATTACAAATCCATTAGTGACAATGGCCTTGTAAGGTGCAACTCCACGTGTTCCCACACATTCGAGCAACGATGACTGAAACCAACCACGATGCTGATCGGAACCTTCCAAATACAAATCCGCAGGAAAATCAAGTTTGTCCCTACCCAGGACAAAAGCATGCGTTGAACCACTTTCAAACCAAACATCCACAATATCAAACACCTGTTCATATTCTTCACTATTGTAATTTTCACCAAGAAAACGCGATGGAGAAGAATCATACCATGCATCTGCACCTTCTTTTTTGAAAGCTTCTATAATCCGTTGCATAACTTCAGCATCCCTTAAAACCTCACGGGTTGCCTTATTGACAAAAACGGCGATTGGCACACCCCAGGCACGTTGCCGGCTAATACACCAGTCGGGACGCGAGGCAATCATGCTGGTCAAACGGTTACGGATTTGTGCGGGAACAAATGTAACATCCTCTAGAACTGACAATGCATTCTCACGAATTTTTCTATTATCATCCATTGCTATAAACCATTGCGGGGTAGCACGGTAAATAATCGGGGCCCGTGATCGCCAGGAATGAGGATAAGAATGCACGATGGAGGATTGGGCAACAAGACCAGTAAATGGTTTGTTTGCATTCCTTGCCTCATCTCTGGATAAGTTTAACTCTTCACAGACAGGTTCAGCCGCCTTGAAAACATGGATACCGGCAAATAGAGGGACATCCGAAGCGTAACGCCCATCATCTTCAACATGTTCCGTTACACCAATTTGATGTTGCTGACATAAATAAAAATCATCTTCACCATGTGCGGGAGCACAATGAACCAATCCTGTTCCCGCTTCAGTCGTGACGAACTCGCCTGCTAATAAAGGGACATCAAAATCATAGCCTTTTCCCCTCAAGGGATGCGCTGCAACTGCACCTGCCAACGCGTTTCCTTCAAGCGATGCCTCTTCCTTGAATTCCGTAATACCTGCCTGTTCACAAAATGAGGCCAGCAAATCCTGTGCAATAAGAAAATTAGCTCCAATGGACACGTGGGAATCAGCGTCAACAGCTTTAACACTGATAATCTGATAGGTTATATCGTTATTATAAGCTATGGCTCGGTTAGCAGGAATTGTCCATGGAGTCGTTGTCCAGATAACAGCCGAGACATTTTCCAATAAATGCTGGGGGGTTGGATCTTTGACAAAAGGAAAAGCTACAAATATAGTTGTCGATGTATGATCGTGATATTCAATCTCGGCCTCAGCCAGAGCTGTTTTTTCAACCGGGCTCCACATAACAGGACGCAGGCCACGATATAAACCGCCATTTAATAGAAAACGACCAATTTCTTCAACAATGGCTGCCTCTGAACTGAAATCCATTGTTGCATATCGGTGATCCCACTCTGCCTGAACCCCAAGTCTCTGAAATTCGGATGATTGAATTGACAACCAGTTTTGGGCATAGCTGCGACATTCTGCCCGAAATTGCAATACCGGGATATCATCCTTGTTTTTACCTGCCTTGCGATATTTCTCTTCTACCTTCCACTCAATGGGCAAACCATGACAATCCCAACCGGGAATATATCGAACAACCTCTCCATTCATACGGTGGGAACGATTAATCACATCCTTGATAATCTTGTTAAGTGCATGTCCGATATGCAGATGTCCATTGGCATAGGGAGGGCCATCGTGCAGGGTAAAGACCTTTTTCCCTTCCAAAATCCGTTGATCCGATTGCCGGATAATGGCCTCATCCAATCCTATTTTTTTCCAACGTTCCAAAATTTCAGGTTCCCGTTGAGGTAACCGCCCACGCATTGGGAATGAGGTTGAAGGTAAAAAAACTGTATCTCTATACAGGTCGGTAGATTTGGATTCAGCCATGATTTCGTTCTAACTGTAAAATTAAAGTAGATTAAGACAATATTTGATTTTATAAAATAAAACCAATTTCTAAAAAATAAAATTTATCATTATTAATAATTCTTTTTTACAAGGAATTAACAGAGTCATTTTTTATTTTAAAAAATTCTTTCGCATTATTTGCATCCCGGGTTATTTGTTTTTTCAATTCATTCAAATCACTAAAACGTTTTTCATCACGAATAAAATGATACAAATAAACAGTAATCTTTTGACCATAAATATCCTGGTTAAAATCAAACAAATGGGCTTCCAGACAGGCTCTGGTCTGTTTTCCAATTGTTGGACGGTATCCGAGATTGGCCACTCCTTCATGCATTCTCCCATTAGCCAGCCGAATTTTAATCGCATAAACCCCGCATTTGGGCTCTACCTGTTCACCCAACTGTAAATTCGCAGTTGGAAAACCAATTGTCCTGCCCCTTTTATCCCCATGCTCCACTATATTCTGAATGCACCAGATCCTACCCAAATAATGGGCAGCCTTTTCAGGATTTCCATTTTTCAGACAGGAACGGATAAGGCTGGAAGAAATTACAGTTCCCTCTTCCTGCAAAGGTTTTACAATCGTAACGCCAATACCCAGTTTATCCGCTTCAGAAATCAAAAAATCGGTATTTCCTTGACGATTGTGCCCGAATACAAAACCCTCACCGCAAGCTACATGAAAAATCCCGAATGATTTATAAAGAATTTGATGAATAAAATTCTTTGCATCTAGCGCAGCAAATTCTTGATCAAATGTTATCTGAAAAATATTTTCAACACCCAGAGCGGACAAGGCTGCATTTCGTTCTTCTGCATTCGTCAATCGAAATGAAATTTCCCTGCCTTCGAAAAGCTGTCTTGGATGAGGTTCAAAAGTTACTACAGATAAAGAACGGTCTGGGAACTGTTTTTTTAAAGTCTCCAATAAATAAGCGTGCCCACGATGCACACCGTCAAAATTGCCCAAAGCTGTTACAGAACCCCGGGCTGATAGCGGAATTGCCTGTCCGTTTGTATAGATAGTCGTCATAAACGGCAAATTTTCTTTCGTTATTAATCTAAAACCTCTTCTGAAACAACAAAACCTTATTTCTGTGTTTCGGATGATACAGGGGTTTTTTCCTTATTATCGTTAAAGGAAACAGAGGTATCTCCTTTATTGTCGACATCTGGCAAAATTGTCTTGCTTTGTGAGGAAGGGGTTTCATCTTCGGCAATATTTTTCTTGAAAATCTTGATACCCTTGGCCAGATCCCCCATTAATGTTGAAATCTTTCCTGATCCAAAAACCAGCAAAACCACAATCAATACAATCAGCCAATGCCAAATACTCATACTGCCCATAATATATTTATTCCTTACACAACTTACACATGCAGACAATTTTCGGAAAATTCAATCGACTTTTTCTAACTTAAACACAGGAAATATCATAATTTAATTAAAATTATCATACTATATTTTACTTTTAACACCAAATTGCAAATCACGCGGTTTTTTGTTGCCTTGATCACGACTTGTTGGGAATAATAAAACCATAAGTCGCATATCGCTTGACCCCGATTTTTCCCGTAGGAGCCCACCAAACCCTTACCAAAGACCAGTCATTACGTGATGAAACATCTATAATTGGCGCCTTGTGATCAATTCTCTGCGCTTCCCAATTGGCATGATCAACAATAATCGTGCGTGAATCCTGAAGTTTTTTTACGACAGAAACATGCCCATAAGGCAATCTGGAAGTTTTACGAAAAACCAATATTGCCCCCGGTTCTGGCCTTTTGGTTCTATAATATTTCCCTCTTGACTGATACCACCAACTATAGGCTGCCCCCTGAAGTTCAACACCAGTGATCTTGCGAGCATAGGGTGCACATTGCAAGGAGCCATGATAGCTTCTTCCCCCTCCACAGGCAGCTAGCAAAGGTAGAATTCCAAAAAACATAATTAAGACGCGAACAAAAAATCCTGATTTCATTTTCCCCTATAAAGAACGTATTTTATTGATACATTCTTCTGCCTCTGCATGGGTCATCGATAAAACTTCTTTTGAGATTGTAAACGAAAATCCACGCCTTGCAAGGATCATTTGTTCACGATCCTTCAGTTCAGCTGTTTTTTTTAACAAACGCTGACGAAATGGTCCAATCTTCCTTTTCCGTGCATAGGCCAAAGCGGATAGCAGCTCAAGATGATCATCATGATATTCTTGCAAGGAGGACTGAATTAAGGAGGGATTGATTCCCTTTTGTATAAAACGTCCCTGAATTTGTTTTTTGGAACAACCCGCACGGATCAAGGATGGCATTTTGGAAAAAATAAATCTGTCATCATTAATACCGCCATTTTGCTTCAATTCATTGACAATCTGATCAATCTTATCGTATGCCTTCTTGAGAATTTCATCGTAATCTTGATCGTCCTCCTTTTGAATTTGCTTAATCCAACGATTGACTTTCTGTCTTAAAAGTTTAACCAATCCCGCCTCGGTATTATTATAACGGGCAAGATAATTCAGTGCATACTCTTTTAAGTCAGGAAGCTGTATCCTGTTTGACATGATTTGCATCACTTCCCTTTAAACATTATCCAATCAATTACCCTTGATTATATTAGGAATAAATTGACTTTTTTTTCTCAATCATTAATTATGTCTGTTTCCTTCAATAAAATCGACAAGAGAGATTATGATTTCCGCTTTGATGCCCACCTATAATCGTGCAGACCTTGCCTTTGACCATGGAAACGGCGTGTGGCTTTTTACGGTTGATGGACGACGATTTCTGGACTTCGGGGCTGGAATTGCAACATCATCTCTAGGTCATAATCATCCCCTTTTGTGTAAAGCTATTTCGGAACAGGCAAAAAAAGTCATTCATGTTTCCAATTTATACCAAATTCCTCAGGCAATAAAATTAGCCGAAAGATTAATAGCAATAAGTTTTGCCGACAGTGTGTTTTTTTGCAACTCTGGGGCAGAGGCAAACGAAGGAGTCATAAAGGCTATTCGTCGCGCCCAATATAAAAACAACCATCCAGAAAGAACAGATATCATCTGTTTTAATCACGCTTTTCATGGAAGAACTATTGCAACTTTGAATGCGACAGGCAATCAAAAATATCTGGAAGGTTTCGGGCCTAAAATACCTGGAATCAAACATATTCCAATACATGATATTGACCTGGTGAAAGAAGCCATTGACCAGAATACGGCAGGATTTCTGATCGAACCCATACAAGGCGAAAGTGGAATCACTGTTATTTCTCCTGATTTTCTAAAAGCATTGCGACAAATCTGTGATGAGAATGATCTTTTCCTAGGATTTGACGAAGTTCAGTGCGGAGTTGGCAGAACAGGTAAATTTTTTGCCTATCAATGGACAGATATTGAACCTGATATTCTTTCATTGGCAAAGGGTATCGCCGGAGGCGTACCCATGGGCGCTTTTCTTGCCAAGGAAAAAATCGCCAAACACATGACCTTTGGAACGCATGGATCAACCTTTGGAGGAAACCCTCTTGCATGTGCGGCTGGAAATGCAGTTATGGATATCATATTGAAACCTGGATTCCTGAAAAATATACGGGAAACAGGACTGTATCTAAAGGAACAACTGCAACAATTAACCGAGATTTATCCAGATATTTACGCTGAAGTTCGCGGAAAGGGTCTTTTATTGGGATTAAAGGGAGCCATTCCTGCAAACGAGATACAAAATGCGGCCCTAGAGCAAAATCTACTGACCGTATTGGCAGGAAATAATGTCATTCGCATAATTCCTCCCCTAATTATAACCAAGGAGGAATGCCTGAATGGTATTCACCGGTTAAGAAATGCTGCAGAGCAATTACGTAAAAACCTGAAATCTGTTCAATGAGTAATTTCTATGAATAACCCAATTATTTCTCAATCAAAAAAAATAAAACACTTTTTAGAACTCAAAGATATTAGTAAACAAAATTTAAGAGATATTATCACCCTCGCCTCTCAAATCAAAGGAATGCAGGAAGATAGAAAATATCCCTCACATCCTGCCCAACCTCTGAAAGGACGTTCAATCGCACTTATCTTTTCCAAACCTTCAACCCGTACGCGCGTATCTTTTGAGGTTGGAATTCATCAACTGGGCGGTAATCCGATTGTTTTATCAACCAGTACAATGCAGATTGACCGGGGCGAAACCATTGCCGACACTGCCCGCGTTCTTTCAAGATTTGTGGATGGCATAGTTCTTCGAACAGGCTGTACCGAACATTTGACCGAATTGGCACAATTAAGTTCAGTTCCCGTTATTAACGGACTGACTCCCGCCTCGCATCCGGGACAAGTCATGGCTGATGTCATGACCTTTGAAGAACATAAAGGTCCTATCAAGGGACGTGTAATTGCCTGGGTTGGCGATGGTAACAATGTTGCAAATTCTTTCATTGAAGCTGCCGCACAATTTGATTTTACTCTTAAATTAGCCACCCCACCCGATTTATTGCCCTCAAAAACCATACTGTCATGGGCCAAAGAAATGGGGGCAGACATTCAGCTGACCACAGATCCAAAAGAGGCAGTTAAAGATGCGGATTGTATTGTTACCGATACCTGGGTTAGCATGTCTGATAATGATTCTGAAAAACAACAACGCTTGAAATTATTGCATCCTTATCAAGTTAATCTCGATTTAATGAAACTAGCCGCACATGATGCCATTTTCATGCATTGCTTGCCTGCCCATATCGGTGAAGAGGTAACCGCTGAGGTTTTTGAAAGTAAACAATCAGTTATTTTCGATGAAGCTGAAAATCGTCTTCACGCACATAAAGCCATTCTGATTTGGGCTTTGATGGGTGATAATTGGCGTGATTACGGCTCCCGTTAATTCCATTCTTGAAATAGACAATATTTAGCCTATCTTTTCAAAAAAGATTTCTCGGCTATTCGTTTTTTTCTTGAGAAGATAACCATGAAAAACCTTCACCATTCCAATAATGATCGACCCAATGTTCCAGATATTACCTACGGCAAGGGAATTACGCCTTTTTTCTTCCCTTCGGCAAGAGGAAGGCTCATTCGTTTGGGACCTGTAGCTCATTCCATTCTTGAACGCCACAACTACCCAGACTGTATCACCAAACTGGGAGGTGAAGCTTTGTCATTAGTTGCTGGCCTGGCTTCATCATTAAAATTTGAGGGATCCTTTTCTTTGCAAATCAAGGGAGAGGGAGTCGTGTCAATGTTGGTTGCTGATTGTACCCATAAAGGCGAGCTACGCTTCTATATTCGTTATGACAAAGACAAAATAAATGATTTTACCGAAAATGCATCAGCTAAAATTCTTTTGAAAAAAGGATTATTCGTTCTGACCATAGACCAACATGACAAAAAAGACAATTATCAGGGAATGGTTGAACTGACAGGAGAAACGCTTGCAGAAATGGCCAGTCACTATTTTGAAAATAGTGAGCAGTTTCCCTATTCAATTCAATTATATTGCGAATGCTATCAAAATAAATGGCAAGCTGGCGGCCTAATTCTTGAAAAAATTGCCCATGAAAATTCAATCGTTTTGAAACCAACCACTGAAAATGATGAAAAAGAATGGGAAACAATATGTATTTTAGCCAACACTTTAAAAGCTTCAGAGTTATTTGATAAAAATCTGGCTTCAGAAAAATTACTTTATCGTCTTTTCAACAGTTTGGAATTTTCTGTTGGCAAGCCGAAAAGTGTCGCTTATGGTTGTCGTTGTTCCCGATCAAGGTTACAAGAGGTCTTGAACAATTTTTCCAAAGATGAACTTGATAGCATGGCAGAAAATGGAAAAATTATCATGACATGCGAATTTTGCTGTTACGATTTTATTTTTTCTCGTAAAGAAATCTAATAAAAATAATATCGATTAATAAGCAAATTCAAAATAATGTTAAAATTTTCTATTTGTTGAATAAAAACAAATGTGAATTCTATAGAATTTTTACTAATTATAATATTCACTTTTTAATTTTTAAATGACCAAAAAACAGATAAAAAACTGTTTTAATAAATAACACCTAATAAAATTATGATTTCTTCGTATTGTTTCAAACAAATAAGCTTTTAACTCTCTTATCATAATCATTGTCATATTTTATTCTAAACAAATTATATCATTCATAAAATTGGAATAGTAATATGATATAATTTTTTCAAAAGATTTGTTATCATGACTAAATTTTGGAATAGGATTATATCATGATAAACAGGTTAAATATATACGTACAATTAACCTGTTTTAACGTAACCAGCATTAATGAATTTATAAATATCAGGGGGTTGTCATGTCATTCGAATTACGCAAATCGTTATCATATCGATTTAAATTTTATTTATCTGCATTTTTATGGATTAGTCCGGTCGTGATATTATCAGCTTGTGCACATAAAGATACCACTCAATATGCACCACTAACATATGATTACCTAACCCCTATATTCCTGAATGTTGGACAAATAAGCATACAGGATCATTCTAACGCAAATCAATATCCAAGGGATATTTCCAATTTAAGCCCGACCCCTCCCGCCATGGCCTTGAATAACATGGTTAATAATCGTCTTAAAGCAAGAGGCACATCCGGAAAGGCTATATTTACAATCAGCCGAGCTTCTTTGCAAGAAAACAGTGATGATGCCGTATACGGGCAAATTGATATTCGTCTCGATATTTATAACAACAATAATAGAAAAGTTGGCTCAATTCAGGTCAGTACAAATCATACATACCAGACTGATCATAATAAGGGAGACTTAGATAGCCGAGCAAATTTATATGATATTACCCAAAAAATGATGCAAGATGTCAATGTGGAACTAGAATATCAAATTCGCAATCATTTGGAGCCCTGGATTGTTGATGCCACAGGCACACCAATTTCAGACTCAATTAAAACACAGGATTTGAATGATAAGGCATCTTCAACCGCTGTAAAACATGATATGTCCCCTCCCGATCACAGGAATATAGCACCTGCCACCAACAAACCTCCTGCTTCAAACGCAGATTTAAATGCTGTTTTCCCTGATGGCATTCCCAACAATGAATCTGCCGCACCCCCAGTCCATGATACACAACCTGTTTCTTCAACTAAAGGTAAATATCCTGTTGGGGTATTGGGAACACTGCCTCAATCAGCCATTTCCAAAAAATACTAGATTCTAAAGCAATAACAAGGAAAGTGAACGTACACCCTGGGCGCCATGGATCAATACCCCTTCAATATCTGCGGTGGCCGAGGGACCTGTATGTAGTGCTGCATAATGATTTCGCCTCCATTCCGGACGTGCATACGCATCATGCAGGTTTTCCACGATTTCGGAGCTGTTCAATAAAACGACCAGATGTTGCGGCAAATAACCCAAAGTATTTACAACCAGATCTTTTTCGGTAAGACAAACAGATCCTGTTTCAGCCACACCAAAACTTGCCCTGACAACTGCATAGTCAATATCATGCAAACTATTCGGAGGCGTTTGATCCGTTATATTATAATCACCCTTTATTTCCTTAACAACAGAACAGATATTCTTTGCGTTTGAAAGTTTTTCATAAATCGACTCAAAAGGATTATCGGCATGATTTTCCAGTAATTCACCCCCCATCCGCTCAAAAACTTTCTTAAATTTTTTTATCAAATCAAGATCATTCTGGTGAAACAAGGGAACAGAAGGAGGCTTAACATATTCATCAACACAGGCCTTGCGAATTTTGCCCAAAATGATATCACGACTATTCATTAACGCTTTCCTTTTTCAGATAATTCTTTTCATACCAGCCATGAAAGGTCTCCTTGGGTGCAGGTGGCAAGTCCCTCTGTTTTCCCCATTTATTGAGATTATTGTAAACAATAAAATGTGGGAGATATTTCAATGCCCGATCGGCATTTTTTATCGCGGCCCTATACAGGACCGGATTGCCCAAAATTTTCCCGGCGGCCTGCATCAATATTCTTTTTGCAAGGGACAATTCACCCTTTTCTGCCAATGTCTCTCGCCACTCAAAAATTTGTTCATGAATATTGATTTTAACAGGACAGACATTGGAACAACTGCCATTCAAGGTTGAGGCAAAGGGAAGGTTGCGAAATTTATGGGCATTGTATCCCGGACTAAGTATCAAACCAATTGGCCCTGCATAGGTACTTCCATAACTTAATCCACCACTACGACGAAACACGGGACATGTGTTCATACAGGCACCACATCGTATACATTTCAAGCCTGCCTTGAATTTCTTGTCAGCTAAACGGGTGGAACGCGTATTATCGACCAGTATGACATGCATTTCCCCGCCATGATGTCTGGGCCCCCGGAAATAAGATGTATATTGTGTTATTGGGGAACCTAGCGCACTACGTGACAATAAACGAATGAATACTGCCAGATGTTCAAGCCCTGGAACTATTTTTTCAATTCCGACCGTTACAATATGCAACCCGGGTGTATTGGCAGAAAGATCGGCATTCCCTTCATTCGTGCAAACAACCACCGCACCCGTTTCAGCAACCAAAAAATTTCCTCCTGTCATGCCAGCTTCTGCCTTCAGGATCAAGGGGCGATTTGTTTCGCGCTGGGTTTCGGCAAGATAATGTATATCATTATTGCCCGCCTGTGCCCCGAGAGTTCTGGTAAAAACCCTGGAAACATCCGTACGGGATTTGTGAACAGCCGGAACAACAACATGACTTGGATCCTCATTGTCCAATTGCTGGATCCGTTCACCCAGATCCGTTTCAATTACGTTGATCCCCTCCTTTTCCACAGCCTTTCGCAAACCACATTCTTCCCCAAGCATGGATTTGCTTTTCACTAAAATTTTGGTCTGTCGTTTTTTCATCAACTCGATGGCAATCGAATTACACTCTTCAGCATTTTGTGCCCAATGAACATGAATACCATTATCTTTGGCATTTTTTTCAAACATTTCGAGATAATGAGCAAGATGATCAAGCGTGTGCTCCTTGATATCCGAAGCCAACTGTCTAAGTTCCTCCCATTCTGGGATAAGATGCATTTGCGCATCACGCTTTTTACGTAAATCCCATAAACGGTTATCATGCATTTTCTCGTGGGCCTGCGCAGCGATAAAGCGATTGGCGGCTTCAAGCTGATCTATGGGTTTATTACCTTTGACAACCGCACCCCTTGCACCAACTTCATGTTGAAGCGCCACATCATTCACGTCTGAATTAATATTGACATTCATTGTAGATCTCCATTCAGAACGCGTGCAATATGGGCATATTTCACGGGAATTTTCATCCGTTGCGCGCATCCCTGCTGATGCATGAGACAAGAGCTGTCTACGGAAATTACGTATTCTGCACCGCTATTATATTGGTCCATAACCTTATCCTGACCCATTTTTGCTGAAACACCCTCCTCAAAAACTGAAAAGGTTCCCCCAAAACCACAACACTCATCAGGACGTGTCAATTCAACAAATTCAATTCCTCTTACCTTTTCAAGCAAATCCCTGGGTTTTGAGAAATATGGTTCCCTTAATTCTGACATGCTCGCATGTCTTAGTCCTCTCAATGCATTGCAATTATTATGAATGGCAACCTTGTAGGGAAAAAACGCCCAGGGAAAAGAATCAATCTTGAGAATATCATGCAGAAACTCAACCAGATCATAAGTATGCGTTCTGACATGTTTTACCTCATCAGTCTGTTCGATGGCATCAAAATTGGAACGAACCTGATGCGTACAGCTTCCCGATGGCATGACAATATAATCAAATTGCGAGAAATTCCTCACAAACAGGGTTTCAGTCGCGGCAGCCTCTTTATGACACCCCGTATTAGTCATGGGTTGACCACAACAGGTTTGATCAAAAGGATATGTAATATCCAGATCAAAACGTTCCAATAACTTTAAAGTTGAAATACCAACTTCAGGTTCCAATGCATCCATATAACATGGAATGAATAACCCTACCTTCATTTGTGCAAACCTTGATATCCATTTATAATTATTATATTTTCAATGGCAATTTATCACTTTATGAGTTGTTTCACTACTTGTAATTATTATTTCGATTTTTAATTTTTAACATTTTCAATATTTTTTATCACCAAATCCGGGGTCAGGATCTGGGGCAACACCCTGGGGTTTCCATAGGCAGGATAATAGATATAAAGTGGAACCCCTTCCCGTCCAAACTGTTTTAGAAAACGACTGATTTCATTATTGTGATGTGTCCAATCACCAATCACATATTGAATATGATGACGATGGAAATAGTCTCTTACTTTTCGGTTGGATAAGGCAACCTTATCATTAACGAGACATGTTAGACACCAACTTGCCGTCATGTTAACAAATACAGCTTTATGATCAATCTGCAATTGCTGAACATTCTTTAATGAAAATACCATATATTCCCTATTTTCCACTGTTTCATTAGAGGATTGCACAAGATTCATTTCCGTGATCATACCCCCTAACAAAATGAAAATCAGAATAAGCGTGATACTGGAAACCCTTTGAAATACACGTGTAGCAGTTTTATATCGCAATAACTGATTTTTACCCAATAACCATGCTCCAAATCCAATTAAAACACAGCCTAACAAAACAGTTAATAAAGATATAGACTGATCATGCTGATAAATTACCCATACCAGCCACACACAGCTAAGTAATAGGGGAAATGCCAAAAATTGCTTCAATATTTCCATCCATATTCCTGGTCTCGGTAAAAAACGGGTCAATTTTGGAATAAAAACCAATAGCAAATAGGGAAAGGATAGACCCAATCCCATTCCTATAAATATAAAAAAAGTTTTTTCGGCTGAACTATTTAAGGCGGCTGCTACAGCTATACCCATAAATGGTGCGGTGCAAGGTGTTGCAACCAAGACAGCAAGAATACCTGTAAAAAAATCAGAAAGGTAAGAGGATGAATTTGTTCTTGAATAAAATGAAAAATTTATCGTGAAGACATCCAGAAGATTTAAGGCAATGATAAATAATAACCAGCATAGAATTATCAAAAATGAAACCGATTGAAACTGGAAACCCCATGTTATCTGTTTTCCCATCCAGCGCAGACTTATAAATATGAGCGATATACCCGTAAAACTGCTTAAGATCCCTGCCGTGTATGACAGACATGATCGGTATTGATAGGCACGGTTTTTATTTCCCAAACGACTTAAGGATAATAATTTCATGGCAATGACAGGAAAAACGCAAGGCATGAAATTTAACAGGCACCCACCAAGAAAGGCACTGCTGATCAATAAAAATAGATTCAGAATATGTGAGACAGGTTTCTTTTTAATTATGGGATGAATTGACCAGTAATGAATCTTGCCATTGTAATTCTTCAATGCCAAGATACCAGCTAAGGAGTGATCAAGTCGTTTTTTTGATAATAGGGGCAATTTCAATTCAAAATATTCTGGATTGATTTTAAAATGCTGTTTTTGATCTTGATCAATTAATCCTGATCTTTCTGGCATAAACCAAGCATCCTGCACTTGATCAAACAGAGGATCTGTTTTATTGCCCCACAATTTTCCATTTGGTGTAATGAATAAATTATGTTGCAAATGCCTGGGTTTATTATTCAGTGCTTTTTGAATTAAGATCGCTTCATTTGCCTGATTGATTTTTCCTTTTGGTAGATCAATTGTAAATTCGGCCTGCACGGGAACACAGATATTGGCACAAATCAACCACGTCGCCTTGATATGAAGATGCAGATCTTTGGCACGATAGGATTCTGGAATATGAAGATAAAAAGGTAAAATAACTTCCCCATCATATATGTAAGACAATAAACCTTTTTCAAGCAACCGCTTGGGAACAGGCCATTCTATTTTTGGAAATATAATTTTTCTATCATGGTTGATTGAAACTTGTAACGAAGCATGCTCTCCCGCATCTCCCGGATTCAGCCAATAAGTGTGCCACCCTTGCTCCAGTTTGATTTTAAGGGCTAGTAAAGACCGATCAACATCATCATTGAAATCGCTTGCACTGATGATACTTGCCTCAACATGCGTTTTAAAGATTTTATCGCTTTCTTTACCCCAAATAACATGCGTGTTAAACCCTATTACAATCAATAATATAGTAATCCAGAATCGCACTTGATTTAATCCTGTCCCTGTCAATAATATTCCATTTTTATCTTAAAGATGAGATAAACAAAATTAATAATCATTCATGTCACCAAGGCATTTTATCGACTAGTCTCAACCTATGTTTAAACCTGATCCCATTTCCCTACCAATACAGAATACCTTACCAGAACTCCATGATCATCTACTTACCCATCAGAACTGTATTCTTGTAGCTTCACCAGGGTCAGGAAAAACAAGCCTTGTACCCTTGTCATTATTACAGGCTCCATGGCGAAACGGACATAGGATTATCATGCTGGAACCACGACGCATTGCCGCCCGAGCCGCAGCAAAACAGATGGCCTGTCTATATCATGAAACCATTGGCCAAACGATAGGTTACAGAACCCGCATGGAAAAAGTGGCCAGTTCAAAAACCCGTATAGAGGTTGTTACACATGGACTGTTCTTAAGACATCTTTTGAACAATCCATTTCTTGACCAAGTTGCCGCCATTATTTTTGACGAAATTCATGAACGTTCCCTTGAGTCTGACCTCTGTCTTGCCTTGTGTCGTGATCTTCAAAAAAACCTGAGACCGGATTTAAGGCTCATCGCAATGTCGGCTACACCATCCTTGTCTCAACTACAAAAAATATTAAACTGTCAGATTATTGAAAATAAATCAAGAATACATCCTGTAACAATACATCATCGACAAAGAGATATTCATGCAATAAAAGATTTGCCCAAAATAACCGCTGCGGAAATAGAGAATGTTTATTACAAAAATCAGGGTAATATACTGGTATTTTTACCAGGCGTTACCGAAATTCATCGCACAATGAATATGCTTGCATTACCAGATGCTGAAGTTCTTCCTCTGTATGGCGAATTACATTCCACAGAACAGGACAAGGCCTTGCGATCTGTCAGTGCCAAAGATAAAAGGCGGATAGTTTTGACCACTTCCATTGCTGAAACTTCCCTAACCGTTCCTGGCGTAAGGATTGTCATTGATGGAGGTTTTCGTCGTGCTCCTCAATTAGACGGAGACACTGGACTAACACGACTTTTAACACGAAGAATATCCAGGGCAGCAGCTGATCAAAGGGCCGGAAGGGCTGGACGTGAAGCTGAGGGAATTGTCTATCGTCTATGGACCCAAGCGATGGAACGAAGTTTTATCCCGCATGATTCTCCTGAAATATTATCCTGTGAATTAAGTGAATTTTTATTGATTTGCAAAACATGGACAGACCTTATGGGAACCTCAATAAAGGAATTGGTCTTTCCTGATTTTCCTTCCAATGGCCTTCTTGAGGCGGCCAGCAATTTACTGACTTTATTAGGTGCGTTAAATGAAAAAGGGCTCATCACTGATTTTGGTAAAAAAATTATTCAATTCGGTGCGCATCCACGTTTGGCGTCAATGATGCTAAGAGCAAACTCAAATGAAGAAAAGGCATTGGCGGCCGATCTGGCTGCATTACTGGAAGAGCGTGATCCTTTTCGTAAAAATCATGACCAATCCTGCGATATCCAAACTCGTCTGAACTGGCTACAAACCCTACCTCATAATCAACATGATAAGGAATTATGGCACCGTATCCACCATATAGGCCAGGAATATCGCAAAAGATTAAAAATACCACTCACCCAAAAATCTCTTGGAAATCCTGCCAAATTATTATGCGCCGCTTTTCCCGACCGATTGGCACAAAAACGTGATGAAATTGGATCATTCCGATTGGCAGGCGGTGGCAGTGCATATCTTTCTCAACAAGATATATTGGCAAAGGAAAAACTATTAATTGTTGCAAATATCCATACTCAGAAAAAAGCCAGAATCTGTCTGGCAGCACGCATGAATTCCGATATTCTTCCCGATTTTATCCTTAATCGGTCCCGTCAGGTAGAAAATATTTCTATTGACCCAACCACTGGAAAAGTCATTGCCCGAAAACAAGTAAAATTTGGGCGGCTTATTTTACAAGACAGAAACGATATAGCCCCAGCTGAAAAGGCTTATCCGGTCTTGCTTAGCTATGTTAAAAACAATTTTTATAAGGCTTTGAACTGGAACGAGGCTACAAAACAATTACAGTCACGTGCTTCATGGGCAAGACAATATTTAACAGAAGAAAAAATTCCGGATTTAACTGATGACAAGCTTGAAGTGCATATTGAAAAATGGTTATCCCCCTGGATCACACAAATCAATAATTTGAAAGATCTAAAAAAAATAGACTTAAAAAATATTCTCGAAGCCTATCTTGGTTATGATATTTGCCAAAAACTAAATCGGTTATTTCCTGAATTTATTATATTGAATCATAATAAATTTTATATTGATTATACACAACCTGCACCCATTATTTCGGCACATGCACAAAAATTTTATGGTATAAAAGATACTCCTTCTATTGCAAAAGGACAAATTCGATTACAATGCTGTCTCCTGTCCCCAGCCAATAGACCTCAAGCAGTAACCAGTGATTTGAATAATTTTTGGAAAGAGGGTTGGAAAGATATGAGAAAAGATATGAAGGGGCGTTATCCCAAACATCACTGGCCAGAAAATCCCATGAATGACGAATAATAGTTTATTTAATAACTTAAATTTTTTGAATAGATTAATAATGTTTGTACCAATTGAATATTCAAACCAGATAAAAAAAAAGCTAGGTCTCAATCTCAAGACTTATCTCATTATTGTTTTATTCAATTTTCCCGTCTATGCCCAGGATATAAATAAAAAAGATATCGAACCATCAAAAACAGTCATTCCATCCGACACATTTACGGCCTCCGCAACACCACTTGTAGAAAATGGGCCTCTGACCTTTTCCCCGCTAGTGAAAAAAGTTGTACCAGCCGTTGTTAACATTTCGGTTTCCCAAAATATATATACAAAACAATCCAGAAACATTCATATACCACCCTCCTTAAAGGGAACACCATTTGAAAAAGAATTCAGGCAACGTCAACATACCCGCAACCGTAGGGTTACAGAAGCTGGGTCTGGTTTTATCATTGATCCCCATGGGATCATAGTAACCAATACGCATGTAATCGGGACTTCCAACAACATAACAGTTTATCTTACGAATGGAAAACGTTTCACAGCAAAAGTTATCGGTAATGATTCTCTCACAGACATAGCAGTCATCAAAATTGATAGCGATCATCCCCTTCCCTATGTACAATGGGGTGACAGTCGCAAAGTGGAGGTTGGTGACTGGATTCTTGCTGCAGGAAACCCTTTCGGCCTTGGTTCTTCCGTCACTGCCGGAATTGTATCAGCTCGTGGTCGCGATATTGGTTCCAGCCCTTTTGATGATTTTTTGCAATTGGATGCTCCAATGAATCCGGGAAATTCTGGTGGACCATCCTTTAACCTTGCCGGACAAGTTGTCGCCTTGAATACCGCAATTGTTTCCCCTACCGGCAGTTCTGTTGGAATTGGTTTTGGTATCCCCTCTGAAATCGCTGCCCCCATTGTTACTCAACTATGTAAAACAGGATTTATTGACCGCGGATGGCTTGGTGTTACCCTTGAAGAGGATTCTGGACACAATGGAGTGAAAATTATTGATCTGGATCTGGATGGCCCGGCCTACAAGGCAAAAATCAAAATTAATGACCGTGTTGAATTAATTGACGATCAGCATGTAGACACAATTCGTACTTTTATTAAAACAGTGGCCATTGCACACCCTGGATCAAATTTACAACTGACAATAAGGCGCAACAAGAAAACCATCAAACTTGATGTTACGGTTGGTCATCGACCAAAAGATGATGTAGAATAACAAAATTTTTTTATCTCTTGCTAAAATAAAATTTTTTTATAGATTGATAACATGAATACAAATAATTTTATTACATTGCTGATCAATTTTATCTTAAGATAACAATTAAATGAATATTTTAATCCATTTTAACAAATATAATATTTAATCTTTACTAATTACAAATGGTTATAAATACTATTAATTGATCACTTGAAATTATTTAATCATAAAAAATCTTTATAATTTATGTTTTCCCCATAACTTTGATTGAGGAATTTTTTGATGCATCGTCGTTTCATACAAACCCCTGTATCTCAATTTTTATTGTTTTGCAATAATACTAAAATAAATTTTTCGTTAATTTGCATCTCAGTGATATTTACTTCACATTACACATATGCAAGCAATGCGTCTAAATCCGATATAAACAATTCATCAATCAATAATATATCCGACAGTGTCAATGTATTGGATGAACAACGATATACGGGTTCCCTTCTTTCCCCTTCAGGTGCCATTACCAAGGCAGGTATCCTTGCTTTGGAACCGTATCTCCAATCTACAATCAGCCGTGGGGCCTATCAATCTGATGGCAGTGTCAAAAATAGCAAACACAGGACAGATTCAGCGGATAGTTTCCTTTTGATCAAATACGCCATTACCGATAATCTGACCATTCAGGCAACCCCACAGGTTAATTATGCCTGGAACGGTAAAACCACATCCAGCAGTGTACATATTTCTGACTTGCCTGTAGAATTTCAATATCGCTGGATTGACCAGGATAACGCACATTATCGACCCAGTTTCACGACTTTCCTGGGCATGAATTTTCCTACCGGCAATTTTGATCAGTTGAACCGTTCCCTTGATGCTTTTGGAAGTGGACAATATACCCTACGTTTTGGTCTTCATTCCCAAGCTGCCTATGAAATATTTCATCGCGCCATACGCTTCCGCTGGTGGGGTGTAGGTCGAAAACCTATTAATCACCGAAATATCAAGGGGATAAGCAACTATGGTACAGATCAGGGTTTTGCAGGCACAGTCAGAGGTGGCTTATTTGGCAACGCCGGATTTTCATTTGAATTTGGAATAACCAAAGCATGGGTATTAGCCTTTGACTTTCAGTATGATTGGGCTCAGGGGACACATATTAAGGGAAATTATAATCACCAGCGTTATTTACGCCATATCACTGGTGCCTCTCATGATTTTCAAATCGCTCCTGGTATAGAATATAACTTTACACCGGCCGTTGGACTTATCGCTGGTGCGGCATTGACCGTTGACGGCCATAATACCAATGATTTCATTCAACCTCAATGTGCCGTGAACATCGTTTTTTAATCTGATAAAATTTAACTTTTCATCAATATTGCAACCGTAAGCGATTGAACTATATAGAATAAGCAACTATCTGATAACCTTATAATTTATAACAATTATAAGGTCATTTTATAGAAGCATTATGAATTATCCCTGACTAGGAGCCATTTTATGACTCAAATTTTCAGCAATTCCTGTATTCTATTTCGTATGCTTAAAAACAGAATTAAAATTAGTTATTTTTGTTTTGGTTTTCTCGGTTTACTCACCCCTTCTGTTAACATATACGCTGTCCCGAACGACATTGCGCTTGAAGCTACACAAGAGGAAAACAAGGAAGATACAGGTTCCAAAATTTTACAGGAACAAAGATATACGGGTTCCTTGTTGGCACCATCCGGGGCATTGGTCAATGCCGGGACTTTTGTTATCGAACCGTATATGCAAAACACAATAAGCCGTGGTGCCTATCAGGCAAATGGAAAAACCAAAAATTCCAAACATAGAACTGACAATACCCTGAATTATACATTAGTTAAATATGCAGCAACCGATCGCCTGTCAGTTCAGATTGTGCCCCAGATCCGCTATACCTGGAACGGTCACACAACAGCTAGTACAGTTCATTTCTCAGATTTACCTTTTGAGATTCAATATCGTTGGATTGATCAAGAAGATGCCCATTACCAACCTAGCCTAACTACTGTCCTTGGCATGATCTTTCCAACAGGCAATTATAACAATCTTGGTCGTCATTTGGACGGTGCAGGAACAGGCAATTATACGCTGAGATTTGGATTGCAGTCCCAAGCCGCATATCAGGTATTTGATAAAGCCATTCGAGTTCGTGTTTGGGGTATGGGCAGGGAACCTCTGAATTCCGTTAATCTCCGCAATATTAGCAGTTACGGCACTGATACTGGATTTCGTGGAAATGCAAGATCAAAACTTTTTGGCAATACAGGTTTTTCCCTGGAGTATGGTCTGGACAAAAAATGGTTAATGGCTTTTGACCTTGTTTATGATTGGGCAAAGGGCACTCGAATAAAAGGGAGTTACCTTGATAAACCCAATTCCTATCAACATAAAGTAAATGGTGCCTCCCATGACATTCAGGTTGCACCAGCAATCGAATACAACCCCTCCACCCGCATAGGTATTATTGTTGGAACGGCTTTAACCGTGGATGGGCATAATGCAAATAATTTTGTTCAGCCTCAAATGGCGGTGAACTTTGTTTTCTAGTTCCATCAATTCAGAAATACCAAACGCGATAATCGTTGATCTTGTATAACAACAATCGCGTTTTGACGAAACTTTCTCGCCAATACGATCGCCTTGCTGGGATCCATGGTAACCATAAATAATGGCTCTGAAAAATTTCTTAAAGTTCCTGTCCCTTTTCTGTAATCATAGCCTGACAAATACAAGGAAAGTTTTTGCATCATGCGCTTGTTCCATCCCTTGGCCTTTATTCTTCCTCCCGGGTTACAGGCACTCATCATAACCAGTTTCTTACTTTTATAGCGTTTGGGTAAATTTAAAGGATAGTGCCCTATTCTGATTTTAACAGTTCCAGCCTGATATATACTTTTAATATAGTTAGATCTAATTTTATTTGTCGCAGGTAATATTCCAGTCATTGTTATATCTTTTTATAAGATTGATCTTCACCAAATGTTGAATTTTTATGAACTTGTACAGATAATAAAAGACCAAATCCAAACATTACCGTCAGCAGGGCTGACCCTCCATAGGATACCATTGGTAACGGCACACCCCCCACGGGTATGGCACCCATAACCATTGAAAGATTAACTGCACAATAAAAAAAGAAATTCATCGTGATCCCCAATGCAAGCAAGCGACCAAACTGATTACGTGACCGCATGGCGATAACCATGCCCCCCACAATAATTAACAGTAATAACCCTATAACACAGATTCCCCCCACAAAACCCCATTCCTCTGCAATCATCGTAAAGATGAAATCAGTTTGTTTTTCTGGTAAGAAATTCAATTGCCCCTGTGTACCATGCAAATATCCCTGTCCCCACATTCCACCAGATCCCAATGCTATTTTTGACTGGATGATATTATATCCCGCTCCTAATGGATCATTTTCAGGGTGCATAAAAGTGGTAATCCTCGCTTTCTGATAATCATGCAAATGATTATAAACCAACTTCATGACAAACGGGATCGGTGTTAGTAACAAAAGAATCAAATACCAGCGCATACCTGCCGCAAAAAAAATAACAGCCCCTATACAACCTATAATAACCGCTGTGCCCAAGTTCGGTTCTTTTAATACAAGAACAACAGGTAATAATACAAGGATTGCAGGAATAATCAGGCGTAATGGATTTGCCATCTGCTTCCAGCTAATTTTGTAAAACCAGCTGGACAATAAAAGAACCAAGGCAATTTTCATTAATTCAGAAGGTTGCAAGGCAATACCACCAATTATAATCCAGCGCTCTGCTCCTTTACCCACATGCCCCATATGCAATACTGCAACCAATAACATTACAGCCAGTCCATAAAGAGGCCAAGCCAGTTTTACCAATATTTGCGGAGGAGTTAACGCCAACCCTATCATGATTATAAAACCCACGCAAAATTTAACAAATTGTGAATGAGCATAAGGATGGGAAGATCCTCCCCCAGCGGAATATTGGGCAAAATAACCAACCATTGCAAGAAGGCAAATCATTCCAACAAACAACCAGTTAACTCGCCAAAGCTTGCCCAGAATTCTAAAATTTGGTTCTGCTCTTAATAAACGTTTCTCAAAAACCATTATGTCTATACTTCATTCAACTTCAGATGGTTTTGAATCACCTGTTTCCGTTCTTGTATTTTTAGACTGATCTTTTTCCCAATTTTTTGCAGGATCACACTTTAATGTTGCAACCATCATCTCACGTGCCAAAGGCGCCGCAACAGAAGCCGCAGCATTACCATGTTCAACAATTAAAGAAATCGCATATTGTGGATCATCATAAGGGGCAAAACAAATAAACAACGCATGAGGACGATATTTCCATGGCAAATTAGCAGAATTGAAATGGCCACTTTCTCTCAATGCACGGGAAACACTCTTTACCTGTGCCGTACCCGTTTTTCCAGCCAATAACATACCATGATAATCCATTTTTGCTTTTGCACCCGAACCTTTGTTTTCATTGACTACAGCATACATTCCAAATCTGATCATTTTTAGAAAATCAGGCTTGATATCCAGTTTTTGCCAATAATTTGGATCTGCTTGCGGAACCAAAATATTATTACGTTTCCTAATAAGATGCGGATCAATTTTTTTACCCGTGGCAATTCTCGCCACATAAGTGGCAAGCTGTAATGGGGTTACATGAACAAATCCCTGTCCAATACCGCTGACGATTGTATCACCTACATTCCAGTGATGTCCTCGGGACTCACGCCATTTAGGAGTGGGAATTAACCCGGAACGCACATGAGTCAACTCAATCGGCAACTCCACTCCCAAACCGAGCTTATCACATGTGGCATGAATTGCTTCCATTCCCGTCCTGCGGGCAACCTCGTAAAAATATACATCACAAGAATATTTTAGGGCACCATGCAAATCAAGTGACCCATGTCCATATTTATTCCAGCAATGAAACCGGCTTCCCCCATAATCATAATAACCCGGGCAATGAATACGCGTATTTTCCGTAATCGTTGAAGCTTCAAGCGCAGCTAGGGCAACAGCAGGTTTAAAGGTTGAACCGGGAGGATAAGAACCTGCCACTGCCTTGTTTGTTAAGGGACTCCTTTCATCTTGAATCCAGGTCTTCCATTGTGCATGACTGACACCACTGTCAAATAAGGAAGGATCAAAAGATGGATTACTGACCATTGCCATCACTTCCCCATTCCGACAATCTAAAACAACTGCGCTGGCGGATTGGTCCGCGACGATTGAGGAAATTTCCTTTTGCAATTCAACATCAATGGTCAAAGCCACATCCTGGCCCTGGATACTATCAACATGGCCTAATTCTGTAATGATATGTCCCACGGAATCTACTTCAACCTGAACCTCACCGGCCTTTCCACATAGATCATTTTCCTGAGTCTGCTCGATCCCGGACCGACCCACTCGCATACCTGGCAAAGCCAAAATGGTATTCTGTGCAATGTCTTTATCATTTGGGGGCGCTACATAACCGACAATATGAGCCAACAAACCTTCCAATGGATAAAGTCTTTTAGTACCCACATCAATGACAATACCTGGTAGGGAAGGCGAATTCACCTCGATAATCGTCATTTCGTCACGAGACAGAAAATCTTTCAACATAATGGGTATAAAACGACGTTGATGATCCAAATTCCATTGTATACGGGCATAATCATGCTCATCCAAGGAAATTAAATCAGCAAACCGTTCTATCACATCAGAAACATTGTCTGTTTCTTCAGGTATAAGCATGGCCCTCCAATTTATCTTGTTATTGGCAAGAATAGCCCCGAAACGATCAAGGATACGTCCACGAGGTGGAGACAATAACCTTTTGCTTATAAGGTTTTTCTTGGCCATTTTTATATATCGATCGCCATTTACAACCTGCAATTTATAAAGACGATTAGCCAATAAAGACAAGATCCCTGTTTGAGCCGCTAGAATCAAAATTGCCCGCCGCGTAAATACACGTCGCGAATTCGTATCTGACAATACATTTCTGATACGATAGGGTAATCTTTTCTTCATTTTACAAGTTGTTCTACACCTGTTCGGGATCAGCTATGGTACGATGGGCCCAGGTAAACATGATTGATAAGAGCGGATAAAATCCTATAGCAAAAACCATCTCAAATATAAAGTATGAAACTGAAACCAGCTTTAAACTTAACAAAGAAATCAACAGCCATTGTATAAAAAAAACACTCAATGCAATTATTGAAAAAATTAACCAGACTATTAAAAAATTATATCTTGCCAGACGAAAACGCTGCGTGATTGCCATTCCATAAACAATAAGTAAAATGAAAATCACAACACCAGGTGAGGAAAAGTTTAGGAGATCAATAAGAAACCCCAGAAAAAAAACACCAATTGCCGGCATGGAAGTTGGACGATAAATTGACCAAAAATAAACCGATGATATCACAATAGCCAATAAAAGTTCATTACGGCCAGGAATATTCAAGGGAACTGAAAAGATTAAAATTACAAACAGATTAAATCCCATAGGAACCATCCAACGAATGACAGCATCAATTTTTTGACACCTCGTTAAAGAAGGACGTATCCCTGGATGCCTTTTATGTGTTTTACTTTCAGATGATTTTTCTTTTTTAATCATTCCTAATCATGGCCTAGTAATTCAGGATTGGCGACGGGCCTAGTTTTCATCTTCTTTTTAGCCAGATTTACACGTCCCGGTGCATCAGGTGGAATGATATCATAATTTTTAAAATCAAAAATTCGAACAATTCTCAGACTTTCCAATGAAGTGTAAGGCACAACAACGGGATGTCCAGGTTCAAGATAATGTACGAAACCAACAGGAATTCCAGTCGGAAAAGCATTTCCTTTATTGTCAGTCAAAACTTTCTCCCCTTCAGTTGGAGGTTTATCTTCCGGGTAAAAAATCAATTTGGGATAAAGACTGTTATCACCAGCCATAATCGCCTGTACATGTGAACTCATTAAATTAACAGGAATTCGACTGGCAAGATCATTGATTAAGAGTATCCTGGCAGAACGATCACCAATTTCTGTCACTCTACCTATCAAACCGAAACCACTCAAGGCAATTTCACCGGCGTGCACGCCATGCCCCGGTTGTAGCATCACCAAAACTGCCTTATGATAAATTCCGCTTCCATCTGCGGCAACATGTGCGGTAATATAGGATATTGTCGGATCGGGTATCCAATGCAATTGATTTTTCAATTCAACATTTTCCTCTGCCAATCCTATTGCAACATGATACCATCCCTTAAGTTGCGCATTTTCCTCTTCAAGTTTCTTTTTTTCCTGAGAAATATTTTTAACTGTATTAACATTCAGAAAAAAACCATGAACAATATCAAACGGTCTCTCCACCAAAACATAGGCAGGCAAAAGAAAATCAATAACTTTTAACCGTATATCTTCTATTAATTTGGGTTTTGCCTGACCAAGCAACATGATTAAACTCGCCATTACAAATAAGAATGGTAAGATTAATTTTGCCAACGCTTGCTTGATTTGAATGGATATAGGAATCATTATCGTAATATTTTTACGTTATTTTTCATTTTAAACCAGCTACTTAATATATAAGATGAGCAATATACCAAACTGTATATTGCTTATTAATATTAACGCTATTTTTTATATTTTCTCAATTATGTTGACGTAACAACTAATACATAGTTGTTAAAACATTCCTAAGCTTTTTCATTTCCTCCAATGCACGTCCTGTTCCCAAAGCCACACAGTCCAATGGATTTTCTGCAACAATAATAGGTAACCCTGTCGCCTGTCGCAAAACATCATCCAGTCGAAGCAATTGACTGCCCCCACCTGTCAACATAATACCTTTATCAACAATATCTGCAGCCAGTTCCGGAGGGGTATTTTCTAAAGCAACGGATACTGCCTCGACAATTTGAGAAACCGGTTCAGCCAAACTATCGGCAATTTGCTCCTGGGAAACCAAAACTTCCCTTGGCACTCCATTCATCAAATCTCGGCCTTTTACTTCACGCCAAGGCCCGCCATCCTCCTTGGAGGAATCGGGAATAGCGGCTCCCAGTTCCATTTTCAATTTTTCCGCTGAACTCTCTCCAATTAAAAGATTATGATTACGACGTATATAGGCAATGATGGCATCATCCATTCGGTCACCACCAACTCGAACGGAACGCGCATAAACAATTCCCCCTAGGGAAATTACTGCAACCTCGGTCGTACCTCCTCCGATATCAACAATCATGCTGCCAGAGGGTTCCGTAACTGGCAAACCGGCCCCAATTGCAGCAGCCATAGGTTCTTCAATCAGCTGAACCCGTCGAGCACCTGCACTTTCTGCGCTTTCCTGAATAGCTCGCCTTTCAACGGCCGTTGATCCCGATGGAACACAAATTACGATTTGCGGGCTGGCAAACATACGACGATTATGCACTTTATGTATGAAATGCTTAATCATCTCTTCCGCAACTTCAAAATCCGCAATGACACCATCCCGCATTGGCCGTATAGCAGTTATATTACCAGGCGTTCTTCCCACCATATTTTTGGCCTCTTCCCCAACGGCCAAAACCTGCTTTTTCCCACGAACATCAGCAATGGCAACAACTGATGGTTCATTCAATACTATTCCACGACCTTTGACATAGACTAGTGTATTAGCCGTTCCAAGATCAATTGCCATGTCTGCAGACATAAAACCAAACAGACGAGAAAACATCCAAAACTCCCGACAACAAACTTATAATTCTAACAAAAATTTGTCTTAAATTTCTATCATCACAATTTGATAGAAATTACCAACCCCTACTTTTCACAGTATTTCCTTTCGACTTACTCATTTACAACCAATGGAGCAAGCGTTATCTGGCAAATGCTATATAGCCTTATATATTATTTTTACTTTAAAGTATCGTTCACTAAAAAAAAATGTAAAAAAATCATTTCCTACAATGTAATTACCTATTTTGACTAATATTTTTCTCATTTAAATAAAAAATCATTTTAAAAATAAAAACGAATCGAAAATATAATTATTTAAACCCCCTTAGCATATTATTTATGTTTCACTGTTTATACGTTTTATTCTGACTTTTTTATGTCTTTTTAAAAATTTATTTTAATAATCAAAAATCAAATTTTCATAAAAATGACAAAAAACATGTTTTATATAAATAAATAACAAGGAGAATTTATAAATGTTTAGAGTTAGCAAACAAACTTTTTTGGGGTTTTCAACCGTTATATTATCTGTTTCTTTTTTAACTGCCTGTGATAATGGCTATAGTGCTGGTGGAAGGGCAGGAACTGGTGCACTTATTGGTGGCGGAACCGGAGCAGCCATCGGGGCCCTTGCAGGAGGGGGAAGAGGAGCCGCTATTGGAGCTTTATCTGGTGGAGCGTTAGGGGCAGGTGTTGGCGCTTTGACAACACCTAATCGTCCAGGACCCAATTATAATAATCAGTACTATCAAAACCAACAATATCGTCAGCAACCAGTTAATAATTACAATTCATCCCGTCGTTAATCAAAAACGGCGTCAAAACGCCGTTCCATTTTTAAGAAACGTTTTCTGGTTTCTGTCGCTGACGCTTTGTTAACAATTTATTTAAAGCATGGACATAGGCCTTAACAGCAGAAACCACGGTATCAACATCTGTTCCTTGACCATCAACTGTTTTGCCATTTTCTTCCAACCTTACAGTTGTTTTTGCCTGTGCATCCGTTCCCTGCGTAACAGCCCCGATCGAAAATAGGGATAATGTTGCTTCAGGATGAGGGAAAATTTTCCTAATCGCATTGAAAGCTGCGTCAACCGACCCGCTATTTCCCGTAAATTCGATTTTTTTATTTTGTTTGTTAACTTCAAGAGTCAATAAAACCTCAGAAGCTCTTATCCCACTTTTAATTGACATATCAATAAACCGGATAAATTCATGATCTCTGACTTCATCATCAACCAAAGCCGAAATATCATCATCGTAAACCGTCTTCTTTTGATCAGCCAACGTCTTGAATCGCTGAAACGCCTCGTTTAATTTCTCATCAGAAAATTCATCATATCCCAATGATTTTAATTTGTCCCTAAAAGCAGCTCGACCCGAATGTTTACCCAAAACAAAAGAGGAACGGTTCCAGCCTACACTTTCAGGTGTCATGATCTCGTAGGTTTCTGCATTTTTCAACATTCCATCTTGATGGATACCACTTTCATGTGCAAATGCGTTTCTACCTACAATTGCCTTATTCGGTTGCACATCGAACCCGGTAATCGTTGATAAAGTCCGTGAGGCATTTAATAATTTCTTAGAAATTATCCTGTTATCATAAGGAAATTCATCATGACGTGTCCGTAAAATCATTGTTATTTCTTCCAGGGCAGCATTCCCGGCTCGTTCACCAATTCCATTGATCGTACACTCAACTTGCCTTGCTCCACCTTGCAGTGATGCGATAGTATTAGCCACCCCTAATCCCAAATCATTATGGTTATGACAAGAAAAAATGACCTGATCAGCACCTGGAACCCGTTCCAACAAATCTTTAAATATACGACGCATATCTTCAGGAGTTGAATAACCAACCGTATCAGGAATGTTAATTGTTGTCGCTCCATTTTTAATGGCCACTTCAACACAGCGACATAAAAAGTCTGGGTCTGTGCGTGATCCATCCTCCGCTGACCATTGAACGTCATCTGTAAATTGTCTGGCCTTTTTATTTCCATCGGCAATAATTTCCAAAACGGTTTCAGGTTTCATACGCAATTTATATTTCATATGCAGTGGAGAAGTCGAAATGAAATTATGAATACGTTTACGCTTGGCCGGTTTTAAAGCTTCCCCTGCCTTTTCAATATCATTTTTACCACCTGAACGTGCCAAGCTACAAATAACTGAATCTTTGATTAGCTCAGCAATTCTGTAAACGCTTTCAAAATCTCCTGTTGACGCTACGGGAAATCCTGCCTCGATTACATCAACTCCTAATTCAGTCAATATTCTAGCCATTCTCAGTTTTTCATCCAAATTCATTGAAAAACCAGGGGACTGTTCACCATCACGTAACGTTGTATCAAAAAAAATAACTCTATTTTTGTCAATTTTTCCAAATGATGGATGATTTATATTCATATCCGATGAACCTTCATAATCGTTTACAGGCATATTCTGGACGTAACTCACGCCCTCAGTTTGCCTATGAAAAAATAAATTTTTAAAGGAAATTACAAAAAAAACCCCTAAATAAGATAATCTATTTTACAAGATTATCTTACCTAGGGGCTGCTAAGTTGAAAGATCAAACAAAACACAGATATCCGTTCTCTATTTTTAAAATAGAAAAAAATTTTTTCCATAAGAGAGAATACCATAAATTTCATGCTGATATGACATCACTTTTCCCCAAAAAAAGCAAGTCCTATTTTCTAGCCCGTTAAATGTGTTACACTTCCGCCAATTGTAAAATACCGATCAACAGCATTTTTCATGGACATGGCTATTAACTGTCTATATGAAGACTGACGTAAAGCGGCCTCATCTTTACGATTAGACATAAACCCCATTTCAACAAGAATTGATGGAATGTTTACCGATTTCAAAACCACAAAAGCGGCATGTCTTTTGGGATTAGGCAATAAACCAACACGGGAATTAAACGATAAGACAACATTTTGCGCCATTGCTGCTGATTCTTTTTTTGTTTCCATTTTAACCAGACTGGCCAATATCTTTTCCACCGCTGGAGAAGTTACATGAATATTGGGGCCACCATAACGATCAGCTTGATTTTCAACTGAAGCCAATGCAGCAGATTGTGCATCAGATGCATGATTGGATAAAGTATAGACACTTGCACCTCGCACAGATGAATTCCGCAAGGCATCCGCATGCATCGATATGAAAAGGTTCGCCCCTTTTTTCTGGGCAAAATCTACACGTCCATTCAAGGGAATAAAATGATCTGAGCTTCTTGTCAGATAAACTTGATATCGTCCGGAGCGTCTCAACTGATTGGCAAGTTCCACAGCCGTAGCGTATGCAACATGTTTTTCATAGGTTCCAGAATATCCTATGGCTCCAGGATCCTTTCCACCATGACCAGGATCCAGCACAATTAATGGTAAAGCAGGTCTGGCTTTGCCAATGATAGCTGGCGTCTTGGTTTTACCTTTGAATGTCCTCACCTTGGAAGTGGATTTAACTTGATTACGACCTTTTCCAGTTGTTCCAATTCTTTTTTGCCTTTTTTGTTTCATGGCAAATGAAAAGGAAGGAAACAAAACTCCTATTGACATTAATAACGTATTTCGTCTGGAAAAATTTAAAGCCATTTCAATCTATATTACCTTATCAAAATGTATATTAATAATGTTAATTCATGTCTAAAAATCTGTATACCCGAAATAGGATTCAGTGTATAATTCGACATTATTGCAATAATTCTACATTTTTTTTGATCAAAAGCCATAAATCACGTTTTTAGCAACAAAAAACCTTTGCTTTCATAGCGCGTTTTGAGATATTAAAATGATTATAGGTCTTTATTTTTAATAACAAATCAATAACCTATAAAGTCCTATAAATTATTGTTTATTTTTGATAGCGAAAATATGTCCATTTAATATTTACGAAAATTTAATGAAAGCAATCTAGAATTTAAAATTATTTTAAATCTTATAACAATTCAGAAATAAACAAAAAATGATCGAAATTCCTAATTAAAAATGCTTCATGGTTACATTTCCCTTAAGACGATAATTAAAAACATGTTTCCAACAAAAAGCATTTCTTCAAAAAACTATGGATTGTGACTACAATCACCGGAGTATTAGTAAAACATGAATAAAAAAATGCTGATTGATGCCAGCTATAAAGAAGAAACACGCGTCGTGATCCTTGATGGCAATTACATCGAGGGATATGATATTGAAAATTCCGCAAAGAAACAAATAAAAGGTAATATCTACCTAGCCAAAGTAATCAGAATTGAACCCAGTCTACAGGCTGCTTTTGTTGATTATGGTGGAAATCGCCATGGTTTTTTAGCTTTTAATGAAATTCACCCTGATTATTATCAAATTCCCGTTGCAGACCGAAAAAAACTGCTGGAAATCCAAGAATTAAATAAAATGGAGGAAGAACCAAATCCGAATCAAGAATTGGATCCAGATCAGCCTTCCTATTATGAAGACATGGTTCATTCCCATAATAGCATAATCAAGAACTATAAAATTCAGGAAGTTATTCATAAAAGACAAATTATCCTCGTTCAAGTGGTAAAAGAAGAACGTGGAAATAAAGGCGCGGCATTAACAACCTATCTATCTTTGGCAGGACGCTATTGTGTTTTAATGCCAAATTCCTTACGGAATGGCGGAATTTCTAGAAAAATCACTTCACCATCTGAAAGAAAACGGTTGAAGGATATTATCACTGAACTGAATATCCCATCACATATGGGAATGATTATCCGTACTGCAGGAGCCCAATGCCCAAAAGCAGATACCCTAAAAGATGGGGAATATCTGCTTCACTTATGGGATGAAATACGCAATCTAACCATGAAGTCGATTGCGCCAGCTCTTATTTATGAAGATTCCAACTTATTGAAATTGACATTACGTGATAATTATACACAAGATATTAATGAAATTTTGATAGATGGCGAGGATGCTTGGTCTCAAGCGAGAGATTATATGCGTGCATTGATGCCGCAAAATGTACATAAGCTTCATCTGTGGAGAGATCAAAAACAATCTCTTTTTTCTTATTACAAGGTTGAAAATTTAATTGATCAAATGCTTTCCCCGATTGTCCAACTAAAATCAGGGGGATATTTAGTCATTAATCAAACAGAGGCTTTGGTTGCTATTGATGTAAATTCAGGCCGTTCAATCAAGGAAAAAGATCTTGAAGAAACTGCATTGAGAACCAATCAGGAAGCCGCCAACGAAATTGCACGCCAGTTAAGGTTGAGAGATCTGGCTGGATTAATCGTTATCGATTTCATTGATATGGAGAACAAGAAGCATAATTATATTGTTGAACGTCGTTTGAAATCTCTACTTCACAAAGACCGTGCACGAATTCAGATCGGTTCCATCTCCTCCTTTGGCTTACTGGAAATGACCCGTCAAAGGTTACGTCCCTCTATTGCTGAATTTGCCTTCACTCCATGTTCCGCTTGTAATGGAACAGGTATTATTCGAAGTGACGCCAATATTTCTTTACAAATCATCAGACAGATTGATGAAGAAGCTCGTAAAATCAAACCAGGAATTTTAACCGTTTCCATTTCATCCGGTGAAATTGCCTTGAATATTCTCAACCAAAAACGGAAATGGCTGGCGGATATTGAAAGGAAATATAAAATCAAGATTGAATTTGCAATTGATTCAACCCTTTCCTCTCATAATGTCCGTTTTTCAAGCAAAACTGATTCCTCACTTGATATGGAACCTGATGATGAAATGCTTCAATCTACACCAAATGTAGTTCAGGAGAATCTTTTTGTCAGGGAAATACCAATCCAATCCTATCTTGAATATCAGACAAATTCAAAAACAGATTATAGACAAGATGAGATAGAGGATAAAGTTATTGATCTAAAACCTGAATCAAAAGCATTACGTCAAAATTCTGTCTCCATAGAACTTAAACAAGACGATACAAATCTCGATTCTTATTCGGAACAATATAAAGAAAACAAAAAAACATACAGTAATTCCAGGGACAAAAAACAACCCCATCATTCCCGTCGTAACCGTTATAAAAGAGGACAAGGTAAGGCTCAAAAAAATAATGACTTTACTCCCATTCTTGAGGCTGAACCTATACCAGAACCTGTCATCAATGAAAAACCTGAAGAAATAACTGTGACTCCAACCTTTGTTTCAATTGAAATTGATGCCGACAAAAGCCAGAATCAGCATGAAGAAACTGAATCTTTGATAAATCAAGTTATTGATAATTCTGACGCTGTAAATAAAGAGGATGAAACTTCAGATAATCTGGAAATAAAAGAGGAAAAACCCGCTCCAAAACGTCGACGAGCTACTAAAACCACCAAATCCACAGGCACCACCAAAACGACACGTAAAAGAGCATCAAGCAAAAAAGAGTCAAAAGAAAACGAAACCGAAGAAAAATCGGATAATTCGGATAATAAAGAGGAAAAGGAAACGAAGATCAAAAAAACTACCAGAGCACGTACAACTACAGCCAAAAAAACAACGGTTCGAAAACCCAAAAAAACCAAGGAAGCTGATGAAAATAACGAACAACCCTTAATTCAGCCCATTGTCATAGATGACACACCGACCAAAACGCCACGTTCCGGCTGGTGGAAACGGTAATTTTCGTTTTTTATAAAGGCTTAAAAGAATTACTTTTAAGCCTTTATTATTATGCCAAAACAAAAATTCATTCAAACTTTTTGTAAATGTATATATAATATACATATTCGAAACAATAAAAGTTATCAACATATTATGCAACTTTCCCGATATACAGATTATGCGTTAAGAACCCTGATCTATTTACATGTTCATCATGATCGGCTTTGTTCTATCCATGAAATTGCGACTTGTTATTCGATTTCACAAAATCATCTAATGAAAATTGTCCATAGATTGGGTAAACAAGGGTTTATCAAAACATTGCGTGGAAGAAATGGAGGATTAACTTTAAACAAAGATGCTGGCAGTATCAAACTTGGGGACATTATTCGCAATACAGAAGAAGATGAAACCTATGTCAAATGCGATCAATGCCTTATTCAATGCACTTGCAACCTACCTGCATTTTTAATCGAGGCAATGAATAATTTTTATAAAACACTCAATCAATATTCTTTAAACGATCTTTTTAAAAATCCAAAACAACTTGAAGCAATTTTGAAATATATTGAACTAGTCTGAAAACCTAAAGCTCAAAATACTCACTTTTTTTATCATATTAATCAACAGAATTATATGATGTCCTTTTATAATTTTTTAAAAACGTGTAAAGCAATTGATTAATCACTTTATAATCAAAAAATTAATTATTTTAATTTAAACAGGATATATCAATGCATCGCTACCGCACTCATAATTGTGCCGCTCTAAGATCCCAGGATGTTGGATCAACTGTCAAGCTTTCTGGATGGATTCATAGTAAAAGAGATCATGGGGGTTTACTTTTTATCGATTTGCGCGACCATTTTGGTATTACCCAGATTGTTATTCCCGCCAATTCACCTTTGCTGAACACTGCGGAAAGGTTGAGAGTGGAAAGCGTTATTTGCATTACAGGTAAGGTTGTCGCTCGTGAAGGAGAAACCGTTAATCCAAAACTGCCAACAGGACAAATTGAAATTCAGGCTGAAAATCTTGAAATTATTTCCGAAGCTACGGTATTGCCTTTTCAAGTGACTGGCAACGAAAACTATCCAGAAGATTTACGTTTAAAATATCGTTATATCGATCTGCGTCGAGAACGGGTTCATCGCAATCTGATGTTAAGGTCAAACATTATTGCAAGCCTTCGCCATAGAATGATTGAACAGGGTTTCACTGAATTTCAAACTCCTATCCTGACAGCTTCTTCACCTGAAGGTGCCAGGGATTTTCTGGTTCCTGCCCGTCTACATCCTGGAAAATTTTATGCATTGCCACAGGCACCGCAACAATTCAAACAGCTTGCAATGGTGGCTGGTTTTGACCGCTATTTCCAAATAGCCCCCTGTTTCCGTGACGAGGCTGCACGTGCGGATCGTTCTCCGGGAGAATTTTATCAACTTGATTTTGAAATGTCTTTTGTCACTCAAGAAGATGTTTTTGAAACGCTGGAACCTGTTATGGAGGGCATTTTCAAGGAATTTGCACCTACACATACTGTAAGTTCAGCACCCTTTGAACGTATTCCCTATAAACAAGCCATGAAAGAATATGGCAGTGATAAACCAGATTTAAGAAACCCCTTAAAACTTGTTGATGTTTCCGAAGCGTTCAAAAATTCTAGTTTTGGTCTCTTTGCAAAAATTGTTGAGGCAGGAGGAGAAGTTCGTGCTGTTCCCGCTCCTGGTGCAGGATCATTTCCCCGCTCTTTTTTCGATAAGTTGAATAAATGGGCCAGAGAAGAAAAAGCGGGTGGTTTGGGATACATCATCTTTGAAGACAATGGGGCAAAAGGACCAATTGCCAAAAATTTGGATGAAGAACGTTGTGAAATGATCCGCCAGGCCTGTCATTTAAAAAGTGGCGATGCTGTTTTCTTTGTAGCTGGACAAGGCCCTGATATGGTTAAATTTTCCGGTTCTGTTCGAACAAAAATTGCAACAGAACTTGATCTAATTGAGAAAAATGCCTTCCGTTTCTGTTGGATTGTTGATTTCCCTATGTATGAAATCAATGAAGAAACCGGATTGATTGATTTCTCTCACAATCCCTTCTCCATGCCTCAGGGTGGACTTGAAGCACTGATAAACAAGAATCCTTTGGAAATTAATGCATATCAATATGATATCGTCTGCAATGGTATTGAACTTTCTTCAGGTGCAATTCGAAATCATCGACCTGACATCATGATCAAAGCCTTTGAAATTGCCGGATATCCAGAGGAAGAAGTCGAAAAGCGTTTTGGTGGTATGCTAAACGCATTCCGTTATGGAGCTCCGCCTCATGGAGGTGCCGCACCTGGTATTGATCGCATGGTCATGCTTCTGATGGATGAACCCAATATTCGTGAGGTCATTCTATTCCCATTAAATCAACAAGGTGAGGATTTAATGATGGAAGCGCCTGCCCCGATTTCTGCAGAACGATTAAAAGAATTGTCCTTGGCAATCAGTGTACCAAAAGTGGCAGTAAAAAAATCTAATGAAACTGTTGAAAAAGATAAAAAATAAATGACAATTTCAGCCGCTCCAATATATTTTATAGAGTGGCTAGAAACAATTAAATTGTTGAAAATTTCGAAATGATACTTTATTGAAAAATTTCAGACGTTCTAAATTTAGGTATCAATAATGAAATTTATCTATAACAAAATTACATAAGTAACATTATCGTGATTAATTCTTTATAATACTCAACCTTTAAAAACTCAAATCGCGAAATATAATAACAATTATCTATCTTTAAAGATAATTAAAATTCCTTTATACCTCCTATTTCAGGATTAAATATTACATAACTTTTATTATTACAAAATCAATCTACAAATTTTAATATGGGAAAATGGCATTGCAAGAAAAAAAATCTCAAGAAAAAACAGCCCTTTCATATTCCGATGGGCAATTAGCACACACCCTCCAACGCCGCCATATTATCATGATCTCTATTGGTGGTATTATTGGGGCCGGCCTTTTTGTAGGTGCCTCTGCCTCAATTAAGCAAACGGGACCTGCTGTTCTTTTGTCCTATGTCATTACTGGATTTCTCATTTTTTTTGTTATGCGAATGCTTGGCGAATTAGTTATTGAAAAACCAGAGGCAGGTTCCTTTCTCAATCATATCCGCCGTGGACTTGGCGATCATGTTACATTTATATTGGGATGGGGGTATTGGCTTTTCTGGATTTCTGCCATTGCTGCCGAAGCCATAGCCGGTGGAATTATTTTACTACATTACATGCATATTCCCGAACAATACACATTTCTGGCAACTATGGTTCTGGGACCTTTATTGGTTATTATCATGATGATAACCAATCTATTTTCTGTCAAAGGATATGGTGAATTTGAATTCTGGTTTGCCCTGCTTAAAATCCTAGCCATTACGGCCTTTATTATTCTTGGCGGTATAGCAATAAGCCATTTGGGTGGATATTACACAACAAAAATTAATAATATATGGCATTTCCAAAGCTTTTTTCCAAAAGGCATTCTTGCCGTTTTCACAATCATTCCAACCATTCTATTTACAGTTACTGGATCCGAAGTGGCTACCATAGCGGCAGCTGAATCCGATAAACCTGCAGAGAATGTCGCTTATGCCAGTAAAACAATTATTTTTCGAGTTATCACCTTTTACGTTATTTCAATTGGAATTATTGTCTCTATCCTGCCCTGGAATTACGTAATCCCGGGGATATCACCTTTTCTAATGGTTTTGCAAAAGCTTGAAATTCCATATGCCTCGGATATTATGGCAATGACCATCCTGATTGCTATTCTCTCTTGCTTAAACTCATCTATTTACGCAACCTCCCGTACACTCTTTGAACTGGCAGAATTTAATGATGCACCCAGATGGCTAATTCATACCAATAAAAATGGCGTTCCCAAAAGAGCAATTATTACCGCCTCCATCATCGGTATAATAATTTCGATTTTCTCGGTAATTTCGCCAAAAGTTTTTTTCACTTATATTTTAAGCTGCGCTGGATCCATTATCCTATTTGTCTATATTGCAATCGGTTTATCTGAAATCATAATTCGCTCAAAATTGGAACAAACCAAACAAAAACTAACATTTAAGATGTGGTTTTTCCCTTATCTATCCTGGTTTACAATCATGTCGTTTGCCATGGTGATTCTTGCCATGTTTTTTAATCATGACAGTCGAAATCAAATTACACTCAGCTGCCTTACCTTAATTTTGATAAGTATCTGTCGAATCATTATGTGTCGATACAATAAAATCAAATCTGTGGTTTAAAATTCATCAATTTGCTCATATTTATAATTCTGATAATGTTTTTTAATTTATAGTTACAGGGTTTGATATGGGTGAAATTATTTTAGATCTCAAAGAATTGCGATGCCCCTTACCTATTTTGAAGGCTAATCGGGTTTTACAAACTCTTGAACCTGGGGATTGTTTACGTGTCTTGGCGACAGATCGTCATACAATCAAGGATTTTCATGAATTCTGTCGTAAAACTGGTCATTCACTGATTGCTTTTTCAGAACAGGGAAATAATTTATCTTTTCTGATTAAAAAAAAGTAAAATTGCACAAAACAATTTTTAAATCTATAAATTGGTTTCTTTTTTCAAAAGAGGTATAAAGAAATATTATTTATCAGATATAAACTTGTTGGAAGCTCAACATGACAGATGATCTCTCTTCCCTTTCATTTGAGGATGCACTGAATGAATTGGAAAAAATCGTTCATAATTTGGAAACTGGACAACAAAAACTTGAAGAAGCCATCGTATCTTATGAACGCGGTGCCTTACTTCGACGTTATTGTGAAAAAAAATTAAATGAAGCCGAGGCTCGGGTAAAAATGATTGTCGAAAAAGATAACCAAAGCCTTGATACTGAAACTATTGAATAAATTTAGGGTTAATTACCATGACTTCTGTTGAAGCACAAAATCAGTCTCTTAATCAATCGCTTTCATCACGTGCCCAAAGCCTTGAAACAACACTTGATAAATTCCTTCCCAGAATGAAGGGGGGCGAGGCAAATCTGATTGAGGCAATGCGCTACGCTGTACTTGGGGGAGGAAAAAGATTAAGGGGTTATCTTGTTACAGAAGTCGCTTCTCTCTTCAATATCCCAATGAAAAGCGCGCTTTATGTGGGCGCTTCTGTTGAAATGCTTCATGCCTATTCATTAATTCATGATGATTTACCGGCAATGGATGATGATGATCTGCGTCGGGGAAAACCCTCCACCCATATAAAATTCGGTGAGGCAATTGCCATTCTTGCCGGTGATGCTTTACAAACCAAAGCCTTCGAAATTTTAACGTGGGAAGATGTAAGCGAAAACCCGAATATTCGTATTGAACTGCTTAAGTCCCTTGCTGAAGCAAGTGGATCCAATGGTATGGTCGGTGGACAAGTTATTGATATGGAAGGTGAAAACCGTCATCTGACCCTTCCTGAGGTAATCAACTTGCATGCCATGAAAACAGGCCGCCTAATTTGTTATTCCGCTGAAGCTGGAGCCATTTTAGGCCAGGCAAATGCCGACTTGCGCAATCATATCATCAGCTATGGTCGAGATTTGGGAACAGCTTTCCAGATCGCTGATGACATTCTTGATGCCACGGCAAGTGCAGAGGAACTTGGTAAAACAGCCGGTAAGGATAATGCCTCTGGAAAATCAACATTCGTTTCTTTGCTTGGAATTGAAGATGCAAAAAAGGAAGCAAACAGACTTATCAGTAAAGCTATCCGTCATTTAGAACCTTTCGGATCCGCCGCCGATAATTTACGCGCTTTGGCAAATTATGTTATTACCAGAAGAAATTGATTTACAATAAACAAATACCCATTCAATAATGGCTAACACTAAAAAACGCGTCGATATACTTCTCTTTGAAAGAGGCATGGTTGAAAGTCGTACAAAAGCGCAGGCCTTGATTATGGCGGGGCTGGTTTTTACGAAAGATCGTCGAATTCAAAAGGCAGGGGATATCGTATCTGAAACCATTGAACTTATCATTAAAAATCAAGAACATCCTTGGGTATCGCGTGGTGGTTTAAAACTGGATCATGGATTGAAATCTTTCAATTTATCCCCCAGGGGATTAAATTGCCTTGATATCGGTGCCTCCACAGGAGGGTTTACCGATGTTTTATTAACGAATGAAGCGAATAAGGTATACGCAGTCGATGTTGGGCACGGACAATTGGCATGGAAAATACGTCAGAATACACGAGTGATCGTGAAAGAAAAATGTAATGCCCGCTATCTTACATCGGAAATAATTCCGGATCCCGTTCAAGTCATCGTCTGTGATGCAAGCTTTATTAGTCTAAAAACAATTTTACCTGCCGCATTATCCCTGTGTCAAACTGGCGGATGGGCAATGGCGTTGATCAAACCACAATTTGAAGCTGGACGCGAACATATTGGATCAAAAGGGGTTGTCCGCGATTCTGAGATTCATACAAAAATTTGCCAGGACATTAATAATTGGTGGCAAAATCTGCCCAACTGGCAAGTATTGGGAATTGAGACTAGTCCCATTACCGGCCCTGAAGGCAATAAGGAATTTCTAATAGCCGCACGTAAAGAATCCCCGTAAATCATAAAACAACTTTTCCCTTATATTATTTAAAGTTAATTTTTTGAATCAAAGTGTTTATAAATGGTTATACATCAGCATTTATCCATTCCAACCTTACAAATTGATCAATATCTTTTACGATTGATCCAAAAAAAGGATATCAAAAGCATACATAATCATATTAATGATTGGAATATTGCAAAAATGCTGAGTGACGTGCCATTTCCTTACTCACAAGAATTATTGGAAAAATGGTTTGAAGCCACCCTTCAGCAAATCAAGGCAGGACAATCCTATCACTTTTCAATTATCGATACACAAACCAATCCGGACACAGTTGTAGGTTGTATAGGTTTAACCCTGAATATGGCAGAACAATCTGCCAAAATAGGATATTGGGTTGCTCAGAGATACTGGGGCAATAATATCGCTACCCGAGCCTTGAAACGCTTAACAAATTGGGCGTTAGCCAATCTAAATATCAATTACATTCATGCCACTGCCGCTGATGACAATATTGCCTCTATAGCGGTTTTGAAAAAATGTGATTTTCAACCCTATGGTCAGGGCAAGGAGAAATTTTTAGCTCGTGCTGTTGAACAACCCGTCTCATATTTCCTTTTACAACGGGAAGATATTTGTCCCAACAATCTCAAACCCAATCAAAGTATTTATACATCAAAAGAAAAAAAAATATTGTTAGTTGTAGCCGCCGCACTTATTGATATTGAAGGGAGGCTTTTACTCGCCCGTCGTCCGGAGGGAAAATCAATGGCAGGAATGTGGGAATTTCCAGGCGGAAAAGTTGAACCTAGGGAAACACCTGAAACAGCATTGATTCGAGAATTGAAAGAAGAAATAAATGTCGATATTTCTAAAAGCTGTCTCGCCCCATTCACATTCGCATCCCATGAATATCAGGATTTTCATTTATTGATGCCATTATATGTATGTCATCGTTGGAAAAATGACCCCATACCAAGAGAAAAACAGCAACTTGCATGGGTTACCGCCAATGAGCTTGACCGTTATCTTGTCTTGGAGGCTGACAAACCATTTATTCCACTCTTGAAGGATTTACTCTTCTAATCTTACCTCGTCAGGAATATGAAAAATATTCTGCCTTTTTCCAGCAATATTATTGTCAAAAGTGAATAAGGCACCAGCTTTTGGATATTTTTCAAGATCTTTTTTTGATATTTTGGCACGTGCCGATGTAACAAAAGCCGTTTTTAAATCATTACCACCAAAAGCTATTTTGGTTAAATTCGGACAAGGAAAATCTATTGATTTCAATTTTTGTCCATCAGAGGAATAGACATTTATTTTATGTCCTTGATAAAGACAAACCCACAGATTGTTCTCGCAATCAAGCGCCATGCCATCAGGATATCCTTCCATTTCTTTTAAAAAAAGTCGTTTGTTTGCAAGTTTTTGCCCATCTTCAATATCAAACGAAAAAATTTCATGTGCATTGGAATGACTGCAATATAGGATCTGTTTGTCTTCATCAATTACAGGCCCATTAAGTACCGCATATTCCCTATCCTGCCTTATTACATAAGGTTTAGCCTGATCCCATTTTAACAAATAGAGGGATCCTGTTAATTTTTTTTCTTTTTCATCCATTGATCCAAACCAAAGTTGACCTTTGGCATCAATATATCCATCATTAATTCGATTATTTGGAAATTTTTCCTCTAAGGGATAAAATAACGTCACACTGCCATTAAATAGGCTAAACCAATATAAACCGTCTTCCATACCGCATAAATAAACAGATCGATTGGTTGGAAAAAAAAATGTAGGTTTCTTGTGAGTATTCCAGCTTTTCTTCTGATTGTCATTTAAGCGGTATTGATGAATTTTTTTGCCCTCAATATCAACAAAATAAACCGCTTTTTCAGAGGCATTCCACATAACCCCCTCCCCCAACTCTGATTGGGTTTCCCAAATGGCGGATGGACATGACGAATTAATTGTAATCATTATAAACCCCTTTTTGAAAGGCTTTTTAAATTAAACAAAAAGAAATTCAATATTTGCAATAATAATTATTTTAACATAAAACTGTTTATACTAAACATTTACTTTGGAATTTTCTTAAACAATTCTTAATTTTAAATATAATTCTCTGTAATTTTTCAGTACTTAAATATTGTAACTGTTTTAACAATTGGACTTTTGTAAAATGACTCTAAATCCAACTGCTTCAATTATGGTTATCGGAAATGAAATTCTTTCAGGCCGTACCCAAGACGTGAATATAAATTATATTGCGAAAGGATTAACCTGTTCCGGAATTAAACTCATAGAAACCCGTATCATTCCTGATGATCAAAAAATAATCATCAAAACAGTTAATGAATTACGTGCTGCATATGATTATGTGTTTTCTACAGGGGGAATCGGTCCTACCCATGATGATATAACTTCCGAGGCTATAGCAGAGGCGTTTGGTGTACCCAATCCAATTCATCCAGAAATATCCCGATTATTGGAAGAACATATTGGCAAGGAAAAATATAATGACGCCCATAGAAAAATGGCTCGTTTCCCACTAGGGGCTACGCCCATTCCCAATCCTGTATCCTTAGCGCCGGGATATGGAATCAACAATGTATATGTTATGGCTGGCGTTCCCCAAATCATGCGTGCAATGTTTGATCAAATATTGCCCACCTTACACCATGGCAAGCCAATTGTTTCAAAAAGCTGGTACGCTTTTCATGCCTCTGAAGGCAAAATTGCGCATGATCTAGCACATATACAGGATCAGTTTCATAACCTTGATATTGGATCCTATCCATTTTACAAAAATGAAGATCAAAATGGAATAGCATTGGTTGTCAAAGGTCAGGACCAAGATGCCGTTCAGCGTGCCGCTCAACAAATCCATCAGTTGTTTATCCGGATGGGATACGACCCACACGAAGGTGAGCCCATTTGAACCCTGGTTTTAACTAGTTTATTTCCTCACGCCCCATGGCAAGGAACTTATTTCTACGTTTAGCCTGAAGAACCTGTTCTGGAACTAAGGCGAGTTCGCCAAATGCAGCTTCAATCGCCTTTTGAACATTACTGATCGCAGTCTCTGGATCTCGTTGCGCTCCACCAACCGGTTCCTCGATAATTTGATCAATTAATTTGAATTTCAACAAATCCTGAGCCGTCAAACGTAATGCGCCTGCCGCCTGAGCCGCTTGTGATGCATCCCGCCATAATATGGAGGAACAAGCCTCAGGAGAAATAACTGAATAAATCGCATGTTCAAGCATCAGAATTTTGTCAGCCGTTGCCAGAGCGATTGCCCCTCCCGATCCACCTTCACCAATGATAACGGAGACAATGGGAGTTGTTGCCCTAAGGCATGTCTCAATTGATTTTGCAATGGCCTCAGCCTGACCATGTTGTTCCGCATCAATCCCAGGCCATGCTCCTGGCGTGTCAATCAACATGATAATCGGTAAATTAAATTGTCCTGCCAGTTTAATTAAACGTTGAGCTTTTCTATATCCTTCAGGCCTGGCCATCCCAAAATTATGCTTTAGTCTTGTATCAAGATCGGAACCTCGCTCTATCCCGATCACAACAACAGATTGCCCTTTGAATCTTCCCAATCCACCGATAATGGCATGATCTTCTGCATAAAGACGATCCCCTGCCAATGGCATGAAGTTGTCAATCATACCTTTAATATAATCCAAAGCATGCGGACGTTGCGCATGTCGTGACACCTGAACTTTTTGCCAGGGTGTTAGTTTGTTATATATAACTCGCAGCTGTTTTTCAGCCTTTTCCGTAAGCGTTTGCAATTCTTCGGCAATATTAATTTCTGTGGCGGTTTCAACACGTTGCAATTCATAAATTTTATTTTCGAGTTCTGCAACGGATTTTTCAAAGTCCAAAAATTGACGCATGATTATAAAAGATTACCAATTAAACGTTAATAACAGATCAGTGTAATGTATATTATCAATCAAATAAATTTTTAATTGTATAAATTACAATATTTTTTTAATAAAATTATTTTTTCATACTCAGGGGATGAAAATCCTGCACTATTTTTTTTAGGTGTTCAGTCTGTAAATGGGTATAAATTTGTGTCGTCGAAATATCAGCATGCCCCAACATCATCTGCAATGAACGCAAATCTGCCCCATGTGCCAACATATGACTGGCAAATGAATGACGTAAAACATGGGGAGACAGCCTGCAAGGATCAAGATTGGCCCTTAATGCAACTTCGAACAATATTTTATCAAATCCCTGCCGCGTTAAATGATTTTGCGGGTTTCGTCCAGGAAACAGAAAGACACTCTTTAAACTCGCATCGTTTTTTTTAAGCACCAATGCCGCTTTTACCGCTGCATCTGAAACAGGTATTAACCTTTCACGTCTGCCTTTTCCGTATATTCGCAAAATTTTTGTTGCTTGCTGAATCTGGTCCTTGCGCAGAGATAACAACTCAGATATGCGTAATCCCGAACTATACAGAATTTCCAAAGCTGCCTTGGCAACAAGTGACCGTCTGTAATCGTCAAGGAATTCACTTGCTGATAACAGGTTAAAAACTTCCTGTTCGCTCAGATATTTGGGTAATGATTGTGGCAAACAGGGGGATTGCACTAAATAAGTGGGATCATCGGAGCGAATATTCTCCTGAACCAAAAAACCATAAAACTGACGCAGACATGACAACCTTCTTATTGCTGTTCGCGCTGTTTTTCCCTCTTGACCCAAAAATTCAAAATATTGATGAATATCACATTTAGAAACCCTGTCTATTTCTAGATCTCTGGCTTGCAAATAATCCATAAAATCTTTTAAATCAGTTTGATACGCCTGATATGTATTTGCGGTAACCCCTCTCTCTGCCACCAGCATTTCCAAAAAAAAATCAATCAGATCTCTGTTCATGATTTATTCAAAATCTATTGATTGGGCATTGTATTCAACGCATTTCCAGGAACTTTTCCAGGCTGGGGAATTGTTGGAGTGTTTATCGGAGCAGGCGCTGAAGCATTATGAGCGTTTGCATTGTTGTAGGGAACGATAATGGGGGGAGCGCCAGGGACAACAGGTACAGATGGCAAAGTTGTATGTTGCTGGGCTTTGGGAATGGAAATAACCTTGTGAACTTCTCTGATCGGCATTTCGGGTGTTTGCAAGCAAAAAAACACTACCCCTGCCACAAGCAATATAACTATTAATCCAAAGAGAATAACAAATAATCGACGCATTATGGCTTCCTGATGTAAAATTACTCGTTGATGTTTTAATAATAACAGCTTGATTTCATACCATACTACAATTAATTTTTAATAGTCTGGATTTTATAAATTCTCTCAAAAATTAAATAAAATCTCAATTTATCAATTTTTATTCCTGTATTTGATCGACCACATGACTGATATACCTAGCAAATTATTAAATCGACCACTTGTTTTAATCGGTCTGATGGGGGCTGGAAAAACAACGATTGGTAAAAAAATTGCAGACTTGCTTTCCATACCCTTCATCGATTCGGATAAAGAAATAGAAACTACGGCTGGATGCAGTATCGCTGATATTTTCGAACAATATGGAGAAGAGGAATTCCGTCGTGTGGAAAACCAGGTTATCCAACGTTTATTGGATCAAGCCCCCTTGATTCTCGCAACAGGTGGTGGAGCCTACATGCATCCGGAGACAAGAAAAACCTTAAAGGAAAAAGCAACCACCCTTTGGCTACATTGTGATCTGGAAACACTTTTCAAGCGCGTTTCCAAAAATACCAACCGCCCCTTATTGAATGTCGATAATAAAAAAGAGATACTCTCCTCCCTTATGAAAAAACGTTACCCTGTCTATGCCGAGGCAGATATTGTCGTTGAATGTAAGGATAAAGACATTGATACAACAATTAATCTTGTTATCTCAGCTCTAGAAAATTCAAGTAAAATGCATATTTTACCCATAACCCTGTCAAAAAATCATTACGACGTAATTATTGGTTCTGATATATTACAGCAATGTGGAACATTGATTTTACCTTTATTAAAGCAAAAGAAAGTTTTTATTCTGGCGGATCAGACAGTTGCCGACCTTCATCTGGACAAACTTATCCATAGTCTTGATTTAGTACACGTAAATTATGAAGTTATCCTGCTTCCTCCTGGGGAAAAAACAAAATCCTTTCGATATTATGAAAAAGTCACGCACACATTGTTAGAAAAAGGGGTTGAGCGAAATTCAACGATTTTGGCATTCGGTGGTGGCGTTACAGGAGATTTGGCAGGATTTTCAGCTGCCACCGTGTTACGTGGAGTGCCATTCATTCAAATCCCCACCACCCTGCTTTCTCAAGTCGATTCTTCCGTAGGCGGAAAAACCGGTATCAATACATCGGTGGGTAAAAATCTGCTTGGGGCCTTTTACCAACCAGAAGTCGTTCTCGCAGATACAAAGATTTTGGACACACTCCCCCAAAGAGAATTACAGGCCGGTTATGCAGAAATTGTTAAAGCTGGTTTGATCAATGATCCAGAATTATTCAAATGGTGTGAAAAAAACGGTAAAAAAGTCATAAGTAAAGAACATGCTTGTCTGGCCAAGGCCATCGAAATGGCTTGTCAATTTAAAGCAAGGATTATTCAAAATGATGAATATGAACAGCAATCGACAGGCAGAAACCTCCTGAATCTCGGTCACAGTTTGGGACATACGCTGGAAGCGGAACTGGGTTATGATGGTCGTTTACTGCACGGAGAAGCCGTTGCACTGGGTTGCTGCCTGATCTTCAAATTATGCACCCAAATGGGCATATGTCCGGAGAAAGACACACAACGTGTCATTCATCATTTCGAATCTGTAAACCTACCTGTTACAATAAAAAGGCTTTCTCAACCCATACGGGCCTCAAATCTTCTTAATCATTTGAAACATGATAAAAAAAGCCAAAACAATAAAATAACGTTTATACTTGTCAATGGGATAGGAAAAGCTTTCACATCACAAGATGTTAGTGAAAAACAGCTGTACAGTCTCCTAATCGAGGACGGTTGTATACAGGACTAAAATTGTTGCATATAAAACACATGAATTAATTCTAATCAATAAAGTATATATGAAAGATTGTCATTCAATAAAATCTTTTATAAATTGCCGAATATCTGAAAATCTTTATAGAAATTAGAAGGTAAAGCCCTTTTCTGTGTTTTTTTAGTTACATTACATTAATAACTATAATCACCGCATTAAAATCCTTCTAATTTTTCAAAGATATAGATTATAGTAAATTATAGAGTATAAATTTAAAGAGCTTCCGCCTTAATTGGCGGTCTATCGCTCGAAACTTATAAAAGAAGGATGTGTCAAGATGCGTCTTCGCACTGCATTGCTTGCAACGACTTTCGCGGTTGCTACTCCCGCCGCAGCGATGGCTAGCACAATTACTGGCCCTTATGTTAGCTTAGGTGGCGGTTATAACCTTGTTCAAACACAACATGCCCATTTCAAAAATGGTACCAATGCCGGTGGTAGGCTTGATAACGGTAAGGGAACCTCATCAAAACTGCGCCATAATACCGGTTTCACAACCATGGGTTCTTTTGGTTGGGGATTTGGTAACGGTCTCCGCGTGGAAGTTGAAGGTGTTTATAACTACTCCAACATCAGCGGACGTCATGGAACCCCTGTTTCCGCATACAAAACCAAAGGACATGACCAAGGTTATGGCGGATTGATCAATGTTCTTTATGATATTGACTTGCGTCAATTCGGCATTGACGTCCCTGTCACCCCATTCGTGGGTATTGGTGCCGGTTATCTCTGGCAAAATATGGCTCCATTAGATACAGTTTACCGTAATGGTAATAAAAACCGTATCGGTGGAACAGGTGGAAGCTTTGCCTATCAAGGTATCGTCGGTGCTGCCTATGATATCCCAGGTGTTCCAGGATTGGCAGTTACAACTGAGTACCGTATGATGGGTCAATTGGATGACCATCGTTCATACAATTCAAGTGCCTGGGTTGGCGGAAACCATTATAACAGCCACAGAGGCGTTAAAATGGATCACCGCTTCAATCATCAGTTTATCTTGGGTCTGCGTTATGCATTTGACACCGCACCACCAGCACCTCCTCCAGCTCCACCAACTGTAGTTGCTCCACCACAACCATCTGTAGCTCGCACCTACCTAGTATTCTTCGATTTCGACAAATCAGCATTGACACCTCGTGCACGTGAAATCGTAAGAGAAGCTGCTCAGGCTTCAACACGTGTTCAAACAACACGTATCGAAGTTAACGGATATACAGATAACTCTTCTGCACATCCAGGTCCTCGTGGTCAACGCTATAACATGGGTCTTTCAATCAGACGTGCCAAAAGCGTGAAAGCTGAATTAATCCGTGACGGTGTTCCAGCAACAGCAATTGATATTCATGGTTATGGTGAATCTCATCCATTGGTTCCAACAGGACCAAATACACGTGAACCACAAAACCGTCGCGTGGAAATTATTCTTAAATAATTTTCAAGAAATTATCTGAGTAATGTAAAAGAGATACTTAAAATTAAGTATCTCTTTTTATTTTTAAAAAACAATCAGGCCAATTTATTTTTAAAGGTTCTTTTTGATATCAATCGGTCATAAACAACAACTTTTTCAATTTATTAAATTTGGTATTGTTGGATCATCCGGTCTGGGAATTGATATTCTAGCTGTATACTTGTTACGGCCCTTAATTGGATTAACCTCGGCAACCCTTGCCGCTTATTTTATAGCCGCAAGTTCTAACTGGTTCATAAACAGACTCTGGACATTTGGAAATATTAATCATCGTCATTCTATCTTTGCACAATGGATACGATTTATTATGACCAACATTCTTGGTTTTTGTTGCAATAGAGGAATTGTTTTCTTTTTATTTTTCCTAAATTCGTTTTTTAGGTACTATGCTTTTATACCTTTAATTATTGGTGCAATGACTGGAATGCTAGCGAATTTCCATTTATCGCGCAAATTGGTTTATAATGATTCCATATCAAAAAGGTAAATTATTTTTTTCCAACGTTCCAAAAGGCAGTTTCCAATTGAACAACCTCCTTAAACTTACGTAGAATCATTGGATAACGTTGTTCCGCTCCATACTGAAAAGCAATTTGATCCAGAAACATAATACTTTTCTTTACAAGATTGTAATAGCTATCACTTCCGTACGTTTCCAACCAAGATAAATACGGATGGTCCCTTTTATCAAATTCTTGATCATTTAATAAATTCAAACCGATTTCACCGTACCCTATCAAACATGGTAATATTAGAATTACGATATCTAACAAATCACCCTGCATACTTTTTGTAAGCAAATATTGGCTGTATGCAATAAGTTCGATTGATTTCCTTTCATTTTCAATAAAGTCAATTTCTATTCCCCATTGCTTGCAATATGATAAATGCAATGGAAGCTCTATTTCGATAAGCCCTTTCAATAATGATAAAAAATATTGCATTTCCCATAATGAATTACTTTTATAAATCGCTAGGGCCTCAACACGACTGTAGTCAAGAAGATATAAATAATCCTGAACTAGATATTTTCTAAATTCCTCTGCCGGCAAGCTTCCCTTACCCAGCGCCTTGACAAAGGGATGATGGATAAATTGTTGCCATTCCTTCTGACAATCCTGTCGTAACCGACCAAATAATCCTTCAGAAAATAAAGAATACGTATTTTTATCATTATCAAACATTAAATCTTGACTTTCATGACAAAAGCTTAAATAGCTGTACTGTAAAAAACATTTTGAATAATAATATATACGGTTAGATTAATTTCCATATTACTCTTATCCAGTTCGTTTAAAATATTATTTTAACATATCAGGATTGTTCATTCTACCATGTCCACCACAATGCCAAGCACAAATGAAATACGGTCGCACTTTTTGAATTATTTTTCTAAAAATGATCATCAAATTGTACCATCCTCATCTTTGGTTCCCCAGAATGACCCTACTCTGCTTTTTACAAATGCAGGAATGGTACAATTCAAAAATGTGTTTACCGGACAGGAACAACGTCCCTATTCACGTGCCACAACTGCACAAAAGGTTGTTCGGGCTGGTGGCAAGCACAATGATCTTGATAATGTTGGATATACCGCTCGTCATCATACTTTTTTTGAAATGCTCGGAAATTTCTCTTTCGGAGATTATTTTAAGGAAAAAGCAATCTATCTGGCATGGAACCTAATCACTGGCGAATTTAGATTACCTAGGGAAAAACTCCTTGTCACCGTCTATTCGGATGATAATGAAGCAGCTGATTTATGGAAAAAAATAGCTGGCTTTTCCGATGACCGAATTATCCGTATTAACAGTTCAGATAACTTCTGGCGTATGGGAGATACAGGCCCATGTGGACCATGTTCAGAAATTTTCTATGACCATGGCGAAGATGTATTTGGAGGCCCCCCGGGATCCAAGGACGAGGATGGAGACCGTTTCGTAGAAATATGGAATTTGGTTTTCATGCAATATTTTGAAAATCCACCAGGTACACGAAATCCCTTACCCCGTCCATCAATTGATACAGGAATGGGATTGGAGCGATTTGCCGCAATTATGCAAGGGAAAAGAGACAATTTTGATATTGATACTTTTCAGGTCTTGATCAGGGCATCTGCTGAAGTTACTGATACAGCTCCATTTGGTCCCCATAAAGTCAGTCATCGTGTCGTTGCAGATCATCTTCGCTCTTCGGCTTTCCTTATTGCTGATGGTGTCTTACCGTCCAAAGACGGACGTGGTTATGTATTACGTCGTATTATGCGCAGAGCCATGCGTCATTTACACATGATCGGCACTCAACAACCGGTATTTTACAAGCTTTTACCTGCATTAATCGAGGAAATGGGAAGCGCCTATCCTGAACTGATACATTATGAAACTTTGATTTCTGAAACCTTATACAATGAAGAACAACGTTTCAAATCAATGCTGGATCGGGGTCTTTCCCTTTTGAATGAGGAAAGCGGCAAGTTACCGTCACATGGTAAATTGCCTGGTGATATTGCTTTCAAACTGTATGATACTTATGGTTTCCCTCTGGATTTAACAGCTGACGCGCTTCGTGAAAAAGGATTGACCGTTGATCACGAAGGTTTTGATAAAGCCATGGCCGAACAACGTAACCGAGCCAGAGCCGCATGGGTTGGTTCCGGTGATAATGCAACTGAAACAATATGGTTTGAACTCAAGGATAAATTTGGATCATCTGAATTTCTTGGATACAAGAATAATAGGGCTGATGCTGAAATTCAGGCAATTATCATTGATGGTCAATTGGTAAACCAAGCAGAAAAAGGTAAAGAAATCAGTATCTTGTTAAACCAGACCCCCTTTTATGGTGAAAGTGGTGGTCAGGCTGGGGATCAGGGAATCATTTTCAATAAAAGCAGTATTATCGAGATTAAAGATACGCAGAAGAAACTTGGCGAACTGATCCTTCATCATGGAATTGTAAAAAAAGGCCAGATTAAGATCAATGATACGGTCACGGCTGAAATTGATACTGCTTACAGACAGACAATTCAGGCACATCATTCTGCCACCCATCTGTTACATCGTGCATTGAGAGAACAATTCGGGACACATGTCACCCAAAAAGGAAGTCTGAATACAGCAGAACGCTTAAGATTTGATTTCAGTCTCTCCAAACCGATTACACGCAATGAACTGGATATTGTCGAAGCAAAGGTTAATGCACAAATCCGGAAAAATTTACCGGTCAGAACGCAAATCATGACGCCGGAACAAGCTAATAGACTTGGTGCAATGGCATTGTTCAATGAAAAATATGGTGAGGAAGTCCGTGTGGTTTCAATGGGAAATGGAGATGATATTGCCAATCCACAAACCGCATGGTCCATTGAACTTTGCGGTGGAACCCATGTCAATCGCACCGGAGATATAGGTTTATTTCATATAATTTCTGAAAGCGGGGTGGCTGCCGGAATAAGACGTATTGAAGCCGTTGCTGGTTTGGCCGCGGAAAATTATTTCAAACAGAATTTAAATATATTAAATGAAATAGCCTCTCTTCTTAATACTGCCTCTGTACAACTTACCGATAGAGTGCAGTTGTTATTAAACGAAAGAAAAGAGCTAAAACAGCAAATATCCAAATTGCAGCACCAATTGACAATCGGCAAAGATATGCAAAATGTCATTGAGACAATCAATGGCATTGAACTTATTTTCCGTGATGTTGGTGAAATCCCGCCAAAAGAATTAAAACCTTTGGCTGAAAGTCTTGTTAAACAGCTTCAAAATGGAATAGCTGTCGTATTGTCATCCTTTGGTGAAAAAGCATCCATCGTTGTTGCCGTAACTGCTGAATTAAGCAAAATTGTAAGTGCAATTGATTTGGTTAGAATGGCGAGTTCGATTGCGGGCGGTAAAGGTGGTGGTGGAAGACCAGATATGGCGCAAGCTGGAGGGCCTGATATTAATAAGGCAAATGATATTTTTGAGAAAATAAAAAGCCATATCAATTCTTTATGATACTGCATTCAAGGCAGGCTCATCATGGTCTGCTTTTTCATCATAATTATTGGTTATTTATCCTGCATGATCATACTTTCGCCGTAAAATTGTACATAATATCATACAGTTAGCTGTTCAATTCATTCCGAAATGAAAGATCACAATATGTCGGAAAACAACCCTCAACTAACCCTCCTTGATATTTTAAAAGGTGTAAAGAAATTTCGAACGGATATTTATCCGGAACGTAAAGAATTATATTGTCAACTTGCCAATGGACAATCCCCTAAAACACTTTTCATAACTTGTGCAGACAGTCGAATAAGTCCTGAATCCCTGACCCAGCAACCTCCCGGAAATTTATTTGTCTTGCGTAATATTGGTAATATTGTACCTGCTTATGGTAACAGCTTCGGAGGAGTAACATCCGCAGTTGAATATGCAGTTTCCGCCCTAAAGGTTTCTACGATTATTATTTGTGGACATTCTGATTGTGGCGCGATGAGTGCCCTTATACATCCTGAAAAATTGAATTCAATGCCAGCCGTAAGAAAATGGTTACAATATGCCGAAACAGCCCATGCCATTACAGACGCACTTTCTGCCACTGATGTCGGCCCCGAAAGCATCCAAAGTTTAACGGAACACAATGTCCTGCTTCAACTCGCACATTTAAGAACTCATCCTTCAGTTGCTGGTGCCTTGGCAAAAAAAGAAATTATTCTTCAAGGATGGTATTATGATATTCCAAAAGGTAAGATTTATGTGTTAGATGAAGAAACAAGAAATGATATGACCGTCGATGAAGCTATTTCCATGCTGCAGAATCGTATCAACCAAAATACCAAAGCTTAAGAAAACTATTGCTGTATTGAGCTGCTGGTTTGCTTTTTTTGCATCTTTTACACTGCATGCCAGAACAATCAAGATAACCACCTGGAACACAGAGTGGTTATTATCAAAATCAGATCTTGATAAATATGAAATACCAAATGATATTCAAGCAAGACACTCCAAGAATTTCACAAGATTGTCTTTATATGCAAGAAAATTGAACAGCGATATAATTGCCTTGCAGGAAGTGGGATCAGTCGAAACCGCAAGACGAATCCTTCCTGAAGACCAATATGATTTTTATATAACTCAGGATAATATCGCCCAACATCCTGTCCTGGCCATTCGAAAAAAACTTTCTTACAATATTATAAAAAACCCTGATCTTACCGCTTTGAGTAAGAATGACAAAACCCATATTTTACGAAGTGGTCTTGATCTTACCCTATACGATCATCGCATAAATATTCGAATTCTGGTTGTACATTTAAAGGCTCATTGCCCTGAAAGATCTCTTTATTCCCAACAAAAAGCATGTAATATCTTGAATCAACAGAAAATAATTATCCAAAAATGGATTGCAGACAGAATAAAAGACAAACAGGCTTTCATTATTTTAGGAGATTTTAACCGTATAGTGTCATTTAATGATGAATTTTTTCAATCCTTTTCAACAGAATCTAGTTTATCAATTCCAACATCTCAACTTGCTTCACCATGCTGGGGAGGCAATTATTTTCTTGATGGATTTATTTTGGATCCCATCTTAAGTGAATCCATTATTCCTAATACGTTAAAAGTATTGGTATACAAAGAAAAACAATATATGATGCATGCTGATCTGTCAGATCATTGTCCTGTCTCTTTAAATTTGTCTTTATAACAAAAAATGATTTGTTCTTTTTTCACCTAAGATTTTTTAAATTTCCTCAATAATAAAAGCCTTTTATCACCTAATTTTTAAAAGGATCAATCTCGCCAGAAAGGTTAACCCTTTTATGATTTAGACAATGAAATCAGTTAATATTAGAAACTATCGTCTCCCCAGCCTCCATCATCACCACCCCAGTCACCACCATCATCAGAGCCCCAATCAGCAGAATCTCCAGAATTACCCCAATCTGTATCATTTCCGCTGTTACTGAAACCATCATCAGCATAATTATCAAATCCGGCACCAGAATTGTTACCAGCATCAAAATTCGGATCAACTGCGGTACCCTCACCCGTAAAGGGATCACTGCCACCTGCTGTTCCTGCAAACGGATCATTCGGATCTGCAGCAGACATTGGTGCAGCACCATTAACTGCATGATGGCCACCAAACAATCCACTCAATGCATTATAAGCCATCATACCTCCGGCAACACCAGCTGCCGTCGACAATGCACTGCCTAAAAATCCATTTCCACCCCGATTAAACATTCCTCGTTGATAACCTGGGGGATAATTCACAGCCGGAGGTTGTTGCTGTCCATAAGGTGTATTCATAGACTGATTTGTTTGTGGTTGTGGCCGATTAGGATTTCCTCCCCATCCTGGCGGCATTTGTTGGGATTGAGGCGACATTTGAGTTTGCGACCGGTTTCCGCCACCAAAAAGCCCTCCCAGAAATCCTCCTGAACGAGGTTGGCTTGATTGGGCCTGAGCCTGTTTCAGCTGTTGAATCTGTTGTTGCATCTGCTGTAATTGCCATTCCAGCTGACGAATACGATTCTGAGATTCAACCAAGGCGGCTTCCTGAACGATGGCCATTTGTGTCATACGATAGCCCGCTTCAGGATATTTCTGCAAATTACTGTTAATCAGTTGATTGGCTTCAGAATCAATAGGGGGTAACGGACTGGCTGTTCCAACCGTATTTGGAGAAGCTGTTTTTTTTCCACTGACACGTTCAAAAAATTGATTGATCAATTGCTGTTCGTCATTATTCATCTTTGATTAACCTTTAAAATTATCTTTGGATTTCTCTTTATATTTTAATTATAAGACAAATTTTTGAAGATGATTCACTTTTCTTGTCATATCATCAAGATCGTATTATTTATTTAATCTTATTCGTAACCATCGATAGACTAAAAAATAATTAACACTTATTATTCGTTATTTTTGCATTCTTTTGGAATTATATAATTCATGCCATCGCATACACCCTTTCAACCAGCTTCAACAAAAAAAACGTTATCATTCCAGGGACTGATCTTAAAGTTACATGAATTCTGGAATTCTCAAGGTTGTGCATTATTACAACCTTATGATCTTGAAATCGGCGCGGGAACATTATCACCACACACGACATTACGAGCGTTGGGCGACAAACCTTGGAAAGCGGCCTATGTTCAACCCTGTCGGCGTCCAACAGATGGACGATATGGTGAAAACCCCAACCGTTTACAACATTATTATCAATATCAGGTTCTACTGAAGCCATCCCCTGAGAATAGTCAGGAACTATTGCTTGAAAGTTATAAAGCCATCGGTATCAATCCAAAAGAGCACGATATTCGTTTTGTTGAAGATGACTGGGAAAATCCCACAATTGGCGCGTGGGGACTTGGATGGGAGGTTTGGTGTGACGGTATGGAGGTCACTCAATTCACCTATTTCCAGCAGGTTGGCGGGATAACAACCTCTATTCCTTCAACTGAACTTACATACGGTCTGGAACGATTGGCCATGTATATTCAGGGCGTTGAGAATGTCTATGATTTGGCCTTCAATGATCACGGTCTGACCTATGGAGAGGTTTTTCTCAGGGCTGAAAAGGATTATTCCCGTTACAATTTTGAATGTGCAGACACGACCCTTTTATTCAATCATTTCAAGGATGCAGAAAAAGAATCCAATGCGTTGGTCCAACAGAAACTTGCTCAGCCAGCCTACGATCAGTGTTTGAAAGCAAGCCACTTATTCAACCTGCTTGATGCCCGTGGAGTCATCAGCGTGAATGAACGCGCTTCCTATATTGGTCGCATTCGTAATTTGGCAAAACAATGTTGTGAAACTTGGCTGGCAGAGGAAAAATAATATGTCGGAATTGTTTATTGAACTATTATCGGAAGAAATTCCCGCACGCATGCAAAAGCAAGCCATGGAAAATCTTAACCGTTTACTGAATAATGCGCTGATCAATCTTAATCCCACTGATGCTAAAACATTCTCCACACCAAGACGTATCGCTGTTTCTATGCAGATTGACGCTACCATTCCGGCACAAGAGCTGGAGGAAAGAGGACCACGAACCACAGCCCCTGAAAAAGCGTTAGAGGGTTTTTTACGCAAACATGCGGCTCAAAAAAATGATTTGATTGAAGAGAACGGTTTTTGGGTTTTGAAAAAAATTAAGCCTGAGCAATCAGCCAGCCAATTTATTCAGGAAAAAATTCCGCAACTTTTATGGCAATTCCCCTGGCCTAAATCACAGCGTTGGGGAAATGGCAGCCAATTTACATGGGTTCGCCCATTGCATCGCATCACCTGTATTCTGGATGGTGAGGTTGTTCCTTTTACCTTGGCAAAAGAAAATGATGATGCGCATGGATTATCCAGCGATCAAATCACTGAAGGCCATCGTTTTCTTTCTCCTTCCCCCTTTACCATCCGCAATACAAAACAATGGCAGGAAACACTGTTTTTCCATTATGTTATTGCCGACTCTGAACAGCGTCGTGATAAAATTCTTGCAGACATATCCAAGCTTGCAGAAAATAATAAACTTCAACTCGTTTCTGATGAAGGACTTTTGAACGAAGTTACGGGACTTGTTGAATGGCCCGTCGCGTATATGGGTAAAATTGATTCCATTTTCATGGATTTGCCACAAGAAGTAATGCAAGTTTCAATGCGAGTGAATCAACGTTATTTCGCACTGAAAAATCAAGATGGCTCACCAGCAGCACGTTTTATTTTTATAGCGAATATTAGACCAGACGATGATGGTTCCTTAATCATTGCCGGAAATGAGCGTGTTTTGCGGGCACGTTTTGCCGATGCCCGTTATTTTTGGGAACAGGACCGTAAAACACAACTTGTATCATATAACAACTCATTAAATGATGTTATTTTTCATGCCAGACTCGGCAGCCAATACGAACGTGTGCAACGTATTGTCAAAGTTGCAGGCTTTCTTGCAAACGAGCTTTGCGCCGATGTGGTTCATGCACAACGTGCCGCTTTACTTTGCAAGGCTGATCTTGCAACAGGAATGGTTGATGAATTCCCGGAACTCCAAGGTATTATGGGGGGATATTATGCTCAACATGATAATGAAAATCCTGCCGTAGCGCTTGCAATCAAGGAACATTACAAACCTTGTGGTCCAAAAGACCAGACACCCTCTGAACCATGCTCTGTTATTGTTGCACTCGCGGATAAAATCGATTTACTAACCGCATTTTTTGCCATAGGTGAAAAACCCAAAGGATCTGGTGATCCTTTTGCATTAAGACGGGCTGCCTTGGGGATTATCAGAATCATCCGTGAAAACAATCTCTCTCTTGATTTAGAAAAAGTATTTGAATTCTCCATTTCAACACTTCCGAAAGATTTACAACAAGCTTCAGATCTGAAATTTTTGGCAAATTTCATGAATGAACGACTTATTATTCAGTTACGAAGTGAGGGTTTACGACATGATATTTTATCAGCAGTTTCACAAAAAAATCATTTAACTGATATTTCCGAACTTCTCAAAAAAGTTAATGCCATAAATCAAATTCTTGAATCATCCGAAGGAAAAGATCTTCTGGCCGCTGTCAAAAGAGCAAGCAACATTCTCAGAATTGAAAACAAGAAAGACGGCCCTCATCAAGGTGAACCCGATCCGTCTCTTTTCCATACTGATGAAGAAACAAATCTGTACAGTCATTTAAAGCAAGCTACACAAATGATTGAATCAGCGCTTGATCATAAGAAGTTTGAATTTGCAATGAATACTATAGCTTCCTTACGCTCTGAACTGGACATCTTTTTTGATAAGACTATTATTAATGATCCAAATGAAATCATTCGTCATAATCGACTTAAACTTCTCAATCAAATTGATAATGTAGCTAACCTTATTGCTGATTTTAGCCAAATTGAAAAATAGTTATATTAGATTTTAACTGGGTCTGTTAATTCATAAAACAGCTGGGGCTTGACTTTAAAATGAGGTGAATAGGCTGAATCATTTTTATAAACCGTCTTTTCACCCCATTTTTTTTCCATAAATTCCATTTCATATGTGAAGCGTTCTTGGTGTTCAGGTCTATCATCACTACCTCTTGAATAGCTTTCATGATGAATGGCAATCACATCCATGCACATAATAATTCGATAACCTGCCTCTCTTACTTTCAAACATAGATCGACATCGTTATATGCAATTTTTAAATTAATTTCATCAAATCCATCCACCTCATTAAAAACTGATGCCTTTACCAACATCATGGCCGCTGTTACTGCAGTCAATTCCTGTGATAATACAGAACGTCCGACATAACCAAAATCATTCTTGATCATCCCCCTATTCATATGTTGGGCAACTTCCCCGGGACCGACAATAATGCCTCCATGTTGTATTCTTCCATTCGGATATAACAGTTTGGCTCCCACAATTGCAATATCATCAGCAAATTCCGCCTCATTCAACATGATTTCCAGCCAATCCTCATTTTCGATAAATACATCATTATTTAAGAATAAATAAAAATCGGATTTTATTTTTTGAGCGGCCAGGTTATTCAAACGTGAAAAATTAAATTCTTCTTGTACTGTTAAAAAATTTACAATCTTTTTTCGCGAATAGTTTTTTATAAACTCTAGAGTTTCTGTTTTTTTTGATCCGTTATCAACCAATAAAATATTATAGTGGCTATAATTGGTTCGGTCCAAAATACGGTCAACGCATTGTTTGGTAATTTCAATCTGATCTTTGAAAGGGATAATAATTGTAACAGTTGATTGCGGTATCTTATTCCATGCAACCTTATACATCGTAGCATTCTCTATTGAGCTTACCATAGTTTCGTGCCCCGTACGTTTCAAATGATCACTTACACAGTCTACACCCGCTTTTACCGCATATTGTTTATTGGCAATTGTTTCCGCTGTTGAATTCGGAGTAATACGCCAGTGATACAAAATCTCCTGAACATGATGAATTTGCGATGATTTTAAATATTCTGTCAATCGCAAAATAAAATCATGATCCTGTGCACCATTATATTGCGATGACAGAAAACCGACTTTTCTAACATAATCAACATGAATCATGACAAAATGACAAATATAATTACACCCTAACAAATAACGGTAATTAAAATCAGGTTTTAAATTGGGTTCGGTAAATTCACCATTGTTATCAAGCTTATCCTCATCTGAATAAACAAAATAGGCATGATGACACTGCGCTTCCATTATCATCATTTCCAATGCTTCAGGAACCAGCATGTCATCATGATCAAAAAAGGCGATCCATTGACCTTTTACCTGTTTCAATCCTTCGTTAGTCGCTTCGGAAATACCCCTATTACATGTCAGTGTAATTGCCTTGATCCTGTTATCAAACAAAACATATTTTTTGATTTCTCTCTGAATTGATGCTGATTTTCCTCCATCATCAATCAAAATCAATTCCCAATTTTTATAAGTTTGACATAAAACAGAATCAACAGCCTCCCTAAAATGAGATAAATCAGGTTTGTAAACAGGACATATAATTGAAATTTTGGGAGATTTAAGTTTTATCTTTAAATCTTTCAAATTTTGTCTTTTTTTATCAAGTAATTTTGGTAAACTCGAGAAATATTTTTGTGCCCATAGATGATATTCATCAATTATATATTCCGGATAAGCGATTAAATTTTTAATTTCACTTTTTAGGGAATTAATTTCATTATATAGACTATCTATATGCTGATTCATTATTAATAGTTTTTGTTCCAACAAATCATCAACAAGGCTTGTTTGATAAGGGCTGTTTTTCACTTCTATATAATCAGGCATTACATACACGCGAAATTCCGCCTTAAAACATTTTCGAAGCACTTTGGGTACAACAACCGCAAAACCGCATCTTGGCTCACCATTATAAGCACTTGCCACATCAGGACGATATCTATTGGCCTGAACCGTTTGTAATTCAATCCCATTCATGACAACAAGAATTGAACAGTTTCCTGTATATTCTCCTGTTTTCAAATCCTTTTTCAAAACCCATCCAACAATTGAACCGTTCTTCCATCCATCAATAAAAGATTCATATTCGACAGAATCATTATTTCTTAATAATTGAAAATATACATAGGATACTTGCTTATTATTCTGTTTTGAATCAGAGACTATAAAAGGTGTTTCATCAATAAATTGAAATGACAACTTATGGTTCTTATTATCCCTGTATCTTTCTGGTATGGAAAATTGAAAACCGATATCGCCGCGAAAGAAATTCAGCTTTTGCTGAATAGTTTTATTTTCAATATCGCATTTAATTTCAGCAATCTTTACATCATCGATAAAAGCAGAAACAATTGTAGGTTTTTCAGGTTTAACGACATTAATTGCCCATCCCACAAATACCCCCTCTTCAATTCTTTGACAGAAACCCGTACAGCGAGATTGAGCATTCATGAACCCCATCCTTTTAGTTAACTTAACTTTACTATTTCTTGAATAAAATTATAATTTTTCAAAAATAAATATCATTATAAAAAAAGGTATGTAAAATTTACATACCTTTATTGAACTTCATTTAATATTTTATCACATCAACGGGCTACTAAAACCATAATCATTTGACGATTTTCGATCTTGGAAGTTTGTTCTGGCTTTGCAACCTCTTCCATATCAACACGGAATCGATCCAACAGTTGAACACCCAGTTCTTGATGGGCCATTTCACGTCCACGGAAACGTAACGTGATTTTAACCTTGTCACCACCAGCAATAAAACGCTTTGCCGCGTTTAGTTTTACCTGATAGTCATTTTCATCAATATTGGGTCTTACCTTGATTTCCTTAATATCAATGACTTTTTGTTTTTTACGTGCCTCATTCTTTTTTTTCTGCTGTTCATATTTGAATTTACCGTAATCAACAATTTTCGCTACTGGCGGATCAGCATTTGGACTGACTTCCAATAAATTCAGTCCAACAGCATAAGCCATTTTCAAAGCTTCACGTGTTGGCACAATACCTAACATTTCACCATCAGCACCAACCAGGCGAACCTGTGCAGCACGAATCTCATCATCAACCAAGGGCCCTTCACGATTAGTCGCAGGGGTTATCGATGTTTTTACTATGGTTAAGCTCCTTCTATAAATAAATCATTGAAAGGGGATTACTTACTCAAAAATTAGAAAATTGAACTTATCAAAAAAATCAATCTTGTAAATAACCCATTTCCTAAATTTAATAATAAACAACTTCTTAAAATACTATAATAGATTTTAAAAAAACTATCTAGTCTTCACAATAAAATTTAGCCTTTCGCTGCGCAGAGGGAACACGTCCTTTATCTGGCGGTGATGCCTCTCGAGACAGTTGATCCATGGCTTCATTCAAAGCCATGATCTCTTGTGATTTTCCACCCAATCGACGTACCGCCAAATGACGTTCTTCCGCCTCCTTGCGCCCAATAACCAAAATGACAGGAACATGTTGCAGACTATGTTCACGAATCTTTGCATTGATCTTTTCGTTTCTATCATCCAATTCCACACGAATTCCCTGGGCTTTCAGCAGGGCAACGACTTCTCGGGCATAATTCTCCACATCATTTACAATCGTTGCCACAACTACTTGGACAGGTGCCAGCCACAAAGGGAAATGACCTGCATATTGCTCTATCAAAATACCAATAAACCGTTCAAATGATCCTAAAATTGCCCGATGAAGCATAACTGGGCGATGTCTTGCGCTATCTTCTCCAATATAAGCCGTCTTAAGCCGTTCTGGCAGAACATAGTCAACTTGCAACGTGCCACATTGCCAATCTCTTCCTATTGCATCACGTAAAACAAATTCCAGTTTGGGACCATAAAAAGCGCCTTCCCCTTTATTAAGCTCAAATTCGACACCAACCTGTTTACAGGCTTCCTTCAAGCTATTTTCCGCACGATCCCAAATCGCATCATCTCCCGCTCTTTTTTCTGGACGATCAGAAAATTTGATGCGGAAACTCTCGAAACCAAGATCTTTGTATACTTCTGACAACATTTGGACAAACAAGGCTGTTTCAGAAGTAATTTGATCTTCTGTACAAAAAATATGTGCATCATCCTGAACAAATGACCGAACACGCATAATCCCATGTAGTGCTCCAGAAGGTTCGTAACGGTGACAGGCTCCAAATTCCGCCATCCGAAGGGGAAGCTCACGATAGGAACGCAATGTATGATTGAATATTTGGATATGACATGGACAGTTCATGGGTTTCAAAGCGTAAATGCGATCTTCATCTTCAACGGAAGCAATAAACATATTTTCCTTGAATTTGTCCCAATGCCCTGATGCCTCCCATAAAGAACGGTCAACAAGTTGGGGGGTTCGCACCTCCTCATATCCATAACGACGTTGGACACGCTGCATATAAGCCTGTAATTCGGTATAAATTTGCCATCCTTTGGGATGCCAGAATACGGAACCTACGGCTTCATCCTGCAGATGGAAAAGATCCATCTCTTTTCCGATCCGTCTGTGATCGCGTTTTGTTGCCTCTTCCAATTGCGTCAGATAGGCATCAAGCTCTTTTTGATCACGCCATGCCGTTCCATATATACGTGACAGCATGGCATTTTTTGAATCCCCACGCCAATATGCGCCAGCAACCTTCATCAGTTTAAAAGCTTTACCGACATCCCCGGTTGTTCTTAAATGCGGTCCACGGCAAAGGTCAAGCCATTCCCCCTGTCTATAGACTGTGATCGTTTCTGTTTCTGGCAAATCCCGAATGAGCTGGGCTTTATAATGTTCCCCATTGGTTTCAAAATATTCGATTGCTTTCTGCCGAGGCAGAACCTCTCTGACAAAAGGTTCATTACGCGCAATAATCTCATGCATTTTCTGTTCAATTTTACCAAGATCTTCTGGCTTGAAAGGTTCTTCACGGGCGAAATCATAATAAAAACCGTTCTCAATAGCTGGACCAATAGTAACCTGGGTTCCCGGATATAGTTCCTGTACTGCCTGGGCAAGTACATGGGCAGCATCATGACGGATTAACTCTAACGCCGCCGCATCTTTTTTTGTAATGAATTTTACTGACGAATCTTCATATATTTCAGTTAATAGATCGACTAATTTGCCATTCAGCTCCATTGCTAAAGCTGCACGGGCCAAACCTGCCCCAATAGATTGTGCAATACTTAAACCCGTAACCGATCCTTCATATTCACGAACAGATCCATCAGGCAAGGTAATAGATGGCATACTTAAAACTCCAGAACGATATAATAAACCTAATAATAAACTTTAATGAACCCAGTTCAATTCTTGTGCAACCTTTTTTACGGAAAGATTTCTTAAATCCGCCTCATACAATATTTTGACATGTTTTCCACGTGGTGCGGTCAGCGCAGGATTACTTGATGATGAAAACAAAACAACAGAATACCCCCCCACCAATGCGGCAATATGCATTGGCCCTGTATCATTTCCGAGCGAAAATTGTGCATTTTTCATTAAGTGACCCAACTGAAACAAACTTGTTTTACCAATCAAGTTCATCGCCTTCGGACATAACTGCAAAATCTGTCGGGAAATCTCTTTTTCTTCTTTTCCTCCAGCAATTATGGGGACCAGCCCTTTTTCAAGACACATATTCGCAATCTCACCATAATACTGAATAGGCCATCTTTTCTCCATACGTCGTGCAGAGCAACTAGGAACTAACACAACATAGGGTCGATCAATGGAAAAATCAATCATTTCGGATAAAAACCAGGATAAATCAAGCTCGGGATAATCGGTTATACCAACCTTGCTTAACTGATCTTTCTGGCGATCAAATGTATGCAAGCGATTACGCTCCTCATTGTCATGTCTATGCGATGCTGTTTTTGCAATCGCCGAGCCTTGTCTCTGCCCTGCGAACCTAAAGTAACGTGTTGATCGACGAGAAGTTTGTAAATCAAAGATATAATCATATCCCCGTAGTTTTTTCACTAGCCTAATCAATCCCGCAATATTGAACCAGGAAGGTTTGTCATCAACAATAACACGATCAAACCAAGGTGACCTTTTGGCCAGATCAACAAATGGTGCAGATGTTAACAAGGTGATCTCTGCATTGGGATAATACTGACGAATAGCCGCAAACGGGTAAAAACTTTGGATAAAATCCCCCAAAGCACCCAAACGTATAATCAAGATTCTTTTAACTGACATCATTGATCTTTAATTTGTTTTCAGCAGGTAATATCTCGTTATAAACAGAAAGGGTTTTGCATTGCATCTGTTGCAAAGTATATTTTTTTTGAACCGCTTCCCGGGCAAGCCGACCGATCCAATTTAAATCCGCATCTGTTTTTTCCATCAACTGATCCAAAACAAATACCAAATTATTAACACTGCCGGGTTTAAAAAGGTAACCTGTAACATTTTCTTCAACTGTTTCTGCCGCCCCACCATGATTGGCAACAACCACAGGTTTCTCCATAGCCTGGGCCTCAATTACGACACGTCCAAAAGGTTCAGGTTTAAGGGAAGGTACTACAACGATATTTGCCAGTGCATAGACCGCAGGCATATCCTGGCTATTTCCCACAAAATAAATCGAATTTTTTATTTTTAAATAATCGGCTAAATCAAGCAACTCTTTTAAAAAATGATCTTTTTCTTTGGCGGGACCGACAAAAATGCAGATCCAGTTCGGATGATCGAATTTTAATTCAGCAAAAGCCTGCAATAATAATTTATGTCCCTTCCACTCCGTAATTCTTCCCGGCAATAACAGGATCTTTTGCTCTTCAGAAATTCCCCAACTCTGTGCCAATGAACTTATTCGGTTACCTAACGGCAAACTCGGATCAAAAATAGTTAGATCAACCCCACGTGGAATGATACATAATTTTTGCTGGTTAACATGATATTCTTGTTGTAAATGATTAGCAATATAATGACTGATCGCTATCACCTTTTCCCCTTTGGTCATTACCTGGTTGTACCAACGTTTTCCGAACCATTTGGCCTGAAAAACTCCGTGCCAGGTTGTAACAAAACGGATATGACATTTTCTTGCTGCCAACCATGCGGACCATGCCGGCGCTCTTGAACGTGCATGAACAATATCCACTTTATAATACTGGATAATCTTAATTAACGCATAATGATTTTTCCAGATTATCCACGGATTTTTTGAGCTTAGCGGTAAATGAATGTAAATTGCTCCAATTTTTTCGAGATAATGCTGCCATATTCCATCTTCACTGGCTACAATTGCAATGCCACCCGCCTGTATGATTGCCTTTGCCATATCAACAGTCCCCCGCTCTACCCCACCTGTACCCAATGCTGGTAGAACTTGCAATATGACCGGTTTATTTTCCATTCCGACTAAAATTTCATTAAAAATCTAAATCGGCATAATATTTGGGAGGGACTACACCACTTACCCGATCATTTAACAAGGCACGAAAACTGGGGCGGGATTTTATCCGAACATACCAATCCTTTACCATTGGATATTTATCCCAGTTAATATCACCAATATAATCCAAGCTGGAAAGATGGGCTGCAGCGGCAAAATCAGCAATTGACAAATTATTTCCTGCCAGCCAAACTCTGTTTTCAGCTAGATAGGCAATATAATCAAGATGAAATTTTATATTCTGGTAGCCTTCTCTCAATGCCTGAGCATTGGGATTGCTATTTCCAAAAAGACGTTTGAACATTTTCTCAAACAGTAAATTTCGAGTGATTTCTCGATTGAATTTGTCATCAAACCAGGCAACCAATCGTCGCACCTCCACTCTTTCCGCCAAAGTGCGACCCATTAATAACGTGTCAGGATAGGCTTCTTCCAAATATTCGCTGATCGCATAGGAATCACAAATAGCCAGACCCGTTTCTTCTACCAGGACAGGAACGGTACCAGCAGGATTCATCGACAGGAATTCATCCCGTTTTTTCCATACAGCTTCGGTCATCAATTCAAAAGATAATCGTTTTTCTGCCATTATCAGCCGAATTTTACGACTGAAAGGACAAAGGGGAAGATGATACAATATTCGCATAAAGCCTTGCCATTATTCCACAAAATCTCTTTAGTGTAACATAATATGTTTTTTTACTGAAAATATTTTAAAATCAGTTTATCACTACAGTTTAATCATATAGCTTAACTTTTAATCAATTATAAAGGCTTAAATTCATCTTTTAAAAAATTACAAGATATTTATTTTTTCGTATATTATTATTTTATTTTTCAACTTTATCAAAACGTAATAATTTAGACGTCATTAATTTATTTGATCTGTCAAACAGGAAATACACTCGTGGTGCATCATTCTTCGCATTCACTGCCCCCCTTACGGATCCGAGGCCGTTCGTTTTTGGCACTGGTTCTTTCACCAAAAGCCCCTCTTGTAAATTGGTTACAAAGCCTGGACGAACAAATTAAACGTTCTTCACAATTTTTCTATGGCAAACCTGTTATTCTCAATCTTGAACTCTTGACAGGCGATGAAGAAGGATTGGAAAAACTTTATCATGAACTTTTAGGCAGAAATATTCAGATTATCAGTATGGAAGGATTGCCATCCAATCCTTCTGCATTAAAGGATTGGCCTAGAAATTTCATTCTTACAGGAGGAAAGAATATCGACAATTTAAATCCCCCGATCGATTCTCCAGCTAAAAATCAATCCGTTCCTTGCTATATTACTGATGATCCCGTTCGATCAGGACAAAGCATTTTTTTTCCGGAAGGGGATATAATTGTTGTTAATTCTGTTGCATCGGGAGCGGAAATTAGCGCCGGTGGATCCATTCATGTTTACGGCGCCCTGCGGGGACGCGCTATTGCCGGTATAAGTGGACAACCCAATGCCAGAATATTCACCAGTCATATGGCAGCAGAACTATTGGCTATTGATGGATATTACATGACAGCAGAAGAAATTCCAGAGGCTTTTAACAATAAATCTGCACAGGTTTTTTTAAAAGAGAATATTATTACTGTAACTAATCTAACAAAAACAAGGTAAATAAAATTATATTCTGATATTTTTAGTGTTTTATTTGCCGTAAAATGATATTTTTAACATATTGAAAATGGATTATCATAAAGGAACAAGTATGTCGAAGGTAATCGTTATTACCTCAGGTAAAGGCGGGGTTGGTAAAACGACAACAACCGCAGCGATTGGAGCGGCCCTCGCCCAGACAGGACAAAAGGTTGTCGTCATTGATTTTGATGTCGGTTTAAGAAATCTTGACCTTGTAATGGGATCAGAAAGACGTGTGGTGTTTGATTTTATCAATGTAATACAAGGTGAAGCCACGCTTTCTCAAGCATTGATTAAAGATAAACGTATCGAAACCCTTTTCATTCTGGCCGCCTCCCAAACACGGGACAAAGACGCCTTGACTGAAGAGGGTGTCAAAAAGGTTATTGAGGAATTAAAAGAGAAGTTTGACTGGATAATTTGTGACAGTCCGGCCGGAATTGAACGCGGTGCTAAAATGGCCATGCATTTTGCTGATGAGGCCATTGTCATTACCAATCCCGAAGTATCCTCGGTTCGTGACAGTGATCGTATCATAGGCATCCTTGACAGTACAACTGATAAAGCCCAAAAAGGTGAAAAAATTAACAAACACCTGTTAATTACACGTTATGCAACAAACAGGGCAGCCCATGGCGACATGCTTAACACAGATGATATACTTGATATCCTTTCCATTCCCTTGATTGGTATCATTCCTGAAAGTGAGGAAATTCTCAAGGCTTCAAATATAGGTACTCCGATAACACTTTCTGCACCCAACTCTGCTCCTGCCCGTGCCTATGTAGATGCAGTTAAACGCTTGCAAGGAGAAAAAATAGACATTACCATTCCGACTGACAAAAAAGGGTTTTTTGACTGGTTGTTAAAGAGGAATAGATGATGAGTTTTTTATTTTCAAATTTCTTTAATAAAAAAAGTTCAGCGCCCGTTGCCAAGGATCGTTTACAGATCCTGCTGGCTCATGAACGTTCTTCTTCCAGCAATCAAAATGATTCAGATTTATTGCAAAAATTACAAAAAGAAATTATGGCGGTTATCCAAAAACATATCTCCATTGATCAAGAAAAAATTCAGGTCAAAATTGATCAAGGATCTGCCTGTTCAACATTGGCTATTGATATTGAGGTTCCCCAACAACGTCAAAAAAAATTTTGATTTAAACCTGATAATATCGATAGACTTTTTTTTGTATTTGAGGAGCTTGTTATTGATCTAGAATAAAACTCCTCAACATTTATTTAGAAATGAACTTTTTTATCAAGCTCTTTCAAACCTCTTTTCCCGTAATTGAAGGATGCAATACGATCTGCTGAATCCTGAACTTTTTTGGGTATGTCAAAAGGATCGATCATAATTTCAACAATACGCGGTACTAAAGTATCATTTTCCAGTTCTTCTAGGCTTGTTTCCAATTCATCCTCAGTTCTGACTTGATGGTATGAATAGGGTTTATTATCACTCAAAGCATCAAATAGTTTATGATAGTTCCATTCAGGAATATCATTAAACGAGGAATATAACCCCATAATGCTGCGTTCGATTGTATAACCTTTATTATTCACCAAAAAAATGATTGGATTGAGATCATGCGCAAAAAAAGCTGATACTTCCTGCGCTGTTAATTGGAATGACCCATCCCCGATAAATAATATTTGGCGCCGTTTAGGTGCTGCCATTAATGAACCAAACAAGGCAGGCAATGAATACCCGATTGATAACCACAAAGGCTGATTAATGATGGTAATTCCGGCAGGAAGAGCCAATCCCCTGACACCTCTCATCGAGGTGCCTGCATCCGTAACAATGACATCGTTTTCCTGAATGAAATGATCCATTTTTGTCCAAAAACGATTGAGGATTAATGCCTTGCCCTTTTCAACTGTCCATGAATGTTTTTTATTTTTATGAATGGAAGAGAATAAATTTGACTGTCGGGACAAGTCATTTTTTATCAGGCTTTTCAAAAGGTCTACAGCACAGACATCCTCAAACACTTTTTTACCAACGATAGTGCTGAAGGGCATGATATTGATCATATTTTCTGGAATATTCTGCGTAAAATACCCAGAATTACTGTCTGTAAATTTTACGTTAATTCCTATTAAGCAATCAGAATTTTCAATGATATCTAAAACGGATCTGACAGAAGCCCCGCCATTATATTCACCAACCCATTGCAATAAACCCTGATCCAAAATTGCCTGTGCCGCTGATTGGGTGGCAAATGGAATATTCAATTTTTCAATAAGTTCTTGCGTAAGTTCTCTAAGTCCAAATCGATCTATGGCATTACCCAGCAACATAGCCGGGCGTTTAGCATGTCGCAGACGTTCTTTAATGCCATGCAAAAGATTTGAAAGTTGTAAGGAATCACTCATTTGTAATGAACAGACCAGTTTGTCATCAGGGACATCAATCTCGAAAAACGTTATATCCGATGGGATTTGAATATAAACAGGTCTTTTTTCCCGTTTGCAAACTTTCAATACACGATCAATTTCCCCCACTGCATTTTGTGGCGTAAGGCGCGCCTGAGCGACGGTATAGGAGCGGTAACAATTCATGACATCTTCATAATTACCCTCCGCCGTGGTATGATGCAAAAAGGATCTTTGATTTATACTGTGTAAAGGTGGCGCTCCAGAAAGACAAATCATTGGCACGTATTCGGCATATGCTCCTGCAATACCATTAAGGGCACTCAGGTCACCAACACCATATGTTGTTAGTATTGCAGAAATTCCATTTAAACGTGCATAACCATCCGCAGTATAGGCCGCGTTCAACTCATTACGATTTCCAACAAATTTTATATCTTTTCTTTTTTCTGCCTGCATCAAAAATTGAAGATTATAATCCCCAGGTACACCAAAAATTGTGTTGATCCCAATTTGAGATAATCTATCCAGTAAGAAATCCCCAATTGTTTTTTTCATATATTATCCCCTAACTTTACAATGTGTTTCTTAAAATAATCTTTAATTTACAGACTGTTATCTCAATTGAAGAATCTCAAATTATACGAAATAAATATTTCAAAAAAAATTAACACTATTGTGAGGCAATATGCTGTATGGCTTTAACCATCGACATAACCCCATTACTTCGATTTGCTGACAACGCCCCTGCAAGTCCCAGATCCTTGACAAATCCAGGATCGATTTTCAAAATTTCCTCTGCTGTTCTTCCAGAATAAATTCTTAATAACAAAGCGATCAGTCCTTTAACTATCACGGCATCAGACGATCCAGCAAAATAATATTTATTTCCTTCCCGGGAGTAATTTAACCAAACCTGACTTTGACAACCAACCACACGAAATTTATCATTTTGCCATTCAACAGGAAAAGCAGGCAAATTATTTCCAAGTTCAATCAAATAACGATATCGCTGCGTCCAATCATCAAAAAGATCAAACTCATCCCTAATGGCATCAATTGCCTCTACCGCGCTTTGTTCTTCGGGTAAAATAAAAGAACCTGAAATTGACATATATAAATCTCGTATAGCCAGACAAATTACAAATTAAAGAATAAAACGACTTAAATCACTTTTACTCGCCAAGGAAGCAACTTTTTCCGTTACATCCTTTGCCGTTATCTGAATCTCCTCACCTGAACGTTCAGAAGCTGTAAAAGAAACTTCTTCGAGGAGTTTTTCCATAACGGTTGCCAGACGACGCGCACCGATATTCTCAACTCTTTCATTAATATCCGTTGCCAATTGAGCAATTGAATCAATTGCATCATCCGTAAACTGTAACTTGACTTTTTCCGTTTCCATCAAAGCGATATACTGTTTTAAAAGTGACTGTTCGGGTTCTGTTAAAATCCGACGCATATCTTCACAGGTTAAAGCCGATAATTCAACACGAATCGGTAGGCGCCCCTGTAGTTCCGGCAATAAGTCAGAAGGTTTAGCCAAATGAAAAGCACCAGAGGCAATAAAAAGTATATGATCGGTTTTAACCAGACCATATTTTGTTGAGACAGTCGTTCCCTCTATTAATGGCAGTAAGTCACGCTGTACCCCTTCACGGGAAATATCGGCACCACCACGCCCACCACTTCCTTCATAAGAACGGGCACAAACCTTGTCAATTTCATCCAGAAAGACAATTCCATGATTTTGTGCACGCTGTATAGCTTCTTGCACAAGCGCATCATTATCCAGAAGCTTATCAGATTCTTCACGAATTAATGCCTCCCGGGCTTTTGCAACCGTCATACGGCGTGATTTTTCAGAACGGTTCATGAACCCTTTCATCATATCGGTAAAATTGATAATCTGGGCCGATGGCATCCCCGGTATATCCATTTGATTAACAGGAGAGGATATATCCGCCACTTTGATATCTATTTCCTTGTCCTCTAAATCTCCATTAACCAGCATCTGCAGGAATTTATTACGTGTTTCTGCTGTCGCTCCATCTCCCACCAACGCCGTTACTATTCTTTGATTTGCGGCATCTTTTGCCTTTTCAACGACATTGCGACGTTTTACATCACGCAACATGACCAAAGATGCTTCAACCAAATCGCGAATAATGCTTTCTACATCACGACCGACATAACCGACTTCGGTAAACTTAGTTGCCTCAACTTTTAAAAATGGAGCTTGTGACAAACGGGCTAATCGACGAGCAATTTCCGTCTTACCACAACCCGTTGGTCCAATCATCAAAATATTCTTAGGAACGATTTCTTCCCGCATCCGGTCAGGTAACTGAGCTCTTCTCCATCGATTGCGCAAAGCGATAGATACAGCCTTTTTTGCTTCTTGTTGACCAACAATATAACGATCAAGTTCTGCAACAATTTTTTTCGGGGTATAGGTCGGGATTTGCATATATTATTTACTTTCTGCGTTCAAGGTCTCTACAACAAGGGAGTGATTGGTATAAATACAAATATCCCCAGCAATTTTCATTGCTCGACGTGCGATTTCTTCCGATGTTAGTCCATCAACAGTCAAAAGCGCCCTTGCGGCCGCCAGAGCATAATTACCACCGGAACCAATGGCTACCACCCCGTCTTCTGGTTCCAGTACATCACCATTACCTGTTAATGTGTATGAATGAACATGATCAGCCACAAGCAGCATTGCCTCAAGTCTTCTTAAGTAACGATCCGTTCGCCAATCCTGAGCCAACTCGACACAAGCCCTTTCCAACTGATTGGGATAACGCTCCAATTTCTTTTCCAAACGTTCCAGCAAGGTAAAAGCATCCGCTGTCGCCCCTGCAAAACCAGCCAATATAGAACCGTTTTGTCCTATTCTCCTGACTTTCCTCGCATTACCTTTTACAACTGTATTACCCAGTGTTACCTGGCCATCACCTGCTATTGTCACCTGCTTTCCGTAACGGACACATAAAATAGTCGTACCATGCCACTGAATAGGATCATACGTAGATAAAGTGTTATTTTGCATATCTAGGGTTAACCTTACATAAAATTATATGATAATAATTATCCGAACTGGTTAAGAAATCAATTCTTCTATACGCTTTGTCAATACCCCAAGGGAAAAAGGTTTGGTTAACAATTGTATTTTATTGTCAAGAGTCATGGTATTGATACCATGTGCATAACCAGTAATAAATAATATCGATAAATTCGGCCAGATCTTACGCGCAAATTCAGCAAGTTTGTTTCCATTTACTCCTGGCAACCCGATGTCGGTTAATAGTAAATCGACATGCATATGATTACAATCCAAATCTTGTAACAATGCCATTGCCTTTGTACCATCTTCAGCGGCAATTACCTCAAACTGCATTTCATCCAGCAATTCAACCAATAATGGGCGTAAAATGGAGTCATCCTCAGCAACCAAAATTATTTTTTTTGTTTTTTGTTTTTGTGCTTCAATCAACATTTCCTTATGCCTTTACGTCAAAAGGAAAAATATAGTGTTCAGACTCTATAATCATTTTAAAACTATATATTCACTTCGTTATCTATATTATCATTTAAAAAAAATATTAAAAAGCAATTAAAGAATAAAAATATGCATCTACGTTTTATATAAAAATCATATTAGATTGGTGACATAATATAATATTAATTTTTGATTTCTATTTAATTAATTTATATTAATATTCAAATATGTTGATGGAAATTTATTAAATATCTATCTTTCCATTTCACTATATATGGGTAAATATATACTTATATTTGTTCCTGCTCCCAATTGACTTTGCACATTAACCTGTCCCCCCGACTGTTGTGCAAATCCATAAACCATCGCCATTCCCAGTCCTGTTCCCAACCCCATTTTTTTTGTTGTGAAAAAAGGTTCAAAAATATGAGCAATGGTTTCAGCACTCATTCCCTCGCCTTCATCCTGAATGATGGTGACTGCATAAGGACCCGGATTTAAATGAAGCCGTTTGCCTTCATCCGAACCAACATCTTTCTTATCCAAAATGATAGTTATTACACCTCCATTTTTCATGGCGTCTACTGAATTGATACACAAATTCATGACAGCCAATTCAAATTGTGATGGATCTGTCTTAACCGTCAAAATACCCGATACATTATTTTTAAATTCAAGATGAATTCTATTTGATTGGTTGGCTTCAATCTGTTCTTTGAACCTTCTTTCATAACGCATCTGAAGAGTTTGGGACAATAGATCAAAGTTTTTACGAATAATCTTGGTGAGGTCCACTTCCTGCAAAGATAATTTCTTTCTTCTGCTGAAACTCAAGAGTCGCTCTGTCAATGTGCTACCCTTTTTTGCCGCCTCCAAGGCATTGTTCTGTAACTGCTTAATTGTATCCATGATTTCAGAATTACCCGAAACCTCCAACAGCTCTTCGGATAATTCCAACGAGCCGATCATTGTTGTCAACAGGTTGTTGAAATCATGAGCAATTCCCCCAGCCATTGTACCAAGGGCCTTCAATTTTTCCGACTGCCGCAACTGCATTTCCAATTCTTTTTGTTTAGTGATATCCAGCTCCATCAGTACAGAAGGATGCGTAATTTCACCCTTTGCTCTATCCAACAATAAACGGGTAATCATAAACCATTGTGACGATTGTTTGGAATTATTCGAGGGAACCTCCAATATCTCCACAAAGCGCTCCTCTTTTTTCAAACGCTGATTAAATCTTGACAATTCTTGCGACGTAAAGGACGGTTCAGTTTCCTCTTCTGTTTTTCCAAGGCATTCGGCAATGGTCAATCCACGCCGATTGGCCGCCAACTGGTTCATACGGGTGAAACGACCCTCCTCATCTTTGAAAGCAAGGCCATAGGGCAGATTATCCAACAACCCTTTTAATAATAAACGTTCATGCATTAGTTTTCTTTGAAATTCTGATCTTTTAACGGCCCGTTTTACAATTTCCTTTACCATGAAAGGATCCAGCGGTTTTGGAATAAAAAACGATATTCCCCCTTCGTTCAACGCCTTGATCAGAATATCCGTTCGGCTTTTTGGTCCCAAAAGAATACGTGTAGCAACAATAAGATTACGAACACGGGCAAAAAAAATATTTCCGAACATGCAGGGCATGAAATTATTATAGATAATGGTGGAAAAATGAGCCCCCTTTTTAATCATATCCAAGGCATGATAGGAAGATTCTGTAAGATATAAAGAGTAATCCTGACCCAGAATTTGTTTGAATTCCTTTAAAATCCTGGAATCATTATCAATGATTAATATCGAAGGCTGCGTATTGTTACCCATACCCAATTCTCTAAAAAGTATTTATTGATATATATGGTTTGCCTAGATCAATAATTAAACAGGATCTACAAAAATACCATTCCACTTATTTTTCTCAGAATATCTGATATGGCAAGTAAATTCACTGAAAATTAATATGTTTCGGTTAATTAATTATTTTAATTCAAAAAATTAAAGATTTATATAAAGAGTTTTATTATAAGATTTATATCAATATGCTACAGTGTATCTTCTTTTTATTCAGTTTAAGGATAGTTTCGTGAATAAATTTTTCTCTAATAATACACGATCAGAAGAACGGCTAGGCCACATCAGCCAAGAATATACCGATTCAAGAAATTCATCCAAAGTGTCCAATCCATTTTTAAATATTCTCTGGTTCGCTTGTCATTTCTGCTTTTACTTGATCCAGCAAGTCGCCGAAATTTTTGCCCCGTTATTCTTGGTTATTGGTATCATATGGAAATTATTGCCTGCCATCACTTCTTCATTAATAGCCGTTATCTCCTCATCAGATCCTCAAACAGGTGAGCTTGTGAAACATGGAGGCAACCTGATTCCCCATTCAATTATGATTGCAGGACATAGTTTAACTGCAGGAAAATTAATTTTCGATGGCGTTTTACTTATTATGTTAACCGCATTATGTGCGACCGTAACTGTTTATTTGGGACGTAAATTATAATCCATTTCCTTATCTGCCATGAAACCTTTCTGCAATGATTCAACTTGACAAGGTAAGCCTTTATTACAGACAAGACTGTCCGATTTTATCAAATGTCACACTCCATATTCCCCAAGGTAGTTTTTGCTGGTTAACAGGACCATCAGGAATTGGAAAATCAACCTTGCTCCAGATGTTCCATCTTGAAATAATGCCTAATGCTGGGCAATTACAAATTTTGGAAACAAACATACATAAAAACCGTCGTTCAACTATTTGCCACTTAAAACAAAGAATAGGCATCATTTATCAAGATTTTAAACTTATTCCCAATTTAAGCATTTATAATAACATCGCTCTACCCCTTCGACTGCAGAATACGGATGAATCCATAGTAAGTCGTTGGACAAATCGAATTCTCCAATGGATGAATTTGCAAAATAAGGCTGAACTATACCCTCGAACCCTTTCTGGAGGGGAGCAACAACGCGTTGCAATTGCCCGAGCTGTCATTCACAGACCTGATATTTTGTTGGCTGATGAACCCACCAATGCGCTGGATGAGGAACAGGTATTACGTTTAATGGATCTTTTTTTTGATCTTAATGATTTGGGGTGCACAATCATTATCGCCACCCATAATGATAATCTCATCCATCAATTCCCTGCCCCTAGACTAAAATTAAATAATGGACAAATACGAATTGATGATGCTGTTAAAACATAAAACCACTGATGGATTGAAAGTCAATCTGGCTTTACCCGGACAATTTTTAATTCCCCTTGTTGCTGCAATGACCTTTTTGGCCACCCTGATGATTGCGGGAACCTATGCTGGTCAAAATCTAGCAAATCGTTGGAATACAGGGGCAGCGTCCACAGTAATTCTACAAATTCCCCAAAATAACCTCCAGGTTTCATCTCAAAATACAAAACAAGAGAATTCCGACAATAATGCATCAATCCAGCAAATTATCACCCTTCTCTCGACCTCCAGGGAACTTGTCTCTTTTCACAAACTTGATGATAATGAAATAGATGAATTATTAGCCCCATGGCTGCATGAAGATTTTGACAATCTTGCCCTTGCCATTCCCGCAGTCATCGAATTACATTTAAAAAATAATACAAAAATTTCAGGCCAGCTTGAAACTTCCTTACGCAAAATCGAACCCAATATCGTTATTGAACAAAGTAACTTCTGGGGTCAACGCTTAAATGTTCTTGCAAATAGTTTGCAAACCTGTGCATTCCTTGCTTTTCTTACCGTGATTTTTGTCGCAGCCATTGTAATAGCTATCGCCACCCGAACTGGTTTGATACAATGCAAACAAACAATCGAAATACTTCATAATCTAGGCGCGTCAGATCACTATATATCCATACGTTTTGCACGAAGGAATGCATTTCTTTCCCTTATCGGAGGTGGCATCGGCTTAATTTTCTCAATTCCCTTATTGTTTTTTTTAACCTATCTTAGTCTGCCCTTCAGCAGTAATCCAAACTGGGAAACAGTTTATCAGGGGTGGTTTAGCATTTTAACCTTGTTACCATTTAATCTATTGATTTTAATTATTATTTTACCTTTGTGCAATTATTTTATAGGCTGGATTTCAACAACATTCATTGTATATTATTGGTTAAGACATTTGACATAAAATGAAAAAAAAAATCTCTCAGAATTTTTTGATCAAGATTATTGGAATCATCATTTTTTTATGGTTAAGTGGTTTTGTTGTTTTTATATATGATTTGTTAAGTTTCTCATCTATCCCCCCTTTAACGGACGGTATCGTCGTATTGACCGGTGGAACCGGAAGAATCCATACAGCCATTAGATTTCTTGAAAAAGATTGTTCTCAATATCTGCTTATATCTGGAGTTGGAGCAACAACAACCCTGCAAGATTTAAAGAATTCAATTACGAATTTTCCTGCAATTTCATGTCAAGACCATATTTTACTGGGACATAATGCAACGTCCACCATGGGTAATGCCATTGAAACAGCGGCATGGGTTCATTATTACCGTTTGCAATCCCTGACGGTAATAACTTCAAATTATCATATGCGTCGAGCCATTCTTGAACTTAGAAACCTTCTATACGATATTCCTCTTTATCCCTTCTCGATCAACACCATCAATAAGGATAATGTTTTAAAAATATCTTCTATTCGATTATTATTTATCGAATACAATAAACTACTTATGGCCTATACAGGATTAATTCACACGACAAAACCAAAGCATGATTTAATCAATATTAAACATTAACGGATTTCATGACCTTTATGACTTTTATTCGATCACTACTTTTCTCAATATATTTTTTTACCCTAACCCTGTTCATGGGTCTTTTTGCTTTTTATATCCGTTATTTTGCAAAAAAACATGCCTTGGCCTATGCACAATTATGGACTGAGCTTTCAATCAAGGGTCTTACAAAAATCTGTAAAATAGAGATTGATATAAAAGGCAAGGAATTCTTACCCAATGACTCATCTTTTATAATAGCGTCTCAGCATCAATCCGCCTTTGATACCCTGATATGGATGAATCTTTTACCGCGTCCTGCCTATATAATGAAAAAAGAGTTGATATATCTTCCACTTGTCGGGCCAATGCTTCTCTTATCCGGAATGATTCCCCTTGACCGTCAAGGAGGTGCAAGGGCTTTGAAAAATCTTGTCATAAATTGTAAAAACGCTATAAAAGATCAACGACAAATTATTATCTTTCCTGAGGGTACACGTTCACAATATGGTAAAAAAGTTAAACTGCAAGCCGGTGTTGCAGCTATTGCAAGTCAACTTGACCTTAAAATTGTTCCAGTTAGCACCAATTCAGGGTTACATTGGGGGCGCCACTCTTTCATAAAAAAACCTGGAACAATTTATATTAATTTGCATCCAGTCATTACAGACCTGTCAAATCGCAAGAAAGTGTTATTTGCCATAGAAAAAAGCTGGGATAATAATATCATGTAACATTTTTTATGAATTGTGGATAAGTTGGTGGATCTATTTATTGAAAATAAAATGACTTTAAAAAAAAGAACACAACGAAAAGATAATAATTTGCGCCTACAAGCCATTCTTTACGATTCCTTTTCGATTTAACACATGCTTTGACAAAATGTGGATAATTTACCGATAATTAATAATTCTCCATAATTATTATCGCAAAATTAAATCTTGCTAAATCATGCTTGCTTACTTAATATCCACACATTAAAAATTGAAATCATTCCTTTTTAAACCTATCAAAATTGATCTTTTGCCTTACGTAAGCGTGCAAACTCCTCAACGGTCAAGGCCATCAAAAAAGGATTGGTTCTCTTTTCAATTGCCAGCATGACAGGCAAGGATGATTTATTTTCCGAACGCAATTGCTGCACTTGCTTCAAACGATTTAACAAATCTTCATTGTTTGAATCCACTGTCAGGGCAAAACGACCATTATCTTCAGTATATTCATGAGCGGCATAGACCATAATTTCATCAGGCAGGGACTTTATCCGTTTGAAACTTTGAAACATCTGTTCTGGACTACCTTCGAATAAACGACCGCAACCAAGGCTAAATAGAGTATCTCCTGTAAAAATTATACCTAAATCATATGAATAATAACAAACAGATCCCAGAGTATGACCTGGCGTATTTATAACTTCAAAAAAACCGAAACCCAGGTCGATATGTTCATGATCCTGTACATAATCCGTAGCATCCACAATACTGTTTCTTTCTTTATCAGGCGCATATATCTGACAATTAAATTTGTCTTTCAATTGGCGAATGCCCCCTGTATGATCTGGATGATGATGCGTGACAAGTACCGATTGCAAATTCAGCTTTTTATCTTTTATAGTATTAAAAACGGGAGTAAAATTACCAGGATCGACAATAGCTGCATTTCTGGTTTTTTTATCATATAATAGCCACGCATAATTGGTTTCATAAAAAGGAATAGGCTTAATAAGAACAGACATTCTCTTTCTTTATTTCAATATTTTATTCTTGTATAACAAAACGATTCTTCTGGAAATCAATAATGAATCCTAAGGCTAATTCTAGTATTATACCAAATAATACTCAACCAGGATCAGTAATCTATCTTACTGATAAGTTTCTGCACCTGTGGCCAGATCTACGAGGGCTTTCTTTACTCACCCTTGGTGCCATTCCTCAAGATTTCATTCTGCAATCTTCACCCCATAATCATATTCAGGGTAATCTTGCAGAGAACTTAAATGAATTATCCAATTTAGAAAATTTTCCATCAGTAAAAACATGTTGTTTTACATACAATCGTTTTCCTTTCGCAAAATGCAGTTTTGACCGAATCATTTTTTATCCATTCTTTCCGATCGGCATCTATAACATTCATAAAACTTTAAGGTCTTGTTGGGAAATTTTAAAAGATGATGGCAAAATTTTGCTTTTACTTCCTAATAAATTAAAATGGTGGGGAATATTTAATTTATCTAATTTTTTTGAGTATCAAAAAAAAAGTTTTTACATTTATCAATTAAAAAAAATATTAAAAGACCATATGTTTCAACTTGTTTATTATGAAAAAATTATTTATTTTCCATCTAAAATAATGAATTCCTTTTCCCTATATGGAAATAAGCTGTTAGAATTTTTAGGTCATTTTTTCATTCCCTTTGGAGGAGAATACCATCTGATTGAAATCCGAAAAAATCTCTATGCCCCGATTACAATCTTTTCCGCTTCAAAAAAAAGAATTTTAAAACAAAAATTACCGAAACCCAACTGGAATCGCAAAAGAAAATTGTAAAAATAACAAACGACCATCCCCTAAGGAATTCCCTGATGTCTATTTTACATTCAATCCGAACAAATATTAGTAAACCGCACAAAGCTGGATACCCTTTTCTCTGCATCTCTGCTTTGATAAGTTTTATTGGCTATCGCATTCATGCTCGGATCGGATATTTAATTGGTCTTATAGGAAGCTTATTTTTTGGGTTTTGCTGGTATTTTTTTCGTAATCCCAAGCGAATTATCCCCCATAAAAATGATATTCTTATTTCCCCAGCAGATGGAACCGTTTCAGCCATAAACTATATTCCCCCTCCTGTTGATTTAGGTTTGGGTGACAAACCGGTCTGGCGCATTTCTATTTTTCTTTCCATTTTCAACGTCCACTTACAACGCATCCCTGTCACTGGAAAAATTACCGCACGATCATATATCAAGGGAAAATTTTTTAACGCTTCACTGGATAAAGCATCAGAACATAATGAACGCAACGCAATTTGCATAACTTTACCAGATGGAAAAAAGGTGGTTGTTGTTCAGATTGCCGGATTGATTGCCAGAAGAATTGTATGTAATGCCGATATAAATCAACAATTTAATATGGGTGATATTTATGGGTTGATCCGATTTGGCTCCAGAGTGGATCTTTACCTGCCCGATGGGTGTCAACCCTGCATTGAGGTTGGGCAAACAATGATCAGCGGCGAAACGATTGTTGCAAAATTATAAACGCTCTTTTAACCCAGAACATAAATTAATGTTACGACAAAAAATTCGTCCCCGAGTCAAGGGAATTTCCTTTAACCGGATTATTCCAAACTTATTGACAATTCTTGGATTGTGTGCCGGTCTGATCAGTATTCGCAGTGCAATTCATGGAAGGTTCAATGAGGCTGTTATCGCCATATTAATTGCTGCCTGTTTTGACGGGTTGGATGGACGAATTGCCCGTTTATTACGTGGTACAAGTCGATTTGGTGCAGAATTGGACAGTCTTGTCGATTTTTTGTCCTTCGGGGTTGCTCCAAGTCTTGTCTTATACTTATGGTCCCTTAAAAATGGAGGGGATTATTCTTTTATTCCCTGTGCAATATTTACGGTATGCATGGCTTTACGCCTGGCACGATTTAATGCCGCACTTGATGATAACAAACCTCAATATGCCAGCAATTTTTTTACGGGTGTCCCTGCCCCGGCAGGTGCTGGAATAGTTTTATTTCCTGTTTTTCTTGGCTTGGAAAGCAAGCATTATCAAATTGATTTTCTTAATTCCATCGCCCATTCCGAAATCCTGACAATTACAATTTTAGTCATAACATCTTTTTTGCTGATTTCTACCTTACCGATCTGGTCATTCAAAAATTTTAAAATTCCCACTTCTTACGTCATGCCTATATTTTTAAGCACCTGCATCTTCGCAACTATTCTGGTAGCAGATCCTTGGGGAACATTGGCTTTAAGCGGGATTTTATATCTGGGTCTAATTCCGCTGAGTTATCGCAGTTACCATCGTCTAAAAGCTGATGCCCAGACAATTCTTGTGAAGACGAAAAAGGGGGAGGACTTTTTGAATAAAAATTAGAAGACGTATTCCGTTTCAATTTCATTAAACAATCCATAATTGTGGAAGGTAAAGGCGGACATCCTTCAATTTGCAAAATACATTCCTCGTCACCAACATTTTCACCCAAGATCGCATAATTACTTGCAAAAATATGTCGGTTAATTGCACATGATCCAATTGTTACAATCGCTTTTGATTTAGCAATCAATTTCCAGCTTTTTTCAATATAAGGAAGCATAGCACGAGTAATCAGCCCTGATATTAACAACAAGTCTGCATCAGCAGGATGTCCAACAAATTTTATCCCCGCATCTTTTATATCATATGCGGTCCCTTTTAAGGCCTGCAATTCAAACGTGCATCCATTGCAGTCTCCACATCCAATATGAAATACATGTATATCCTGTTTTTTTTGACCGGCAAATTTTTGAACAGGTTTTATTTTTCCAGTTAATGAATCGATCAAGGATTTAATAAAAACCACTAGTTTTCCTTTTATAGATCTACGCCTGTTACCAAATGACCAAATGACGCCTTTATCAAGACATGATTATCAAAATGTTCATTTTTTAATACATCTTGCAAGACATAGGCCTGATTGGCACCAGGATCACGTATAAATACGTCTTTTATAACTCCCGATTCTAGTCTCACATAATACCATAAATCTCCTTGCACCCCTTCACAAACACCAATCCCTTCCCCATTTAATTTTTCGATAATAATTTCTTGAGAGGATTTGAACGCTTCCTCGCTATTTTCTTCCTTTAGAAGTATATCGATTATATTTAACGATGTTTTTATCTCAACAAACCATGACTGCATACGTGCATCAACGTCCCCTTTTGTAAAATTCGGAGGTGGCAGCCATTCCAACCGGTATTCAGACATGTACCGACGCAAATCCACATCCCGTCCGGAAGCCCGCCCAACAATTCCACCTATATTGAAATCAATCGCTTTTTTTAGAGATAAAATTCCCATATTTTGAAGATAGTCACCCAGACCAGGCAAGGTTATAGCCAAATTAAATGCCTGATCAATCAAATATTTAATTTTTTTAGGAAAATGTCTTTTTTTATCATTTTCTTGCCCTAAAAAAACGGCACCAGGAAAAACACAATCCATTAACCAGCGATGCCCAAAATAATGTATATTCCAACGCATAAGAAGTTCACGCGCCAGATCACACCGGCTGGCAACCAACTCTACTTCTAATACGCGAAATAAGCGTGTTAAATAAAATAGATAGGCTGCAACTCTGGATAATTCAGAATATAAGATACGTTTTCTCAAAACAGGCAAGGAAGGGACAAAATTTGCAATATCTTCAATCGCATGAGAAAAGGCAATCTGATGCGCAACGGAATCAAGTGCGTTAATACGACTTATTAAAGGTAATATTTCCAAACTATTTCTATTATACAGATTGGATAGAATTCCTCTATGTGTATATCCATACACTGATTCAGCTCGGATAATCCGCTCACCCATATTAAGAAAACGCCACAGCACAGGCAATTTTTCTGTCGCATTGGAGGGATCAATAACCGTTATCTCCCCTCCATTATTCAGTAAATGAGAGACAGATGGATTTTCTTGTCTTTCTGGAGGCCATAAGACAGGCCCTGGTTTTTCTGACAATGGCCAGCAATTATTCCATAAACCCCGATCCAACCATGGGCGTAAATCAACAGCATTCATTGCTTCCTTACCCCATAACTCCCAGATCATTCTTTCATATATAATGGCAGCGGGTCTTACAGAAGACAAGGCCAGATAACGGTTCATTGATGCGGAAATACGAACGCCAATGGGCTTGTATCCATTCTCAAGAAATAAAACAAAAACGGTATCCTCCTTACACCACATCGTAAGAAACATAAGCCGATCAGTTTTTAATGCTGCAAGCATCTCCGTCCATTCTTGTTCATCAAGAGAAATGAAAAACCTACTATCTGTTTGATGGCTTTTAAGACAATCTATTAATTTTAGGGAACGCTGAACAAATGTTTTTTTATCAACCATTTTTCAGAAACAATCACTTTTGTATAAACTGCATTGCAATTTGAAATAACCAATATTTGGCAATGATAGGAATAACCAAAGAGGGTAAAAAAATCAGGCTCAATAAACATCCACCCTCTTTTGTAAAAATATTTCGAGAAAATAATTGAATATTATTTTTTTTAAACAGAAAAAAGCCTCTTACAAAAAACAATAAAAACAAGCATGATCCCAACCAGGGAAACTGTGCAAACAAACTCGCAATCAAAATTGCACATGCAAAAAATATGCCAAATGGCGGAAATGCAGATATGGCAATGACAAACCAACCTCTAGAATCCACAGCAAAAGGACTTTTTCGAAGAATATACCCTAACGGTGCATAAATAACCAGAACGGTTATGAAAAGGCAAAAACTGTATAAACCCTGAAATCCATTGGAAAAAATACCAGCCAAAGCTGCCAAAATAGTGATCAAAAACGGGGAATACAAAAAAGGATCATCATTCTCCTTTATAATAATGATAATGAAACTGATCAACCCTAATATCATGAGAAATGATTGAGGGTTTTGATAAGATGAGATTTGAAATAATCTTATGAATAAGGAGAGAAAAGCAACTGGGATGATAAAAAAGATAATACTGCCAATTAAAGTGGGCAAATGATTGACAAAACGTAGAAAAATGATGAATACGGGAAACAACCCGATCATTTGAACAATACTAAACGCCAGGATAAAACTGCCAAAACGGGGTAACAAGGGATAGGTTTGTCCAACAGATAACTCAAGAATGAAAACACCCATCAAAGCCATTATCATAAAAAAAAGCATATAGCGGAAGTATTCCCAGGCCGCCTGTATCTGTTCTCCCCCACCATGAATAAAACAAGCCAAAAAGGACAGGAAAATCATGCTATGCAAACAAATCTGCGCTATAAAAAAATTATTAATAGCTACAGCCATCATGGCGGTACAGATAATTAATTGATAGAGGCCGAGACTATAGGATAATTTTTTTTGCTTTCCAGATGAACTTAATTGGCCAGGAACCATGAATTTCAAAACTATTGATGCAATAATGCTACCTATAGCGATCATAACCCTTAAAAAACTTGTTAACTCGTCATGTTTCCAAATAACGGAAAGATAAAAATCATCATGAATAAATGCCGATGCAACCGTAATAAAAAAAAGGATTATTGTTACAATAAAATGACATCGGATTTTTGCACGCTGATGATGACAGGCATAAATTCCTATGATTCCTGCCACGGGCCAGAGAACACAACTCCAATACAAAATTTTTGCTAAATCACCATTTCCGAACACAGTCAACCTGTCCAAAACGTTGCATGATAAAAATAGAAGCTAGCAAAAACACAACATAAAAAGCAAAAAGAGTAAAAAATGCATAGAATTGACTATTCAATCCAACGACAAGGGTTAAAGCATTCAATACACATAGCATACCAGCAATTTGTCCTCCGATTGCTTGACTGCTCATGCTATAAAATACCCCAACCAGAATTATAGATAAAACTATTCCATATTCCAAGCGGAACAATGAAGGGGGCAATACATGGACAACAAGGGAAACAGCAAGAATGGTCAAGAATAATCCTGTAAATAAGGTTTTCAAAGTATACTGGAAATATTGTCCTTTCAAAATGACCGTAAAAAAAATTTCCACAGTGAAAAGCATAAAAAAACTCAATAACGTAATTTTACTGTTAAGTGCATTCTGCCAACCAGATAAAAGACAGCATCCCGTCAGTATAGAATGAATAACTGCCTGTAACGAAGACGAGGAAATGCCGCTTATCGTAATCAGTAATAGCAGACTCATAAAAAAGGCAAATACCATTCTATATTCCGCCCAAACCTGCAAAATAAATGACAACGGCCACAAAATTCAATACTGTTGCGATACCAATTTTGTAATAACCCTTGGACAAAAATAAGAAATTTCTCATTATAGAAATTACAATACATTCTATGACAATTTTACCACTCCATGCCAATAATCCAAAAAAAGCGGTTAACAACCAATACATCAAGGATTTTGTCTGTAAATCAAAGATAGCAATACTCTGGGGCCATATTAAAAACGCAATCAGGGATAGCCAGATCAGAAACTGGAGACTAGAAATATAAAACAAGATTGCCTTCTCGTCTCCATCAAACCCATCTTTCTCAATAAAATTCAAAAAATCCGGTATATCTAGAACAAGAAAAAATAGAGAACATGCACATATAAAAAGAGGGCATAGGGCCAAATTTATCAAACTTGTGGAATTATGAAAAAAAAGGACAATATGCGAAAGCTCTGTACTTTTTGTATTTAAACGGCAAACCATAGCGATCAGTAAAATTGCAGGAATATACATGAAGGTTTGGAACATAATCCGCTGCGAATTTTTGAAACATAACAGTGAGCAATCTTGAAAAACAAGAAAAAATATCAAAAAAGGTACAAATATTAACAATATCGTAACAAAGATAAAATCGGAATTATTGTTAACCAGGATATTTGTTGAAAATATCGGAATAGATATTGCCACAGTTACTAATAATCCAATAGTTATTAAATAAATCAGGGTATTGACAGACAATATTTTTTTAAAAAGAAAATTTAAAATTCGTGAATATATAATTTTGATATTTTGTAATACATATTGGGATGATTCCAAAGGTTTTCCCTGAATTTTTCCATTCAACCTTTCCATAAACACCATAATTAAAGGTGCCATACCTAAAATCAATAATACATGAAATAGGATCATTAATAGGGACATCAACCAATACAGAAATATCATCTAACAAAAAATCCTATTAATAACAAAGAGATAATAATTATAGATATAAAGACTTTCTGCTCATTTTCCCAAATCAATAAATTAAAATAATTTCTATAATTAGAAAAGCAACGATAATATTTTACACTTTCTACATATCCTTTACGTTTTATAACCAAATATTTTTTAAAAAGTAAAATATCAGCCAATGTATAGATGAATGTTTTTTCACCAAAACTGAAACTGGTTTTATCAACATGACCCTCATAGACACCCTGTTCTGAAACAACATATTTTTTTGTTTGATTTATCAACGCTTTAAATTTAATTTTCTCTTTCACAAGATAAAATAAACCCGCCAAGATTAATAAATATATCATTGGAAAAACAGGGGAAAACGAAAATTGCAATTCATCATTTTTGAATGCAAACCAGTATAATTTTTCCGTGTGAATTAGATTTTTTTTTATTGGATAGATTAGAAACGATATTATTCCCGGGCAAAAGGACAAAAGAAATAGACCGGATAAATAAATCCTGATACCTTTTCCGTTTTTTTGTAAAAAATTAAATGATAGTTTTGACGATAGATTAAATTGATGCCGATTTTTTTTATAAAGATTTAAAAGTAAGTTGATCCATCCCAGAACTAAAAAAAGAAAAATAATAGAATTACATCCTATAAAAAATAATGCAAATATCATATTGAATAAATAATGACTGAATATGACATTCATGCCTAGTTGCAAATTCCCCCATAACAGCGTAAACCCGGGAAATGGAGGAAAACCAGACAACAACAGTGCTAGGCAAAAAAAGGTACAAATTGAAAGTGCCTGATTGATATGTCTTTTCAAAAAAAAAGTTAATAGAAAAGCCAGTGCAAATCCTAAATTCTGAATTAGTAATCCAAAGAAAAGAAAATCATACGTCAAAGACAGTATGGCTAATTTTTGAAAATGAATTGAAAATAAAAGGATACAAACAAGCTCAAGCCATAATGCATTGTTCAAAGAATATAAATATCGTAACCGATCGTATACAGTTACACTTTTTAAACTGGACCAACCCAAACGCAATGCAGATGTTAAGCCTAGAAATCCAGTAAATAAAATCAAGATAAGGGAAAATTTGCAATCATTAACACTGATGATAAATCTTAATAATGCATAAAATCCAATCAAGCTTTTTAAACAAATCAAATAGAAAGAAATATCACCAATTCTATTAAGTTTCTCATCAGATTTTTCGTTATGAAAAAAATCAAATAATCCAAGCAGAAAACATATAGGCAAAAGTGATAAAAAAAACAGACAATCTATATTATTGGATTGCATAATCCTAGAAAAATCAATATCTCTTGGACTAAACTGGTTATCACTCATAACAGGTAAAAAGCTCATGACCCCCAACAAACATGCAAAAGCAATCCAATAAACCAAATTTTTCTTCTGATCTGCCTGATAAATAATCAATAAAACCAATGATAAAAGAAAAATCAGAAAAAAGAAATTTCCTGCAACAAAAAAGGATATGGCGATAATATTTAAAAAGAGGAAATAACAATTTTTAGACAACAACGGTTGATAATATAAGAATAAAAAGGCAGTCGTAAACAACAACAAAAGGAAAAAACAAGATAGCCCATCTAAATAGAAACTGATTTTATATACGTCACTTAGAATAAAAGGATAAAATGATAATGGATCGGAATGAAATACCAGTGCAAGAAAGGCAAGAAAAGCCCCAGTGATAGATCCATAAAGTGGAAAACTAAAAAATAACTTAGGAAAGTAATATTTTTCAGATTTTATAAACCCAACGTTAACAAGATAGAGTATACTTGTTTGATAAAGCAATAAAATGATTCCTAATATGATCAAACACAAAATTAACGTTGACAGAATTTTACCCCCTCAAGACTCATAGTAATTTCAAATAATATGATTTTACGAATAATATTTCATAATCGCTTGATCAACTGTATCAACCTTTTTCCCACCCTTTTTCTGTTTGTTTCCAATAAGTCAAATCATGTCCAGCCTTTTTAAGTTTACGCCACCGTTCACGAGCCGCCAATACAAACTGTTCCTCTTTTCCGTCAAATAAATCGAACACCCGTTCAAATTGACTGATATCATTGACTGATTGACCATGAACAACAAACAGATAGGCTGCCCGGTTTGGATTTTCCTCAAAGGTCGTCAACCAAATTGGTTGCCATTCAGGATATTCATCCCGATAGTCTTTTGCATGACAACCATGTGGTAACCAAATAGGGTCTATAATATTCCATAAAATCTCTGTCAGTTTTTTCAACTGTTCATCATCCTTGCATAGAACAATCCCTTTTTGTTTTTGTTGTCTTGTGCGTATCAGCAAAGAGGGAAGCGCCTGCTCCATACTTGTTCGGGTCAAATGATAAAAACCAACAGAGGTCATCGAATTCCCTTATTTTTCATAATAAGTTTCAACAAAATGGTTTAACAGATTTACACCGAAAGCTGTCGCCCCTTTTGGACCGCAATAATTGGGTTTTGCCGTGTAGGCTGTTCCGGCGATATCCAAATGAGCCCATGGAGTATCATTAACGAATCGTTTTAAAAATTGTGCGGCGGTAATGGATCCTCCATCACGCCCACCAATATTTTTCATATCCGCAAGGTCAGAATTGATCGCTTTATCATAAGCATCGCCCATTGGCATACGCCATAATTTTTCTCCGGAATCATGACCGGTTGTCGACAATTTACCTGCCAGTTCATCATCATTTGAAAAAAGACCGGCATATTCATATCCAAGTGCAACAACCATGGCTCCGGTTAATGTTGCAAGATTGACCATGAAACGCGGTTTGAAACGATCCTGCGTATACCAAAGTAAATCTGCCAGTACCAATCGTCCCTCTGCATCCGTGTTCAAAACCTCGATTGTCTGTCCAGAGGCACTGCGAACTATATCTCCGGGGCGTTGCGCATGACCAGATACCATGTTTTCAACCAAACCTACAACACCAATGACATTCACCTTGGCTTTACGTTTGGCCAGAACAGACATCAATCCTGTTACAGTCGCGGCGCCAGCCATATCCATTTTCATGTCTTCCATGCCATTCGCTGGTTTTAAGGAAATCCCTCCGGAATCGAAAGTGACACCCTTTCCAAGAAAGGCGAGAGGCGGATCTTTATCATCAGGATTTCCATTCCATTGCATTACAACCGTATAAGGTTCGTTATTACTACCTTGAGCCACACCCAGAAGGGCACCAAAACCTAATTCTTGCATTTTCTCTTTATTGATAACTTCAACCATAAGGCCCAATGATTCAAGCTTTTTGATACGATTTACAAATTCGGCAGGATTTAACTGATTAGCGGGTTCATTAACAAGATCCCTGGTCAAATAGACCCCGTCAGCCACCGCAGACAAGTTGAACCATTGTTTTTGCGCCCCTTCATAGTCAGAAGCCATAATTTTTATCGCTTTTAATTGCCTGAATTCATCTTTTTTACTTTTATCAACGCAATATTTTTTAAATTCATAATTTTTCAAAACGGCGCCTAAAACAAGATACCCCGCATATTCCGTGAAATCCCAGTCCGCCATAATATGAAAAGATTCCACTTTCCTTTGCAAGGCCTGAACCGCAATTCCACCTGCTTCTTTGGCTTTACTGACGGAAAACTTATCCTTCATTCCCAGACCAACGACCAGGATATAATCATGATTTTCATCAGGAGAAACAAGTTTGCAAACCTGTCCAAACTTACCCGTATAATTATCTGCCTTCATCGCCCGATCCAGGGCATTATGAATAATCTTATTAATAACCTTTACAGAATCACCACCCTCATCATTCTCAAACGAGAATAACACAATATTACCTTTTTCTGGTTTATGCAGGTTCGTAAACTGAATATCGAGTGTCACGAAATTATCTCCCCTAAAATAAAGTTACTATATTCTATTCAAATTTATCATTGATCGTAGTATTTATGACTATAAATTACGTCCATTTTTTGAAAAAAAGATACCGGAAATCAATCTGTCACTGATTTTAAAGTATTTTTCTCAGCTTTCTGCCTATCTTATCAGATCAATTGACCCTAGTGTTGGATTTTATTTAATGACCCATTTTTCTGATACAGAACTTGTATCGAGAGTTATCTCCATTGCTCAACAGGCTGCTGACGAGATCAATTCTATTCGTAAAACGAATTTTGACATAAAAATCAAAGATGATTCAAGCCCTGTTACCGAGGCTGATAAAGCTTCAGAAGTAATAATTATTCAGGGGCTGAAAAAATATACTCCCTCTATTCCCGTTATTGCTGAAGAGGAAATAGCTTCAGGGATACCAATTCCGGTAAAATCCGAATTCTGGTTGGTTGATCCCTTGGATGGAACAAAAGGCTTCATTCAACATAGTGACAATTTCACGATTAATATAGGTCTGATAAGGGATCATAAACCTGTTCTTGGTGTTGTGGCCTGTCCTGCTTATCACGAATATTTTTTTGGTGTTGTGAATAAAGGAGCTTGGAAAATTGATAAAACTGGCCGAATTATACCCATTCATGTTCTTTCCCCACCCAATCAACAGTTTCGTGTTCTTTTTTCACCTCGATGCATAAAAAATCCATCCTTTGAAAAATTTTTGAAATTATTTAACACTTCATCTGTTGAACGTTTTGGTTCAACCTTAAAAATCCTGCGCATTGCAGAGGGAAAGGCAGATTTACACCCTCGTTTCAGTCCAACCATGGAATGGGACACCGCTGCACCTCAGGCCATTCTCGAGGCTGCAGGTGGAATTATTCACGATTTCAATAATCAGCCATTGCAATATGGTAAAAAAAATTGGAGAAATCATAATTTCTACTGTTCAAGCATACCGATTGATTCTTATTTAAAAAATACAGACTTTTAATTTCAATGACACTTTTACTTACCAACACGCCATTCAATATCCACAAAGCCGCCTCGATTTTACATGATGGCGGATTGGTTTCCTTTGGAACTGAAACAGTTTACGGATTGGGCGCCGATGCCACCAATAACCAGGCTATCGCAAAAATTTATCAGGCAAAAGGACGTCCAAATTTTAATCCGCTCATTATCCATTTTGCACAACTTGAGCATGTTTTCCAATTTGTTGAAAAGAATGATCTGGCATATGAATTGGGTCTTAAATTTTGGCCTGGTCCATTAACTCTTATTTTAAACAAGCAAAAAAACACACAAATCAGCCAAGCTGCAACAGCTCATCTGTCAACAATGGCCGTCCGTATTCCAAATTCGTTAACAGCCCGTCAGCTTATTGAATACAGTCAAAAGCCGATTGCCGCACCTTCCGCCAATGTTTCGGGCCACGTCAGTCCTACAACAGCTCAACATGTCTATCAGGAACTTAATGGAAAAATCGATGCTGTCTTTGATTCTGGTCCGTGTCAAATTGGTGTCGAAAGTACAATTTTGGATGTAAGCGATGATTATCCCAAATTACTTCGACCTGGCGGAATTTCTGCTGAATCTCTGCGTTCCATTTGCGGACCGCTATCTTTTAAAGATTCTGTAGAAACAAAAATCACCGCACCCGGGCAATTAAGTTCGCATTATGCACCTTCTTTAACGGTTCGTCTGAATTGCACACATGTTTTGGCAAATGAAGCATTGCTTGCCTTCGGTAAAACCACCTTACAGGCCCCTCTTTCGGTTAACCTAAGTCCGACTTCAAATCTTGAAGAAGCTGCGAGGAATTTATTTGCAAATTTAAGGTTTCTTGATACAGAAGGGAAAAAACTCGGATTGCAAAAAATTGCCGTTATGCCTATTCCCGATTATGGCATCGGTCGGGCTATTTGTGATAGACTTCAACGTGCTGCCGCACCTAGACCATAGTTGGAATCATGACCGAAAACATTGATAAAAAAGAGCTGAAAATACTGGCCGATATCTTGGCTTTGGTTCTTGAAAATGAACCAGGTCAATCAGCAAATGCCCTTGAAACCCTGAAAAAAAGGGCAAAAAAGAATATGGTTACTGGTGGAGCAATAAAAAACATTTTTTATTCCATTGCAGAAAACCCACCAAAACCTGAAACAAAATCATCATCCCGCAGTCGTAAAAGCACTACTAACAATGCTGATCTTATCAAAGCACGATCACAGATTACCAGTCTTACTCAAGATATTAATCGATTGGATACTGTCATTCGCAGCTTACGGGTTCAAAACGAATCATTACGTTCCGAATTATTGTTGACGCAACAATCACGGGCAGAAATCCAATCAGTACTTTATAGTAATCAGGCCAAAGAACCCTTTAAAAAAATTCTTGGCATCATTTTTTTCATTTGTGGTTTATTAATTGGCATTGCCACTACCGCTATTTATCACTCTGTTTCTTCAACACCCCCTCCAAATAATTCAATTTATTTAAATTAATGTGAGTTTTTATGGATAATTCTGATTTTATCAATAACCTGACCTCTATTCTTGACACACAAGGAATAATTACAGATCCTAAGGAAAAAATTTCCTATGATACGGATTGGCGCGAAATTTTTCACGCTAACAGTCTTGCCGTTGTCCGTCCAAAAACAACAGAGCAGGTTGCTGAAATTGTAAAATTATGCAATGATTACCAAATTGCAATTGTACCTCAGGGCGGAAATACAAGTCTGGTGGGAGGAGCCTCCCCCACTCCAGATAAAAAGCAAATCGTGCTTAGCCTCAATCGTATGAATAAAATCAGGGATATCAATACAATTGACTACACTATGACCGTCGAAGCGGGTCTTGTTCTTGAAGAGGCGCAAAATATTGCTCTCAAATCTGATTTATATCTCCCAATCATGATATCATCACAAGGATCAGCCCAAATAGGCGGAATTATCGCCACCAATGCAGGTGGTAACAACACCTTACGTTACGGTAATACACGTGAATTCATTCTAGGATTGGAAGTAGTTACAGCAAAAGGCGAAATTTTAAATATTTTGCGGCATTTGAGAAAAGACAATACGGGTTATGATCTTAAACAATTATTTGTAGGATCAGAGGGAACGCTTGGCATTATAACGGCGGCAGCTATCCAGCTGCATGCGAAACCAAAATCAACTGAAGTTGCGTTATGCGCCCTTGCAGACATCCATCAAGCCTTGAAACTTTTAAGACTTTTTCACAATTATAATCCTGCTGCACTACAAGCTTTTGAATATATTTCATCAACAGGAATGCAATTAGTTCGTTCTAATATCGAGGACATCTATTTTCCCCTTGAAACAGAAACATCAACTTATATTTTGGTTGAACTGGCTCTGCCTGAAAAAGGAGATAAATTAAAAGCATTACTGGAAACCGTTCTTGAAGAGGCTTTTGAAAAGGGAATTGTATTGGATGCAGTTCTGGCCGAAAGTGAAACTCAACGGCAAAACCTATGGAAATTGAGAGAGGAACAAGCCGAATCCCAAAAAAGGGCTGGTGCAAATATCAAAAATGACGTTTCCGTTCCAATTTCAGCCATTCCTGAATTTATTGTTCGTGCCACCCAAGCTTGCCAGGAAAGGTATCCAGGTATCCGCGTCGCACCATTTGGTCATTTGGGGGATGGAAATATCCATTTTAACCTTGTTCAGCCTGAACATGAAGATCCTGATAAATTTATGCAAAAAAGTCACAATTTAATGAATATTGTATCCAAAATCGTGTTTGATCTACACGGTTCTTTTTCAGCAGAACACGGTGTGGGACAACTTAAAAATTATATGATGTCCGAGTGGAAAAGCGAAACTGAACTTGATTTGATGAAAAAAATCAAAAAGGCACTTGACCCCGATAATCTTTTAAATCCTGGAAAAATATTCCCCAAATCTTAAAGATCACTAATAAAATCATCTGCAACTTATTCAGAAAAAAATAAATTAGTAATATTTTATTCTTGCAATATCTGCCTAGAATAAAATATTGCTATTATCATTCGTTATTATAATTAATTTTACTTTTGTATTTAATTAGAGAAAGCCTTTTAGGTATAAAGCAGGATATTAACTAATGCAATTTTTTACATTCTTGCGTCTACCTATGATTGACCGTTATATTTTACGGCAATTACTAATTGCCCTGATTGCCACCACGGGTGGATTGGCGGCTCTAATCTGGCTAACCCAGTCTTTACGTTTTGTCTCTTTGGTTGTTGAAAGAGGACTGTCTCTTAAAGTTTTCCTGCAATTAACCGGCTTGTTAATCCCATCTTTTGTCGCCGTTATTTTACCGATAACAACATTTGTCGTTGTCCAATTCATTTATCAGCGACTGGATGGTGATCGTGAAATCATTGTTATGCGCGCGGCTGGCATATCCTCTTTTTCCCTGGCGAGACCAGGTTTGATATGCTCAATTATTTCAATGATTTTCTGTTATTTATTAAATGTTTGGATTGTTCCAACCTCCTATCACACTTTCCGGAAATTTGAATACAAAATTCGCAATAAAATGGCGGCATTCATGCTGGAGGAAGGAGTATTCACTAACGCTTCTGATAATTTAACCGTTTATATTAAATCCAAAGACAGTAACGGAAATCTACAAGGAATACTAATTGAAGATGATCGCCAACCCAATAATAAGGCAACCATTCTGGCAGAAAGAGGAAATCTGGTCATTCTAAATGATCAACCTCAAGTTGTGTTATTTAACGGATCCAGAGAGGTCATTGATCACAAAACCGGCCGTTTGAATATTCTAAATTTCGAACGTAATACCATTGATTTGTCCTCCAATCGTAACGATGCCGCACGATCCCGTGATGCAACAGAAATGTCAATTTACGAGTTATTACATCCCGATCCAGAAGAGGTTGCCAATAAAGATTACGGGAAACTTGCCGTAGAGGCTCACCGACGATTAACCTCACCTCTGACAATTATATCTTTTACACTGATTGCTCTTGTCAGTGTTTTAAAAGGAAGTTTTGCTCGGTTTGGCAATATTCTAAGACCTCTGGCAGCAATTTTTACGATTGTGGGTTTGCTCGCCGCCTCGCTGATTATGCAAAATTTGGCCAGTCGCAATACCAACCTGATTTTTTTAATGTGGATTATTGCCATACTTCCAGGAATAATCGCTGGCGTAACTTTGTTCGGATCTGAAATGATGGCTAAATTACATCATAATGCATCATTCCATCCTTCCTCATACGGCCGAAAGTTATAGATTATGCTCACCGCTTATACAATCTCGATCTATATCGCTCGACAATTTTTTTCGGCTTCCATTTCCATGATTCTAGCCTTGACAGGATTGGTATCATTATTCGACTTTATTGACCTGTTACGTCGCATTGCCACAAGACCAGGAGTTTCAACAAGTATTGTTGCGTATATTGCCCTGGATCATATTCCCAACTTCTGCATGCAGATCCTTCCTTTTGGAATTCTTTTGGGGGGAATAATCTGTTTTTGGAAGCTTACACGATCTTCTGAACTTATTGTTACCAGAGCAGCAGGAATTTCCGTATGGCAGTTCCTAATGGCACCTACTGCCTGTGCCTTTATAATTGGGTTATTTTCCACACTAATCATATCCCCAATTTCTTCCACACTTTACAGGCAGGCAGAAATTCTGGATCAAACCTATTTAACAACCGGTGGAGGAAAACTCACGAATATGTCAGGTGGCTCTTTATGGATAAGACAATCTGATAAAGAATTAACCTCTCGAGGTGTGGCAATTTTGCATGCCCAACAAGTTCATGTTATCAACCGCAATTTGCATTTAAGCGATGTTAGTGTTCTAAGATTAGATGAAGCGAATCATTTACTGGATCGTATTGAATCGCCATCAGGGTATTTGCAACATAATCTTTACTGGGTATTATACAATGCTTATTCTATAAAACCGAATAAGTTCCCGATTAAATTAGGAACTATTAAAATACCAACTGATTTAACTTTACATAATATCGAAGATAGTTTTTCATCTCCAGAGACCTTATCATTTTGGGCGTTACCAGGATTTATTAAATTGCTAGACAAATCAGGTTTTTCATCCATTAGCCACAGGCTTCATTTTCAAGCGCTTTTAGCCCAACCTTTACTTGCAAGTACAATGGCGTTGGTTGCGGCGGGGTTTGCCACTCGATCAACTCGACGCGGAGGTGTTGCAAGAATGATAGGCTCTGGTATTGCAGCGGGATTTGCCTTATTCACTATCTCCAAAATAGCTGAACGTTTTGGAGAATCAGGTGCCTTGCCAACTTTTATCGCGGCATGGGCTCCGACCGTAGCCGGCTTGTGTCTCGCAATATCCCTACTTATTCATCTGGAAGACGGCTAATGTCTAGATCCTTATCCTCCTTACTTGTTCAAAAAATTATGAAAGCAAGAATCCTTCAAAATCAATATTACTCTTTTCTTGCATTCAGTATTTTAAGCAGTTCTTTTATCGCTAATTTATGGATTTTTTGTTCTGTCACCAATGCCCAACAACAAATGCAAATGGCTCATAGTAATATTGGAAAAACCAATGCGGCACCTTTCAGTGGAAAAGACCCCATCACATTTCAGGCTGACAAAGTTTCCTATGATTCCAAGGCTGGTGAGGTTGTTTGGGAAGGTGACGTGCATATTTGGCAAAATGATCACACCTTGAGGGCTGATAAGGTTACTTTTAACAAAACAACAAACATCGCTACTGCATCAGGTAATGTCGCCATGGTCGAACCCGATGGTGAAATCTTGTTTGCCCAGCATACGCAACTGGGAAATAACATGCAGGAGGGAATTATGGATCAGGTCTATGCCCTGCTTGCTGATGGAGGTAAACTTGCTGCCAACGGGGCACGTCGGACAGGAGGTAAAGTCCATGATTTTAGTCGATCAGTTTATACCGCCTGCCCCATTTGCGCGAAAAACCCCAAAAAATCACCTTTTTGGCAGTTTCGATCCTATCAGGCTATCCGTGATATGGAAAATCAACGCATTGATTTCTCAGATACTTTCATTGATTTCTGGGGAATTCCGGTATTTTACATGCCTTTCTTTTCAATTACGGATCCATCTGTAAAACGGCGTAGTGGTTTCCTAATTCCCAGTATCAATTGGAGCAGTAAATATATCGGGGCCTACACAACCATTCCCTATTATTGGGCTATAAATAAATGGTCTGACCTAACCTTTATTCCTCTTTTTGCGACCAAAACAGGACCACAGCTTTCCACAGTCTATCGCGCCCGTTTCAACAAGGGAATGTTAAGAGTGGAAGGTGGCATTGCCGATGATACTGTTGGTCAACATGCCTGGTATAATTCCTATGCCGACCGATCTGTAGATAAATTTAAAAAAGGTGCACAAGGCTATTTATTCCTAAAAACAGAATGGGCATTGAATGATCACTGGCGTTATGGTGGAAATATCAATGTCGCAAGTTCTGCAAATTACATGCGTGATTACCGTATTAACGGTTATGGACAAGATACTTTAGAATCTGATTTGTATCTTGAAGGGTTTGGTGAAGGATCCTATTCAAAAGTTAGCGTACAAGCCTTTCAAGGATTAAATCGCGGGGTTATCAACAATTCTGATCTTCCTTTTTCTTTACCTCGATATACTTATAGCTATTTTGGACAACCTGATGCACTAGGCGGAAGATTTTCATTAAACACCACTGATTTTGTTCTTTATCGTCCACGTGGTGTTAATGACCAACGCGGTGAAGTTGCCTTGAATTGGGATAGACCTTTTGATGATAGTGCAGGTAGAAAATGGCTTATTACACTACATGTTGATTCAAATATATATCGAGGAACGCATCTCAATGAACAGCCCGGGTTTTACAGAACCAGAAAAAGCCAATTTACAGGACAAGCACTTCCTACATTTGCCGTTAAAATGAATTGGCCCTTCCTGAGAGAGTTTCACATAGGTGACTCAACAGGAACTCAAATCATAGAACCTATTGTTCAATTAATTGCCGCTCCTCATTCAAAAGGTGGCCGCAATTTCTATATGCCTAATGAAGACAGCTGGAATTATGAATTCACAGATACAACCCTTTTTGCCTTAAACCGTTTTCAAGGCACTGATCGTTTGGATGGCGGCGCCCGTGCCAATGTTGGTGTACATGGGAATTGGACCTGGAATGGCCATCAAGTCGATTTTCTTGTCGGGCAAAGCTATCAGGAACATATTCAAGGACACATGCCAGCACGTTCAGGTCTCGATCATCATATGTCTGATGTAGTCTCTCGCCTGCGTATATCCCCTGTCCAATGGTTAACCGCAACAGGAAGAACTCGAGTTGACCCTTATGACGGTAAAGTCAATTTTGCAGACGCTTTATTCAATTTTGGATTCTCTCATTTTGGCATTAATGGTGGATATATATATGAACCTGTAACCCCTTATTATTACTTCTATAGAAATCCATATGATCATGAGGGCGCCTCCAAATTATATTGGCAGAAAACAAACGAATTGACATTGGGTGTTTCAACCGATTGGGATCATTGGCATGCCTCCGCCTTTGGAAGAAGAAGCATTTCACGAAAGGAAACAGTTGCCTATGGAGGTACTGTTGGTTATCGAAACGACTGTTTTAGTGCCGATGTAATTTATTTCAAACAAAAAACAATGATTAACGGTGAAGAAAATAGTGACATGGTCCTATTTATGCTAAACTTCAAGACAATTGGCGTATTTGGAATTAACGGATGATGACAATTATTATGTTTATGCTTTCAGAAACTGTATTAAAATATAAAAAATATATCATGTCATTCCTATTGGCTGGTTACGTTTTTACAGGTCACGGTATTGCACATACCATGGCAAATATAAAACATCACGCCATTTCCAATTCCCCAATACCTCCAACAACTTTGCATGATGGTGAAGATCTCTCATCTACAGCAACCTCATCTGATGACGAAAACAAAATTATCGCCATTATTAATGGTCAACTATTGACACAGCGCGATATAGCAAATCGTGAGAAACTCTTTGAATTAACAGCCGGAATTCATTTAAGTCCTGAAGTGATGCAACATATGCGTCCACAACTGATTAAACAGATGATTACCGAGCGCCTGCATATTCAAGAAATGCTAAGACGCAGCGTCAACATTTCCCCTGAACAGATTGCCAAGGCAATTTCAGGAATTGAAAAACAAAATAATATGCCTGAACACGCCTTAAGGGATAAATTGGCTGAGGATGGAGTTTCTTTAACCACTTTAATTGATCAAATCAGATTGCAAATTGGTTGGGGAAAAGTGGTACAACAAGAATTGGGCACCCAATCGCGAATTACTGCGAAAGAAGTTGAACAACGTGAAAAAGCCCTTAAACAAGAAGTGGGACAACCTGAATATCTTATCAACGAAATCTTCGTACCGGTTGAAAATGCTCGTCACCCTGAACAAGAATTGCAATTTACTGAAACCATTATTCAGCAATTACGTAATGGTGCTGCTTTTCCAATTGTAGCGGCCCAATTTTCACAATCCCAGAGTGCTTTACAGGGTGGTGCATTGGGATGGGTTCAAGAAGACAATCTGGATCCAGAAGTGGTAGCTATTGCAAGAAAAATGCCTATTGGTGCAATCTCAAATCCTATTAAGGTAGCAGGTGGCTATATTATCGCAATGCTTAGCGGACGCAGAACCATTGGTAATGAGATGGGAACCCTGATGAAAATACGACAGATTTTCCTACCTTTTAGTTCCAAACTGAACCCTCAACAACCAACCCCGCAACAGGTTGCCACATTAAACCAAACAACAAAATATAAAAGCACCTTACATTCATGCCAACAAATGGAAGATGCCAATAAAAAGGCTGGAAACATAAGACCTTCCGATCCTGGAGAACTTCAACTTGAACGCTTAAATCCTGAAATGGCTAACATACTTAAAGATTTGCAACCGGGTCAAATCAGCAAACCTTTAGTTTCCCTTGACGGTATCTCATTACTTATGGTCTGTTCAAAGGAACGCAAAAATCTTTCCGACATTTCTGCAAGTGAAATTGCCAATCAGTTATTGAATCAACGTGTTGAACAAGCCTCTCAACAATTAGATCGCGATTTACATAGACAAGCTATTATCGAATATCACACCCCTGTACAAAATAATGACTCCGACAAAAAACAAACAAAACAACATTCTTCCCCCTCTAAAGGAAACAATTCATAAACATAATCTCTTGGCTAAAAAATCACTGGGACAACATTTTCTGCTTGATCCAAAAATCAACGAACAGATTATTGATCTTGCTGGAGATCTTGAAAATAAGAACATTATCGAGGTTGGCCCAGGCCCAGGGGGACTCACACGTGCTATTTTATCAAGTAATGCCGAAACGGTCATAGGTGTAGAAATTGATAATCGTGCCGTTATCCTATTACAAGAATTAAAAAAATATTACCCGCAACGATTTAAAATTGTTGAACGAAATGCTTTGGAGTTTGATTTAAGCACTTTATGTCAAGCACCAAGACAAATTATCTCAAATTTACCTTATAATGTTGGAACCGCTCTTTTACTAAATTGGTTAAAACAGGCAAATCACTGGGAACGCTTTACCTTGATGTTTCAGCAAGAGGTTGCCTATCGAATTTGTGCGGCACCGAATACTGAATTTTATGGTCGGTTATCCGTTATTTCTCAATGGATTGCGTCCTGTACCATTCTTAAGCAAATTCCACCGGGTGCTTTTTTTCCTCCACCAAAAGTTTATTCATCCGTGATACAAATTATTCCATATAAAAAACAACCTTCCCTTGCCTTATTTAAAGCAATGGAGACCATTACTGCCGCCGCCTTTGGCCAACGTCGAAAGATGTTACGAAGTTCTCTTAAATCAATTAACGGAAAAACCCTACTTGCAAAAGCCAGTATTGATGAAACAAGAAGAGCGGAAACTTTGAGTATTAATGAATTCGACCTGCTAGCCCGTCTTTATCTTGATAAGCAACATTCATAAAATTCAACTTGGACACTTATTTTTCAAACATATAATTTCGTGTCAAAGGTACGGCGGTTAAGGAAGGGGAAATTTGCAACTGAAAATTCATATGATTATGGTAATAAAAAGACAATTCTGCCGCTGATAAATAAAATTCAAACATTCTATAGAATTTTTCATCATATATAGCAATTATATCCTGTTGATGGTTTTTAAAATTCCCTAACCAAAAATGAATGGTTTTTGCATAATGTAAACGCAGGATTTCACAATCAGTTACCCATAATCCGTTTTTTTCAATAGCAGCAAATGTCTCACTTAACGAAGGAGAATAACCGCCAGGAAATATATATTTATTAATCCATGCATTTGTCGAGCCTGGACCATCTGATCGACCTATGGAATGAAGAAGCATAACTCCGTCAGGCATCAATATATTTTTAATTTCCTTAAAAAAATCCGTATAGTAATGTATACCCACATGTTCAAACATACCAATTGATACAATTCGATCGAAAGATCCCTTGACCAGCCGATAATCCGTTAAATAAAATTGAACTTTATCTTGTAGCTTTTCCTCTTTGGCTCGATTTCTGGCAACTTGCAATTGTTCCTGGGAAAGTGTTATCCCTGTTACTTCCACATCATATTCTCTGGCAAGGAATAAAGCCATGCCGCCCCAACCACAACCGATATCCAAAATTTTTAGATTGGGTTTATTTAACAAAAGCTTATTGGCAATATGTATTTTCTTTGCTTTCTGAGCCTCCGCCAGATTTTCATTTCCATTTTTAAAATAAGCACATGAATACTGCAAATCTTGATCCAGAAAAAGCTCATATAAATTTTTTCTTAAATCGTAATGATGTGCAACGTTTTTCTGAGATTGCTGAATACGATTTAGTTGTGACCAGAACCGTTTGCTATATCGCCATATGGAAGCAATTTTTTCACCGATATGATCATGAGATAAATCATTACTCATTAAAATATTCAGAACATCGTAAATTGAACAATTGACAGGACGGATTTCGCCACTCATATAACCCTCACCAAAAGCCAACCCAGGATTTATGAGTAATCGTTTGCATATTTCAAGTGTTAGCAATTCAACACAAGCATAATGCTTACTTTGTGCATGTCCATAAAATTTACTATGCTTATCAGGATAAATAACCTCCAAATATCCTTTTTTTATCAAATGCTTAAAAATTGAATCCATTAATTTCATCATATCTTGCTTATTTCTTATCATTTTGAAAAAATAGAATAATCATATGAGAAAAATTATTTCCATTTGTAAATCAATGATATCGCAAAAAATTATTCATTAACAGATAAAAAAAACGAGAGGATAAACCTCTCATTTTATCAAAATTCCATGAAAACAGAATATATTCAAAATGTTTTATTCAGAAACAGCTTTTTCCTCTGAAACCGCTTCAGTTGGCTCATCCTGTGGTGTATTTTCAAAAACTTCCACAGCCGTTGCTTCACCTTGTGCCTGACGCTCAGCCTCTTCGACGGAACGGGCAACATTAACTTTAACATCCAAATGGATCTCAGGATGAAGTTGAACTCTCACCTGATATAATCCCAACATCTTAATTGGATGGTGAATTTCAACCTGTTGACGTAAAATCGTTAACCCTTCCTTGGAAACACCTTCGCTAATATCCCGTGCGGAAACAGATCCATAAAGGTTTCCGCTTTCACCTGCCTGACGAATAATCGTTACAGAAAGTCCCTCCAAACGTTCCAAGAGGCGTTCAGCTTCTTCACGATGTTTAATGTTTTGTGCTTCAAGCTGGCTACGTTCCCTCTCAAAACGTTCACGATTTATCGCTGTTGCACGAATGGCCTTACCTTGAGGAAGCAAATAGTTACGGGCATAACCAGGCTTAACTTTAACAACATCCCCCATTTGCCCCAATTTTGCTATTCTTTGAAGTAGGATAACTTCAGTTGCAGACATATTAATGTTCCTCCTCAATCCTGAACAAATGGCAATAAAGCGAGGAAACGGGCACGTTTAATTGCCTGTGCCAATTCACGCTGTTTTTTTGCGGATACGGCTGTAATACGGCTTGGAACGATTTTACCGCTTTCTGATAGAAAACGAGATAACAAACGAATATCCTTATAGTCGATCTTTGGTGCATTTGCTGATGAAAAAGGACATGTTTTGCGTCTGCGATGAAAAGGACGACGAGCACCAACAGCAATACGACGTGCAGCTATATTTACCTGAATTTCTTCTGACATGAATTAAGCCTCCCTATCCTCTTCAACTTCGATTGAAGAAACAACCACTTCTTCGTCAACCAGATCGGAAGCATCTTCATCTTCTGAAGCATGTTTACGACCACTGTCAAAGCGACCGGATGCTTTTGATACAGAACGATTTGAAGTACGTTCCTTTTCATCCCCTTTACGTGAAAGTGTTGGAGAAGGTGTATCATCAATTTCTTCCACCCTTAGGGTCAGGAAACGTAAAACATCTTCATTCAGATTAAATTGACGTTCAATTTCCTTGATGGTTTCTGGTTTAGCATCAATGCCCAAGAGCATATAGTGACCTTTACGGTTTTTCTTGACTCTATAAGCAAGGTTGCGCAATCCCCAATATTCGCGTTTTTTAACGGAACCTTCTTCATTTTCAATCAAAGAAGCAATTCCATTAGCAATGTCTTCAACTTGTTGTTGAGTCACATCATTACGTGCAATAAACACGCATTCATATAATGGCATAATATCTCCCTTCGGCTGACTTCAACCCAATTACCAAAAAATTATTGGCATATATTCTTTCATCTAGCGGGTATAGCCAAGGCATAGCCGTTAAACCTTGGCAGGAAAGAAGATTTCTAAAAACCATAAAAAATAAAAAAATGCAAGTCCTATAAACTATAATCTTCCATAAATAATTAGTTTCCTTATTGTTTATTAGAAAATATCTATATATGAAGACTACAATTTTAAGAGTTGTATCAAATTGAAAAAATCTTATTGGTTCTTAGTTGTCATCCAAAAATGACCGTAATTTGCGACTGCGACTTGGATGTTTTAATTTACGCAAGGCTTTTGCCTCAATCTGGCGAATACGTTCACGTGTGACATTAAACTGCTGTCCAACCTCCTCCAGCGTATGATCTGTATTCATCCCAATACCAAAACGCATTCTCAAAACGCGTTCTTCCCTTGGGGTCAAGGAAGCCAGAACACGTGTCGTCGCTTCTCGCAAATTTGTCTGGATTGCCGCATCCAATGGAATAACAGCACTTTTATCCTCAATGAAGTCCCCTAAATGGCTATCCTCTTCATCACCCACTGGAATTTCCAGTGAAATAGGTTCCTTAGCGATTTTTAATACTTTTCTTACCTTTTCCAGAGGCATCCCGAGTTTTTCCGCCAACTCTTCCGGCATTGGTTCCCTGCCAATTTCATGCAGCATCTGTCGTGAAGTACGCACTAATTTATTTATTGTTTCAATCATATGAACAGGAATACGGATTGTTCGAGCCTGATCGGCAATTGAACGGGTAATTGCCTGACGAATCCACCAGGTTGCATAGGTTGAAAATTTATATCCCCGACGATATTCGAATTTATCAACCGCTTTCATTAAACCAATATTGCCTTCTTGAATCAAATCCAAAAATTGCAATCCACAATTCGTATATTTCTTTGCAATTGAAATGACCAAGCGCAAATTCGCTTCGATCATTTCTTTCTTGGCACGAGACGCATCTCGCTCACCATACGAAACTGTAGAAAAAACCCGTCTAAATTCTGTTACCGGCAATCCCACCTTTTGAGAAAGCTCGGCAATTTGATCACGATATTGACCAATTTCTTTACCGTATTTTTCAACGTAAAGTTTCCAGTATTTGCCAGGTAAATTTCCAACCGCTTCAAGCCAGTCAGGATTCAATTCATGACCATGATATTTTGATAAAAAGTCATCACGGGAAATTTTGCATTTTTCCGCTGCACGCAACATACTTCCCTCTAGGCTGGCAAGCTTTTTGGAAACCGTTTTCAACTGTTCAACAAGAAATTCGATTTTATTACTTTGCAAATGAATTTGCTGAACCTCTTCAATAAGCTTATCCCTTAAAGCCTCATATTTTGTCTCAAATTTACTGGTAAGTTTTTCACCAGCCTGAATCGTTTCCAAGCGCTGAGCCTGTAACTCATATAACTTGGGATAGTTCTTTTCAATTTCACTGAAATGTTTGAGGATCTCGTCCTTGTGCTTTTCCTCTAGAGCAGCAAGAGAAAGATTATTTTCTTCATCCGCGCCACTCTCCGTTTCCTCACCATCCTCATTTTCCTCCTCACTGTCGTCAGAAGTATCATGATCAAGCGAAGCGGACAAAGAATCATCCATATTTGACAATTCAACCTGGTCATATTCATTCTCAGTTGCTTCCAGATCAACAATATCCCTTAACAGCACCTCTTCGGTTTTTAACTGTTCATACCACCCAATAATTGCCCTAAAAGTCAGGGGGCTTTCACATAATCCTCCAATCATCTGGTTCCGTCCAGCCTCAATCCGCTTGGCAATAGCAATTTCCCCCTCACGCGAAAGAAGTTCTACCGCCCCCATTTCACGCAAATACATCCTAACGGGATCATCGGTTCGACCTGTATTCGTTTCAGTTGCAACCGTTTCTTCCGAATCATCTTTATCTGACCCATTTTCGGATTCTTCACCATCCGCATCCTCTTCTTCATTCTCTATAATCTGGATGTTCATTTCTGAAAAAATAGCCATAACATCTTCAATCTGTTCAGAAGACATTTTATCTTGGGGCAAGATAGCATTCAATTCATCTAAAGTTACGTAACCGCGCTCTTTCCCTTTACTTATCAAACGTTTTACAACAGCGGATTGTGTATCCAAAACATTTGTATCGTTATCACTTGAATTTTCTTCAATTTTAGATGTTGTTGTGACTGCCATTTTTGCCTCAAAAAAGCTTCCTAATTCTACCTAAACCTTAACTTCAAACTTACCTTTAAGGTATGCTTTAAATTATTTATAAAATTTATATGCTTGCTAATATTAACATTGGCTCACAAAACTGACTTTCGCACGATGAATACTATAAAGAATTACTAAACAACATTTACAGCCAAATCTAAAGCAACATATATTAGACATGATATCTACGGAAAGATAAATCAAGTCTTTATCATATCCCTAGCTAACAATTATTATAAGAAATCATCCTCCTGTTCATTGTTTGAACCTGTCCTGGCAATTTCAAGGGCTTTTACACGTGCGACAAAAATATTCTGATGCTGTTCATCTGGAGATTTAACCCATGCTTTGCGAGCCAGCTCAACCTGGTTTTCAAGTTCCTGAATATTCAATAACCCATAAAAATGCCACCATTGTTTTTCAATTAAATGTAAATCAAATTTTTGCGATAATTGATCTGAAGAAGAAATAGAAAATTCATCATTAATTGCATTAATTAAATCAGAAAAACCCTCTTTTTCAAGGAAATTTATTCTATCATCTAAGGTCGTTCCTTCAAAAGGAATTCCAACAAAAAATTCTCTCAACTTAATAAATTTTGCAGGCAAGTCTAGCTGGCAAAAAGCGGACTCCACAGAAAAAAGAAGTTCTGGATAATGCAGCAAGATAGCGAATAAAATGCAAATCCTTTTATAATCAATCTGTTCCTTATCAATTTTTTGAATCCGATTTGACAAATTTACATCAGTTTTTTTTGCAAATGTTCCATATCGGTCGGCTTTTGGATAGAATTGCTGATAAAAGCGATCCAATAAAATACGGCGATATTCCTTTGACAGAATCTTGTCATCAATATGCTGAGCAATTGAAATTAGCCGCGTTTTCAACGCAGCCCGTTGTTCAGGGGATTTTATATCCACATGAGCCGATACAATCCCGTATATGGCATCACATAAGGATTGTTTTTTAGGAATAAGCTTTAAAAATGCCTCTCCACCCTGATTCTTAACAAAACTGTCAGGATCCTCACCTTCGGGAAGTGTCAAAAAATTCAATGTATGTTCAGAAGTTAAAATCGGTAAAGATTCTTCAGCTGCATGCAACATGGCCTTGTGCCCAGCCCTATCCCCATCAAAACAGAGAACGGGTTCGGGGGTTACACGCCATAACAAACCCATCTGATCTTTTGTCAAAGCCGTACCCAATGGTGCAACCGCTCCATGAAATCCTGCCTGATATAACGCAATGACATCCATGTACCCTTCAACAACGAGAACTGTATTATATAATGGATCCACCTCCTTTCTCACAAAAAGTGATGATAAATGATTTAGCCCAAATAAGGTACGACGCTTTGAAAATAAAGGGGTTTCCGGACTATTCAAATATTTCGGCTGTCCATCGCCAATAATTCTTCCGCCAAAAGCGATAGGTCGACCCTTACGATCATGAATGGGATAAATTACTCGATTAAAAAATAGCTCCCCACCCCATTCAGTCTCAGATTTTTTTCGTAGAAGTCCAGCCTCTCCAATAAGTTCAAGATCATATCCTTTTTCCTTTAAGAAATGGATAAGACCTCCACGACCATCTCCAGACCATCCCAGTTTAAACGTTTCAAAAGTTTCTTTCAGAATTCCGCGTTCAAGTAAATATTGCTTACCTGCCTTAGCCAAAGGTGTATCTAGTGCCAAACGATAATAATCCTGTGCGGCAAGCATAACATCGTATAAACTATGCTGCTTTTCAATCCTTTGCCTGTCCAGATATGTCTGTTCAGGAATATCCAATCCCGCCAGCGCGGCAAGCTCTTTAATTGCCTCACCAAAGGTTCTTCCCTCACTTTGCATAACAAAGGAAATAACATCACCATGGACACCACATCCATAACAATGAAAATGATCCTCATAAATATAAAACGAAGGTGTTTTCTCCCCATGAAAAGGACAACACGCTTTCCAGAAACGCCCTGAACGAGTAAGTTTTACTTTCCGTCCGATAACGGTATGAATCGGGATACGTTGCCGCAATTCTTCCAGAAATCTTTGATCAAACGCCACAAATCACCCTAAATAAATTAAGAGAGTTTAGCCTTCACCAATCCGTTTACCTTAGAAAAATCAAGAACAGAACCATAATTTTCCTTTAGGTAACCCATAACCTTGCCCATTTCCTTAATAGACGAGGCTCCTGTCTTTTCCACTGCCTCATCTACAACGTCCTGCATTTGATCTTCATTTAGTTGCGCAGGCAAAAACGTTTCAATAATCCTGATTTCCCCCTGTTCCTTTTCAACCAAATCCTGACGATTTGCCTTTTGGTACATTTCCACAGATTCACGACGGGACTTTACCATACTTTTAAGCATCGCGATAATTTCATCTTCGCCAACCTGATCAATGCCCTTTGGACGAGCATTAATATCCAGATCCTTCAATTTAGCTCCAATCATCCGTAACGTGGCGACTTTGCCTGCCTCTTTAGCCTTCATGGCGGTTTTCAATTCTTCTTTAAAAAGTTCACGCAAATTCATTTCTTTCTCCATTTTTAAAGTATAGCATTTTTTGATAAGGAAAAAAATTCCTATCATATTTATTTACATTCAGTGCTGGGATTTTTTTTCCCAATCCTATATACATATATTAATAATTATATTCGTCCAACATAAGGTCTAGGGACATGACAGATATTGACACAGTTATTTCCAAGCTCGGCGGTATTGAAAAGGCGGCCAAGATTGCCAGAGTCTCTACCGAAGCAATTCGCAAATGGAAGCAGGCTCATGCCATTCCTTCTAAACACTGGGCTACAATAATACAAGCAACAGGATTAACTTTAAAAGATTTGCAACCTGAAAAAAATAATTATGACGATAATTCTATCAGCTTAAAGACCCAACGCCCATCAAAAGCAAATGCCATCCTTTTACTGGAGGATGGAACCGTCTTGTGGGGAATGGGATTTGGTGCCCATTCTTCAAAAAACAACCTTGCCCTTGGAGAAATCTGCTTTTCTACCGGAATGACGGGATATCAAGAAACCCTCACAGATCCATCTTTTGCTGGCCAGCTTATTACCTTTACCTTTCCACACATTGGAAATGTAGGTACTAACGACGATGATAACGAGGCAGATACAATTGTTGCAAAAGGACTGATCATCAAAGAAAAAATTACTGAACCTTCCAACTGGAGATCGACCAGTCATTTAAACAGCTGGCTTAAAAAGCAAAATGTGACAGGAATTTATGGGATTGACACTCGTGCCCTTACCCTCCTTATCCGTGAAAAAGGCCCACAAAATGCTTTGATCTTCTGGCCTGAAGACAAAAATTTTGATCTGGAATTTTTACGGAAACAAATTAAAAGATGGCCTGGATTAAAGGGAATGGATCTCGCAAAAGAGGTTACTTGTCCAAAATCCCATTCCTGGAAAAAAGATGTCTGGTGCTGGAAAAGCGATAAAAAAAATCAAAACAAGCCTGCCTATAAAGTCGTGGCCATTGATTACGGTGCAAAATATAATATTTTTCGTAATCTTGTCAATGTCGGATGTGACCTTGTCGTTGTTCCCGCTACAGTATCAACTGAGGAAATATTGAGCTATAGACCTGATGGTGTTTTCCTTTCGAATGGGCCTGCAGACCCAGCGGCAACAGCTCATTATACAGTTCCAGTTTTAAGGGAGTTGCTAAAAAGAAATATTCCAATTTTCGGAATTTGTCTTGGTCATCAGCTTTTGGCTCATGCCTTGGGCGGTAAAACTTACAAACTGGATCAGGGACATCGCGGGGCAAATCAACCTGTTAAAGATTTAAAGACGGGCAAAGTTGAAATTACCAGCCAAAATCACGGTTTTGCTGTTGATCCCAAAAGCTTACCCGATACCGTACACGAAACGCATATCAATTTGTTCGACCATTCCAACGAAGGGATTGCCTCAAAGATTTATCCGGCCTTTTCCGTACAATATCATCCAGAAGCAAGCCCCGGCCCAACCGATAGCCATTATCTTTTCAAACGCTTTGTTGAATTGATGGATCAGCATTCCTCTTCCCATAAAAGATCATAGAGTAACCAATATGCCTAAAAGAACAGATATATCTTCAATCATGATTATTGGTGCTGGTCCAATTGTTATTGGCCAGGCCTGCGAATTCGACTATTCAGGTGCCCAAGCCTGTAAGGCCCTGAAGGAAGAGGGGTATCGCGTAATTTTATTGAATTCGAATCCCGCGACAATCATGACAGATCCTGATATGGCTGATGCAACCTATATCGAGCCAATTACTCCTGAAACGGTAGAACGCATTATTCTGAAAGAAAAACCCGATGCAATTTTACCAACCATGGGGGGACAGACAGCTTTAAATACCGCCATTTCCCTTGCAAAATCAGGTTTTCTAGAAAAAAATAATGTTGAGCTGATTGGCGCAAAAGCCGATGTTATTGACCGGGCGGAAGATCGTTTGAAATTTCGTGAGACCATGGATGCCATTGGCATTGAAAGCCCTCGCAGCGCCATTGCTCATTCTATGGAAGAGGCAAGAGAATCCTTAAAGGAAATTGGATTACCTGTGGTCATCCGTCCATCTTTTACTCTGGGTGGTTCTGGGGGCGGTATTGCATACAACACGGATGAATTTGAAAATATCATCAGTGCAGGTTTGGATGCCTCTCCAACATCAGAAGTCCTGATTGAGGAAAGTATTGTTGGATGGAAAGAATATGAAATGGAGGTGGTCCGTGATAAGGCGGATAACTGTATCATCATCTGTTCCATCGAAAATATTGACCCCATGGGAATTCATACCGGGGATTCAATCACCGTCGCACCGGCACTGACTCTCACCGATAAAGAATATCAACGCATGCGGGATGCCTCGATTGCATGCCTGAGAGCGATTGGGGTTGATACAGGTGGATCAAATGTTCAGTTCGGTCTGAATCCAAAAAATGGACGTATGGTCATTATTGAAATGAATCCCCGGGTTTCGCGTTCATCCGCTCTGGCTTCAAAGGCCACCGGTTTTCCCATCGCCAAAATTGCGGCCAAATTGGCGGTAGGTTACACCCTTGACGAACTCAAAAACGATATTACCAAAACAACACCTGCTTCTTTTGAGCCAACCATTGATTATATTGTAGTTAAGATTCCCCGCTTTACCTTTGAAAAATTTCCTGGTACCCCTGCCCTGCTCAATACAAGCATGAAATCTGTTGGTGAGGCGATGGCTATCGGACGTAGCTTCCCGGAAGCACTTCAAAAAGGTCTGCGTTCAATGGAAATCGGTTTGACGGGACTTAATCCGGTAACCATTCCCGGAGATGGTGACGAAGATTCTTTCCGTGCAGCTCTTTCCCAACCAAGACCCAATCGAATTCTAGTGGCCGCTCAAGCCATCCGTGCGGGAATCTCACTGGAAAATATCCATGAAGCCTGCCATTTTGATCCATGGTTTTTACAACAACTTCAACAGATTATTCTTGTTGAAAATCAGATCGAGAAAAACGGATTGCCCTCTGACCCATTTGAACTAAGAAATATCAAGGCTATGGGATTTTCTGACAAACAGCTTGCAGAATTGACACAAAAGTCAGAAAAGGAAATCGCGCAATATCGTCAAAAACTCAACGTTAATCCAATTTACAGACGAATTGACACCTGCGCGGGTGAATTTGCCTCTTCCACTTCTTATATGTACTCAACCTATGAGGGTGGTTTTAATACACCAATTTGCGAGAGCCATCCAACTGATCGTGAAAAAATCGTCATTTTGGGGGGTGGCCCCAACCGTATTGGACAGGGCATTGAGTTTGATTATTGCTGTGTTCATGCTTCATATGCTTTAAGGGAAGCGGGATATGAAACCATTATGGTCAATTGCAACCCTGAAACTGTCTCAACCGATTATGACACGTCTGACCGTCTTTATTTTGAACCTCTAACGGCAGAAGATGTCATTGCGCTTATTCGTCGCGAACAGGAAAAAGGGGTCTTAAAGGGATGTATCGTGCAATATGGTGGACAAACGCCACTTAAACTTTCCAAAGCACTGGAAGAAGCTAACATCCCCCTATTGGGTACTCCAGCGGATGCTATTGATCTTGCAGAAGATCGGGAACGTTTTCAGGCCCTGTTACAAAAACTTGGTTTACGGCAACCGTCAAATGGAATTGCTCATAATACCGAAGATGCCGAAATAATTGCGGAAAAAATCGGTTATCCAGTGGTTATTCGCCCCTCATATGTGCTGGGCGGACGAGCCATGGAAATTGTCCATGATAGAAATAGTCTGCATCGTTATCTGAATGAGGTTCTTTCCTCTGCTGGTGTCGATGTATCTTCCGGCCCATTATTGATTGACCAATATCTTAATGATGCCATTGAAACCGATGTAGACTGTCTGGCCGATGGAGAGGATGTCTATGTCGCCGGTGTAATGGAACATATCGAGCAAGCCGGCATTCATTCTGGTGACAGTGCCTGCTCTATTCCACCTTACACCCTTTCACCCGCCCTGGTAACAGAATTGCAGGCACAAACCACGACCCTGGCAAAAGCTTTGGGGATTGTTGGATTGATGAATGTACAATATGCAATCAAGAATAATGAAATATTCATATTGGAAGTCAATCCACGCGCCTCAAGAACTGTTCCATTTGTTGCAAAGGCAACCGGGGTACCCATTGCCAAGATTGGGGCAAGAATCATGGCTGGGGAAAAATTGAGATCCTTTTCGTTAAAACAGCGTTCTGTTAGTGGTCATGTCGCCGTTAAAGAAGCGGTGTTCCCCTTTGCACGGTTTCCCAATATAGATATCATTCTCGGCCCTGAAATGCGATCTACAGGTGAAGTCATGGGTATTGACACGTCATTTGAACGTGCCTTTGCAAAATCTCAATTAGGTGCCGGTGTAACCTTACCCTTAACAGGCAATGTTTTCCTTTCGGTACGTCATAGTGATCGCCCCTCTCTATTGCCTCTGGGCAGAAAACTGATAGAAATGGGATTTAAAATTCTGGCCACACGTGGAACAGCCGAAACCTTAAAGAATGCTGGTATTGAAGCCAAGGTGGTTAATAAGGTATTGGAGGGTCGTCCACACTGTGTCGACGCGATCCTTTCCGGAGAAGTCCAGCTAATTATCAATACTGTTCAGGGTGCACAGGCAACCGCCGATAGTTTCGACATACGCCATTCCGCGCTGACCCATAATATACCCCACTATACAACTATGGCAGGTGCCGCCGCCGCCGTCCATGCCATTGCGGCTTTGCGTGAAGGCAAACTGGACGTGGCCCCGCTGCAATCTTATTTTAATCATTAAAATTCTAAGGTTATTTTCTTAACTAAAGCAGGTAATTATTATAAACCTGCTTTTTTTTATTAACTATATGTTTCCATAAATCCGGTAAAAATACTTCTTGCACAAGTACTGATTGACTGGAACAAATGAATACCGATCTTCTTGCCCATAAATCAACATGGCGATAATCTATTGGCAGAAGTTCTCTAGGATATTTTGTTATTTCAATTTTTGACCTTTCAAAAACATCTTTTTGAAATAATACAGACCCGAGCGGTTTATTGCCAATTGCCTGAAAAAGGTTTCCCCTGAGATCCTCCCCTTTGGACAGGATAATGCTACGGGCATATATCCAGGCTTGACCTTGTCCCTCCAAAACAACCTGCCTGACCTGTTTCAGACTTGGATAACCAACCTCTAATATCCCGCATTCATCTTCCCTAATTTTTTGTTTTTGTTCAGACAGACGCTTTAATGAAAATTGATTTCGACTTAAACGAATTAACCGTTTTGTCAAAGATTCCGAATTGAACAGCCATTCATCTTCATGGGTTGAAAGACGGGATTTCCATCGGGAATGATCCGCCCAGCATAACTTTTTATGATACATGAAATCAAATATAGAGATTGAGAATTGATTTAGAAATAAAATAATGTAATATGCTACAAAAATTTTCTTTATAGAAAAATATGTTTATAATAACAATTGTATTTATATAATATTCTTAATTTGTTTCTTAAAGGACATTCAACTTTGCAAAAATTTCCAATGACGGCTCAAGGGCTACGACGTCTGGAAGAAGAGCTACGCAGACTTAAAGATAAAGAAAGGCCAGAAATTATACGTGCGATAGCTGAGGCACGCAGTCATGGCGACCTTTCTGAAAATGCAGAATATGAAGCGGCGCGTGAACGCCAGTCTTTTACTGAAGGACGCATACTGGAACTTGAACAGATAATTTCATCGGCTCAGGTTATCGATCCATCAAGCCTATCAGGAAACACTGTTAAATTTGGTGCAAAAGTTGTTTTGATTGATGAAGAAACAGAAAAAGAGTCCACCTTTCAAATTGTTGGACTTCATGAAGCCGATATCAAATTAGGTCTATTGTCAATTTCATCCCCTTTAGCCAAGGCTCTGATCGGTAAGGAAAAAGGAGCAACGATCTCTGTCCCTGCACCTGGGGGAGATCGATCTTATGAAATCCTTGATGTTATCTACGCTTAACCCCTGATTTATACTATTATGATTTCAATTAACGACGTCCATGATGCGGCGCAACGGATAAATAAAAATATTATCCGCACTCCCACCCTATTTTGTCAGTCCCTGTCAAAAAGAGTAAATGCAGATATCACCTTGAAACTTGAAAATCTTCAAGCCGTTGGCTCTTTCAAGGAACGTGGCGCTGCCAACCGACTTGCCCTGCTGACTGAAGAGGAAAAAAAACGGGGGGTTATCACCGTTTCAGCCGGCAACCATGCCCAAGGCGTTGCACGCCATGCACAATTACTAGGCATTGATGCGATTATTGTCATGCCGAAATTCACACCTGTAACAAAAATCAACCGAACTGCGGCCTGGGGTGTCAAGATTGTTTTGGAAGGTGAAGATTTTACCGAGGCCACCCAATATGCCAATCAACTCGCCAAGGAAGATGGACGTGTTTTCATTCATCCTTATGATGATCCCGCAGTCATGGCTGGACAGGGAACATTGGCACTGGAAATTTTCGAGGATACAAAATCAGATCTTGATTACCTGATTGTTCCCGTTGGCGGGGGTGGACTGATTTCAGGATGTGCTGTTGTAGCTGCCGCTTTAAGACCCTACACAAAAATAATTGGTGTTCAAAGCGATCGTTATTTTTCATATTCCTTTGCCACCCATAAAGCGTTAAAACCACCTGGCGGTGCAACCATTGCGGAAGGTATAGCCGTTCGCAAACTAGGTTTTTATCCTTTTGAAGTCATAGAAAAATATGTGGAAGATATCGTTTCCGTCCCAGAGGAGGCCATTGAGGATTCTATAACCCTTGTGGCGGAACATGCCAAGCAAATTACCGAAGGAGCGGGGGCAAGTGGTCTGGCTGCCATTCTAACCTATCCAGAACGGTTTAAGGGTAAAAATATTGCCTTTCCCATCAGCGGGGGAAATATTGATACACGTATATTGGCCAACACCCTACTTCGAACCCTCCTACGGGAAGGAAGACTATTACGTCTAAGATTCTCAATTCCTGATCGTCCAGGTGTATTGGCTGACATTTCCCACATTATTGGAACTGAAAAGGGTGGAAATATCATAGAGGTATCACATCAACGGTTATTCTCGACCTCAAGCGTTCAATCGGCCATTCTCGAAATTATGGCGGAAGCACGCAGTGCAGAACATGCAGAGGAAATTATACAAAGCCTTCGAGAAAAATATACTGTCGAAAGAATTTAGTCTGAATTGATTGAATACGGATATATTTCAACCAATTCGTATTCAATCACCTTAATTAATTCAATGATTTTAAATCCTGTATAAACATTTATTTTTAAATTTATTTAAAGCTATTGAATTAAACATTCAAAAATATTTTTTGATAAATTCATAGTCATACTTAAACTTTTGTATAAAAATTAATACAATTAATTATAACACTTTTAAATTACTTTTATTATTCATCAAATTATTTATAAAATATTGAGTATTCACCAAATAAAGTAATTTTAAACTTAATTATTTCTTTTAAGCTGCTTTTTAAAGAAAATAAATCATATATAATCAATTCTTCATAACAATGACAATTTCAACATTTTATGCCACTTTATTTTCTTAATCTGTTTAATTTTCTTGTAGCCGATGTTCGGGACGGTTTAGGACCTTTCCTAGGTGTGTTTCTGCAGCAAAATCATTGGCAAGTTAATAAAATCGGTTTTGTCATGACATTGGCTGGGTTAACCAGCATAATCATCACCACACCCGTAAGTATGCTGATTGATCATATTCGTTACAAAAAAAATATAGGTATTATTGCCACAATCAGTATCATTATCGGCTGCTATTTTATCTATCATTATCCCAATTTGCCAATGACAATCATTTCTCAAATGTTAATTGCCATTGCCGGAGCAACCCTTATTTCAGCAACAGTCAGCATAACAATGGGATTGGTGGGACCCGATCTCTTTGATAAACAAATTGGGTATAATGAATCATTTAATCATGCAGGAAATGCTTGTGCAGCCCTTATAGCCGGAATAGCAAGTTATTATTTTGGATTAAAGGCTATTTTTATTTTAATGAGCTGTTCAGCATTCCTGGCTATTACAGCCCTTGCATTAATCCCATCCAGACAAATTGACAATAAAATTGCACGGGGATTAAATGTCAACCAAACCAGTCCCCAACCCTTTTTCAAACTCTTAAAAAATAAAAAACTTTTTATTCTTGCTGTTACGATCGGTTTGTTCCATCTTGCCAATGCAGCGATGCTTCCACTTTTAAGTCAATCAATGGTCGCAAAAAATATTATCAATAAACCAGGATCCTATACCGCCATGACGATCATAATTGCTCAGACAACAATGATCCCAATGGCCATTTTTGCCGCGTTTTTTGCAAAACGGCATGAATATAGAATTCTGCTTGTTTTAGCCCTTGTTGTACTACCTGCAAGAGGATTACTGATTGGAACAATTCAACATCCCCTAGTTTTGCTTCCTGCCGAAATTCTTGACGGTGTTGGTGCTGGTCTGATCGGTGTTGCCATCCCTGGAATCGTTGCCAAGATAATGCAAGGATCAGGACGATTTAATACGGGACTAGGCATCATCTTCACGTGTCAGGGATTATGCGCATCATGCAGTCATTATCTTGCAGGAACAATAGCAAAATACCATGGTTATGATCAGGCTTTTCTCACGCTTTCACTGATTGCCCTTTGTGCCCTGCTTTTCTGGCTGGTTTTTACTAAAGACGTATCTTTTGGCTAAATGAACTATTTTATTTGTCTTTCAAAATTGAGTGCGATCCCGTTGATACAATACCTTTCCCCATTTGGCGCAGGTCCATCCTGAAACAAATGACCCAAATGTGCCTTACATCTGGCACAATGAACCTCAATCCTTTTCATATGATGACTTGTATCTACTTCCGTTTCGACCGCACCATTTATTACAGAAAAAAAAGATGGCCAGCCACAACCACTTTCAAATTTCATATTTGCCTTGAACAGGGGTGCATGACAGGCAATACATTGATACACCCCTTCTCTCCATTCATAATTCAAAGGACTGCTGCCGGGTGCTTCAGTACCATGATCTCTGATAACGTGTAATTGCTCTGGAGTTAGATTCATCATCCATGAATTCTCTTTTTTCATTTTTAAAACCTTTATATTTTTAATTTTTTATAAAAAAAATCTATTATTTGCAAATTATTTCAATAATAATAAATAATTTTAATTTATCTAAACAATTATACTTATATTTATTAATTATTTTTATATAATTTCGTTAAAATTACTGATATTATTTCAAGCATTAAATAAATTTCCCCATGAAATCAGATTATGAATCATAATACTATGATTTTCCAAAATATGGTTAGTTTATAAGATCATAGTCAATCATTGATAAAATTTAAATTCTGGTTGCATTCATTTATCTACTTAACTAACTTTTAACTATATAACGTTCATCAAAAACAAAAATCAAAACGATCCATGAACAAATAAACAGGACATAAAAATGACTCAAAAAAAATATCGCCCCGTTATGCTGACAATCCTTGACGGATTTGGGTATAACCCAAATAAAAAAGATAATGCTATTGCCAATGCCAGTATTCCCAATATTGATGCACTTTTTAAAAATTCTCCACATGCTCTTCTTGATGCAAGTAATGAAGATGTTGGATTGCCTCATGGACAAATGGGAAATTCTGAAGTCGGACATATGAATATCGGCGCTGGCCGTGTCATTATGCAAGAACTTCCAAAAATTACCCATGCCATTAAAACTGGAGACATTCTGAAAAAACCATTGTTTAAGGATTTTGTTGAAACCCTGAAGAAAAATGGCAAGACTTGCCATTTACTCGGACTTTTCTCACCAGGAGGCGTGCACGCCCATCAGGAACATGCCATTGGTCTGGCCAAGGCCTTACACGATTATGGCATTAAAGTTGCACTACACATCTTTACTGATGGACGTGACACTCCTCCTGAATCTGCGAGGGGCTATATTGAGACCGCTTTAAATGAACTACCAAAGGATGTAAAGATTGCCACTGTTTCAGGACGTTATTATGCAATGGATCGTGATAAACGTTGGGATCGTGTTGAAAAAGCCTATGATGTTATTGTAGAGGGCAAGGGTCCTCACAAAACAGATGCGTTAGCTACAATCTCTGAATCATATAATCAAAAAGTTACCGATGAATTCATCGTGCCAACAGTTATTAGTGATTATAAGGGAATGGAGGATCAAGATGCCGTTTTATCCTTTAATTTCAGAGCTGATCGTATCCGTCAGTTAATGGATGCGTTATTGGAACCTGATTTTACAGGTTTTAAACGTACCAAAACCATCCAATTTTCTAAAGTGTTGGGGATGACACAATATAGCGATACATTAATCAAGAAAATGGGCGTGCTATTCCCACCAGAAACATTAACCAATGTTCTGGGTGAAATCGTTTCCAACGCTGGATTGAAACAGCTCAGGGCTGCGGAAACGGAAAAATATCCTCATGTCACTTATTTCTTGAATGGTGGTCGTGAAGACCCCTTCCCTGGCGAGGATCGTATTCTGGTCAACTCTCCAAAAGTTGCAACTTATGACCTTCAACCTGAAATGTCGGCACCCGAATTAACTGAAAAAGTTGTAAATGCCATCAACAGTGAAAAATATGACCTGATCGTTGTCAATTTCGCAAATCCTGACATGGTGGGTCATACAGGTAAGATTGAAGCTGCCATTAAAGCGGTTGAAGCGGTTGACAAAGCTATTGGAAAAATTGTTCCAGCCATCAGGAAACAACATGGAGCCCTAATTATTACAGCTGACCATGGAAACTGTGAAATGATGGTTGATGAAAAAACTGGTGAACCTCATACTCAACATACGCTTGATAGAGTTCCCGTTATCCTTGACGGTGTTGAAAATGTTCAACTGCATGACGGTCGTTTGGCAGATCTGGCACCAACGATTTTAAAATTGATGAATTTACCACAGCCCAAGGAAATGACAGGTAAAGTGCTGATCAAAGAATAAAATATTTATCAACCGAGTTTTGCATGTCATTAACGAACCTTTAGAATAATTCATTCTAAAGGTTTTTTATGATCTTCATTTTATCACTGTAAAATTTTAATATATCAATGATTGAATATTTTTACATAAATTGAATTTATCGAGGCCGTTCTGAAACTCTGTCATTTATCTTCATTTTTTAAATTTCATGTTTTTATATTTATAATCCAGATAAGTATTTTCCTTACCGGATTACCCCATCATGCCTGTGCTCAAGAGCAAAAGCAAACGAGATTACAGCAAATTCTGAATAAAAGCGAACAAACACAAAAAAAGCTTTTGAAAGAAAAAGAAAAAATAAATTCAAATTTGGAAACTATTCAAAAAGAAAAACAACGTGCAATTTTAAAAGCCCGGCAAGATAAAAAGCGAACGCATCAAATCAATAACAATATGGTTCAGGCAACTGAAAAACTACAGACAACCGAAACCCGAATTCAGGAAATTAACAAGGAAATAACAAATCTGAAATCTAAGATTGCAACCTTGAATATACAGTTGCAAAACGAATCAAAAAATTTTTCCAAATTCCTCCCCTTAATTGAACGGTTATCCCTATATCCCTCAGATACATTACTCGCGGCGCCTTCGCCATCCTCCCATACAACAATAGGTTTGTCCATCATACAGAACCTATCCAAGCAGCTGGAAAATCAGGCAAAAGTTCTTAAGCAACATAAAGAGGAAATCAATCAGCTACAAAATCAATTTACAATCCAGATCACGAATCTTGCCCAACTTCACAAAAAACAGGAAAATGAACAAAATCAATTAACCAAGGCTTTAAAGCAGGCCCGCATCACTCAACAGGAATCTGCCAAAACGGTTTTTAAGATTTCCCAGAATGCCGCTAATGCAGCTCAGAAGGCGCAAAGTCTTAATGATGCAATTCGACAGATCAATCTAACAAAAATTAGGGCACAACGCGCTTTAAAAGCTGAAATTATCCGCGCGCAAAGAGCACATAATATGGCACGATTGCAGAAAGCACGGAAAGAGTCAGCCATGATCTCATCAGCCAACAACGGTCCTGGTCTCAATTCAAGAACCACATCCAAGGCCAATGCACCCGTCATCGGACCCATTGTCTCATTATGGGGAAGTAAAACAGAAACTGGCCCCGCGCAGGGAATTACCTATGCCCCCCAATCTCAAGCAACAGTCCGTTCCCCTTGCAGCGGATTAATCGAGTTCGCTGGACCTTTTAGAGGGTATGGGCACATGATCATTCTGAATTGTGGAAAAAGCTACCGGTTCGTGTTGGCTGGTATGGATAGTTTATCCGTAGCCATTGGACAATCGATCCAAAAAGGGATTATGATCGGTCAAATGCCGGCCTGGTTAGGCGGAAAAACCGGACGTCCCACCCTTTTTGTGCAATTACGAAGGGGCGAGAGAGTAATCAATCCATCTCCTTTTTTATAAGATAATTTCGTTTAATTTTATAATGGTAAAGATATTTCTTAACATATAACATGATTTTAATTATAAAAGACAGGTTAACATTTCCACTTTAGGATCAAGTATTAGGAGAAAATCAGCATGAAGTTCCGTACAGGATTATTGCTAGGTACGACACTTTTTATCGCTGGCATTGGATTGGGACCACAGATTCAAAATTGGATACGGTCGGATAACCAACTGACCATTCAAGCATTGGCCGAAGATGTAAAAAAAGATCAGGTACAAAATAACAGTGCTGAAACCTATCGCTTACTCACCTTATTTGGAGATGTGTTTGAACGCGTTAGAGCCGGCTATGTTGAGCCTGTTGCGGACAAGGACTTGATCACCAATGCGTTGAATGGAATGTTGACAGGACTTGATCCCCACAGTTCATATATGACGGAAAAACAATTTGCCAACATGCAGATTCAAACCAAAGGTGAATTTGGTGGCCTTGGCTTGGAGGTACAAGAAGATGAGGGGCATATTAAGGTAGTTTCACCAATTGATGGAACACCTGCCGCACGGGCCGGTATAAAACCCGGGGATTATATCATTGCGATTGATGGCAAAAATATTGACGGAATGACCCTAAATGCAGCCGTCGATAAAATGCGTGGCAAACCTAAAACACAAATCACCCTGACTTTGATCCGTCTGAAAGAACCGAAACCTATTAAAGTAACCCTGATCCGTGAAATCATTCACATTCAAGTAATAAAGTCAGCTCTTTATGATCGTATAGGCTATATTCGAATTTCTCAGTTTAACGAAGAAACAGAGAAAAATATGCGTCAGGCCTTTGATAAACTACAAAAAGAAAGCAACCACAAACTTGCAGGTCTGGTCATTGACCTTCGTAATGATCCAGGCGGACTACTTGATCAGGCTATTTCTGTCAGCCGGGATTTCATAAAGGAAGGTGCCATTGTTTCAACCAAAGCACGCAATCCTAAGGATAATCAAAGATGGAATGCCAAGGGGAAGGATATTACCAATGGATTGCCTATTGTCGTTCTTATTAATGGAGGTTCAGCATCGGCAAGTGAAATCGTGTCTGGAGCCCTGCAAGATCATCATCGTGCTGTCCTCGTAGGGGAAAAAACCTTTGGTAAGGGATCTGTTCAATCTGTCATGCCTATTCCTGGAAATGGTGCAATCCGCCTAACGATAGCGCGATATTACACACCATCTGGACGTTCAATCCAGGGATTGGGTATCAGCCCCGATATCAAGGTGCAAGATAGTTACGATACACCAGAATTTAGCATTCGTGAAGCTGACCTAAATCATATTATCAAAAATGAAGGCGGAAACCAAACCAAAGCTCCCATCAGAAATGATCTACCTGCAATTGCGAAATCAATACCGGCCCAGCCTCCTAAAGATTGGGCAAAATTTGATTATACGAACCCCTCAACTGATTTCCAGTTACAACAGGGTCTAAAAGTTGTAAGATCCATGGCCGGATTATCCAATGATAAACCTTTTCCTATCCCATTAAAAAAATCGGCCTCTTTGGACAGTAAAGGTAAAAACACCGTTCAGCAAAAACCTTCCAACGATAACAAAACCAATTCTTCAAAACAAGAACAAAAGCAGCCCAATCATCAGGACAAGTCTGTTCCTGATCATCCTGCTATCCATTCCAAATAAGGATTTTATCATGAAAGCCCTACCTTATCGTCGTAATGTTGCAGCTTTTATCCTTAACAAAAAAGGGGAAATTTTCATTGCATTACGCCATGATCTGGCAAAAGATAAGATATGGGCCTTTCCCCAAGGTGGGATCGACAAAAATGAGACCCCGCAAGAAGCGCTTAAACGTGAATTGTTGGAAGAGATTGGTACAAGTAACATAGAAATTCTGGAGGAATATCCCGAATGGTTATCCTATGATTTCCCATCCAATATGATTGGCAATCCTCTTAAACGTAAGTATAAAGGACAAACCCAAAAATGGTTTGCTGTTAGATTTCTGGGGAAAGATAGCGATATTGATCTAAATACCCATAATGAAAAAGAGTTCAATGAATGGAAATGGATTTCATCTTCCGAATTGGCGAAAATCAACACCGGGTTCAAACATGATCTTTATCAAAAAATAGCCGAATATTTTCATAAATACATGTAATTAGCTATCTGCCTTTTTTTTCTTTGCTGTATAGCCATCCAGAAAAAAACAAAATGGTACGAGAAGAAAAGCCAAACAACCTAAAATCATAAATACATCGTTAAAGGCCAAAATTGCCACCTGTTTAATGAAATCCTGATAAAGATACTTCATGGCTGTTTCTGCCTGATCCTGTGTTGCATATCCTAATTGCTGAGCCACTGCACGCATATGTGCCAAATAATCATTAAAAGGCTGATGGAAAGGAGACATCCAATGTACCATGTGTGCCTGATTTACCTGCCTTCTTTCAGTGATTAAAGCTGTTGCTCCAGAAATACATAAGGCCCCCAACACGTTTCTTGTCATACTAAACAATGCCGAAGCATCTGCATTATATTTTTCTTCAATTGTCATAAAGGCAATGGTTGAGAGAGGAACAAATAGGAAAGCGAGACAAACCGATTGTGATATCCTGTACATGACCAAATGCAAAAAATCCGAATTTGGCACCAAGTTGGCTGAATAAAACAACGCGCAGCCGAATAGGAAAAAACCCATCGCTATTACATAACGTATTTGAACAACATTGATCACTTTGCCAATAACAGGAATTAAAATGATGATGGCAATCCCACCTGGTGTCAGAACCAATCCCGAAAGAAAAGCCGTGTATCCAATAATCTGCTGCGTAAATTGTGGAACAATTACAGCTGATGCATATAGACATCCACCCAATCCAGCCATTAAAATTGAGCTTATTGCAAAATTACGATCTTTGAATACTTTTAGATCAACAACAGGATTTTCAGTATAAAGAAGCCATATTATTGCGCCTATGATACCAATTACGGAAAAAAAACCCAACCAACAGATGAAACCCGAACCAAACCAGTCAGCATTTTCCCCACGATCCACCATGATTTCCAGGCAACCAAGTCCCAGCGTTATTAAGCTGACTCCAATATAATCAATTCGTTCACTACGCTTTCTGGCCCAAGGCGGATCATCAACAAGCATGGCCACCGCAAACACTGTTATGATTCCGACAGGAACGTTAAGAAAGAAAATCCATCGCCAGGAATAACTATCCGTGATCCATCCGCCCAAGGATGGACCCAATACAGGTGCAACCACAGTGGCAATTGCCGTTAGCCCGAAAGCTGCCCCCCGTTTATCTGGTGGGAAGGTATCGAGAATTATCGATTGCTGGTTTGGTTGAAGCCCCCCTCCAAAAAATCCTTGCATTAGACGGAATAAAACGAGCTGCGCCAAGCTATTCGCGATACCACATAAAAAAGAAGATACGGCAAACATGAATATACAAATAAGAAAATAACGTTTTCGTCCAAGGATCCTTCCTAACCATCCCGAAATTGTTAAAACAATTCCGTTAGCCGCCAGATAGGAGGTCAATGACCAAGTCGCATTATCATAGGTTGTTGATAAACTGCCGGCGATATGGGGCAAAGATACATTGACAATTGTCGTGTCCAGAATTTCCATAAAAGCGGCAAGAGTTACGACAATGGCAATTAACCATGGATTATGTTTTGGCTTCCATTCCTCTTTTACGGTATTTAAGGTAGCGGATTGACTCATTTCGTGTAAACCGTTGGCACGACTGAAAGACCTATGGCCAAGGGAACCTTGGGATCCAGTCCTTCATCAATCAATATTTTAACAGGAACACGCTGTACAATCTTGACATAGTTACCCGTAGCATTTTCTGGTGGAAAAGCACTAAAGACAGATCCTGTTCCTGCCTGGATTGAATCAACATGCCCCTTTAATTTCATAAATGGATATGCATCCACCTCAATTTTAACCTTTTGACCCGGACGAACATTGGTAATCTGTGTTTCCTTGTAGTTTCCAATTACCCAAACCTCTGGTTCAACTATGGATAAAAGGGATTGACCAACGGTTACATAACTGCCCTGCTCAACGTTACGTTTGGAAATCCATCCATCATGCGGTGCCCTGATTTCAGTCCATCCAACATTTAAAGCGGCCGTTTCCAATTGTGCTTCCGCTGCCTTAACAGCCCCACCCTGATCAGAAACCTTACTTTTGACATTGCCAATATTGGCTTCGACTGGAGTGGCAATTAAATAATTACCTTCAGCTCTGTCCATTTCCGCTTTTGCCTGGTTAAAAGCGGAAGTAGCGTAATCAATCGCCTGCTGGGTTGTAGCAGGACGCGCAATATTATGTTGACGAACATAATCCGTTTTGGCCTTGAATAATTGCGCTTTCGCGGCTTCCAGTTGTCCCTCGGCAACTTTTAGCTGACCTGGATAATTCTTTTTTGCAACTTCCAATAAATATTGTGAGGCAAGATACTGGGCTTTTGCCCTTTCCAAATTACCTTGCGCCTTTAAAAGAGATGCTTTATAATCCCTTGAATCAATCCTCAACAAAACCTGACCCTTATGGACAAACTGATTATCATTGACCAATAATTCAGTCACGTAACCATTGACATGCGGTGCGATCGTAATGGCACGCCCGGCGGTAAATGCATCATCCGTACTAACATCATTACGTGTAAACCACCAATATAAACCAATTAAAATGACAACAATGATCATAATGAAAAACATTAGATATCGAATTGCCTTTTTTTTATTTTTGGGATTGGTGGATTTTTTTTCTTCAGATGAATCAAGATCCTGTTTCGAGTCAGTTTTATCCGCTGTCATAAATGTCCATCCACAATGATAAAATTATTAATAATCCAGATTCTGAGTCTGTATCAATCTGGCATACATGCCCTGCTGTTTCATTAAATAATCATGATTTCCCTGTTCTACAACTTTTCCATCCGAAACAACGATAATGACATGGGCTGTTCGTATAGTAGACAAACGGTGGGCCACAATTAAAGTCGTGCAATCCTTTCGCAGTTTAGCCAAGGCTTTTTGTATGACATGTTCACTTTCCGTATCCAATGCACTTGTCGCTTCATCCAATAACAATAAACGAGGGTTTCTTATTAACGCACGTGCAAGGGCAATTCTCTGACGCTGACCTCCTGAAAGACATTGTCCACCATGACCAACATTTGTATCCAGGCCTTTTGGTAAATCTCCAAGAAAACGATTGATAGCTGCCCCTTCCAAGACTTTTTCGATCTCCTCTTTGCTTGCATACGGATTACCGATCCGAATGTTATCGATAATAGACATATCAAATAACAACGGATCTTGTGGAACATAGGCGATTGCTGAACGCAATTCATGAATTTTGATGTTCCGCAAGTCAACTCCGTCAAAAATGATCTGTCCCTGCTGTATATCGTGTAGACGAGGGATCAAAGTCAACGCCGTTGATTTTCCCGCGCCCGAAGGTCCAACCAGGGCAACAGTCTGGCCCGGTTCAATTTCAAAATTCAAACCATGCAATCCGACTTCACGATCTGGATAAATAAAATGCACATTTTGAAATTGAATTTTCCCTTTTCCATTAGGTAAAGGCAGTGCATTCATTTTATCTTTTATTTTGATAGGTTGATCAATAATATTAAAAATACGGTTTAGACCAGATATACCTTCCTGCATTGCCGCATTTAAAGATCCCAGGGCTCGCAATGGTCTTGCCGCCAAAAGCAAAGCCGCTACAAAGCCTGAAAAATCCCCTAAGGTTGCACCGCCCATCGCGGCACGCCAGCCAGCAAATCCTAAAACCGCCGCAACGGCACTTCCTCCCAAAACCTCCATAATTGGATCAACTTTCGCACGACCTCGAATAATTTTTAGAGTGGCATCATATAATTGATCAAATGATTGACCCAACCGTCTGATTTCACGCTTTTCCATTCCATAGACACGAACGGTTCTGGCCTGTGAAAAAGTCTCATTCAATAACGCTGCGGTTTTTCCAACCTGTTCCTGCATATTTCCGGATGCTTTGCGCACTCGCTTTCCCAATTTTTGAATAGGTACAGCAGCGATTGGATATAATAGAGCCGCGATTAAACTCAACTCCCAATCCATATAGAACATCGAAACAATCAAACTAATAACCGTAATTGCATCTCCAAACGCATTAACCATTCTTATCATGGCTTCACGTATGGATAATGCATCAGTGGTAAAACGGGCGGAAAGCTGTGCGGGGGCTTCCTTTTCAACTAACGAGATATCTGCATGAACCAGATGCAAGAACATTTTTTTCTGCAGCCCCCGTATTATCTGTAAAACCAAATCTTGTACGGAAAGCGTCTGAATATATTGTGACGCGGCCTTTGCGGCCGTCACCATAACAACCAGAGCGGGGATCTGATACAAAATTCGAGGATCATTATCCTTAAACATATCCAATGCGCGCTTTATCACCAAAGGGTATAAAGCTGTCAATCCGGCCATAAAAATTGTCGAGATAACAATCAATAAAATACGTTTCGGATAAAAACGTATTTGCTCTCTCCATAAACGTTGAAGAAAAGGCCAACTTTTATCTTCCCCCAGTATCAGGGATAAAATCATCTTTCTTTTAGTTTGTTTCTTATTGTTTTTCTGTTCTTGATTCACACTTTGATACTTTTACATGGAGCAAATGATATGAAAGCCTTTTAACCCAAATTAAAATATTAAATCGAATATTTAATCTGTATTTTTCAAACTGTGTCTTTTTAACCACTCTATACAATCCAAGGCGGAAGCATAACATCCACCATCAATCCACCATATTTTAACCGATTCAAGAATTTTCCCCATTATTGGACCTTTTTCAACTCCCAGTTCAATTAAATCCCTACCTTTTACGGGGAAAACTGGTGTCGATATATCAATAACCCGTTTACGCCATTTATCCCATAGAATGAAATCATCATCCCGGTGTTTAATCTGTTCTAGCCAGCTTTGGCCGATAAGAACGTCAAGAGAATATAATGCCTTTAATTGAACAAGCCGCTTATCCGATGCATCGGCTTTTAAGGATAACGGTTTTTCCAATCTTGATAGGAATTTAGCATCTTTACTGGACAATTTAAACTTTTTTGCAACTAATATGGCAGACCCCTTAATTAAGGCAGACAGACGGATAATTGCATTATCAGGCACGCCTGCCGCGATAAGTTTAACAAACGGATCAAGACGATACCCAAAAGGCATTAGAACGGTTAAAACCCCATATCTATCCATCAAATTTAATACATCCCCAGCTCTTGGACCCGTGATAATCTTTCTTAATTCTGACCAAACTCGCTCTGCCGACAAAGTATCAAGCTGTGTCGCATAAAACTGAATGGCATTCACAGCATCTAAATCCGGTTGAGTTTTTCCATAGCGCGCATAAAAACGAAAATATCTTAAAATCCTTAAAAAGTCTTCTGCAATACGTTCATGTGCCGTTCCTACAAAACGAACATGACCTAATGAAAGATCTTCCTGTCCATGGAAATAATCCCATAATTTTCCGTTTTTATCACAATATAAAGCATTAATTGTAAAATCACGTCTGGCAGCATCCTCTCGCCAGTCCTGTGTCCAAACAACCTTGGCATGTCGCCCATCAGTCTTAATATCCTTACGTAATGTCGTTATCTCATATGAATGATGATTTATTATTGCCGTAACTGTTCCATGTTCAATACCTGTAGGTATCCCCTTTATCCCTGCCCGACTTAATTTTTCAATTATACGGTCAGGGAGATCCATGGCTGCGATATCAATATCAGAAATTGGTTTCTGAACAAGCAAATCCCGAACCACACCGCCAACTAAACGTGCATCAGGAAAAATATCCCATAATTTTTTTAAATCCTTTTTGGATTGATCAGGTAATTTATCCAAAATATTCATGAAACAGTCACTTTTATAATCATTCTATTGAAACGACCCATCCTATTCCTTAGAGATTAATTCAACAACAGACCCATCAATAATTCTTTGCGGCTTTGCAAACCCGTCAGTAAACAATACAAAATTAAAATTATTTTCTTGAAAATTTATATCATTCCCATTTCAATTCTTTCTTGATGAATAATGGTTATGTTATAAATCTATCATGTCCACATCATTCCTATTCTGAATTTTATCATTATGTCATAACAAATAAACTGTAAATGCATATCCATGAACTTAATATGCAAAATATCTTTTAAAATATGATATAAAGAAAGTGTTTCTTATTCATGATTGATTTGATAAAAGAAATATTAGCTTTAGGATTTTGGTTTCTATCAAGAGAATAATCACATGAATTATCAATCTCGTTTATTATCTTTGCTATTCTGCCTTGCGTTCAGCGGATATTTTACATTACCTGTCCTGTCTGGCGTTGCCCAGACAGCAAAAAACAACCCTAAACAAAAAACATCAAAAGTAACTTCTTCATCCAAAAACAACAAGCAAAATAGTCAAACAAACAAAACATCAACAAATGATGACGATGATGATCCAACTGATGATGATTCAAATGATGATGATAGCAAAAATCCAACACAATCCCTCTTTGAAGCGATCAATGTCGGAAACCTTTACGCTGCACAAGATGCTTTAAACCGTGGTGCCGATTTACATGCAACCAACGTCTTGGGTCAAACACCTCTGGAAATGTCCATTGATCTTAATCGCGATCGCATCACCTTTTTGCTTTTGTCAATGCGTGGCTATAATAACTCACCTCAAAAACTAAATGGTGATAGAGAAATATCAACGGTTTCGGTTAAAAGTGAAAAAGGATATTTATCCATTAAAGGTCAAAATCAACATAAAACTGTTTCAAATCTCAACCAATCAAACACATATTCACATTATAACAATATTTCCAAACCTGAAATCGGCTTTCTCGGTTTTAACAAAAGCTAGGTTTTACATTTGAATTTAAGATTTGGCCAATTTAGTCATTGCATTATATTCATTACGCAATATATCAAGAGCATATAATCCTCCATTTCTTTCGAAATGCCAAAAGGTCCATCCATTACAAGAAGGTGAATTTGTTACAAGGGCCCCAATTTTATGAATGGAACCTCTTTTGTTTCCACTGATAACAGTGCTATCGGATGTTACTGTAGCAAAAACGCGTTTATTTCGATCCATCAAGATTGTTCCTGGCTGAATAAATCCCTGTTCAATCAGGTTTCCAAAAGGAACACGAGGAATCTCTCGTTTGGAAGGGGTGACTTTAATATCTTCAATCGATAACGGCTTTTCATTGTTCACACGTCGAAGGGCGGCTTTCATATAGTCTGGATGACGCTCAATCCCGATATAACGTCGCTGAAGTTTTTTTGCCACGGCAAGGGTTGTTCCAGTTCCAGCAAAAGGATCCAATACAACATCTTCAATATTTGTAGAGGACAAGATAACGCGATATAGCAAGCTTTCTGGTTTTTGGGTCGGATGTAATTTTAGTCCATGTTCATTTCGAAGTCTTTCATGTCCAGTACATAAAGGCAGAAACCAATCAGAACGCATCTGAATATCATCATTTAAGGTTTTCATGGCCTGATAATTGAAACAATATTTACTATCAGCATCTTTGGCTGCCCATATTAATGTCTCATGCGCATTGGTAAATCGTCTTCCCTTAAAATTTGGCATGGGATTGGATTTCCGCCAAACAATATCATTCAAGATCCAGAAACCAAGATCCTGTAAAATTGCTCCAATTCTGAAAATATTATGATAGGAACCAATAACCCAAATTGTTCCATTTTTTCTCAATAAACGATGACATTCCTTCAACCAGCTTCGACAAAATTGATCATATAGTTGGAAACTCTTAAATTTATCCCAATCTTCATTAACCCCATCCACAATTGTATCATCTGGACGACGCAATTCTCCCTGTAATTGCAAATTATATGGGGGATCGGCAAAAATACAGTCAATTGACGCAGAAGGTATGGTTTTCATGACCTGAATACATTCACCATTCAAAATCTGATCCAAAGGTATATTTAATTTTACTGCTTCACTCATAAAATCCTTGACCTTTTACTTGCTCTTTTTGCTCTACATCCATTGAAAACGAAAATTGTCTTACGGTGATATATCCTTGGCGATGATGTGGAGAACAACCATATTTCCTCAAGGCCTCACGATGCATAACCGTTGGGTACCCCACATTATGCTCCCATCCATACCGATCCCATTTCCGTGCCAGACCAACCATCAGCTTATCGCGCAAAACCTTTGCGATAATTGATGCCGCAGCAATTGAATATGAAAATCCATCCCCCTTGATAATGGTTTGCGTGGCACATCCAAAATCAGGAGCGATCGTTCCATCAACCAATACAAGATCAGGAAGAATATTTAGTTTTGATACAGCCCTTTGCATTGCCAAGCTGGCAGATTTCCTGATATTTAAATGGAAAATTTCATCAACTGATGCCGCGGCCACACCAATCTTGACATGCGGCATTTGATTTAAAACCGCATAAATTTCTTGTCTCAATGCAGATTTGATTTTCTTTGAATCATCAAGCAATTCTGAAATATCCTCAGGAATATTTTCCTGAAACATTACAGCGGCAGCAACAACAGGACCAGCAAGACAACCCATTCCCACTTCATCCACGCCTGCAATTGATACTTTATGATGCATTCTACTCAAATAATTCGTTTCTAAACCAATAACCTAATATACTCAACGAGTCGCAAATGAATAGCCCTAAAATGAAAAAAATAAAAAAAGCTGTTAATAACTTCTGATTAACAGCTTTTTTAAGCCTAAATTTTAAATTTAATTATTAGCTTATTTACATTTACGATGTTTACAACAACATTTAAACATCCTTGATAAAAATGTTCCGGCAATCAAAGCTATAACCAATGCTGCAACAGGACGGTTCCGAATGAAATTCATCAAGCATTCCATTTTTCCCTCAGAACCATATAAACGCGAAAATTCATTATCGGCAACACCCGCAAAATCCTCAAAACGTTTTCCTTTTTGATCAGATGCTTTATTTCTTAAATCCTGACCTTTTTCTCTGGCCTGATCCGCGACGTTTTGAACCTTGTCTTTTAATTGATCAATAGTATCCTGTTTTTTATCCTGGGCACGAGAAAAGGCATCCTGTGCTTTATCTTTGGCATCATCAATCGAGCTGCCAATTTTTGCACCAACTTCCCTTAAAGTATCTTCCATATTCTTTGACATTGTTCCCTCCTTTAAAAAAGGATTGCAATCTTATCATTTTTTTATGTTTTTAAGTGTATCTTTTGCTTCGTTTTTCACCGATTCATAATTTTGTTTGGCATGGTCAACCGCGTCCTTTAATTTCGCCTTTCCATCCGTTAATGTATTTTCAATTTTTTCAGCAGTATTTTTAATAAAATCTTTTACATTACTCATATTATGCACCTTATTATAACAACAATTCATAGACTATTGGTAATTATGACAACTCCAAACCAAAAAGTCTATAAAATTATCAATTACTTAGATTACAATACCGCTTTTTAGAGATATAAAATCTCCAGGGTTAAGGAATATTAAAAAATGAAGTAATCAACTTTAATATTGATTAAATTCTGCAATGATTTATTTTGTCACAATTAGTTTTGTTATTTTGATTTTTAATTATATAAATTTAGATATGGCCATTAAAAATAAGTTTCTTGCATATGACTTTACCCCAAAATACAACAAATTCTGATAAATCTCACTCACGTTTGCATCCATGGTTAAAAATATTTTTATATATCGGTCTAATAGCTGTCATTATTGGGGTGGCATATCGTTTTTATGGTGTATTTTCATCAACTTCCGAGCATTCCCATTATGTTGTTGAACAACCCGTTGCAGCAACAATTGTAAAGAAAAGCCATCTACCTGTTATTCTAACTGAACTTGGAACAGTCGTTCCCATTTCCAATGTTACCGTACAAACACGAATTTCCGGCTATTTACAACAAGTATTTTTCACGGAAGGGCAATTGGTTAAGAAAAATGATTTACTTGCCCTTATTGACCCACGTCCCTCAGAAGCTTTGAAGGCACAATATGAAGGCAATTTAAAAGCCGACACGGCCTTACTGCAACAGGCAAAATTGGATAATAAGCGCTATCAAACCCTTCTAAAACAAAACAGTATCGCCCCCATGACGGCTCAAGATCAGCAATATAAGGTTGCCCAGCTTGAAGGACAGGTCAAAACAGATCAGGCCCTAATCAAACAGCAAGAATTAAATCTTATCTACTGTCACATCCGTGCACCTGTTGACGGTCGCATCGGGATCAGACAGGTTGATGCGGGAAATTATATTACCGAAGGCCAAAGCGGAGGATTGGCCACTTTAACCCAGATGACCCCCATGTCGGTTATTTTTACCCTACCTGAAAATCAATTGGGCATTGTCTTGGAAGCTTTGAAAAATAAAAAAGAACTAACCGTTGAGGCTTGGAACACCGATAATACGACCAAACTTGCCACAGGAAAAACAAGCGTGATAGACAGTCAGATTGACACATCAACAGGAACCGTTCGGTTGAGAGCCATTTTTGAAAATAAAAACTGGGAGCTTTTTCCAAACCAATTTGTAAATGCCCATTTACTAGTTAAAATTATTAAAGATGCTTTGATTTTACCAAATAATGCCATTCAAACAGGCCCAAATGGTTCCTTTGTGTATGTTATTCAAAAAGATTCAACGGTTAAAATACAGACAATCAAAACAGGATATAATGATGGTGAACATACGGTTATAACCGCTGGTTTAGTTGAGAATGAAAAAATAGTTACTGACGGAATTGATACTTTACATGAAGGTTCAAAAGTCATCATTCCCGAAAATACGCAATCTTCTGAATAATAATTAACTTGAAAATCATAACAGTTTCCTAATTTTGTCAAGTTTATAAATAAATCGAGATTTTTATGAATCCATCACGCCTTTTTATTTTGCGCCCCGTGGCAACAACACTGCTTATGATTGCCATCATGATCTGCGGAATATTAGGCTATCGTTTCTTACCCCTGTCCGCGTTACCTGATGTTGACTATCCAACAATAACCGTTTCAACATTTTATCCGGGCGCAAGTCCGGATGTCATGATGACCTCGGTCACAGCACCATTGGAAAGTGAATTGGGATCCATCCCTGGATTAAATCAAATGATTTCCCAATCCTCTGGAGGGGCTTCAGTCATCACGTTACAATTCAATCTTTCAGTCTCCATGGATGTCGCGGCCCAGGAAGTGCAAGAAGCTATCAATCAGGCCAACTCCCTTTTGCCCACTGATTTGCCTGCACCTCCTGTTTATGCAAAAGTAAATCCTGCTGATACACCTATCCTTACGCTTGGCATTACTTCAAAATCTCTATCCCTGACCGAGGTTGAGGATTACGTTAATAACAGGTTGGCCACAAAAATAAGCCAGATTAATGGGGTAGGACTGGTTACCCTATCAGGAGGACAACGTAAGGCAATCCGTGTACAAATCAATATTCCTAAAATAACTTCATATGGAATTGATCTGGACAGTATCAGAACAACAATCGGTAACGTTAATGTCAATTCCCCCACCGGAAATTTGGATGGCCCAAAACGCGCCGTCACCATCCAGACCAATGGACAAATAAAAAATCCGGAACAGTTACTTAACCAAATTATCGCCTATAACAATAATGGACCCGTTCGATTACGTGATGTGGCCACTGTCATAAACGGGCCAGAAAATAGTCAATTGATGGCATGGGCAAATAAAACACCAGCCTTGATTTTAAATGTACAACGACAACCCAAGGCCAATATCATCTCGGTTGTTAACAATATCAATGAAATATTACCACAATTAAAAAAATCATTGCCTTCTGGTATAACATTAACGCCATTGACCGATCGCACGACATCCATTCGCGCTTCAATTCATGATGTAAAATTTGAGCTCATTCTGTCAATTATCTTGGTTATTTTGGTCATCTTTATCTTTTTAAGAAATATTTCTGCAACAATTATTCCCAGTCTTTCCGTTCCCCTATCCTTGATCGGAACCTTGGCGGTAATGTATCTTTTTAATTTCTCACTAGATAATTTATCCTTGATGGCATTGACAATAGCGACCGGTTTCGTTGTGGATGATGCAATTGTTATGATAGAGAACATTACACGATATATCGAAATGGGCGAAAACCGGATTCAAGCCGCTTTAAAAGGGTCAGAAGAAATAGGGTTTACAATCATATCGCTTACGATTTCTTTAATCGCTGTCCTTATCCCTCTATTATTCATGGGGGATATTATCGGTCGCTTATTTTACGAATTTGCAGTTACCCTGTCTATTACAATCATCATATCCGCCATTGTTTCCCTAACCCTGGTTCCAATGTTGTGTGCGCATATTCTGACCGAAACCGAAAAAAAACAGAACAACTATTTTTTTGATCGTGTGATAGACAGAATAATAGAATGTTACAATACCGGACTACAATTTGTCTTCAAACACCAGCCTCTAACCTTATTTATCACCTGTTGCACTTTTGTCATAACCCTCATAATGGCTTACTACATCCCCAAGGGTTTCTTTCCCGTTCAAGATAACGGTATGGCACAAGGCATATCCATCATGCCTCAAAATGCCTCGCTGAAAGCGGTCGCAAACAAGCAAAAAGCTCTGGCAAACACAATTTTAAACGATCCAGACGTGGATAACCTTTCATCATTTATCGGCATTGACGGACAGAATATGACCCTTAATCAGGGACGTTTCTTGATCAATTTGAAAAACCGAAAGGAACGTAAAACATCTATTGAAAAAACAATCAAAAGAATAACCCGGGCATCAAGACAGGTTGTTGGAACACAACTTTATCTTCGACCCATACAAGATCTCTCGCTAGAAACAACTTTTTCAGCCACCCAATATCAAATTTTGATCGAAAATCCGGATTACAGGCAACTTGAACTCTGGGTACCTAAAATTGTTAACCGTCTGCAAAAAGAACCTGCCCTTTCCGATGTCTCCTCAAACCTACAATCACAGGGATTGGTTGCCAATATCACCCTTGACCGTGCCACAGGTGCTCGTTATTCCATCACACCTCAAACAATTGATAATGTTTTATATGACTCTTTTGGCCAACGCCAAATTTCCACTATTTTTACAGAATCAAACCAATACAGGATCATTCTGGAAGCCGATCCAAAATTTCAAAAACATTTGACCTCTTTGAACCAGCTTTATCTTCCCGGAATAAATGGCAACAATTCCGCTTCAACTTCTGGTCCAACAAGAAATCCAACCTCTGGTCTGGTTCCTTTATCCCAAGTGACAAAAATCACTCATGACACCGCACCCCTTCTAGTCACCCACTTCGGTCAGTTTCCAGCCATATCGATCTTCTTTAACATCAACAAGGGTCATTCCTTGGGGGAGGCAACACAAATCATCAATTCCATCCACAAGGAACTGAATCTTCCCTCAAGCTTCCAGGTCAGTTTTCAAGGAATAGCGGCTGCATTTGAAAAGAGCCTTAAAAATGAATTGTTTCTTGTTATGGCTGCCATTATTGCTGTTTATATTATCCTTGGCATTCTTTATGAAAGCTTCATTCATCCCATAACTATTTTGTCAACCCTTCCCTCGGCCACGATTGGTGCACTATTTGCACTATGGATTGATGGATGCAATTTAGATATTATGGGAATTATTGGCATCATTCTATTAATTGGAATTGTCAAAAAAAATGCCATTATGATGATTGATTTTGCGCTGGAGGCTGAAAGGAAAGACAAGAAATCCTCACTGGAGGCAATTCATCAGGCAGCACTTCTACGGTTCAGGCCCATTCTGATGACAACCCTGGCGGCCATGTTGGCGGCTATTCCCATGATGCTGGGAACAGGAACCGGATCTGAACTAAGGCATCCTTTGGGTATCAGCATTTTTTGGGGGCTTCTTGCCAGCCAATTGCTCACTCTTTTTACAACTCCCATTATTTATCTATATATGGAAAGATTTAAAAACTGGGGGCATCATTTTTTTTCATCATTATCCAATCACCAACCAATTGATGAAAAACCTGAATCATGAATATAGCAAAACCCTTTATACAACGGCCTGTTGCAACAATTTTACTCACAGTTACATTATTTCTAACAGGTATACTGGGTTACGAACTATTACCGGTTTCTGATCTCCCCAACGTGGATTTTCCTGTAATCATGATACGTGCCCAACAAGCGGGCGGCACCCCAGAGGAAATTGCCAGCTCGATTGCTGCACCATTGGAGAGAAGGCTGGGACAGATACCCGGCACCAATGAAATGACCTCACAATCAACCCAAAACCAGGTCAGGATCATTTTACAATTCGATCTTTCCAAAGATATCAATAATGCGGCAAGGGATGTAGAAGCCGCCTTACAAGCCGCACGTGCCGACCTTCCCTCTTCGATGCGTTCCAATCCATCCTATTTCAAGATGAATCCCTCCACCTCTCCCATCATGATCTTGGCCATGACATCCAAGACCAAAACCTTGCCACAGCTTTATGATTATGCGACAACTGTTTTGCAACACCAGCTCTCAAGTATCAAAGGGGTCGGGCAAGTTGAACTGGGGGGAAGTTCACTACCGGCAGTCAGAATTGAACTAAACCCGCATGCCCTTTACAAATACGGTATTGGATTTGAAGATGTCAGGGCGGCACTGGCATCAACCAACGCTCATACACCCAAAGGTTTTATTGAGGAAGGTGACAAACGCTATCAATTAGCAACCAATGACCAGGCAACAAAGGCTGAAGCCTATCGAAACCTCGTAATTGCATACAGAAATCATGCCCCTGTCATGTTAGAGAACATTTCAACAGTAAAAGACGACGTTGAAGACTTACATCATGCGGGATATTATAACGATAAACGCTCCATCATTCTGGTTATTTTCCCTCAAGCCGGTAGTAATGTCATCAAGACAACCAGTTTGATTCATAAAAAGTTATCATTGATAAAGGCAGCCTTACCTACCGATGTGAATCTGCACATTGCCATTGATCGTTCAACCACAATCAGGGCAACCCTGTTTGATACCCAAATGACATTGGTCATATCCATTGTTCTAGTCATAACGGTTGTTCTGGTTTTTCTAAGAAACATTCGAGCCATTATTATTCCTGCCGTTGTTTTGCCAGCCTCCATTATCTCCACATTTGCCATTCTTAAATTATTGGGTTATTCACTTGATACGTTTTCCTTAATGGCGCTAACCATCGCAACCGGCTTTGTCGTGGATGATGCCATTGTTGTGCTGGAAAATATAAACCGGCATTTGGAAAATGGTATATCTCCCAAAGCTGCCGCTTTATATGGCGCAAAGGAAGTCTCGTTTACGGTAATCTCGATCACTATATCTTTGATTGCCGTGTTCCTGCCGATATTGCTGATGGGTGGTTTGATAGGAAAATTGTTTCATGAATTTGCCATGACCCTTTCCATAACCCTGATTATTTCGATGATCCTTTCCCTGACCCTAACTCCCATGATGTGTGCCTTTATTCTTATGCGACACCAAGGAAACAATAATAAACGGGGATATAAAATTAATCATTATTTTATAAAATTATTTGATTATTGTGATCAACTCTATCAAAGCACTCTTTCGCACATCCTTAAATATCCCTTTCTTGTTGTCCTATCAATTCCTGCAACGATTATCCTGATGATTTTTCTTTTTATAACCATGCCTAAAGGTTTCATGCCTAATGAGGATATCGGGGTTTTATTATGCCATCTTCAGGGCGATCAATCCATTTCCTTTCAAAACATGAAAGAAAAAATCCAGTTTGTTCAGAAAATACTTATAAATGATCCGGATATTGCATCCATTTCCTCCTTTACCGGAGGCAAAGCGGTCAATCAGGGAAATATCTTTATTTCCTTAAAAGATAAAAAGTTACGAAAAAATAATATTTTTGAAACTCAAGCGCGACTTTCTAAAAAATTACAAAATATGGTTGGCGCGAAATTCTATATTTTCCCTCCCAATATATTACATGTAGGCGGGCGTTCAAGTAACGCAAACTATCAATATACTTTACAATCAGATTCCTCTAGCGAATTATATAAATGGATGCCCAAACTTGTTGAAGCACTAAAAAAGCATCCCGGTATCATCACAGATGTCTCTTCCGATGTCCAACAGGGAGGTGAGGCAATCAATATTGATATTCTTCGGGATACAGCCGCACGAGTTAACTTAACACCACAACTTATTTCAAATACGTTGTTTGATTCTTTTGGACAGCGTGCCGCTTCAATTATTTATAATCCGTTAAACCAATATCGGGTCATTATGGAAACGGATCCGCGTTACGCCCCTCATACCGGTGCCTTGAATCAGGTATGGGTCAGTGTTGCAGGAGGATCACCCGGTGGCGGAACCGTATCAAATACAATCCGTGTCAAATCGAATGCATTTTTAAGTCAAGAGGATAAAATCGAGCAGGAAAACTTTAGAAACCAGATCGCGAATAGACTTGCCGGGGGTAATGGTGCATCCAATGGTTCAGCTGTCTCCACCAATCATGAAACCATGATCCCATTATCTTTTGTCACTAACCAGAACAAAGCATTGACCTCATTATCAGTCAATCATCAGGGTATGTTCGTTGCCGCGACTTTATCATTTAACTTGGCAAAAGGAAAATCACTGAGCGATGCCATTCAGCTCATCAAAACGGAAACCGTCAAAATTCATTTACCAAAAAATATAGCAGGAAGTTTTTCTGGCAATGCAGCCCAGTTCCAGAGCAGCATCAAAAATAATATCATTATCATATTTGCCGCAATTGCCGCCGTTTACATTACACTGGGTATATTATATGAAAGCTACATCCATCCTTTAACAATTCTATCCACCCTTCCCTCGGCAGGTGTTGGCGCATTACTGGCGCTTGATCTGTTCGGGGAAGAATTTACTATTATAACCATGATTGGCATTATCCTACTTATTGGGATTGTCAAAAAAAATGCCATTCTTTTGGTTGATTTCGCTATCAAGGCAGAAGAGTCAGAAAACATGGATACAAAATCAGCAATTTTACTAGCATGTAAATTACGCTTTCGTCCCATTCTCATGACTACCGTTGCAGCTGCATTTGGTGCAGTTCCCCTTATTCTTTCCAATGGATATGGTTGCGAGATCAGACGTCCACTTGGAATCGCGATTGTAGGGGGTTTAGTGGTCAGTCAGGCTCTGACCTTGTATACAACCCCAGTAATTTATATCTATATGGATCGATTACGACATAACCGTCTGTTAAAGAGACTATTTTTTCATGGGGGACAACAACGTGCATAATAGGGGCATCAACCTGCTCTCCTTACGATATGTGGGAACCACTTTCTTTTTTTTGCTAAGCGGCTGTATGGTTGGACCAAATTATCATCGCCCCGCTCCAATCATTTCACAACGGTTCAAGGAATTAAAACCAGTTAACGGATGGCAGACAGCCAATCCCAGTGCCGCCGCCTTTCCTAAAGGTGAATGGTGGACTATCTATAATGATCCTGTTCTTAATCAGCTGGAAGAACAGGTTGATATTTCTAACCAGAATTTAAAACAGGCAGAAGCAAATTATCGTTATGCGCGTGCCTTGATTGACCAAACTAAGGCAGCTCTATACCCAACATTAAATCTTGGCACGAATTTTGATCGTCAAGGTAACGGCGGTGGTGCAAGAAGTATTGGTAATGGGGGCGGAAATATTAATTATTCGACCGGGATGACCAGAAATACTTATGCATTACAAACCTCTGCGAGCTGGGATCTCGATCTGTGGGGAAAAATACGACGTAACACGGAAAGTCAGGTTGCTGCTGCACAAGCCAGTGCCGCAGATCTTGCCAATGCAAGACTATCTTATCAAAGCCAGTTGGCCCAGACCTATTTTAACTTGCGATATCAAGATTCATTAATCGATTTATTGCAAAAAACCGTTAAAGCCTATAAGCAATCCTTAAAAGTAACCCAGGATCAACATAATGCCGGTGTTATTGAGCCCACGGCGTTATTACAGGCACAGACACAGCTTGAGCAAACCAGGGCACAATTGACTGCTGCAGGTATTTCACGAGCCCAATACGAACATGCTATTGCCACTCTAATTGGAAAGCCCCCGGCAAATTTATCAATTCCTCACGGTATTTTAAATGACAACATACCTCAAATTCCAGTAGGTGTTCCATCCATTTTATTACAAAGAAGGCCTGATATAGCTTCAGCCGAACGCCATATGCAAGAAAAAAATGCCCAGATAGGAGCTGCTATTGCAGCGTTTTTCCCCGATGTAACCTTATCAGCCAATTTATCCTATAGTGGCAATCCGGTGGGCAGCCTTGTTCAAGTTGCCAACCGCATCTGGTCTTTGGGGGCATCCGCTTCAGAAAACTTGTTTGATGGCGGGGTAAGAAGTTCAATGGTCAAACAGGCAGAGGCACAATATGACGCTTCTGTGGCTCAATATAGGCAAACCATTCTTGCGGCCTTGCAATCCGTCGAGGATCAACTATCTAACCTTAATATCCTGACCGATCAAAAAATCCAGCAACAAGCAGCCGTTGAATACGCTGACAAAGCCCTTAAAGTAGCCCTGGCGCAATATATGAGCGGCACTCACGATTATACCACTGTTGTAACTCAACAAGTCGCTTTGTTAAATAATCAGCAGACAGCTCTTGGAATACGGCAACAGCAAATGGTGGATAGTGTCTTGTTGATCGAAAACCTTGGAGGTGGCTGGAAAGATGATCGATTGCCAAGCAAATCTTCTTTAACCTCCAATATACCTTTTATACCTCCTGTATTACAGCAAAACAAAAACTAGTTCTATTATACAAAAAATGAAATCATTTTAATAAATAATAATTTGTTAGTGATTTCATTTTTTCAGGAAGAAGGTTTTTTAATTTTGAACAATATCCAAAATCCTAAAATATTTAATTTAAAATCAAACATGTAAATTATATTAAACTATCATAAAAAAATTTACATAATAAAATTGGTTTCTTAAAAAAAGCCAATATTTAAGAAATTTTTAAATCGATGATATTTTAAGCTTAATACTGCGAACTTATTCCCTGTCTTTGTTTCAAGTCCCTAAAAAATGACAAACAAATAAATTATTTTAACATATCACTAAAAATAATTTATAACCCAACATTTCAAGAAATTAATTATTAAGTAATTTTCTTCCAACCAAAAACGCAAGGATAAAAAATAAAAAAGCAAATAACAGTGCAATAAAAAATATAATCTTAGCAATTCCTGCTGCTATAATTGCCACGCTTGTAAAACCAAGAAGCCAAGCCAATAAAGCAATTAAAAGACAAGTAAATGCAATTTTAAGCATATCCCGGCTCTCCTTTTCAATCTATCCCAAGATTCTTCCAAAAGCCTAACGCGTTAACATATATTTTTTTTACAACTTAATTATAATCCCAATTTTGTTCATTACAAACAAAAAAAAGAGATAGAAACCTATCTCTTTTTAAAAATCAAAAGGGTATTTTAATATTATGCAGCTAACTCTTCTGAATCTTCATCATTGGGCTTTGGTCCACTGTCAAGTCCTTTTGCATTTACATCACGTTCAATAAATTCGATAACTGCCATATCAGCAGCATCACCATAACGGACACCCGCTTTCAACACACGCAAATATCCACCTTGACGCGATTTGTAACGATCAGCAATAACAGAAAATAACTTGGCAACAATAGTCTCGTCACGCAACATGGCATAAGCCTGTCTACGTGCATGCAAATCACCACGTTTTCCCAATGTCACAAGTTTCTCGACAATTGGACGTAATTCCTTAGCTTTTGGCAAAGTCGTTGTAATCTGTTCATGCTTAATTAATGCAACGGCCATATTTCTGAACATTGCAAGGCGATGCGATGAAGTCACACCCAATTTACGGCCGGATATACCGTGACGCATAATTTCAATCCTCTTCTATCATACTATGCTTAAAACAGCTCATCCAGCCGTTTAGCTAACTCTTCAATATTTTCTGGTGGCCAAGCAGGCACATTCATTCCCAATGACAATCCCATTGAAGAAAGAACTTCCTTGATTTCATTCAATGACTTGCGACCAAAATTAGGAGTGCGTAACATTTCTTGCTCTGTCCGCTGCACCAAATCGCCAATATACACAATGTTATCATTCTTGAGACAGTTGGCGCTACGAACTGACAATTCAAGCTCATCAACTTTGCGCAATAAATTACGATTGAATGGAAGCTCTTCCTTAGGCTCTTCCGTTACGACTGGTTTAGGCTCATCGAAATTGATAAAAAGCTGGAACTGATCTTGCAGAATACGCGCAGCCAAAGCTACGGCATTTTCAGGCGTTACAGAACCATCTGTTTCCAAAGTCAATAACAGCTTGTCATAATCTGTTACCTGACCAACACGGGTTGGTTCAACTCTATAGGAAACACGACGAACAGGGGAATATATCGCGTCAATTGGAATCATCCCAATTGGAGCATCCTCTTGACGGTTAGTAGAGGCAGGTACATAACCTTTACCCATTTCTACGGTAAATTCCATACCCAACTTTATTCCATCATCAAGTGTACAAATCACAAGATCAGGGTTCATGATTTCAATATCATGATCTGTCTGAATCTGTCCAGCCGTAACTTGGCCTGGACCTACCGCGGACAAAATCATCCGTTTTGGACCATCACTATGCATACGTATGGCCAGTTGCTTAACATTCAGGACAATATCCGTGACATCTTCCCGCACACCATTGACTGATGAAAATTCGTGAAGAACGCCATCAATACGAACAGCTGTAACAGCAGCCCCTTGAAGAGAAGATAAAAGTACTCGCCGAAGCGCATTACCGAGCGTCATGCCGAAGCCACGTTCAAGCGGCTCCGCCACCACGGTCGCCACATTTTGTGACGCCGAGCCCGGTTCGACTTCCAGCTTCTCCGGCTTAATAAGAGATTGCCAGTTTTTCTGGAGGACCAAGGTGGTGGCCTTTCAATTCAAATTATTACCAAAAAAGTAACAAAATCTTAACCTCGAAGTCAGCTTTTGTTACTTGAATATTATTTCCATTCATTATTGATTGAAAATAATATACGAACGATTAAACGCGACGACGTTTACGTGGACGACATCCGTTATGTGGCACTGGTGTGGTATCCCGGATTGAAGTAACCGTAAAACCTACCGCCTGTAAAGCACGCAGTGCGCTTTCACGTCCAGATCCCGGGCCAGACACTTCAATTTCAAGAGTTTCCATACCATGTTCACGAGCTTTACGTCCTGCATCCTCAGCAGCAACCTGTGCTGCATAAGGTGTAGATTTGCGTGAACCTTTAAATCCCTGAGCACCCGCTGAAGACCATGAAATTGCGTTTCCTTGAACATCAGAGATAGTGATCATCGTATTATTAAACGTAGACAAAACATGCGCTACGCCAGAAGTAATGTTTTTGCGTTCTTTTTTTCTGAGACGCGGTGTGGCGGGTTTCGCCATGGCTTTTATTATCCTGTCCGTTTAGTTATAAAAAATTAAAACAAACCAAGGGTTAACGTGTTACTTTTTTCTTACCAGCAATAGCAATCGCCTTACCCTTACGTGTACGAGCATTTGTGTGAGTTCTCTGGCCTCTTACAGGCAAACCACGACGATGACGCAATCCACGGTAACATCCCAAGTCCATCAAACGCTTGATATTCATCGAAACTTCACGACGAAGATCACCCTCAACCTGATACTCGCTATCAATTAACTCACGGATTTTCAGAACCTCATCATCTGAAAGTTCGTTCACCCTACGTTCGTCAGGAATTGACAATTTATTACAAATTTCCTGCGCTTTTGTCGGCCCAATGCCGTATATATAACGCAGACCAATGGTTACCCGCTTATTCGTCGGGATGTTTACGCCGGCAATACGCGCCACGCCCAATACTCCTTAATTAGCCTTAATAATTTAGGTCTATTCTTAACAGCTAGCCACTAAAAAAGCAACAGTTACGAGATCAATAACTGTTTCATTAATAACTAACGTGTTTGAAATACTTTTAAAAGCATCAATATAACTTTCATACTAACAGAGTCAATATAGTATGATAAATTTTTCACAAAAATATAAACTTACATTTTATTTTTTTTTAAAATTAAATCAATATCTTTTGTCACCTCATCCACATTTTTCATACCATCAATGGGATACAAACATTTTTTTTCTTTATAATATGGCAATAAGGGAGCGGTCTGTTCGCGATAGACTTTTAAACGTTCCAGAACGGTATCTTTATTATCATCAGCTCTTGAAACAAATTCCGTTGAACCGCATGCATCACAGACTCCGTCTTTTTTTGGTTTTTTAGAAAGTTTATTATAACTGGCACCACATTTTGCACAACTAAACCGGTTAGAAATTCGCTCCGCAAGTATTTCTTCATCCACTTTTAATAATAATACAGCATCAAGTTTCAGATGTTCAGAGACAAACATTTTATCCAACGCTTTTGCTTGATCCACATTGCGAGGGAAACCATCAAGAATGAAACCGTTTTTACAATCATCCTTTTTAATTCTTTTTGCAATCATTTCAACCATCAGATCATCAGGAAACAATAACCCCTTATCCATAATATCCTTGGCTTTTTTCCCGATTTCTGACCCTGACCTCACCTCAGCCCTCAGCATATCTCCTGTGGAGATTTGCGCGATATGATATTTTTCTGACAAACGTTGAGCCTGCGTCCCTTTACCTGCCCCTGGTGGGCCCAAAAATATTAGCTTCACCGTTTTTTTCCTTTTCCAAACCTGGATTTGCGTAATAGACCCTGATATTGGTGCGCAACCAAATGGGATTGAACCTGCGTTACCGTATCTATTGTCACGGAAACTATGATTATCAAACTGGTTCCACCAAAATAGAAGGGAACATTGTAATGATTGATTAAAAATTGTGGCAATAAACAGACAACAACAAGATATAGCGCTCCAATCGTTGTTAACCGTGTCAGGATATTATCAAAATAGGTTGCTGTATTTACACCTGGACGAATACCGGGAATAAATCCACCCTGTTTTCGTAAATTATCTGCCGTTTCTTTGGGGTTAAAGGATACAGCTGCATAAAAATATGAGAAGAAAATAATCATGGCAGCATAAAAGACCATATATAAAATATGACCCTGACCGAATTCCTGTCCTAGATATGCCAACCATCCAGGTGTCGATTCATTTGATAGAAATCCAGCTATTGTTACAGGTATCAATAAAACTGAAGACGCAAAAATAGGCGGTATAACCCCAGCGGTATTAACTTTTAATGGCATATGTGTTGAATCACCACCATACATGCGTTGCCCAACCTGCCGTTTGGGATATTGTATGACAACTCTTCTTTGCGCCTGTTCCATAAACACGATAAAGGCGATTGTAACCGCTGCCAATACAAGAAATGCAACGACAAAAAATGGAGACAAAGCGCCAGTGTAACCCAGTTGAAATAAACTTGCCAAAGCCGTTGGTAAATTGGCGACAATACCGGCAAAAATAATCAATGATATTCCATTACCGACCCCGCGTGCCGTGATTTGTTCCCCCAACCACATCAAAAACATCGTTCCCCCAACCAGCGTGATGACGCAGGTTAACAAGAAAAGCATTCCCGGATTGGTAACGGCAGAACCTGCGGGACTTTTCATACTTTCCAACCCAATGGCAATTCCATAAGCCTGGAATAAAGCAATGAAAACCGTCAGGTAACGTGTATATTGATTAAGCTTTTTACGTCCTTGCTCCCCTTCCTTTTTCAAGGCTTCAAGAGATGGCATCGCAGAGGACATCAACTGAATGATAATAGATGCACTAATATAGGGCATGATGTTCAGGGCAAAAATGGTCATACGACCCAAGGCGCCACCACTGAACATGTCAAACATACCAAGAATACCACCCTGGTGTTTAGCCAGCAATTGTGCCATTACCGTAGCATCCACTCCCGGAACTGGGATATAGGTACCTAGACGGTAAATAATTAACGCACCCAATGTAAACCAAATACGCTTTTTTAATTCAGTTGCTTTAGAAAACGCACTGACATTAATATTCGCCGCTAGTTGTTCGGCCATAGAGGCCATAATTTTATCCTTTCAAAAAAAACAGCGTCACCGTAACAAAACGGGACGCTGTAATTTTACCTTAAAATTAGAATGTAACATAATGTTTTGATCTAAAAATTGATCAAACTTAAATTATATTACCTCTTCATTTCCTAGGCATCTGCAGAAACATCCCCAGATGACGATAAAAGCTTTAGAGAACCACCAGCTTTTTTAACCGCTTCAACAGCTGCCGCTGATGCTCTTGACACTTCCAAGTTGATGGCCTGATTTAGATTTCCATTAGCAAGCAAACAAACGCCAGAGTATTTTTTTCCCTTAAATAAACCGGCTTCACGCAAAGCTTTTTCGTCGATTAAAGATGATGCATTCAATTTGCCCTGCTCAATAGCGGATGAAAGGGTCCGAAGATTAATTTCCACATAATTTTTGCGAAAAATATTCTTGAATCCTCTTTTGGGCATACGACGGTAAAGTGGAAGCTGTCCACCTTCAAAGCCATTGATTGCCACACCTGAACGTGCCAACTGACCTTTCACGCCTTTACCTGATGTTTTGCCTTTACCAGAACCAATACCTCGTCCAAGACGTTTTTTACGGTATCTCGCTCCGGCATTATCACGAAGTTCATTTAGATTCATTTATCCCTCCACCTTAACGAGGTGGCGAATCTTATTGATCATTCCCTGGACAGCTGGTGTGTTTACCAACTCACGGGTTGCACCAACACGATTCAAGCCAAGACCAGTCAATGTTTGCTTTTGATCTTTCTTACGACCAATTGCAGATGCTATCTGAGTTACTTTTACCGTATTACTAGCCATTTACAGCCTCCGCATTTTGAGACGCATGACCAGAATCACGGCGACCAAGAATTTCAGACACCTTCTTTCCACGTCTCGCTGCAACAACTCTTGGACTTGCACATCTACGCAATGCATCAAAAGTTGCCTTTACCATATTATGTGGATTACGTGAACCTGTTGATTTCGCAACAACATCATTAATTCCAAGGCTTTCAAAAACCGCACGCATTGGACCGCCAGCAATAATACCAGTTCCCGAATCGGCAGATCTTAACACGACCTTACCGGCGCCATAAAAACCTTGCACATCATGATGCAATGTTCTGCCTTCTTTCATGGGAACACGTATCATTGATTTTTTAGCCTGCTCAGTTGCCTTGCGGATTGCTTCAGGCACCTCTCTGGCTTTACCGGCACCATATCCTACACGTCCACGCTGATCACCAACGACGACCAATGCAGCAAAGGCAAAGCGTCGACCACCTTTTACAACTTTAGCAACACGATTAATCGATACCAATTTGTCGATCAAATCTTCATTTTCACGTTCACGTCCACCGCGACCGCCTTCTTTCACTTCACGTGCCATTCGCGACTCCTTTTAGAACGAGAGCCCGCCCTCACGGGCAGCCTCAGCAAGCGCTTTTACACGCCCATGATAAATATAGGAGCCACGATCAAATACGACCTGTTCCAATCCTGCTGCCTTTGCACGCTCAGCAATCAACTTGCCTACGACACGAGCAGCATTAATATCAGCTCCAGTTTTAATTTGTTCTTTAGCCGCTGCATCCAAAGTTGAAGCAGCAACTAAAGTCTTACCAGCCATATCGTCAATAACTTGAGCATAAATATTTTTGCTTGAACGGAAAACCGAAAGACGTGGACGCCCGTTTCCTTTCTGACGAAGCTGATAACGCAACCGTCTGCGACGGCGCGTTTGTAATTCACGTTGCATACCCATTATTTTTTCTTGCCTTCTTTGCGACGTATAATCTCATCTTCATAACGAACACCTTTACCTTTATAAGGTTCAGGTTTTCTAAAATTACGTATATCCAGTGCGATTTGACCAACACGTTGTTTATCATTACCTTCAACAACAATTGCCGTTGGACGTGGCGTTGTAATTTTAATATCAGATGGAATTGGATAAACAACATCGTGTGAATAACCAAGATTCATAACAAGATTTGAACCTTGAACAGCGGCACGAAACCCAGTTCCCGTGATTTCCAAGGCCTTGGTATAACCTTCGGAAACACCTTTGACCATATTCGCAATTAATGCTCTGGTAGTGCCCCACATTGTTCTTGCGGCAACACCATCATCTTTTGGCTTAACAGTAACCTGATTATCTTCAATAACAGTTTCTATATGTTCAGATACAGGCAGAGACAATTCGCCTCTTTTACCTTTGACAACAATTTTACCGTCTTTCAGAGAAACTTGTACCCCTTGCGGAATCTGCACGGGATTTTTGCCTACACGTGACATTGATCCCTCCTCTTAGAATACACGACAGAGCACTTCACCACCAACATTGGCGGCACGTGCTTCAATATCAGATAAAACACCCTGAGGTGTTGACAAAATGGATACTCCAAGGCCGCCATAAACACGGGGCAATTCTTTAATTTTAGAATAAACGCGACGACCTGGTTTAGATACTCTCTGAATTTCTTTAATAACAGGAGCACCTTCAGAATACTTCAATTCAATGCGAAGCTGACTTATTCCCTTGCGAAGCTCTTCTTTTTTATATCCGCGAATATAACCTTCACGCTTTAATGCTTCCAAAACATTAACTCTCAAATTAGAAGCGGGAACCACACAAAATGAATGACGAGCTGATTGTGCATTACGTATACGGGTGAGCATATCACCCAATGGATCAGATAATGACATCTATATATCCCTTACCAGCTTGATTTAACCATACCAGGGATTTGCCCGGTAGATGCCAATTCACGCAATGCGATACGGCAAAGTTCAAATTTACGGTAATTCCCACGAGAGCGACCAGTTAGTTTACAACGCAAACGCACTCTTACTCGTGAACCATTACGAGGAAGTTTAGCCAGCTTTAAAGATGCATCAAAACGATCTTCAACTGGTAAACTTCTATCCATTACAATATTCTTTAACGCAATGCGTTTTGCTTTATCACGTGCGGACATACGTGCACGCTTCGCATTACGATAAATGGCTGAAGTTTTTGCCATGTTTAATTTTACCCTCCGGAACCTGTCGACTATATCGACCGTTTTCCAAAAAAAACAAATTTGCAAGGTAGTGTATCACCTTGCAGCGAAAGAACAATTTCCTATCCAATAAATGGAAGAGAAAATGCTTTTAACAAAGCCTTGGCTTCGTCATTGGTCTTGGCTGTTGTTACAAACACAATATCCATACCACGTACTTCGTCTACTTTATCGTAAACGATTTCAGGAAATACAATCTGTTCTTTCAAACCCATTGCAAAATTTCCACGACCATCAAATCCTTTGTTTGCTGGCAATCCTCTAAAATCTCGAACACGCGGTAAAGCGATTGTAACCAAACGATCCAGAAATTCATACATACGGTTTTTACGTAATGTAACTTTACATCCAATGGGTAAACCAGCACGAATTTTAAATCCAGCAATCGCTTTCTTAGTAAGTGTTTTAACGGCTTTTTGACCGGCAATCAAGGTCATTTCTTCCGTGGCAGCATCCAGTTTCTTTTGATCGCCCGCTGCTTCTCCAACACCCATGTTTAAAACAATTTTTTCAAGACGCGGGATCTGCATCTCGTTTTTGTAATTGAATTGTTCACGTAACTTTTGACGCAATTCATTTTTGTAAAGCGTGTAAAGGCGTGCTTCAGAGCGAACTTGACTATTTTCTGACATATCCACCTCTCTTAACCTTCGATCACTTCACCGGTGGTTTTGGCAACACGAACCTTACGACCGTCTTCCAAAACTCTAAATCCAACACGAGTAGGTTTCCCTGATTTTGGATCTACCAATTTAAGATTTGACAAGTGAATAGCCTTTTCACGCTCAATAATACCACCAGCATCACCCATACGGGTTGGTTTCTTATGATGTTTGGCAACCGCCACACCACGAACCACTGCCTTATTTTCAACAGTGCAAATTGACAAGACTTCACCTTGCACACCTTTCTGAGGCCCTGTAATAACGATTACTTGATCGCCTTTTTTAATACGTGCGGCCATTATAAAACCTCCGGAGCTAAGGAGATAATTTTCATGAATTGACGTGCACGCAATTCCCTTACTACTGGGCCGAAAATACGTGTGCCAATTGGTTCGTTTTGTTTATTTATCAATACAGCAGCATTTTTATCAAAACGTATTGAGGTTCCATCAGGACGACGAACAGGATAGCTTGTTCTGACAATCACAGCTTGATGAACATCACCTTTTTTTACTTTGCCACGAGGAATAGCCTCTTTGACAGAAACGACGATCACGTCGCCGACCGAAGCGGTTTTCCGCTTTGAACCGCCCAGCACCTTAATGCACTGCACCTCTCTTGCACCTGAATTATCAGCCACAGTTAGGTTGGTCTCGGGATGGATCATAGTTAAGCCTCCCTTAAGCTTCTATGCTGGATACTTGCTCAGCCGCACCAAGAGGTGCACCGTTGCGAGAAATCACAGTCCATGTTTTCCTTTTTGAAATCGGAGGAGATTCAATGATACGAACCATATCTCCAATTTGACACTCATTTAATTCATCATGCGCCGCATATTTTTTCGAACGACGAATGAATTTTTTATAAAGCGGGTGCATAACGCGACGAACAACCAAAACAGAAACTGTTTTGTCCATTTTATCGCTTGTCACCCGACCGGTTAGAACGCGCCTTGGCATCGCCCATTAACTCCTCAGGACTTGCCGGCAGATGCAGCAGCACCTGCGGCGTTTTTGTTAACTTCAGTCATAATAGTCTTAATCCGTGCAATATCTCGACGGATTACCCCAATTCGACCTACACCCTCATTTTGACCAGTCGCACGTTGGAAACGTAAATTAAACTGTTCACGTCGCAAATCAATTAACAACGTCTTTAATTCGTCCACCGTTTTAGCGCGCAGATCAGCTGGCTTTTTTGCCTTTGCCATTCTAGGCCTCTCCTATACGGGTTACAAATTTCGTTTTAATTGGAAGCTTCGCAGCACCGAGCGTTAATGCCTCTTTTGCAATTTCGGGACTTACACCTTCAATCTCAAATAGGATACGACCTGGTTTGATACGAGCAACCCAATATTCAGGAGACCCTTTTCCAGATCCCATACGAACTTCTGCTGGTTTACTAGAGACAGGAAGGTCTGGAAAAACTCTAATCCACACACGTCCCATACGTTTCATCGCACGTGTAATCGCACGACGAGACGCTTCAATTTGACGGGCTGTAATACGTTCTGGCTGCAGTGCTTTCAAACCATAGGTTCCAAAATTAAGCTCTGTCCCACCTTTAGCCATTCCGTGAATACGGCCTTTATGAGCTTTGCGGAATTTAGTCCGCCGCGGAGATAGCATTATTTAAAATCCTCATGCGTTGTAATAGCTTTATTAATAACTATTATGCTCCAATTAATCAATTACCTTTGTGGTGCCTGATCAGCAGCACGGCGATCCTGGGCCAATGGATCATGGGCCATGATTTCGCCCTTAAAAATCCAAACCTTTACACCACATTTCCCATAGGTTGTATGAGCTGCGGCAACACCATAATCAATATCTGCTCTTAAAGTATGCAAGGGAACGCGTCCTTCACGATACCATTCGATGCGTGCAATTTCAGCACCGCCAAGACGACCACTGCAATTGATACGAATTCCTTGCGCACCTAAACGCATTGCTGACTGCACTGCTCTTTTCATAGCACGACGAAACGCCACACGTCTTTCCAGCTGCTGGGCAATATTTTCAGCAACAAGTGTCGCATCAATTTCTGGTTTACGTATTTCAACAATATTCAATGCAACCTCTGCACCGGCCATTGATGTTAATTCTTTACGTAAGCTATCAATATCCTGACCTTTTTTACCAATAACGATTCCGGGGCGCGCTGCATAAATTGTTACACGAGGCTTTTTAGCTGGTCGTTCAATAACAACCCTAGAAACACCCGCACCTGCAAGTTTCTTGCGTAAATGGTCACGAAGTTTGAAATCTTCAAATAATAATTTGGTATAATCATTATCTGCATACCAACGACTATCCCAAGTACGATTGATACCCAAACGCAACCCAATTGGATTAACTTTTTGACCCATATTATGCTGCCTTTCCTTCAGAAGAATCGTTTTCGTCACGCTCAGCAACGACAATCTTCAAATGACTAAAGAATTTCTGAATTTGCGCTGAACGTCCACGACCCCTGGCATGAAAACGACGCATAACCATCGCTTTACCTACCTCTGCCTTGGATACAACCAAACGGTCTACATCAAGTTGATGATTGTTTTCCGCATTTGCAATCGCGCTTTCCAGAACTGTTTTAACTTCTTTAGCAATTCTTCTTTTAGAAAAGGTTAATTTTGCCAAAGCAGTGGATGCAGGTTGATTACGAATCAATCCAGCAACAAGATTTAGTTTTCGTGGACTTACACGAATATTACGTCCAATTGCCTGAGCTTCGGTTTCAGCGAGTGCACGATCATGTTTTGGTTTACTCATATCCTAGCCCCGCTTTACTTTTTTGTCTGCTGCATGACCATTGAATGTACGGGTTGGAGAAAATTCACCGAATTTATGACCCACCATATTTTCACTGACCTGCACTGGTAAAAATTTATGGCCGTTGTAAACACCAAAAACCAAACCAACAAACTGCGGCAAAATGGTGGAACGGCGTGACCAAATTTTAATCACATCGTTACGACCTGAAGCGCGTGCGGTTTCAGCTTTCTTAAGTAAATACCCGTCTACAAACGGGCCTTTCCAGACGGATCTTGCCATCTCTATTTGCCCCTTTTATTTGCCTGTCTTACGGCGACGGATAATCAAGCTGTCCGTACGCTTATTGACTCTTGTTTTATAACCTTTAGTTGGTTTACCCCATGGTGTCACAGGATGACGACCACCAGAAGTACGACCTTCACCACCACCATGAGGATGGTCAACCGGGTTCATGACAACACCACGGTTGTGTGGACGACGGCCTAACCAACGGCTACGTCCCGCCTTACCAAAATGCTGGTTCATGTTATCTGGATTGGATACGGCACCAACTGTTGCCATACATTCACCACGTACCAAACGCAATTCATTCGACTGCAGTTTGATTTGTGCATATCCAGCATCCTTACCAACCAACTGAGCGTAAGTTCCAGCTGAACGAACCAGTTTTCCACCGGCTCCTTCTTTTAATTCAATATTGTGAATAATGGTTCCTACAGGGATAGCTGCTAAAGGCATTGCATTTCCAGGCTTAACATCAACACGCTGACCTGCGATTACAACATCTCCAACTTTTAATCTTTGAGGTGCCAGAATATAAGATAACTCACCGTCTTCATATTTGATCAACGCGATAAAAGCGGTTCGATTGGGATCATATTCTAACCGTTCAACAGTTGCAGGCATATCATATTTACGTCTTTTAAAATCAACATAACGATATGACTGTTTATGCCCACCCCCAATAAAACGAGAGGTAATTCGACCATTATTATTACGTCCACCCGTCTTGTTCTTACCTTCGGTAAGCGTCTTGACAGGTTTACCTTTCCAAAGCTCCTTACGGTCAATTAGAACCGTGCCACGAAGACTTGGAGTAACTGGTTTAAAGTGCTTAAGTGCCATTAATTCCTACCTCACACTTATGACAACTTGGTTGTCAAATCAATTGACTGACCTTCAGCAAGTTGAACAAAAGCTTTTTTAACATCAGAACGACGCCCTAACCGACCTCGAAATCTTTTTGTCTTACCTTTTAAAATCAGCGTATTAACACCCAACACTTTCACACCGAACAAAGTTTCAATCGCAACTTTGATTTGAAGCTTAGTAGCGTTTGATGCAACTTTAAACGCAATTTGATTTTTTTCAGACAAAAAGGTTGCCTTTTCAGTAATCAAGGGCGCGCGAATAATGTTAAACATCGCTTCACGAGACATTTTTTCCGCCTTTTGGCGAATTGAAAGAATATTCGTCATACCAGGCGCTCCTTTAACCCATCAACTGCTGCGCGCGTAATAGCCAAAATGTCATGATTCAAAATGTCATAAACATTTGCACCAATTGTTGGAAGAATATCTACTGAAGCGATATTTCTTACTGCACGTCCAAAATTCTCATCAATATTTGCATCAATAATTAAAGTTGAATTCCAGCCCAACACTTTTAATTTTGCAGCTAATTCAGATGTTTTTGCAGTATTATTGGCTTCGTCAATAACGACCAACTTACCTTCTGCCAATTTCTGTGATAAAGCAGAAATAAGACCAAGACGCCTTACTTTCTTTGGCAAATCATACCCATGATCACGCACTACTGGACCATGAACAATGCCACCGGTACGAAACTGCGGTCCACGTAACGAACCTTGACGCGCATTACCTGTACCTTTTTGCCGATAAGGTTTTTTTGTTGTTCCAGAAACTTCACCACGCCCCTTAATCTTATGATTGCCAGAACGACGTTTGGCAAGCTGCCAATGCACAACTCTTGCCATAATATCTTGACGGGGTTCAATACCGAAAATTTCATCTGGAAGCGTAATATTGCCAGCACTTCCATTATCGAAGGTTTTGATTTCTACATCCATAGTGTTCAACCTTCCTCAGCAACCGCTGCTAATGCTGCCGGAAATGGTGCATCAGCATGACGAGGCTTTTTGATCGCATCACGCAAGAGAACAAACCCGTTTTTCGCACCAGGCACTGCACCTTTAATCATGATCAAATTTTTCTCTACATCTACAGCAGCAACCTCAAGATTCTGCGTCGTTACACGCTCACTACCTAAATGGCCTGCCATCTTCTTATTTTTAAATGTTTTGCCAGGGTCTTGTCTATTCCCTGTGGAACCATGCGAACGATGACTAATTGAAACACCATGAGTTGCTTCCAACCCCTTGAAGTTCCAACGTTTCATTCCACCTGCAAATCCCTTACCTTTACTGGTCCCAGTTACGTCCACCTTTTGTCCTACAACAAAATGAGCGGCAGTCAATCTTGCCCCCGCCTCAACAACAGCGTCTTCCGTAACACGAAATTCTACAAGTTTCTGTTTTGGTTCAACTTTTACCCGTGCAAAATGACCACGATTAGGCTTGCTAACATTTTTTACCTTAGCTTTACCATACCCCAATTGAAGGGCTGTGTATCCATCACGTTCATTTGTACGAGCATCAACTACTTGTACTTCATCCAAGTACAATACAGTGACTGGCACATGAGTGCCGTCCTCTTTAAATAGTCGGGTCATTCCCAACTTTTTTGCGATCAATCCTGTACGCATCGTCTGGACCTTATAGCTTAATCTCGACATCAACGCCAGCGGCGAGGTCAAGTTTCATGAGAGCGTCCACGGTCTGCGGGTTGGGCTCAACAATATCTAACAAACGCCGGTGCGTTCTGATTTCGAACTGCTCACGACTCTTCTTATCAATATGGGGTGAGCGGTTAACTGTAAACCGCTCAATGTGCGTTGGCAACGGGATTGGTCCCCTTACCTGTGCCCCCGTACGCTTCGCTGTATTTACGATTTCACGAGTGCTATTATCCAACACACGATAATCGTAAGCTTTAAGGCGAATACGGATGTTTTGGCTTTCCATTTATTTCTGCCTACAAAAACGAATCCTTTTCGGATCCAAGAACAACAAGATTCCCAGCCGCAAAAACAGCTGGGAATCCAAACTAATTAGCCGAGACTATTCGGTAATTTTGGAAACTACACCAGCCCCAACAGTACGTCCACCTTCGCGAATAGCGAATCGCAGACCTTCATCCATGGCAATAGGAGCAATCAATTCAACATCCATTGCCGCATTATCACCAGGCATCACCATTTCCACACCTTCTGGAAGATGTACAACACCAGTTACGTCAGTTGTACGGAAATAGAATTGTGGACGGTAATTGGTAAAGAATGGAGTATGACGCCCACCTTCTTCTTTTGTAAGAATATAAGCTTCCGCCTTGAATTTGTTATGTGGCTTGATGGTTCCTGGTTTAGCCAGAACTTGACCACGTTCAACATCTTCACGTTTTGTTCCACGAAGAAGCGCACCGATATTGTCACCCGCTTCACCACGGTCAAGCAACTTGCGGAACATTTCAACACCGGTAACCGTTGTTTTTGTTGTTGGATGAATACCAACAATTTCAACTTCTTCACCAACAGTGATTTCACCACGTTCCACACGTCCGGTGACAACCGTACCACGTCCAGAAATAGAGAAAACATCCTCAATTGGCATCAAGAATGGACGATCAATTGGACGTTCTGGCTGCGGGATATATTCATCAACAGCATTCATCAGGTCAAGAATACGGTTTTTACCCAATTCTGGATCACCGTCTTCAAGGGCAACCAAAGCTGATCCTTTGATAATGGGAATATCATCTCCAGGAAATTCATACGAAGAAAGTAATTCACGAATTTCCATTTCAACAAGCTCAAGAAGTTCAGGATCATCAACTTGGTCACATTTATTCATGAATACGACCAGTGCTGGAACGCCAACCTGACGAGCCAAAAGAATATGTTCACGAGTCTGTGGCATAGGACCGTCAGCAGCTGAAACAACCAGGATAGCACCATCCATCTGTGCTGCACCTGTGATCATGTTTTTAACATAGTCAGCGTGACCAGGACAGTCAACATGAGCATAGTGACGTTTGTCTGTTTCATACTCAACGTGTGCTGTTGAAATGGTAATACCACGAGCACGTTCTTCAGGTGCCTTATCGATCATGTCATAGGCAGTAAAATCCGCACCACCTTTTTCTGCCAAAACTTTTGTTATAGCAGCTGTTAATGTTGTTTTACCATGATCAACGTGACCAATAGTTCCAATGTTACAGTGCGGTTTATTCCGCTCAAATTTAGCCTTTGCCATTGTCTCTCTCCGTTAACTCGGTTTTTACCAAGAAATTCGGTTAAAATAAATTAAGTTCAAACTTATACTTACCAGCGATAATGACTGAATGCTTTATTTGCTTCAGCCATACGGTGAGTATCCTCGCGCTTTTTAACAGCCGCTCCACGATTATTGATAGCGTCATGCAATTCGTTTGACAATCTTTCCTGCATAGTATTTTCGCCACGTTTGCGGGAAGCGTCAATTAACCAGCGAATTGCTAATGCCTGACGACGGTCAGCACGAACTTCTACAGGCACCTGATACGTTGCACCGCCTACACGGCGTGAACGAACTTCAACGGCTGGCTTAACATTATCCAAAGCTTCGTGAAACAGGTTTACAGGGTCCGCTGATTCACCGCCACGGGCACGTAGAGATTCCAATGCACCATAAACGATTTTTTCAGCAATAGATTTTTTACCATCATACATCAACGCATTCATGAAACGCGTGATGACCACATCACCAAACTTAGGATCGGGAAGTATCTCACGCTTTACTGCGCGGTGTCGGCGACTCATGCCTTTTAATTCCTCTTATTTTGGACGTTTAGCACCATACAAAGAACGACGTTGACGTCGCTTTGCAATTCCTTGTGTATCCAGAACACCACGTAAAATATGATAACGCACGCCTGGCAAATCCTTAACACGTCCACCACGTATTAAGACCACACTATGTTCTTGCAAGTTATGACCTTCACCAGGAATATAACTCACCACTTCATAACCGTTCGTCAGACGTACCTTTGCAACTTTACGCAATGCTGAGTTTGGCTTTTTAGGTGTTGTTGTATAAACACGAGTACATACCCCTCGTTTTTGCGGGCATCCCTGCAAAGCAGGAACCTTATTGCGCTTGGCAGCAGGTTCGCGGCCTTTAGCGATTAATTGGTTAATGGTCGGCATTCGCCTTTCCCGATCCTTACTATTTCTAGGTCAAGCAACGCAATATCGTTACTCGACGGTCATTACAACAATTAACATTTAATTAAATAAATGCCACTAAAGTTGGCATAAAAATAAAACCATATACCTTATAAACAATGTTTTATCTAATGTGCCATAAATTTATTCAACAGATAACGATGCTTTTAACAAGACCCTTGTTAAATTGCAAGCTATTTTTAAAACAGCTTAAAATTGAACTAGGTATCCTTGTAAAAAAACATTTTATTTTTGCCAAAAGACAAAAATGACCCGTATTTTAACTTATTAAATGGGTAGTAATACCCATTTAATAAAACTGAAAACGAATAAAGTTATATACCTATACCTTATTCAGTGACCTGAGTCACGTCCTTTATTTCATTATTTTCTGATGTAACAGAAGAAAATTCAATTTCCGCTTCATCATTCATCTTATTTGCATCCAGAATTCGTTGTCTATCTCTTGAATAGGCCATGGCACGGAATCTGTTCATAACACTACCCGTTCCTGCAGGAACAAGACGTCCGACGATTACATTCTCCTTTAATCCCATCAAGGTATCAACCTTCCCCGCAGATGCGGCCTCTGTCAATACACGAGTTGTTTCCTGGAAGGAAGCCGCTGAAATAAAGGATTTGGTTTGTAACGCAGCTTTGGTGATACCCTGTAAAACTGGTGAACCAGTTGCTGGACGCTCGTTGGCGTTCATCCGTTTGATATTTTCTTGTTCAAATTCCAAGCGATCTACAGTTTCACCAATTAAATAAGTCGTATCACCTGGATCCGTCACTTCAATTTTCTGCAGCATTTGACGAACAATCACTTCAATATGTTTATCATTGATCTTCACACCCTGAAGACGATAAACACTTTGAATTTCATCAATCAGATAATCCGACAAGGCTTCAATTCCAAGAACCTTTAAAATATCATGAGGAACACGTGGTCCATCAACAAGAGGATCGCCCTTACGGACAAAGTCACCTTCCTGTACAGAAATATGTTTTCCTTTAGGAATCAAATATTCTGTTTCTTCACCAGCATCCTCATTACGTACAACGATCCGACGTTTTGCCTTATAATCTTTTCCGAATTCAACCACACCATCATTTTCGGCAATAATCGCATGATCTTTCGGACGACGAGCCTCGAAAAGTTCAGCTACTCGAGGAAGTCCCCCGGTAATGTCACGTGTCTTGGAACCTTCTCTTGGAATACGTGCCAAGACATCACCGGCATTAACCTGCGCCCCATTTTCCACAGAAAGCAGGGAATCTGGAGACAAGAAGTAACGTGCGTCATTACCGTTCCCCAACTTCATAACTTCCCCATTTGAATCCTTTAACTGCAAGCGTGGTCTCAAATCACGAGATTTACTTGTTTGCTTATAGTCAACAACAACTTTTGAAGAAAGCCCCGTGACTTCATCCATCCGTTCAACCAGTGTAATACCTTCAATCAGATCCTGATACTCAATTGTACCTGATTTTTCAGTAATAATAGGTAAAGTATATGGATCCCATTCTGCCATTTTCTGATGGCGCTTGACATTCGATCCATTTTTAACAAGCAAACGTGCACCATAGGGAATACGGTAATGAGCGCGTTCAATTCCATTATCATCCAACAGGATAATTTCACAGTTTCTGGACATGACAATGTCAAATCCCTGACTGTTTTGAACAACATTCAGATTTACAATCTTGATCTTGCCATCGCGGGAGGATTCAACCATAGATTGTTCTGCACCTTTTTGTGCTGCACCGCCAATATGGAATGTACGCATTGTCAGCTGAGTCCCGGGCTCACCAATTGACTGAGCAGCAATAACACCGACAGCCTCTCCTATATTAACGGGAGTTCCGCGAGCAAGATCACGACCATAACAATGAGCGCATACGCCAACCTGACTGTCACAGGTTAAAACAGAACGAATCATCACACTTTCAACATTGGCCTTTTCGATCGCCTCAACTTCGGCCTCCTCCAGAAGCGTGTTACGAGGATAAAGGATTTTACCAGTTGCTGGATCAGTTACATCTGCCGCCAATGTACGTCCAAGAATACGTTCTGCAAGTGAAGAAATAACCTCACCACCATCCATTACCGCACGAACAACCAATCCGCGTTCTGTTCCACAATCTGGCTCAACTATAATGCAATCCTGAGCAACGTCAACCAGACGACGAGTAAGATATCCAGAGTTTGCAGTTTTCAGAGCCGTATCAGCCAATCCTTTACGTGCACCATGAGTCGACGTAAAATAATCAAGAACAGAAAGACCTTCCTTGAAGTTGGCAATAATAGGTTGTTCAATAATTTCACCTGACGGTTTCGCCATCAGACCACGCATACCGGCCAACTGCTTCATCTGGGCTGGGGACCCACGAGCTCCAGAATGACTCATCATCCAGACAGAATTGATGGGTTGGCCAGGCTCTACATGTGAAATCTTTTTCATCATCGCTGCCTGAACCTCATCCGTACAACGTGACCAGGCATCAACAACCTTGTTATAACGCTCTCCTGCAGTAATCAAACCGTCCTGATATTGCTGTTCAAACTCCTTAACTTCTTCGGTTGTCTTGGCAACCAGTTCCTTTTTCGCATCAGGAATGATCATATCATCCTTACCAAAGGAAATACCAGCTTTAGCAGCGTAAGAGAATCCTAGTCCCATCATACGATCCGCAAAAATCACACATTCCTTCTGACCACAATGACGATAGACAATATCGATAATATCTGAAATTGTCTTTTTCGTTAATTGTTGATTGATCAATGAAAAATTGATTGCTGGGTGTTTTGGAAGAATCTGTGAAATCAGCATTCTACCTGCGGTTGTCACTACCTTTTGATAAACTAGCTCACCATCTGCATTCTTTGTTTGAAAACGACAACGAATTTTATCGTGAAGCTTCAAGGTTCTGGATGACAATGCATGTTCAATCTCACCAATATTCGCAAAAAGAGGTGCACCCTTTTTAATAAGATGACCTTCAGAATCATATTCGGATTGATCTGGAGTTAATTTAAATTCAGGAATTTCCAGACTTAGATAATACAGCCCCAATACAATATCCTGAGATGGAACAATAATAGGCTTACCACTAGCAGGACTAAGAATATTATTTGTGGACATCATCAAAACACGTGCTTCGAGCTGCGCTTCCAAACTCAATGGCACATGAACCGCCATCTGATCACCGTCAAAATCTGCATTGAAGGCAGTACATACCAATGGATGCAACTGAATCGCTTTACCCTCAATCAAAACAGGTTCGAAAGCTTGAATACCCAAACGGTGTAAAGTTGGTGCACGGTTAAGCATGACAGGATGTTCACGAATAACCTCTTCAATAATATCCCAAACTTCTGGGCGTTCTTTCTCAACCATACGCTTAGCTGCCTTAATGGTCGTTGCATGCCCATATTTTTCAAGCTTGGAATATATAAATGGCTTGAACAATTCCAATGCCATTTTTTTAGGCAAACCGCATTGATGCAATTTCAGTTCAGGACCAACCACAATCACTGAACGTCCAGAATAATCCACACGTTTCCCAAGCAGGTTCTGACGGAAACGTCCCTGTTTTCCTTTAAGCATATCTGCCAAGGATTTTAATGGTCGTTTATTCGCCCCTGTAATTGCCCGTCCTCTACGTCCATTATCAAACAACGCATCAACAGATTCCTGCAACATACGTTTTTCATTACGAATGATAATATCTGGTGCACGCAATTCCATTAACCGTTTCAACCGGTTATTACGGTTGATGACACGACGGTACAAATCATTGAGATCTGATGTAGCAAAACGCCCCCCGTCCAATGGGACAAGCGGTCTTAATTCAGGTGGAATGACTGGTACAACACTCATGATCATCCATTCAGGACGACAACCACTTTCTGCAAAAGCTTCCACCAGTTTTAAACGTTTTACAAGTTTCTTACGTTTGACTTCAGAAGTCGTTTCTTTTAATTCGGCGCGTAATTCGACTTTTTCAACATCACAATCGATATTGACCAGAATTTTCTTAATCGCTTCCGCACCAATCCCTATTTCAATACCTTCATGCCCATATTCTTCCATGGCATCAAGATATTGATCCTCAGTCAGCAGGCTATATTGTTTTAATGGCGATGTCCCGGGTTCTAAAACAACATAATTTTCAAAATACAAAACCCTCTCGAGATCTTTCAAAGTCATATCGATCATTAATCCGATACGACTTGGAAGAGATTTCAAAAACCAAATATGTGCAACCGGGCTTGCAAGCTCAATATGCCCCATACGTTCACGACGCACTTTGGCAAGCGTAACTTCAACACCGCATTTTTCACATACTATGCCACGGAATTTCATCCGTTTATATTTACCACAAAGACATTCATAATCCTTGATCGGACCGAAAATGCGCGCACAAAACAATCCATCCCGTTCTGGTTTAAAAGTACGATAATTGATTGTCTCTGGCTTTTTCACTTCACCATAAGACCAAGACCGTATCTGTTCAGACGAGGCCAATTGAATTTTAATCTGATCAAACGTCATTGCTTGGCCAGTCTGACCAAGAATTTTCATAAGTTCATTCATTCGCCAAAAACCTTTTGGGGGGTTGAGGTATTCATAAACTGAATACCTCATTGATAATATTTAAAAAACCTAACAATCTACTTTATTCAGCACTTTGTTCAAGTTCAACATTTAAGCCAAGGGATTTTAATTCCTTCACTAGCACATTAAAGCTTTCAGGTATACCAGCCTCAAAATCGTCCTGATCTTTAACGATCGCTTCATAAACCTTAGTACGGCCTGAAACGTCATCTGATTTAACCGTAAGCATTTCCTGCAAGGTATAGGCAGCCCCATAAGCCTCCAAGGCCCATACCTCCATTTCTCCGAAACGCTGGCCACCAAATTGGGCTTTACCACCCAATGGTTGTTGCGTCACCAATGAGTAAGGACCAATAGAACGCGCATGGATTTTGTCATCAACCAGGTGATGCAACTTAAGCATGTAAATATAACCAACCGTCACTTGGCGCTCAAAAGGATCTCCCGTACGTCCATCAATCAATGTACTTTGCGCCGAAGGATTAAGCCCCGCCTCTTTCAACATGTTTTCGATATCAGGAATGCTTGCTCCATCAAACACCGGAGTCATAATCGAGACACCCTTATGAAGATCATTACAGAAATTAAGCAGTTCAGCCTCTGAAAGATTGGCTATTTTTTCATTAAACGTTTTTTCGCCATAAATCAATCTAAGGCGATCCAAAAGTTCCTGTTTCTTTTCACCAGTCTTCATATACTGATCAACAACTTGGCTGACTTGTCTACCCAGATTTGCACAGGCCCATCCCAAATGGGTTTCAAGGATCTGACCGACATTCATACGGGAAGGCACACCCAACGGATTCAACACGATATCAACAGAGGTTCCATCCTCAAGAAATGGCATGTCCTCAACTGGCACAACACGGGAAACAACACCCTTATTTCCATGACGACCGGCCATTTTATCCCCAGGCTGTAATTTTCTTTTAACGGCAATGAAAACCTTAACCATTTTCATAACACCAGGAGGAAGCTCGTCACCACGCTGGATCTTATCAACCTTGTTGTTGAAACGCGCCTGAATATTGGAAACCTCACGATCAAAGTCACGTTTAATCTGTTCAATATTAGCCATTACATCATCATCGGCAACAATGATATGACGCCATGTTCCACGGGGATGTTCGGCCAACACTTCTTCCGTTAAATCCGTTCCTGATCTAATTCCCTTGAATCCTGCCCCAGCTTTCTGATTGAGAAGATTCTCTTTCAACCTGTTATAGAACGCACGTTCTTGAATGGCCAACTCATCATCACGATCCTTGCTTAACCGTTCAATTTCAGCACGTTCAATAGCCATTGCACGTTCATCTTTATCAATACCACGACGAGAGAAAACACGAACGTCAACAACGGTCCCACTTGTTCCAGGCGGTAATTTCAATGATGTATCACGAACATCAGAAGCCTTTTCACCAAAAATAGAACGTAAAAGCTTTTCTTCAGGCGTCATCGGGCTTTCACCCTTGGGAGTGATTTTACCCACCAAGATATCACCAGGATTTACTTCAGCACCAATATATACGATACCAGCTTCATCCAAGTTACGCAGCGCTTCCTCCCCGACATTGGGGATATCCCGAGTTATTTCCTCTTGGCCCAATTTTGTGTCACGTGCCATCACCTCAAATTCTTCAATATGAATAGAAGTAAACACATCATCCCGCGCAATACGTTCTGAAATCAGTATTGAATCTTCGAAATTGTAACCGTTCCACGGCATGAAGGCAACAAGAACGTTACGGCCAAGTGCCAATTCACCAAGCTCTGTTGAAGGGCCATCAGCGATAATATCGCCAGCCTTAATATAATCACCAACATAAACCAATGGTCGCTGATTGATACAAGTTGACTGATTAGAACGCGTGTATTTCCGTAAACGGTAAATATCAACACCTTGCGTTGCACCATTTTCATCCGTTGCACGGACAACAATACGAGCTCCATCAATCTGATCAACAATACCACCGCGACGAGCCACAATCGTTGCTCCAGAATCTCTTGCAACTGCGGCTTCCATTCCTGTTCCAACTAATGGCGCATCTGACCGAATTAATGGAACGGCTTGACGCTGCATGTTTGATCCCATCAAGGCACGGTTTGCATCATCGTTTTCAAGGAACGGAATCAAGGCAGCAGCAACAGAAACCAATTGCTTTGGCGAAACATCACAAGCAGTAACCTCTTCTGGTTTTACCAGTTGAAAATCGCCATTTTGTCTTACAGAAACAAGATCTCCTGTCAAATGTCCATGACTATCCTGTTTGGCATCTGCCTGTGCGACGATAAGCTTTTCCTCTTCCATGGCGGTAAGATATTTCCACCCATCTTGCAATTGACCATCCTTGACCAAACGATAAGGTGTTTCAATAAACCCGTATTTGTTTACTTTTGCATACGTTGCCAAAGAATTGATCAAACCAATATTTGGACCTTCGGGCGTTTCAATCGGACAAATACGTCCATAATGTGTCGGATGAACGTCCCGAACTTCAAATCCGGCACGTTCACGGGTCAGCCCGCCCGGTCCCAAAGCGGATAAACGACGTTTATGTGTAACTTCTGACAATGGGTTCGTTTGATCCATAAATTGCGATAACTGTGATGAACCAAAAAATTCACGAACGGCGGCAACAGCCGGTTTTGCATTAATAAGGTCATGCGGCATGACTGTATCAATATCAACAGAACTCATTCTTTCACGAATGGCACGTTCCATTCTTAACAAACCAAGACGATATTGATTTTCCATCAATTCACCCACAGAACGTACACGACGATTTCCAAGATTATCGATATCATCGACACTTCCTTGTCCATCTTTTAATTCGCACATGATTTTGATCGTCCGCAAAATATCAATTTTACGAAGTGTACGAATAGTGTCATCCCCTTCCACACCAAGACGCATATTCATTTTTACACGTCCAACAGCAGAAAGATCATAACGATCAGCATCAAAGAATAACCCGTGGAACAACGCCTCTGCCGTTTCAGCCGTTGGAGGTTCACCAGGACGCATGACACGATAAATATCAACCAGCGCATCATCTCTGGACGTATTTTTATCAACAATCAATGTATTTCTGATCCAGGGACCGACATTATTGTCAATCGCCAGCGTCGGTATTTCTTTTAAACCAAGCTCTTCCAGCGTATCCAGTATAGCTTCGGTAATCTCTACACCAGCCTCGGCATAAATTTCACCGGTTTCTTCATTGACCAGATCATGAGCAAAATAACGTCCAAGCAAATCTTCCCGTTTAACAAGCACGTTTTTCGTTTTTTCAGCAATCTTGCGAATAAGCCTTGCAGTCAACTTGACATTTGCTTCAGCTACAATCTCACCAGTATCCGCATCAACCAAAGGGGACAGTAATTTTAAATTGCGAAAAGCATCCTGCTCAAAGGTGCGAGACCAACCATCAGCAACTTTTTTGAAAACTACTGTATTATAAAAATATGAAAGGATTTCATCATCATCCATTCCATGAACAAGAACGGAATCCACATCCCCACCCTCTTTAATTTTCGCCTCTCGCAAAGCAATCGAATTTTCACCCTCAAGAGCATACAAAAAGGTTGTGACAGGAATTTTTCTCTTTCGATCTATTCGGACGTAAATTAAATCTTTACTATCAAATTCAAAATCTAGCCAGGAACCACGATAGGGAATTATTCTTGCCGTAAACAAAAATTTGCCTGATGAATGGGTTTTCCCGCCATCATGATCAAAAAACACCCCTGGACTGCGATGCATTTGAGATACGATAACACGTTCGGTACCATTAATAATAAAGGTGCCATTTTCTGTCATCAAAGGCATATCACCCATATAGACAGGTTGTTCTTTAATATCACGAATAGAACGAGACCCCGTATCTTCGTCAATATCCCAAACGATCAAACGAAGAACGACCTTTAATGGTGCCGCATAAGTCAATCCCCGCTGAAGACATTCCTCAACATCATATTTAGGTTCTTCAAATTCATAATTTATAAATTCAAGACGACCATTACCTGCAAAATCGCTGATTGGAAAAATAGATCGAAAAACCTCTTCCAAACCAGTTAATGAACGGTTTTCCGGCTTTACATCTCGTTGTAGAAAAGCCTCATAACTTGCCCGTTGCACATCAATTAAATTTGGCATCGGAGCAATTTCAGGAATCCGCCCAAAATTTTTACGAATGCGCTTGCGCCCAGTGAACGATTTGCTTACCGCGTTCATCGTGTATTGTGCCCTATCGCCTGCTTCCGGATAAATTTGTCACACAAACCATCTGGATAATTATAAACTCATGATCCCAATAAGGGATCACACTCTCACTAATCCCTAATATATAAAGGGAATACTATTTTACAATCGTTAAATATTTTTCCTTTTAACGACCAAGCAGGCGGAAACCCCTACTCACGAGTTCCGCCTTACCTTATTTTAAAGTCTAACAGCAGAAAGAAAATTTTCTACCGTTTGCTTCATAGCCTTATTTAATTTCGACTGAAGCGCCTTGTTCTTCAAGGGTCTTTTTAATTTTTTCAGCTTCATCCTTACTTACGCCTTCTTTAAGCGTTTTAGGAGCCCCCTCAACCAAATCTTTAGCTTCTTTCAAACCAAGACCTGTGATGGTGCGCACTTCTTTAATAACATTGATCTTCTTATCACCAGATTTAGCAAGAATTACATCGAATTCAGTTTTTTCTTCAGCTGGAGCAGCACCACCAGCAGCTGGAACAGCGGCAACAGCAACAGGAGCAGCAGCAGAAACGCCCCATTTTTCTTCCAACATTTTAGAAAGCTCAGCAGCTTCTAGTACGGTTAAAGCAGATAATTCATCAACAAGTTTAGCTAGATCAGCCATTTATATTCTTCCTATTCATATACTAATAAGTGATTTGAGATAAGTCTACTGATTATTCAGTAACTTTTTAAAGACTTAATTATTTTATTAAGCCGCTTGTACATCACCTTTGTCCGCATAAGCACCAAAAACCCGTGCCAATTGACCAGCAGGAGCTTGTAATACACCAGCAATACGTGTGGCAGGTGTAGAAATAAGCCCAACCAGTTGTGCACGAAGCGCATCCAAGGATGGAAGCTCTGCAAGGGCCTTAACCTGATTCAAATCAAGCAATTGGCCACTTAACGCTCCACCAAGCACAACAAGTTTCTCATTGGTTTTGGCGAACTCGACGGCTACTTTCGCAACAGCAACTGGATCCTCTGCCCAAGCAAGAGCTGTAGGCCCAGTTAGCATTGGCGTAATGCCTTCGAATGGGGTACCTTTTGCGGCGAGGGTGACCAAGCGGTTTTTCCCAACTTTATAATTTGCCCCAGCAGCACGCATACGACGACGCAAATCCGTAACATCAGCAACCGTTAATCCCGCATTGCGCGTAACAACGACCATTGAAGTGTTTGCGAAAACAGATGCCATGGAAGCAACAAAAGCTTGTTTTTCCGTGCGGTCCAAATCCCGTCTCCATTTTGATCAGTTAAATTTATAACTGTTCAGGTTACCATTTAGATCAATAAAATGAATTTTATTGATCCGGTTCGCCTGTCCTTAACGGAATCACTAGCATATAAATAATTTTTCAATCTATAATACCAGCCCCGTCTTCCATGCGCGGTTCTAAACCTTTAAAATCTTAAATTACGTACGGTCTTGGACAGGTTTGAGACATTTTAAAATGTCTCGACAATACTATCCCCTTACCAAAAAGGGATAATAAAACTTTTTATTAACCAGCGTTAACGCTAGCAATATCCACTTCAATGCCAGGACCCATTGTTGAAGAAAGATAAATCTTTTTCATATAGGTACCTTTAACCCCTGTTGGGCGTGCTTTTTGCACAGTATCAACAAAAGCTCGGATATTTTCAAGAAGATTTTCAGCACTAAATGATGCCTTACCCACACCAGCATGAATGACACCACCCTTTTCGGCACGGTATTCAACCTGACCTGATTTTGCAGCTGTTACAGCAGACTTAACGTCCATTGTAACCGTTCCCAATTTGGGATTAGGCATCAAACCACGTGGACCAAGAATCTTACCAAGACGCCCAACCAGCGCCATCATGTCAGGGGTTGCAATACAACGGTCAAAATCAACCTGACCCGCCTGCACTTTTTCCGCAAGATCTTCATCACCAACAATATCTGCGCCAGCCGCTTTAGCCTCTTCGGCTCTTTCACCCCGTGCAAAAACAGCAACACGCAAAGTTTTTCCCGTTCCATGTGGCAGTGACATTAAACCTCGAACCATCTGATCCGCATAACGAGGATCAACACCTAGATTAATGGCAATTTCAACTGTTTCGTCAAATTTAGCCTTCGCATTATCACGAATCAATGCAACAGCATCTTTTAATGCGTAAAGCTTATTTCTTTCAATAGAAGCATAAGCTGCAGCAATACGTTTATTTTTTGCCATCTCTTAAGCCTCCTCAACCTTCAAGCCCATGGAACGTGCAGATCCTATCAACATACGAACGGCACCATCAACGTCATTCGCATTCATATCTTTCATCTTTTGCTCAGCAATTTCACGCAATTGACTGATTTTTACTGTACCAACAGTTGCACCCTTACCAATAACAGAGGCACCTTTGGAAATTTTTGCAGCTTTCAATAAAAAATAAGTATTAGGGGGTGTTTTAGTGATGAAGCTAAATGTACGATCTGCATAAGCTGTAATCACGACAGGAATAGGCATTCCTGGTTCCAGGCTTTGTGTTGCAGCATTAAATTCTTTACAAAATTGCATAATATTTAAGCCACGCTGACCTAAGGCAGGTCCAACAGGTGGGGATGGATTCGCCTTTCCAGCTGGAATTTGCAATTTAATGTAGCCAACAATCTTTTTGGCCATATCCGGGTCTCCTTAACATTAACCTACCCAGACCGCGGTTCACACGAAAACTTAAAGAAAAATTATTTTCTCCTTGTTGCTAAAGTAATCTCCCGCGTTCCGATATGAAGCTTATTTCATAGTCTTTTTTAAAAAATTGTCAAGAATTATATTCAAATAAAATTAAATTTAATTGTATTTTTTTTAATGATTTGTTAATTATTTTATTTTTTTAAAAAAACCAATATTTAAGGAATATTTATGACTATTGTTATCACCTATGGAACATTTGATCTTTTCCACATAGGTCATTTACGTATACTTCAAAGAGCAAAACAATTAGGCAACAAACTTTACGTAGGCATATCTTCAGATGAATTTAATACCCTTAAAAAAAAACAGAGTATTTTTCCTTACACACAAAGAGCTGAAATTGTCAAAGCTATTAAATATGTGGACGATGTCTTTGCAGAACAATCATGGGATCAAAAAAAAGAAGATATCCTTCGACTAAAAGCTTCTTTACTTGTCATGGGTGATGATTGGGTTGGTAGGTTTGACCAATATAATAAATATTGTCAAGTAAAATACCTACCAAGAACAAAAAATATTTCTACGACTTTAATCAAACAAAAATTTAAAAAATATTCTTAAAATTCTTTTTTCAATTTTTAACATCTATTAAATTAAAATAAAGTTTTACACTATCAACAATATTTTTAGCAGCTCCTTTTTTAAACGGCATTAATTTATGAAAAAGCTTTTCTCGTTTTTTGAGACGTACATCGTTTTTCTTATTACAACAGATTTTTCTGACAAGGTCTTGAATTTCTTCAACTGAATGAACTACATAGGAAGCATTTTTAATTAATTCTCCCATTTCATTAAAAGGAGCATGCTTCTTATTTTCAAGAAAAACCAAGGGTTTTTGCCAAAAGATTGAATACTCTGCTAAAAAACTAACTCCATCCGTAATCATCATATCTGAAGCTGCCATAAGTGCTCCATAGTCCCCACCTTCAATAATTGTAGCATTAGGCAACAACATCCATTCTTTGATAAAAGAATCTAATTCTTCTTTTAACACAAGCTTATTATCTATCAAGGTAGAAAATAAAGCTGGATGAGGTTTTAAAACCATTTCTATTTCTTCATTTAACCTCACCCATCTTATCATATCCTTATATACTTCCGTAAACAAACCAAAAGATAACCACTGGGATCCAGTAAAACTATGATGTGGAGCCCAAATAATTTTAAAAACTTTATTTCGTTGACTATTTGACAATGGCCATTGTGGGTTATTTTGAGCTTCCAATAACTTTTCTAATTTTGGATGACCGGTTACTATTAAATTATCACCACCTCTATCATTATTCGTAGACATCTCTTTTTTTGTCATATCGGATTCACAAAAAATCTGAGCACATACTTTATGAAAATCCAAATTAGAATAAAAATTAGTATAATTATTTTGAATATTAAATTTTTTTAAAATATTAAATCCATAATAAGGAACATAAAATAAATTAGTAAAACTTAAAGATTTTGTAGAATATTCTTCAGGTATATCATTATCCCATGGAGCCTGTCTGAATACTGCATCTGGATTAATGTATTTTAAAAGTTGCAAATTATTAATATTTGACTTTGAAAACCGTATATGAGGAATTTTTTTAAATTCAAAAAAATTATGGTTTTCATCTTCATGTGCAAATGAATTCTCGCCAGGAAAACGTCTTGGAATGGTAATAATAATAACTTCAATTCTGCTTTCCTCACACATCATTTCATAAACACTTGCCAAACTATCCCAGGTCGCAATATTATGAACTAAAAAAACAACCTTAATTTTACGATTGGTTCTTTCCAAACGGGCAACTTGCCTTGATAAAGAAAATATATTATTATCAAGGTCTGTAGATTTTAGATTTATTTTTTGTTCTATTTTTCTTAATGCAGAATGTAAACCAATTGTTTCTGTAATATTTTTTTCTAGTAATAAATGATGGACTTCGCGTGTCGGCTTATCACAATAACTGCCTAAAAAAATTAATTTTCCTTCTAAATTGATTTTAATATGAAATTTTGTTGTTACCTGACCATTCAAATTTAAAAAAACTAAATTATTTTCTCTTATCTCCCACCGACTTTCATTAATACAATTAATACCTTTTATTGTATGATCATTTTGTAATATTACATTATTTGCAATAATAACCCCATCAGCTCTACAAAAGTAAAATATTTTTTTCTCAAAATTCATTATGTACCTTTAATTAAAAAATTGTAATAAACATTATATAAATATGAAAATTATTAATAACAATTAATTTTTTGTTTTATTTTAAATTCAAATGTTCATATTGAAAAACACCGAATGATGTTAAATTTTTTTCGGGAAGCCACTTCATATCCCATCCTCCTCCCAATGCAATAATTAGTTTTACAGATGCCTGCATCAATTTTGTCTTGCTTCGAACTTCATCCAATTGGGCGGCTAATGCGGCATTCTGGGCTGTAACAACGTCTAGATAAGTGGTTAATCCTCCTGTATATAATGACATTGCCATTCCCTGTGTCCGTAAGGCCGCTTCAGAGGCCTCCTTATTTTGTTCTAATTCCAGCCGCATCTTTTGCGTTAAGGTAAGATTATCCTCAACCTCGCGAAACGCATTCAAAACAGTGGAGCGATATTGATCCCGTGTTTGTCGGTAGACTGACCAGCCCTTTTGTAAACTTGCCCGACGTAATCCACCCTGAAACAAGGGTAAAGCCCCCTGAATTGCCGCAGACCACATGCTGTTGGCCATATTTGCCAAGCCAAATCCCTTGTCCTGAAAACCACTTGCCGCGTTAATCGTGATATCAGGATAAAATGCAGCTTTTGATATGCCTATATGGCGATTGGCAGCAGCCATCTGTCGCTCAGCACTGGCTATATCAGATCGACGTTGTAATAGAGATGATGGAAATTCCACCGGTATATTCGGTATATAATCATTTAGATTTGTTTTTACCGATTTTATATGAAAATCTGCGGGGAATTGATTAACCAAAACAGCGATCGCATGTTCAGTCAAATCCCGTCTGGCCTGTATCTCTGTTTGTTGTGCCTTTGTAATTGCCAATTGATTTTCGGCACGTGAAACGTCTATCCCAGCCGAAATGGCACCTGCCTGACGCATACGCGTGATATCAACCGCAGCTTCATAATATTGTATGGATTGGCTTAAAACCTCATTCTGAGCATCATACCCACGTAAAAGCATATAACTGCCTGCCAGATCCCCTTCCAGAGATAGTTTTGCAGATTCATAATCAGCAGCTTTCGCTTGAACCAGGTTTCTTTGCATCCTTATTTCATTTCTAATTTTACCCCATAAGTCTGCTTCCCATAAAACAGAAGCCTGATATTGAATATTTGTTTCTTCAATTGGAGCATGACTGGTTTTACTTCGGAATAACCGGTGATGGGATTGTTTATATCTTCCACCACCAGCTTCAAGATTTAATTGTGGGTACAAATTCGATCTAACCTCTCCAAGAACAGCGCGACTTTGCATATAGGTTTCTGCTGCCGCTTGCAAATCAGGATTATTTTTTTCCAGATTGCTTTCCAGTTGATTTAACACAGGATCATGGAATATCTCCCACCATGCACCTTTAGGAATCTGATCCTCAGGTTGAGCAATATGAAAAGGGGCTGTTCCATGCCAATTTTCAGGCAGAACATAATGAACAGGTTTGTAATGCGGGGCTAAATCACATCCATTCAGAAAAACAAGACATGCCATTAACAAATAACCATATGGTATATTGGCTTTATCTGCCTTCTTATTCCACATTGGATTCAGCCGCATTTTTCTTGAACGAATCATTATCATATTTTTTTGTTACAGATTCGCTATTTTGAAAATTATCGTTATATCCTGATGTGCTATCTACAATTTTAACCTGTTGCCCATTTAATAACCCAGCTGATGGATTATTCACAATCCAATCCGTTTTTTTTATCCCTGCCAATACCTGAATTGATTTACCAAGATTATTTCCTAATTTTACCTTCTGCATCCGAACCCGATGATCATTCCCGACAACGGCAACTTGCATACCCTCACTACGAAAAATCAAAGCCTGTTCTGGAATGATCAAAATATCTGGATCTGCTGGGGTTATAAAATGAACCTGTACAAAAGTTCCGGGCCATAATATATGAGAGGCGTTTTCAACGGTCAATTCAGTTGTCACTGTACGGCTGGCCATATTAAACGCCCTTGCAGATGTCAAAAAATCCGCCTGAAAGGTTTTTCCTGGATATTGAATTGTTGTCAATTCAGCCTTTAACCCTTTTTTCAGGATTGATGCATAATCCTGCGGCACATCTACAAAAATACGGAGTTTATGAATATCAGAAACCGTAAACAACTCGGTTGCCTTACCTTGACGGCTTAAATCTCCATTATTATTCACAAAATCCCCTACATCCGTTAATCGCGATGTAACAACGCCACTAAAGGGAGACCTGATTTTTTTGAATGCCTGTAAAGCCTCATACCGGGCCACTTCATGGCCCGCTGCATCCACTTCAGCCTTTTGAACTTTAGCATTGGCGACCTGAACATCAACTTCCTGCTGAGATACCGCTCTGGTTCCTGACAAGGCCCGCCAACGTTTTGCCGTAACTGCCGCCAATTGGTAGCGTGTCTGGGCAACTTTCAAATTTGCTTTTGCAGCCTCATATTGCGCGTCCAGACTAGGAGTGTCAATTGTTGCCAGTAATTCACCCGCTTTTACAGTCGCACCATAATCCTTATACCAATGTTGGACATATCCTGATACCTGTGCATAGATTGGCGCCTGATACCATGCCGATACATCTCCAGGCAAAGTAAGACTTCTTATCGCTGGACCTTTTTGTGGCTGGATACATTGAACAATGGGAAATGAATCTTTCCTGGCCTGTTCTGTCAGTTTAATAACATCGTGCTGTCGCTCAACAATTCCAAAAATTGCGTAAATACAAGCGCAAATTCCAATCATTAAAAAAATAGCCTTGGTTTTTTTTGAAAAGTTGGACATCCACTATTCCTTTATCCGGCCATGACGGTTATAAACCAATGCAAACACACATGGAACAAACAACAAGGTTGCAAATGTAGCCAGAGTTAGCCCCCCCATAACGGCTTTACCTAAAGGGGCATTTTGTGTGTTACTGAATGACATCGGTATCATGCCAATTATCATTGCCGAAGCCGTCATTAAAACAGGTCTGATACGACCATATCCGGCCTCAACTGCGGCTTTTACCGCATCTCCATGCTCAGCAAGCCGTTCCCGAGCGAAAGAAACAACAAGAATGGAATTAGCAGTGGCCGTTCCCATGCACATAATTGCCCCTGTCAACGCGGGAACAGACAATGCATTATGACTGATAAACAAACTCCAAGAAATCCCTGCCAGGGCACCCGGCAATGCAGTGATGATAATAAATGGATCTAGCCAGGATTGAAAATTGACAACGATAATCAGATAGACAAACAATATAGATAATGCCAATCCCCCCAGTAATTGCATATAAGCATTATACATCGTTGTAGCCTGCCCCCGAATGGCTATTGTAGAGCCACGGGGTATTGTCGCCTTTTCCCTTTTGATAACTTTTTTGATATCCCTGCTGACAGCCCCCAGATCTCGTCCTTCATTACTGGCATAAATCTCAAATACGGGCATGATATTGTAATGGGATATTTCACCACCTGATCCTGTATGATCAATACGGCTCAAGGATCCCAAAATCTGCGACTTGTTTTTCTTTTCCCCTCTTTCGGAACCATTGACAGGAATGGTTTCCAGATCATTCATATTCTGTAAATCAGATTGTGGGGTTTGAATATTCACCAAATGAGACACCCCTGTCTTGATATCCAGCCAATAAGTGGGTGCGACCTGTCCGCTTCCCGATAAGGTTGCAAGAGCATTATTTGCAATATCCGCCTCAGTTAATCCTGTACTAAGAGCAAAATCACGACGGGTATTAATCATCAGGGTTGGTGTAGAAACCGTTTGTTGAATCCTTACATCCGCAATACCAGGAATACGCTTTAATTTTGCGGCAATATGTTTTGCATACTCATAGTTACCTGCCAAGTTTCGACCTATGATCTGCACATTGATCGGAGCAGGTAAACCAAAATTTAAAATTTTGGCGGTGATATCACCCGGCGTGAAGGCAAAGTCTGTTCCTGGAAATTTTTTTCTTAATCCATGTCTGAGAATCTGGCGATATACTGCAACAGGAGATTCAGAATTCCTTAATGAGATTGTCATGTCACAATCTTGTGACCCTATTGTCGGAGTTGCAACATAAGCTTGGTTGATACTGCTAAAGGGCAAACCACAATTATTGACAATTTCATAAACTTGCCCAGGTAACAAATCACTGATTTCTGAATTGACTAGATAAGAAATTTTACCTGTTTCCTCAATTCTTGAACCCAGAGGAGCACGCATGTGTAAATCTAGTTCACCAGATTTAATTTCTGGAAAGAAATCCTGTCCGACAAAAAATAATAAACCTACAGACAAAAAAGAAAAACTTAAAAAAATTAGGATAAATTTTTTCTTAACAAAAAGAATTTTTTGCAAAAACATCCGATAGTATCTTCTGAATTTCTCAAATCCCTGATCAAAATTATGTTGGAATCGTGCGAAAAAAGTTTCTTTTTTTTTATTGACGCCATGATTTTCTACTTGTCCACGCAACAGATAATAAGCCATGGTGGGAACAAAAGTTCTGGATAAAATAAAGGATGCTATCATTGCAAAAATGATCGCTTCAGCCATGGGCATGAATAACCATCCTCCCACCCCGGTCAGTTGGAACAACGGAAACCAGACTACACAAATACAGAGCGTTGAAACAAAAGTTGGAATCACAATTTGATTGGCCGCATCCACAATTGCATCATACAAGGGTTTACCCATTTCAAGATGCGTGTCAATATTCTCAATCATGACGGTGGCGTCATCCACCAAAATCCCGACAGCCAGAGCCAGACCTCCCAATGTCATGACATTGATTGTCTGATGCATTGCCTCTAAACCAATCAGGGCGGATAAAATCGCCAAGGGGATGGAGGTTGCTATAATCAGGGTTGATCGCCATGAACCCAGAAATAGAATTACCACAATACTGGTCAGAAATGCAGCCGTGACCATTTCCCTTACAACATCATGAACGGAATCCTTAACAAAAACTGAGGCATCTGATAGAATGCTAACATCAACCCCTGGTGGCAGTGTCTTTTGCACTTGTGGCAATAACCTTTTGATACCAGCCACTACCTGAAGGGTGGAAATATCCCCTGTTTTCATAACGACCATCAAAATTGCCTTGTGCCCCTTCACCAAGACAAGATTGGTTTGCGGCGGGCCACCTCGATGTACCCAGGCAACGTCCCTTAAAAAAACCGTTGCATTGCCGACTTTTTTAATTGGAATATTGTTAAATTCGTCAACAGCTCTGGGACTGGCATTGGTTTGAACCATAAAATCAATGGAACCGACTTTCTGGTCTCCAGCTGGCAAGACAATATTTTGCCTGCCAAGGGCATTACCTACATCCGTTGCCGTTAACCCGTAAGCCAGTAAGCGAGCCTGATTCAAATCAACTTGAACATAATTGGAAACACCTCCATAAGGTGAGGGTAATGCCGCCCCCGCAACAGAAATCAAGGCCGGTCGTATTAGATTAGATGCCATATCATAAAGCTGGGACCCGGTAATAGTTTTGGATGAGACCTTTAACATCATGACAGGGATGGATGAAGCACTGTATTTAATGACCAGGGGGGGCGTCGTACCTTTGGGCATCTGTTTTAAAACAGTTTGGGAAACCGAGGTAATTTGTGTCTGAGCTTCTGCAATATCAGTACCAGGTTGAAAAAAAATCTTCACAATTCCACGCCCATAGTAAGAATTGCTTTCAATATGCTCAATATTATCAACCGTGGATGTCAAGGCTCGTTCATAATAGTAAACAATCCGCCCCGACATATCCTCTGGCATCAAACCTGTATAATTCCAGACAACAGCTACCACTGGAATTTTAATATCAGGAAATATATCCGTTGGTGTCCGGAATATAGCCAACACCCCAAAAACAAGAATTAAAATAGCCAGAACAACAAATGTATATGGACGCTTTAATGCCGTAATTACAATTGCATTCACCTTATTAAGATCCCATCCGTCTTTCTTTAATTAACCATATGATTTGCTCGTTCCTTGATAAAATGCTGTTAAACTATTTTAAAACATACCCATCTCTCGTTAAAATAATCTTATCCATTCTGGTTATTCAGTTTCCTTTTCCCCAATTTTTTCCAGCGATTGAATAAGTTTTTGGGTTTTACGACGGGCATCAGTGACGGAAGTGGCCGTATTTTCTATATAACGGGTCAATTTTTCAAAAATCATGTCAATTTTTATCATTTCTTGTCTGGTCTTGCCCAATAAACTTGAAACAAATTCCGTTTTCTCACTCAATGCCAATGAAACATAACCGAGATGAATAGTCCGTAATAAAGGCGGCATTAAGGCGGGGGACATAATTAAAATATGATAAACTCTGCCGATTTCGTCGATAAGACCGGGAATTCGAGCGATTTCCGTATAAAGTCCATCAGTTGGAACATATAAAACAGCGAATTCAACCGTTTTTGGCGGTACAATATATTTTGAAGCGATCTTTTTCGCCTCCTGCTTGACACAACTTTCCAGAGCTTTACGGGCAGCCTGTTCCGCGCCACTATTTCCTTCTTCAATAGCTTGTATTAATCGTTCATAAGCCTCCGTTGGGAATTTGGAATCAATGGCCATTAAAGGTTTATGGGAACCTTGTGCAGGCATATGAACGGCGAATTCGACAATTTCCATGCTGTTATCCTTTAAACGCACATTCCGTTCATAAGTTCCAGTTGGTAAAATATCATCTAATATTGATTGTAGCTGCGCCTCACCCCAGCCGCCACGCGTCTTAACATTTGTAAACAATCGCTTTAAATCGCTCATCTGCGCTGTTACAGAGTTAACCTCACCCATCAATTTTTGAATCTCGGAAAACTGTTCAACCACACGCTGAAAAGATGACTGCATTTGAGTTTCAACAGCCTTGTTCAGTCTTTCCGTTACAGATTGGCGCAACTCTGTTAAATTCTGTGAACTTTGCTCTGTTAAAAGCTGCATCGCCCTTGCCTGATCCAACCGTAACGTGGATTGTTCCTTCATCAAACTTTCGTTCATGACATGCAATCGCTCAGCCAGTTGGTTTTGACCATTCTGTAAACGGTCGAACAATTCCTTCTCGATTTTATCAAGATGCTGCTGCTGACGGTCTTGATCCTGTATTCGTGCGGAAGATTCCTTCTCGATTAAAAATGTTATTCTTTTTAAAATATCCTCCTGCCGATCATTTTTTTTTATTGATTGTTTCAATATAAAAACAGCAGCCAAACCAAAGCCAATCAATACAATAATGAAAATAAAAAAATATTCCGTATAATTACTTATCATTGATCTATCGTCTCAACTTCAATTGTCTATACAATTATTAAAATAGATTTCGTAAAAAGCCCGGAGTTAGCAACATTGAAGGATATGCCTCCATATGAGGGTCTTTGAATTTTCCGTTAATGACAAAGGGAACGGCAATAAACCCCCCCCCTTTTTCTGGAACAAATAATTTTCCCACCCCCGGGACATGACTGAATAGTTTATTCACCGCATAAATCGGCACTATTGTTCCCTGCAAATCCAAAACCGCTTTATCAAGATTGATATCGCCCTTCAAAGTCGCTCCAAGTTCATCATTGAAAACACGACCATTTTTTATTTTCAGAATCCCCTTATTCAAAAAGATATTTCCTTTGAGAGCATCAATATTCAACGCATCCGCCTTTTGCCTTTTGAACCAACCATAAACAGAAAGATTACTGATCCGTTTTAAGGCGGTGGGAACATGATCAACAACAAAAGGCTCGATTTGTATCTTGCCGGTAAACGGGGCCTCAGGATCATTGTCATCAAAATTACCACTCAGAACACAATGCCCTCCTGAAATTCTATTTGATATTCCAACAATATCCAATAAATTGCCAAGATTCTGAGCATCCAGATAAAATTGTCGATTTGAATCCTTGGGAAATAATGACGCAGTTACCAAAGTTGGTTGGCGCATTCCATAAGAAAGACGCATCAACCGTAATCCATTATATTCAATATAGGCTGTCACTTCGCCCAGATTCTTATTCTTATCATAAAAGATTTTCTTGGCCTGAAGGTTAAAGATCCAACGTCTTCCCTTAAGTCCTTTGTACTTTCCTGTAGCTGCAACAGGAATATTATAATTCTGTGATTTCTTGGAAACGGCATGTTTTTTCCTGGATGATCCGAGATAATCCTGAATAAATGGGGAAAGATCCAATGTATCTGCCTTGACAGAAATACGTACATCACCTTTTAAAGGGTTATGAAACGCTTCATCCGTCATTGGAAAATTAATGGTCGCTTTTCCTTCTGACCGTCCAGTTTTAAAATATTGAATATTTAATTGGGTTGGAATTCTATTTTCGATATTCATATTGGCATGCACCAACAAGTCACTTCCCTGAGCATGCAAGTCTTGAATACCGACCAGTTTGTTGTCATTCAATATTATCGTTCCCGAAGCCTTCGCGGGTTTTGCAATTAGCTTGTGCCAAATCGGGAGTTTCAATTCAGTTCTTGATAGGTCCAAATTTAAATTGATTATCGCTTTTTTGTCGTAAAATTTTGAATAGTTTAAATCTAGATAGGCTTGGCCCCCTATATCCTTAGCCATATCAAAACCTGTTTGTTTCAAGGTCTCTGACGTAATGGTCAAGCCAACTTTTGCTTTTTCAACAAGCGACCCAAGATGTTGATGTGTAAAATTTTGTCTATACTCAATACGTGCAGGAAAATAAGATAAAAGACCATACCCATGTAAATCAAGTTGACGGGCATTCACGTCCACCACTAAATTCCCCTGTCTCAAATCCTGTCCTAACGCTATATCTTTTAGATAGACATTTTTAATCTCATTATGTCCCTGAATATCAATCTGTTCGATTTTCACCTTTTTCTTGAGGGGGATTTCCAAATGTAAATGCGTAGACAAATCCCCGGAAGGATTTTTAAAAGGGACAGGATGACGAGATAGCAAATGTAATCGTTGTTCAGATAATAAAGTTAATAAATCTTGCAACTTACCTTTTATCAAAAGCGTTATAATACCCAAATCCCGATGATTGCTTAATCCTGTAATCCACATATTACCAGAAGGTATATTCAACTTGCGTAATTTCGAGGTGGTTCCATTTCCTGACCTGACAATTTGATAACCTCCTCGATATTTAATCAATATCCGATCAGGATCTACAAATATCATTTGTGCATTCATTTTCTGTAAAGGTGGGATGGGCCTTAACCAGTGAACCTCCAAACCCGTTGCCTGACCAATTCCACCCTCCAAGTTAACCAGTCTCAAATGATGCCAGCCCTCATGCCCCGTAAGTCTTGCATGAATTGAAAAATCTCGCGCTTGCCCTCTTGTAATATTGCCTGTAACCCATTCATTGGCCCCTTTGGCTATATGACGAGGCCAATATTCTTTTAATGTTGAAAAGTCTAGCAACGGACTATCTGCGGAAAAATCTGCATCAACCACTTTTGGATTTAACAGTGAGGATAATTTCAACCAACCCTTGAAATGAAAAAAAGGCCCGCTTTTTGCATTTTCCAAATCCGACGGTGATCTCAATTGCAGACAAATGTCGGAAAAATCAATCTTTGCAGGATATTTGGCATCTTCACCAAAAAAAGCGCTTATACGAGCATTGAAAAAAGATGGGAAATATTCCATATTTCCAATCCTTACATTCCCCTGAGCAGAATTTATTTTAATATCTGCCATATAAGGTTGCATGAAAGCTTTATTCTGGATAGAAAAACCTATATTCGCCTCAGCTGAAATAGGCATATTAACAGATTGCAAATAACGCAATTCCGGTATCATTTCTGCAATATTGGCGGGATTGACCTGATCGATCTCCATATGCCATTGGAGCTTTCCCGTTTTTTGCAAATTAACAATATCTGATGAAGTTATGGACTGAACAGAGCTTTGACCTTTAATTTGAACCTTATGACCATTAATATCAAAATTGAAATAGACTTTTCCAATAATGGTCAATGTTTTGTCAGCATAAAAAGGATGCACATCAACATCAATCTGTCTTGATTGAATCAAATTATGATCAATGTCATCTTTAAAAGATAAAACGGTTTTCTCAATTTTGACATGATACAAACGATGAAAGTCGATATCCAGCCTGGATTGTCTCGACAAACCCAATCCTGACAAATCCAGATTAACATGATTGTCTTTATATCTTCTTAAATGTAATTGTGCACCTGACAACTTGATATACAAAGGAACAATTTTTTTATGTCGTAATGATGATGTATCCAGCGTTAATTTTGCAAAGTCCAAATGATCCCTTACCTGGTTATAGACATCCAGTAACTTTAATCCTTCCAGTTCGAAAGTGACTGGTGTATTAAAGCCTTTCTTTAGAACAGGCCATTTCATGACCAACTTGTCAAACGTCAGTCTTCCAGCAGGTTTATCCTTCTCCATACCTTCTATAACCGTTAAAGGAAGCCAATATCGGGCGATAAAGGTAAGGTTGGCAGGTGCGCTTAATATGAATAATATAAAAGCTGACACCATCACGACCAGCAATACAATTACCGAACAGCCTGCCAGTAAAAATTTACGCAACCAGTTTCGTCTGTGTTTTATTTTTGAATCTTTATGAAATTCTTGCTCTTTCTTTATGGGCATTTTCATCTTAATATTTGTAAACTGAAAAAAACCAAATAACAGAAATCATGTATCATGTCTCACAAAAACCTGTCTTCTATCCCTTGGTTTGATCAGAATTGGCCAAAAGCGGCGGATCAACGTTCAGCAGACCTTTTTTCAAATGCAGTTAAAGAAGCATGGGTTAAAAATAACAAGGATCCAGTATTAATTCAGCAACCCGGTATTGTCCGCCTTATCCATGCCATTGGTGGGAACAGCCCCTTTCTTGCTGATTTGATTATAAAAAACATTCATTTCTTTGAATACCTTATATTAAATGGACCTGATAAGGCCTGCAATAAAGCCTTTACTTGCCTGCAAAATTCATCAATACAAGAATCCAGGTCCAGTATCGCCAAAATATTACGGATTACCAAACAAAAAATTGCCATTGCCTGTGCAATTGCAGATATTGGAAATGTATGGACTTTAAAAAAAATAACCCACACGCTCAGTTATCTTGCAGAAATCACCCTTCATTTTGCAATCAATTATCTTTTATTACAAGCACATCAAAATAAAAAAATTACACTTTCCCACCCAGAAAATCCTCAGGAAAACTCAGGATTTATTGTTTTGGGAATGGGCAAACTTGGTGGTAGGGAGCTTAATTACTCTTCTGACATTGATCTTATTATTCTTTATGATCCAGACAAATATCCGAATCATCCCGATCTTGCCACACTTTTTATCCGGATCACACGACAACTCGTATCCCTCATGGAGGATCGAGATGAAAATGGATATGTTTTTCGTGTTGATCTGAGATTACGGCCTGATCCCTCTTCTTCCCCACTCGCCGTTTCGTTACCTGCCGCCATTTCATATTATGAAAGCTTGGGACAAACCTGGGAACGAAGTGCCATGAGTAAGGCGCGACCTGTCGCGGGAGATCTTGCAGGAGGATATTCTTTCCTGGAGGCTATTCAACCTTTTATATGGCGCAGGCATCTGGATTTTGCTATTGTCGAGGACATTTATGCCATGAAAAACAGGATTGATTGTCATAAAAATTCAGGCAAACCCAACCCGCCAAGACTCTCTGAAAAAAAAATTGAACAAGATGCCCTGCACTGGTTAATCGGTCAAAATGTGAAGTTAGGTTATGGTGGTATTCGTGAAATCGAATTTTTACCCCAAACCTTGCAATTGATCTGGGGAGGACGTTTTCCAAAACTGCGTACACCCCAAACAATCAAAGCCATACAGCAATTGACCAGAAAAGAGTTAATTTCCGATGAATCCGCAACAATCCTAATTAAAACCTACTATTTCCTTCGTAAAATAGAACACCGCCTGCAAATGCAATCCGATTATCAGACCCATTCCCTTCCCAACACACAACAGGCTTTTGATGCATTTTGCATTTTCATGGGATATGAATCAACAGACAAATTTGTTGAAGATTTATTCCCGCTTATGCAAAAGGTCCGACATATATTCGAGGGATTTTTTACGTCTCCGGATAATGAAGAAAATTTTATTCTTGATTTACCTAAAAATGAATTAATCAATTATCTGAATGAAAAAGGTTTCCCCGATGAAGCCGCATCTATTTTACAATCATGGAGCAATAGCGGCCCCCGTACTTTAAGAACCGCACGGGCCAGAATGATTCTAAAAAATATTTTACCTAATATTTTACAGGCTTTTGCAGAACAGAAAAACCCTCTTTTGATCCTACAGCGTTTTGACAGTTTGCTGGCACGACATCATGCGGGGATACAGCTTTTGTCCCTTTTCGAACGTAATCCCATTTTAATCGAAAAATTGGCGTCAATATTGGGTTCCTCACAATTCATGGCTGATTATATTACCAATAATCCTGCAGCACTTGATGCGTTAATTCATGTCGATATATTAAAAACAAAAACAAATCTACTGCAAAAAACGATCCATGAGCATCTAAACAGCACCCAGTCTCTGGAAGAAATTCTGCCCATTCTTCATAACATTATTCAAAGCGAGGAATTCAGGCTTTCCGTTTCCTATATGGAAAACCGCCTTTCTCTAAATAAAAGTCAAATCCAGCGTACACGAATGGCAGATATCATTTTAAACGAACTTCTGGCAAGAGTAATCAAAGATCATGAACAAAAATATGGGATTATTCCGGATGGAGGCATATGCATCATTATCTTGGGGAAAGCCGGATCATGGGAAATGACGGTGGGTTCCGATCTTGATATGATGCTGGTCTATGACCATCCACCTGGAATTACTGCCAGTGTCGCAGAAACAGGATTGGCCAATAAAGCATTCCGTTCGTTAGCCATCAATCCTTATTATATACGATTAACACAAAGTTTTATCACTGCCTTGACCAATACAAGCTATACAGGTCCATTATATGAAATTGACATGCGTTTGCGTCCATCTGGCAGCAAAGGGCCCGTTGCCGTATCCCTGAACTCATTCCAGCGATATCATGAAAAAGGAGCCTGGACATGGGAACGGATGGCTTTAACGCGGGCCAGGGTTATAGGTGGACCTAAAATCTTGCAGGACCGGATCAATAATGCCATTAGCAAGGCCTTGGATTTTTCCCCCTCTGGCGTGACCAATAAAATCATTTTACAAGACGCCATTCACATGCGTAAAAGGCTTGAAAATGATATGCCCCCCACCACACAATGGGATGTCAAATATCTTAAAGGTGGACTTATAGAAGTGGAATTTATTGCTCAAACTCTGCAATTAATCTCGCATAATAATAAAGTAAGACATCCTTGCACAAGAATAGCATTCAGAAAATTGGCTCAAAATGGCTATCTTTCTATTGAAGAGGCAAGATATTTGATTCAAGCTGATTATTTCTGGCGAAATTTGCAAAGTCTTTTAAGATTATTCTTCGGTAAATATCCTCCCGAACATTTGGAAATGGATGCAACTCCAATCATTATTGAAATCATGACCGAAAAACTTCTGGGAAAGATTTTTCACACCAAAGATTCCTTTTCTCTGATTATGGAGAAAATACATCAAACCAGTGAACAGGTTCGTGGTCTCTTTATAAAACTTCTTGGTCCTGTCACCTAATAACTATATTATTAACTTGGAAAAAATATTCAATTTTCATTATATCCATCTAGAAAAGTAAGTTACATGACCCAACTAAACGAAGGTTCCCAGGCACCCAATTTTGATCTCCCCACCCAACTTGAAAGTTCAATTTCACTGACGGCATTAAAAGGAAAAAAATTTGTTCTTTATTTTTATCCAAAAGCCAATACATCTGGATGCACGAAAGAGGCCTGTGCTTTTGAAGAAAACCTGACCGCTTTCAAAAAGCTCGATATCCCTGTTATTGGTGTATCCCGTGATCCAGTTAAAAAACTGAAGGATTTTGCCCAAAAACACAACCTCACCTTTCCATTGGCATCCGACGAAAAAGGTGAAATGACAGAAGCCTATGGCGTTTGGGTAGAAAAATCAATGTATGGCCGAAAATACATGGGTATTGAACGATCGACCTTTTTAATAGATGAAAAGGGTAAAATCCTTAAAATCTGGCATAAAGTCAAAGTTACCAACCATGTAAACGAAATTTTGAAAACTCTCGATGCACCTGATCGATAATCTTCTGTGAACCTTACGGATGTGCCGGTGCCAACATCTTCAGATCCGTAGGTATTCGATACAAACTGGCATCTTGATGTGCGTAAACAACTTTTAAGGCCACAACTAATGGAATATTATTACGTACAACGCGTAACATAACTCCATCATTTGTATAACATACATCATTAATATTGCCCTCTGTATCTGCTACCTCCCATTCATTACAAAATTGTCCAGCAACCGTGGCCTCACCAACCTTGACATAATCTCCCCCTGCCCTTTTTCCCGCGCCCTGAATAGATGCACCCGGCGCGACAAGTTCGGTTTTTTTCTTTAACTGGGGGTTTAAAACGGTTAATCGCTGCGTGCGATAATCAGTTATCATGTATGTATCAATCCCCTGGGAATCAATTCTTTGTTTCCATTGTTCCACGGACCAGCGCATTCTCTGATGAAATGGAGGTAAACCAGGCATGGGACCAGCGATTGCATAAACCACATCAACATCCCTTTGAGGAGTAATAAAAGGATTTTGTCTGGCATCCACCTTATTCCCATTTTCCGATTTTTTAGCCTGGATAGGTGAAAGAGGCTGAGCGTTGGCATTGGGTGAAACCAAAGTGGGACTTTCCCCCTTTTGCTGGGGAAGTCTAACCTGCTGATATCCTACCGGAACTTGAAATATGGAGGGAGACAAAGCATCAAATTGCACTGAAAGGGCTTCTGTTTTACCATCAATACCATCAATATCCATTCCTTCCTGCCGTAATAATATGCCTTCATCAGTTACACAAACATCCGAATGTCCTTTTGTTCCTTGAACTGACCAATGATGACACAAAATACCCAATATACGATCTGTTCCCTTTTTTCTGAAATGTAGACTTTCATCCAAAAAAAGACCACCCTTGCCCGATTTACTTGGTATCACCGTATAAACTCGCGACTTATTGGAAACAACCGTTGCCGTTTGCTTAGCTGAATCAATAAGGGTGAACCCAATATTGTTGGGACCATCAATTCGAAATAGAGTTCCATTTCCAGAAAAATATATCTTGCGTTTTTGGGCCAATAATGAATTTTCCGGCTGCACGGCATAAACAACCGTTACATCTCGTTTCGGCATAAATAAAGGATGCTTTTCTTGGGCATAGGCCGATAGGGCGGCAAAAAAAGTGGTACCAATAAGAATTGATCCCGTATAACCCTTTTTTTTATAAAAAGAAGAGCATAGCGCCCTAAAATTATACAACATCACTTTATCCTTAATATATTGACTTTACAAATACCGAATTATAGACGGAATCAATTCCGTTTCAATCCCCCCTTAAACTAAACTTAATTGATATCTCGTTAACTAAAAATCTATAATGCCTTAATCTTGAATAAACTTTGCACGTCCAATTCTATTGTAATGATTAAATCATGATAACATGAACATGATCTGATCATGTCATTAAAAAAAATTATCGGAATTTATATGATTTTTACAAATATACTCAATTGTTTCCCGAGCTAACATTCCATGTTCACGTTCCAATCGACGTATAACAAAATGTAGTCTTGCCAAAGAACGATAATGATTTAAAAAGGCCATATTTAATGAGGCACCACATAATGCGCTAACAACAGGCATCATCTGCATACTCAGTTTTTGGGAAAGGCTCAATCCATATTGGTAAGAAACGTCAGCCATGAGCAAAATCATCGGACGGCCACGCAACATTAATCTGGCTGAAAAAAAACCCAGCTGATTATCTTTATCTATACCCAAATTAGCAAAAGACCGTAATGCAAATACTTCTAGACAGGCGCGTTTAGTATCTTCATTTTGAAGGTTTTCCCCTTCCTCTTGCGCAACATGAGCAATTTCACGCATAAGGGCAAGGGTAGTCAGACTGATATCAGGCAACATACCACCCAATCCAGTGAACCCTCCAACTGCACCTGACGTAACAACCATGGCTTTCATCATTCGATCACGCCAGACAGCTTTTGATAAATTTGAATCCGTTTTCTCTGTTTTTCTGTTCAATCCTAAAATGGCAATTTCAAAAGCGCGCTGAATGGAAACATTGGTGAATTTCTCTATTTTTTTCTGTATCCTTGGTGAAAGACTCAGTCCTCTTTCACCTAATTTTATGGCTTGTCCAACAGCTCCTCCCATAATATCGGCCAATCGCAATAACACGCCGCGTCCTGCTTCCAGCTGTTCCAGCGCAACTGTAAGATCCTGAACCTCTTGGTCATTTAAAGAATAAGGAACAATCGTCTGATTATTTTCTGTATTCATTTGTCAATACCTATTCCAATGATGATAAATTGGTTATAATTTGATATCATTAACCATAATCCCTTTTAAGGGAAATAATATGACAAAAAAGTCATCTTTTTTAGAAAAGAAAAAGTTGCCAATTGATTACTTTTAAAAATAGATTATTTTTATATATGTAAGTAAGATTAAAAATAATGGCATATAACAAAATGAAATCTGTTTCTCATTTTCGAACCGGTCTGATTTTAACCATTGGTTTATTGACAGGCATCATTCCTATGGTTGTTCAGGCTCAAATTTCTGGTGCGGTTTCAAATAATACGAAAAACCAGGCTCCAAATCCATTACCTCCACCCCCTTCAAGACCTGGCATGTCAGAATATAAACCTGTCAGCTATGATAATTCAATGACAACCACACAGTCGGATTCCATAACTTCTCAAAAAGGTGAGGGATTGCCAGGGTCCACACCAAGCCAATCGCCTGTCAGACCCTATAACGGTCCTTCAGTCAATATTCCCGGGACAGGAATTCGGGCGTATTTTAACGCACCTGTACAACCTCCCTATAATGCAAGTGCATCCTATGATACATTTGCCGGGCAACCAGGAGGCAATCGCAGTGCAATTTTACAACAAAACAAAGTGCGCTAGCTAGTTAACCTGTTTCTGTTATTTTTTTTCTGGCTGACGTGGCCAACTGATCAACCCGTTCATTTTCAGGACATCCATTATGTCCTTTTACCCAATGCCATTGAATTTGATGCCTGGCAGCGGCACTTTCCAATCGCTGCCATAAATCAATATTCGCAACCGGTTTTTTCCCCGCTGTTTTCCAGCCATTTTTTTTCCAGCCTTCAAACCATTCAGTAATTCCACGGCGAACATATTGACTATCCGTATACAAATCCACATGACAAGAACGGGTCAATGTCTCCAAAGCCACAGCAGCGGCAGTCAGTTCCATACGATTATTCGTTGTTTCCATTTCCCCGCCACTTAACTCACGTTCAATTCCCTTGAAGCGTAATAACACTCCCCATCCGCCAGGACCCGGATTGGGACTGCACCCTCCATCTGTCCAGATTTCAACAAAACCTTTTTGAAAATTGCTTCGATCAAAATTCATATGTTTCAACTTTGTTAAGTTGATAATATCTGAGCCTGTATAAATAAGGTTGCGGATCTTTAGGAGTAACCAAAGCTGTTGAAGGGGTATAAACCAGATCATGTAGGCGCGTCAGTAAAAAGCGCAATGCCGCCCCCATTTTAAAAATGGGTAACAACAATCTTTCTTTTTCAGTCAGAATACGAACAGACTGATAACCTGCGACCAAAGCCCTTGCCCGTTTGACAAGATACTCACCCGTTTCATTAAAACACCATGCATTTAAAGCAATTGCAAGATCATAAGCAAGAAAATCAGTACAGGCAAAATAAAAATCTATAAATCCACTTAAATGATTATCTTGAAAAAAAACATTATCAGGAAATAAATCTGCATGTATCTGACCCACTGGCAAACCCTCTTGTCGGGTGGGCCAGGATTGAATGATTTTTCTTAGGACAGGATCGATTTCCCTTATTAAATCATCATGCCCGTGATTAACCGATTTTTCAAGTAACGCATTCCAGCTGTCCGGCCCCACATGATTTTTTTTATTCCGCTTGAATTCCAGACCAACCTGATGCATCCGAGCCATCGAGACTCCCAAGGAAAAACAGTGTTCCGGAAAAATTTCCGAAACTTCTTTTCCATCCAAAAAAGTAAAAATTGCTGCCGGACGTTCATTCAGCTCAATCAGGCATTCACCCTCTTTTGTTCTGACAGGTAAGGGGCAACGGATATGATGTTGCGCAAAAAACTGCATCAAATCCATATACCATGGAAGTTCTTCTCTTTTTATACGTTTTTCATAAAGGGTAAGAATATATTTCCCCTGGGTGGTATCAAGAAGAAAATTGCTATTCTCGACCCCCTGGGCAATACCCTTTAACCGAACAAGTTGACCGACAGGATAATTTTGAAGACAAGATGATACTTGTTGTTCAGTAACATTTGTATAAACAGCCATGTATTAACTCTATGTTTCTCTATTTTATCCTAGGGGAGCTGGCAGACTGAATGTAACATGTTCCTCTTTGACAATACGTTCTTCGATATCGAGCGTAAAATGTTTGGACAAGGCTTCAAGTATTTCTTGCACAAGGGATTCAGGTGCAGAGGCTCCTGCCGTGATCCCCAATACATTCACGCCTTCCAGATCTTTCCAATCCATGTTTTCCAGTTTCGGTATCAAAATTGCCCGTGGCGCTCCCGAACGTTCAGCAACCTCACGCAACCGTTGTGAATTGGAAGAGTTTGGGGAACCGATCACGAACATCAAATCACACTCTGCCGCAATTCTTTTTACGGCTTCCTGTCTATTTGTAGTTGCATAACATATATCCTCACGCTTTGGCCCCTCGATCTTGGGAAATCGTTGCCTTAAAATGGCAACAATTTCTGCGGTATCATCCACAGAAAGCGTAGTTTGTGTTATAAATGCCAAACGGTCTGGATTTTCAGGTTGTACAGTACGGGCTTCCTCTGCATCCTTAATAAGGGTTACCGCACCTGGTGGCAATTGCCCCATCGTTCCAACAACTTCGGGATGACCTGCATGACCAATCATCAAGATATGACGGCTTTCTTCACCGCCATTGGCAAAATGCCGTTCCGCCTCTCTGTGAACCTTGGAAACCAAGGGACATGTAGCATCAAGATATAACAGGTTACGTCTTTGGGCTTCTAGGGGCACAGTTTTGGGAACACCATGCGCTGAAAAAACCACATGTGCATCTGCTGGAACCTCATCCAGTTCCTCCACAAAAATAGCCCCCTTTTTTTCTAAATTTTCAACAACTGTCCGATTATGAACGATTTCGTGACGAACGTATACCGGTGCCCCGTACCGTCGCAAAGCTTCTTCTACAACACGAATAGCTCGATCAACCCCGGCACAAAACCCACGAGGGCCAGCCAATAATACTTTTAACGCACGAGTTTGATTTTCTGAATTCTTTAAATGTTGGTCAGACATAATTTTTCCAAGTTATTAAAAATCTATAAACTTTATATTTGGATTTTATCAGGTAAACAAGCTGTTATTAAACATCAGAACTTAAAATTAATTATAAAGAATATATTTCACATTAAAACAATTTGTTTTATGGTATATATTTTATTATTTATTAACAACCTCTTCTCTATAAATGGCAGGAAAGCGATGATCCTTTCAAGTGTTTTGACAAAAAAGACGATAAAAACACCCCTCGCCTTTTTACCCTTCACATTTTTTCTGTGGGGATGTGCAGAAAAAGTAACATATGATTTTCCTCCTGCCTGTCCCAAAGTTAGTATTCTTCCTGCAGCATCAGATTATTTTGTTTTTGAAAATAATCAGGATAGTCTCCCTCATCTTATAACTAAAGCCAGCATCATAGAAATATCAGGCAATTGTACTGATGATCCAAAGAACGAAAAAAATAAAGAACGAAGAAAGAGAAATTTAAGCTATCAAGACTACATTGATACACAACTGAGTGTGACCCTTCAGATTCAGCGAGGACCAGCAGCCCAGACTCATTCTTTCAAAATCCCATATTTCATTGCAACCATTCATAATGGAAAAGTCGTTGATAAACAGGAAATGATTGCGAAAATTAGTTTCCCCAATAATATTGATCAAGTGAAGCTTGAATCCAAAAAATTGATGTTCAAAGTTCCCGCCACAACTGCCCGTACCCCTGATGGATATGAACTTACTGTTGGCTTTCAACTATCTCCAAACCAGCTTGAATATAATCGTCACCATTTTGGATCTGTTCAATATAATTCCTATTAAACTATCCATTATAATTTGCTTAAAAAATCTAATTTAAGCAAATTAACAATTGCATGAAAAATCAGGGGATCATTGTACCTGTATCGATGTACCGTTCATGCCATGACAGGGCTTCCTTAAGCAAAATAGGAGTATGAGCCATATTATTTTTTAGGGCCATTTGATAATATTCCCTCAATAGAGGTCTAAAAGTGGGATGCGTACAATTTTCAATAACAAGTTTTGCTCTTTGACGCGGTGACAGTCCCCGTAAATCTGCCAATCCCTGCTCGGTTACAATAACCTGAACATCCTGATAAATATGATCCACATGAGACACCATCGGAACAATTGAGGAAATCTTTCCTCCTTTAGCCAAGGATGGAGTCATGAAAATCGATACATAGGCGTTTCTTGCATAATCCCCAGAACCACCAATTCCATTCATCATTCTTGAACCCATAATATGGGTGGAATTGACATTGCCGAAAATATCCGCTTCGATGGCGCCGTTCATGGAAATGCATCCTAACCGGCGAATAACACCAACATGATTACTGATTTCAGAAGGCCTTAAAATGATTTTGTCACGGAAAAAATCAGTGTTATCGTTAAAGTACTCCGCTTTTTCAGGACTTAGAGAAAAGGATGTCGCCGAAGCAACCTTCATTTTCCCAGTTTCAAGCATATTCAACATACCGTCCTGAATCACCTCCGTAAATGCGGTCAGATTGTCAAAATCCCCTTCGCCCAAAGCCTCCATAACCGCATTGGCAACATTGCCAACCCCGGATTGTAACGGAAAAAGTTGAGGCGGCACTTTACCTCTTTTCACTTCATACCTGAAAAATTCCATTAAATGTCCAGCAATCAATTTTGCATTTTCATCACTGGGACTAAAAGGGGCATTTCGATCTGGAGCGTTCGTTTCCACAACAGCCACCACTTTATTCAGATCAACAGTCATATATGGTTGACCTATACGATCACAAGGAGAGGACAATGGAATAATTTGATGAGGAAAGGAAGTTGAAACTTCCCATGCATCATGCATACCTTCCAGACCTGCACTTTGCCATTGATTGACTTCAAGGATAATTTTTTTTGCACTATTCAACCAAAGCTGATTGTTGGCCAGAGCCGAAGAGGCAACCAACCGACCATTTTCGCAAATACGTACGACCTCGATAATGGCGACATCCATTTCACCCAAAACACCTGTACGATATAAGGGGGCAACCTGTCCCAAATGCATATCAAGATAATCAGTATCCCCACTATTGATCCGTTTACGCATAATTGGATCAGTATTAAACGCGGAACGGTAAGAAACTCCGTTAACCTCCGCCAATGCACCATCAAGTTCTGGCCCTGTTGACGCTCCAGTTATCAGTTTGACTTTAAATTCCTTACCTAACGCATGAGCTTCCTTAATTCTATTAGCCAAAGCCTGAGGAACTGCCTTCGGATATCCTGACCCCGTAAATCCACTTGTACCTATCAAATCACCCGCATGAATAAATTGCGCGGCCTCTTCAGCCGAGCAGACTTTTCGTTTTAATCCCTGATGTTGAATACGATTATTTTGAGACATGACTAATCCTTTAAAAATCTTAACTTAAATAAAACTATATATTTTTTTTTCTTTTAATTAAGATCATAAAGTTCAATTCTCCCAACAAAAAAAAGTGAGATATTCAATAAAAAAAACATTTTTGCAATATATAGATGCAAAATAAAAAACTTTATGGTTTATACTATAGCAATGTTTGCCACATTATCCACTCGTTTCAAAAATTTCAGAATTATCGGGGATGTCCATGGTGATATTAACGGTTTTCGACATGCTGTTGAAACAGATCACTTCATCATTCAACTGGGGGACTTGGTCGATTACGGACCGGATAGTGGTGCTGTAATGGCGTTAATGTTACAGGTTCAGGATGAAAAAAGAGGAATTTTCTTGATTGGCAATCATGACCGAAAACTGGGATTGTTTCTCAAGGGATTCAGGGTAAGAAAAGATAATATCCTGACCAGAACCCTTGATCAAATCAACCAACATCCTGATAAAAAACTAACCGATAAAATCTTGCAAGCTTTGGAAAAAGCTCCTGCCTGGTTAATTTTTAAGAATTTTATTTTTGTTCATGGCGGATTTCATACCAGAATGCTGGTTGAACCCCCGCCAGCCAATCCATTGACACCGATAAATGCCTTGTTATCCCGCACATTGTATGGGGAAACAACCAATAAAACCCTTGCAAATGGTTATCCGGTCCGCAGACTAAACTGGGTTAATCATATTCCATCAGGTTATACCCTATATTGCGGACATGATTGCAGATCCACGGACGGACGTCCCTGGATCCGCAAAGGATATGCCGGAGGGACAGCCGTTTTTATGGATACTGGAGCGGGTAAAGGCGGTCATTTATCGTGGATCGATATTCCAATTTAATTCAAATTAAAAATTATTATCCAAAATTTATGTAAAAAGGTAGATTGTATGATTAAACAACCACCACTTTCCACAGAAAAAGCTAAACAAGAATTATTAAAGTTACGCCAAAGCATTGATAATATTGATAATGCGTTAATTCATATTCTGGCTGAACGATTTTGTTTGACCCAAAAAGTGGGTGAATTGAAAGCAACTTATCAGTTACCCCCTTCTGATCCTCAAAGAGAATCTGAACAAATTACACGATTGAGAGAAATGGCCAAATCCGCCCATCTGGATCCCAATTTCGCTGAAAAATTTCTTCATTTCATCATTACGGAAGTTATTCAACATCATAAAGCAATTGCCAAACAAAAAATTGATAAGAAAAATTAAATCATCTCTTATTTTTTATTTTTGGTTGTGCATGCAATTCTTTATATTAAGACTCAGCAAAACAATTTTAAATATAATTTATTTAAATGCCAAGCTCTCAGAGACGTGAAAAAACTTCTCTGTGTATTCTGGTATGGTGAAGATTGAGCATTTTTATGCATTAAATTTAAAGACATTGTTAAATCACAATAAGGTTGAATATAGTATGAAACAGTCAGACACGGAAGCTATGTCTTTCTCACCTCCTCAAGATGACGGAACCGTTACCATTACTTTTCAGGGGAAAACAGCTACATTACCAGTTCTATCAGGGGCAAGTGGAAATAGTGTCGTTGATATTCGCAGTTTGACCAAAGAATTGGGCTTATTTACCTTTGATCCTGGATTGGGCAGTACTGCCGCTTGTGAAAGCAAGATCACATTCATTGATGGTGAAAAAGGTATCCTTTTATATCGCGGGTATCCAATCGAACAGCTTGCTGCAAAATCAAGTTTCGCAGAGGTGGCATATCTTCTTTTGTACGGAGAACTTCCATCCAAAAAAGAGCACGAGGATTTTAAAGAACGGTTACTTAATCATTCTCTTCTTCATGAGCAAATTCGAAATTTCTTTAACGGCTATCGTCGCGATGCACATCCAATGGCCATGTTATGTGGAACAGTTGGTGGATTATCAGCTTTCTATCCCGAAGGCATTGACATATCTAACGAAGAAAGTCGTGATCTTTCCGCTGTTCGTCTGATTGCAAAAATGCCCACTCTTGCGGCATGGGCCTACAAATATTCCCGAGGGGAACCTTTTGTCTATCCAAGAGCAGATTATTCATATTCAGAAAATTTTATTAACATGCTGTTTGCCCGTGCGGATAGACCCTATAAGGTCAATCCAATCCTCAGCAATGCATTGGACCGTATTTTGATTTTACATGCTGATCATGAACAAAATGCCTCAACATCCACAGTACGATTGACAGGATCAACAGGATCACATCCGTTTGCCTGTGTTGCCGCAGGTATTGCCGCTCTTTGGGGACCCGCACATGGTGGTGCAAATGAAGCGGTTTTACAAATGCTCGGAAAAATAGGCTCAAAAGAAAATATCCCTGATTTTATTGCAAAGGTGAAAGATAAAAACAGTAATGTCAGGTTAATGGGATTTGGACATCGCGTTTACAAAAATTTCGATCCACGGGCAAAAATCATGCAACAGACCTGTTATGAAGTCCTTGAGGAATTGGGTATTAAACACGATCCATTACTGGAACTCGCTATTGAACTAGAAAAATATGCACTGAATGACGATTATTTCGTTCAACGTAAACTTTATCCAAATGTAGATTTCTACTCTGGAATCATTTTCAAGGCAATGGGAATACCTAAATCAATGTTTACCGCGTTTTTTGCTGTTGCACGCACCGTAGGATGGGTAAGTCAATGGAAAGAGGCCTTTAATGACCCATTACGAAGAATTTATCGTCCTCGTCAGCTATATACAGGCCATCAGCGTAGAGATTTAAATAAATAAACTAATTTTAGATAAGAAAACTTTTCAGGTAAGGAAATTCAAATAACAATTTCCTTACCTGGTTTTTCCTCTAATTGCAATCGCATCCAGTGGTTTTGCCATTCTGTTTTTTATCATAAATATGATAGTCAATCCATTCAGACACGAGAAGACGAGCCTCATTTACTGAAGATTCCGGATGATAAATTTGATATAAAAGAACGCAGCTTTGAAAAATTTGCATTTCCCCTATACCAACAGCTTTTAACTCTTGATAGGCAGTAATAACCGATTTTTCACACCGACGATGAATGTGGTCTAATTGAATAGCCATACTTTTTCTACTTAATACCAACGATTTACTTTGACTTTGATAGTATATCCCAAAATCAGTATCTATTGATAGAAATATATTATTAATTTAGTTTTTATCAATTTTTTTATAAAAAAATTTAATTACTGCACTTTTTTTCTAAAAAGTATATAAGAAAACCTTATTTACCTGCTTTCTCTACTTTACGAATAAGGCAATCACTCTATGTCACAAACTCATACTTCACTTTTTAATAAAAAACAACCACGTTCACCTCGTGTAACTGAATGGGATCGTGACGCCGCTCTTATTACCGCTCGGCTTCTTTTGGAAATCCAGGCTGTAAATTTTCGTCCTGATGATCCGTATCTACTTACCGCCGGTTGGAAATCCCCTGTTTATATTGATTGTCGTAAAATTATTTTTTATCCTCGTGCCCGGGCAAAGATTATTGAATTAGGGGTTGAAAAAATTTATCGTCACGTTGGATATGAATCTTTTGATGCCGTCGTGGGTGGTGAAACAGCTGGAATTCCATTTGCTGCATGGTTCGCAGACCGAATGATGACTCCAATGGCCTATGTCCGCAAAAAACCTAAAGGATTTGGTAAAAATGCACAGATCGAAGGGGATGTACCTGAAAATATGCGTACTCTTTTGGTGGAAGACTTAACTACAGATGGTATTTCCAAGGTTGGGTTTGCCAAAGCTTTACGCAAGGCTGGTGCAATTGTTGATCATGCTTTTGTTGTTTTCTTTTATGGAGTTTTTTCAAGCGCTTATCAGACACTAAATGATATTGGTATCAGTCTGCATTCCCTTTGCACTTGGTGGGATATTTTAGAAGTCAGTTCAGAATACCCAGCCTTTTCAAATGGAGATACCTCAGAAATCAGACGTTTCCTTGAAGATCCTTGCGCATGGTCTGCCAAGCATGGCGGAGTCAGCAATGAACAGGAGGCTCTAGCTTATAAACAATCCCGTTTATAATCTTTTATACCCTATGCCTTATCGTGTTTTAGCATTCGATTCTGGTATTGGAGGTTTAGGCATCGTTCAAAACCTCCAAACACAATTGAAAACAACTGATTTACAGGTTTCAATTGACTATTTTGCCGACAACCTTGTTTTCCCTTATGGTGAGCAAGAAGATAATTTTCTGGTTGAACGAATTATCAATCTTATCGGACAGGCGATTCAGTCAATTAAACCAAACCTTGTTATCATTGCCTGTAATACCGCCAGTACTATTGCACTCGACAGGCTGAGGAAAATATATCCTTTCATTCCATTTGTTGGCTGTGTTCCACCTGTTCGATGGGCCGCCCGTGTGAGTCAAAGCAAAATAATTGGATTATTGGCAACACGTGCGACCATTGCACGACCCTATTTATGTCATTTAAAAGAACAATTTGCCTCGGATTGCAAACTTATCGCTTATGGTTCTCCTGTACTTGCAAAACTGGCAGAGAATTATTTCCGGACAAAGTCTTGCGATATACATCTAATCCAGCAAGAACTTGATAATATGTTTAATCATCCATATTCTGATCAAATGGATGCAATATGTATAGGATGTACCCATTACAGCTTTATTCTTGATCTTTTACGTCAGAACACATCCCCATCCATTCAATGGCTGGATCCAGCAGCTGCTGTAGCCAAGCACACTATTGACATTTTACGGCAAGAGAAATTTTCACATACTGATAATAACGTAAATAACTGTTTTTATTCTACTGCACCATTAACTAAGGACAAACCTCTTTTAAGTCGGCTTGCCCTGATGAAATTTACACAAATCAAAACATTTATATTGCAATAAACCAATTTTAAAAATGTCTATGCACGGTGTAATTAGCAATATTTTTTAAGATGGTATGTAATTCACTCTCTGGAAAAACATTGAGCGCTGAACTGGCTTTATTTGCAAAAACCATAGCTTCTTTAAGGGTTTCTTCAATTACATTGTACTTTCGAATAAGGATTAGGGCCTGTTTTAAATCGCCTTTTTCCTGCTTGCCATCCTGTATTACCCGTTGCCAAAATTCCTTTTCCACTGGAGTGGACTTTTCATAGGCAATCAAAATTGGATAGGTTATTTTACCCTCACGAAAATCATCGCCAATCGTTTTACCCAATTCTTCCTGTTTCGCTGAATAATCCAATGCATCATCAACTAGCTGAAAAGCCATTCCCAAATTTGTACCAAAAGATTCCAGCGCCAATTCATGCTGTCTTGATTGATTGGCTACAATAGCCCCAACTCGACAAGAAGCTGCAAATAATGCCGCAGTCTTTCCATGAATAACTTCAAAATAGCGTGATATTGAAGTTGACAAATCATTCTGTACGGTCATTTGCAAAATTTCACCTTCAGCAATGGTTGCCGAAGCCTTTGAAATGATTCGCATAACTTCTAAGGAACCATCTTCTGTCATGATCTGAAATGCACGGGAAAAAAGAAAATCTCCCACCAATACAGACGCTGAATTACCAAAAACAGCATTTGCACTTTCCGTCCCCCGTCGCAACATACTTTCATCAACCACATCATCATGCAACAGGGTCGCGGTATGAAGGAATTCAATACAGGCAGCCAACCGGACATGACGTGTAATGTGATCTGCAGAATCTTTTTCGTATCCACATAATCGTGCTGAGGCCAAGGTTAGTAAAGGTCTTAAACGCTTTCCTCCTGCCACAATTAGATGTGCTGCCAGTTGTGAAACTAACGGTACGGAGCTTTGCATCCGATCCATAATGACATGATTACAAGCTTGCATGTCAACAGCTAAATAATCCACTAATGCTTGTAAAGGTTCTTCTTTCCCCATCAGAACAGGCATTTTACTTTCTACCTTCTGTCTCATTGGCATATGTTGATCCAACCGACCCTATATAAAACTTATAAAAATTTATTCAAGTTGTAAAAATAAAAACAGAATTGATCATTATCATTAACATTTCATTATCGGTTACGCTAGAATACATTTTATTTGTCTAACATATTTATTTGGTTAATGATTTATGCAGTCGCTTTCTTTTACGTCACCTTATATACACCATAAATCAAAAAATACATCCAATGGAACGTTATTAGAAGGAAAGATATTTTATAAACAATTCCAAAAAGGATACAGGACAGCCCTCGAGCCCATATTGATGGCAGCCAGTATTCCAGCCAAAAAAAAACAGATAATTATTGAGGGTGGATGTGGAGCCGGTGCAGGATTGATGTGTCTTGCCTATCGTATTCCTTTGATTACTGGAATAGGTTTTGAACAACATCCAGAGATGGTTGAACTGGCAAATGAAAATTTTCAACTTAATGCGATGTCCAATCTAAAGGCAATGCAGGTTACATTACCGAAACTTCCAAAACGTCCTTTTACATTTTTACCTAATGGTCAGGAACATGTTGATCATGTCTTCGCCAACCCTCCCTGGCATCAACATAATAGCTGTCCTTCACCAGACCCAGAAAAAAATCTGGCAAAAAAACTTCCCCGAGGCTTGCTTGCTGAATGGATTTATGCTTTAAGCCGTCCATTACGACAAGGAGGAACATTAACTCTGGCCCTTTCAGCCAGCCTGTATAGTGAAGCAAGTGCCCTTATGTATCAATATAAACTGGGATCGGTTATTCTATTTCCTTTATGGCCAAAACTAAACCGACCACCCCGAATTATACTTTTACAAGGACGAATGGGATCGACCGGAGGGAGTCAGATTGCACCAGGCCTGATACTACATAATGACAATGGAGAATTTACCAATGAAACAAATCGAATCTTGCGTCAGGGAAAAAAACTAACCTTGTTATCTTGATATAAGCGTTTATATGGGATGAATCTAAGTCAAGAAGTTTATTTTTATAAAACACTATATATCGATATTAAATTTATTTATATGACTATATATTGATAAAAGAGCATAATTAAATCATAAATCACCCAAGGAGTTAAAACTGTGGAAAAGCAAGATTCAAAACCAGCACAAACACATAATCTGATGACGTATAACCCAGTTTACAAACCCTTTCATTATCCTTGGGCCTATGATGTATGGCTGACCCAACAGAGACTACATTGGTTACCTGAAGAGGTTCCATTGGCGGAAGATGTCAAGGACTGGCATAAAAAATTGACCGAACCCGAACGGAATTTGATCACCCAAATCTTTCGATTCTTTACGCAATCAGATGTCGAGGTAAATAATGCCTATATGAAATATTACAGCCAGGTATTCAAACCTATTGAGGTTCTTATGATGCTATCAGCATTCTCCAATATCGAGACGATTCATATCGCGGCATATAGTTATCTTCTTGATACTATTGGTATGCCGGAAGTCGAATATTCTGCTTTCCTCAAATATAAGGAAATGAAAGACAAATATGACTACATGCAGAATTTTTCAATTGATAATCCACTCGAAATTGCCAAAACAATGGCGGTTTTCGGAGCATTCACTGAAGGATTACAATTATTCTCATCCTTTGCCATCCTTATGAACTTTCCACGTTTTAATAAATTAAAAGGAATGGGGCAGATTATCTCGTGGTCAGTAAGAGATGAAACATTACATTGCCTATCCATTATCAAGCTTTTCCGTACGTTCATTCAAGAAAATCCCCATTTGTGGACGGAAAACTTTCAACAAGAGCTGATCCATATATGTAAAACTATCGTTGAACATGAATTTGCCTTTATTGACCTAGCTTTCGAAATGGGTTCTGTCGAAGGACTAACCGCACAGGATGTCAAAAATTATATTTGTTTCATTGCCAATCGCCGCTTAACACAGTTAGGTCTGGATACAATTTACGATATTGATAAAAATCCGTTACCCTGGATGGATGAAATGCTCAATGCTGTTGAACATACCAATTTCTTTGAAAATCGTGCCACTGAATATAGCCGAGCCGCCACAGAAGGAACCTGGGAAGAAGCTTTTGAAAGCATGACAGTTTAGGAATTCCCTGTTATTCCTCAGGGTCAAATAGATATTAATCCTGAGGGAATAATATTAAGAATTAAAATTCTTCATATTTTGAGGGATCCTGTCCTTTTAAACGACCATCTGGTTTTGATAACGCATCAATTTTTTGCATATCTTCTGTCGTAATATCAAAATCAAATATGTCAAGATTTTCCTTTTGCCTTTGATCTGATGTTGCTTTTGGAATGGGAACAACACCAAGCTGGATGTGCCAGCGCAAAATTAGTTGTCCTACCGACTTATGATAATTTTTGGCAATTTCTTTCAGGATCGGGTGTGTCAACAGATCATTGGCACGGCCCAGTGGACTCCAGGCCTCTGTAACAATTCCCAATTTTTTATCATAGGCACGCTGTTTTGCCTGGGAGAAATATGGATGCAATTCCACTTGATTAATACTTGGTGTCACCCCTGTTTCCTTAATAATACGATCAAGATGCTCAGGCAGGAAATTTGAAACGCCTATGGATTTAATCATCCCTCTTTTTTTCGCCTCGACCAGAGCTTCCCAGGCTTCAAGATATTTTCCTGTTATCGGGTTGGGCCAATGAATCAAATATATATCATAATAATCAAGCTGTGCACGATATAAAGATTCCTCAATCGTTAACAATGCCTGATCATATTGATGACGACGTCCTGGTAATTTGGAAGTGATTCGCAACTGATCACGGGAAATTCCACATTGTCGGACCGCTTCACCAACAGCACCTTCATTTTCATAATTAAAAGCTGAATCCAACAAACGGTAACCATTATGAATGGCACTGATGATAGATTTTACCCCTTCCCTACCGTTAAGTTTGTAAGTGCCAAATCCAACAGCAGGAATATTCGTCCCATCATTTAATTTAATTTGAGGAATAGATGACATTCAATATGTGTCCTTTTTACAAAAAATATTAAAGACAAAATCAATATTTCGATTGATATCATAAATAGATGTCTGTTTAAAAAGCAATATCATCTTGTTTATAAATGAATATCACCTATATCGGCCAAAAATCTTCCTAAATCTTAAAATATTAAGGATATAGAAAGAATAAAATCCGTTTAGATCAGACTTTTGCCCAGTTAACAAAAAAGACCTTTTCTTCTAAAAAGGCCTTCAAACCAATATTATTGACAAGATAGACATTCTTCATAACTTGTCGAGGTATCAGCCTGTATCTGATCACCTTTATTTAGAATATCCTCTTTAACTGCCAAATTACTAACAGTGTCTGCACGCTGGATAGAAAGAGAACGGCAATAATACAGGGATTTCATTCCTTTTTTCCATGCCTGATAATGCATCATATGTAAATCACGCTTGTGAACATTGGCTGGAACAAATAAATTAACTGATTGAGACTGACAGATAAAAGGTGAACGGTCAGCAGCATGTTCAATGATCCAACGTTGATCCAATTCAAATGCTGTTTTGTAAATATCCTTTTCATCCTGAGTCAGAAAATCAAGATGTTGAACACTCCCTTTGTTTAAAGTGATAGAAGACCAGACTGCATCAGTATCCTGGCCTTTTTCCTGCAATACCTTACGTAAATGCCTATTTCTTACGGTAAAGGAGCCTGATAAGGTTTTCTGCAAAAATACATTGGCCGTAATTGGTTCAATACCGGGACTTGCATTTCCCGCAATAATCGAAATGGAAGCCGTTGGCGCAATCGCAATCTTGTTTGAAAAGCGCTCATTAATGCCATAATCGGCGGCATCCGGACAAGGTCCACGTAAATTCGCCAGGGTAATGGATGCCTTGTCTGCTTCCTGACGTATATGCTGAAACATTTTCTTGTTCCATACTTTTGCCATAACGCTTTCAAACGGAATTTTATGAGCTTGAAGAAAAGAATGAAAACCCATTACACCCATACCAACGGAACGTTCACGTGCAGCGGCATATCTTGCACGTTCCATTTCGTCAGGAGCATGATCAATGAAATCCTGCAAAACATTATCAAGAAACAACATGACATCCTGGATAAATTGTGGGTTTCTTGACCATTGATCCCAATATTCAAGATTTAAAGAGGAAAGGCAACAAACAGCCGTCCGTTCCTTTCCTTTATGATCTATTCCTGTAGGTAACGTAATTTCAGCACAAAGATTAGAGGTTTTTACTTCCAGTCCAGCCAGTTTATGATGTTCAGGACGGGCATTATTCACCGTATCGGAAAAGACAATATAAGGCTCACCCTGTTCAATTCGTGTCGTCAGCAGTCTGATCCACAAAGAACGGGCAGAAATTTTCCTAATGACTGACTGATCTTTTGGGGAGACAAGCGCCCATTCCTCATTATTTTCAACTGCACGCATAAAAGCGTCAGAAATTAGAACACCATGATGTAGATTCAAGGCTTTACGATTGGGATCTCCACCCGTTGGTCTGCGTAATTCAATAAATTCCTCAATTTCAGGATGCCAGATAGGCAAATAAACAGCTGCTGAACCCCGTCTCAAAGATCCCTGACTAATTGCCAGGGTCAGGCTGTCCATCACCCTTATGAATGGAATGACACCTGAAGTTTTGCCATTCCGACTAACATTTTCACCAATAGAACGCAAATTTCCCCAATAGGATCCAATTCCCCCGCCACGAGAGGCAAGCCAGACATTTTCATTCCACAGTTCAACAATTCCCTTCAGGCTGTCTTCCGCTTCATTCAAAAAACAGGAAATAGGCAACCCTCTGGCCGTCCCACCATTTGACAGTACTGGAGTGGCCGGCATAAACCAATGCTGAGACATATAGTCATATAAACGCTGGGCATGTTCCGCATCATCCCCATAGTAAGAGGCCACCCTTGCAAACAGCTCTTGGTAGCTTTCACCCTCAATAAGATAACGGTCATCAAGCGTCGCTTTACCAAAATCTGTCAATAAAGCATCACGAGAATGATCTAACTTAACCTGATAACGCCCATACAACTGTATTTTTCCTGCCAAGGCATCTGTAAAAAGAAAACCATTATCTGTTTTACCTTTTCCAGCATTGGCAACAGGCTTTTTTTCAAGCAGATCAACTGGGGTCACAACCATATCCTCGCAAAACAACAAACCTTTAAGGATTTTACATCCTTACTATACCATTATAAAATTTTAAATGTAATGATAAATTTCTATATATAGTATATTAAAAAAACATACATACCTATATGATGATATAAAATCAACATAACATTAGGCTTGACATGCAAGATTTTGATAAAAACAAAAACTTTAATTTTACAATCGAAAAAGATCAGAAATGATAACAAGATAGTATAGGTCAGACTTTATTGATTTAACAATATATTTAATTTTAAATTTTTTTTTAAATATATTAGCCAGAAACCTCTGTATATTTATCCGGTTTAAAAAATAGAATGACTATACAATTATATTGTCATAAATTCCTTATATAAAAAAACAAGTCTGTAACTTGTCAATGCGTAACCTAAACAATAGATAGCACCCCAATCAAACCTATGAAATAATTGGGGTGACACTTTCTCAAGATATTGATTATCTTGCAATCTTATTCCCATTCAATGGTTCCGGGTGGTTTTGATGTAATATCATAAGTTACACGATTAATGCCTTTGACTTCATTAACAATCCGCCCCGCCACTCTGGTAAGGAATTCCATATCAAAAGAATAAACATCGGCAGTCATGCCATCCACACTTGTAACAGCCCGCAATGCACAAGCCTGATCATATGTTCGGCCATCCCCCATAACGCCAACCGTACGAATAGGCAACAAAACAGCAAACGCTTGCCAAATTTTGTCATATAACCCAGCCTTGCGAATTTCATCCAAATACACGGCATCAACACGACGCAACAAATCAAGCCGTTCACGCGTAATGTCCCCTAAAATTCGTATGGCAAGGCCTGGTCCTGGGAATGGATGACGACCAACAATATTTTCTGGAATACCCAATTCCCGACCCAAATCCCTGACTTCATCCTTGAAAAGTTCACGTAAAGGTTCGACAAGCTTCATATTCATCCGTTCAGGCAATCCACCCACATTATGATGAGACTTAATAGTTGCTGATTTTCCCGTGACACTGACGCTTTCAATAACATCCGGATAAAGGGTACCCTGAGCCAGAAAATCAGCCCCACCCAGTTTTTGCGCTTCCTGTTCAAATACCTCGATAAACAAATGGCCAATGGTTTTACGTTTAACCTCTGGATCGGTTACTCCAGTCAATTCTTTCAGAAACAAGTCAGACGCGTTTTTAGCAATCAAATGAATATTAAATTTCTCTTTGAATGTTTTAACAACCTCATCCGCTTCATTTTGACGCAGCATGCCGTGATCGACAAAAATACAGGTTAGCTGATCTCCAATAGCTTCTTGAATCAATACAGCTGCCACTGCGGAATCAACCCCACCTGATAAACCGCAGATGACTTTTTTGTCACCAACCTTTTGACGAATACGTTCAATTTCCAAATTACGAAAACCGGCCATGGTCCAATTACCCTGACACCCGGCAATATTATGCGTGAAATTCTTTAATAATGCGGCACCATGAGGTGTATGAACAACTTCGGGATGAAACTGAACACCATAATAGTGACGATCCTCATCAGCAATCATGGCATAGGGTGCACCCTCACTAACCCCTACCACCTTGAATCCGGGTGGGATTTTTGTAACTCGATCACCATGACTCATCCATACTTGTTCACGGTTCCCCTTTGACCATACACCCTGACATAAGGCACTATCCTCAAGAATTTTAACATACGCACGGCCAAATTCACGGTGGTCACCGGATTCCACCTGTCCACCCAATTGATGACACATTGCCTGTTCACCATAACAAATTCCCAATACGGGAACCTTTAATGTAAAAACTTCATTCGGAATCCTTGGGGCATCCATTTGAGTGACACTGGAAGGGCCGCCAGATAAAATAATCCCTTTTGGTGCAAATGAACGAATCTTTTCATCATCACTCGTATAAGGCCATATTTCGCAATAAACGCCACTTTCTCTTATTCTGCGTGCAATCAACTGGGTTACCTGACTGCCAAAATCAAGAATAAGAATCTTTTCTTGATGTAAAGATTGTTCCAATTCGCTTACCTGGGTCATTTTTATCAATCACTTCCTCTTTCAGTAAAATACGTTTTCATATCACAAATAGATAAAAAAAATGTAAATTAAACAATTTATCTGAAAAAAAACTATTTCTCCTTTATATAGAAATAAATTCCTTTTCATATTTTTTCACTCTGGAGCATTCCGTGAACAAGTATCGCCTGAAATTAATCCATCGAAAAATACGGATTATCCCTGTTTTTATATTAGTGTTGACTGCTGCCTGCAGTCATTTAGCCGAAGACCACCCCACAGGAATATGGTTAGGCAAAATGGAAACACAACAGGGAATTTGTCCACATGATCGTATGGCCGCCCTGAGAATCGATAAAAAGAAAATATTGTTTTCACCTGATAATGGGGCATTGGTCTTGACAGGTATCTATCATAAAAAGGAACATCCAAGGCATCTTGTCGCTGTCCTCCACCGTACGGATATGAATCATAAACCATACGATCTCATTTTTGAAGGGAAAGCCAAGGATAAAAATATAATTGGAACCTATGGAACTCCTGACTGTCGGGCGACAATTACCTTTTATCGTCCACATCATTACGGATTATCAAACGCTATTGCGCATTAAAATCACAAAAAGTTAAAAAAATACTTGCAGAGCGGAAAAAGATCGGTTAAAAGCCTAGGGCAAGACGCACCCGTAGCTCAACTGGATAGAGCACCAGACTACGAATCTGGGGGTTATGGGTTCGATTCCTGTCGGGTGCGCCACTTAAATTAGAGGTCAATTTCATACCTAGATTGAAAACCTGATTAAAAAGTTAAAATAAGCTTTATTAATATTATTTAACTATTCCTTTATACATATTAAATTATACTTTATTTCTACGTTTTTTTTTGGTATAAAGATAAAAAAGTAATTTTTTTGATAGATTTCTAAATGCTTTCTAATACGTCTCTTCTTATTATAGAAGATCAGCCTGAGATATGCGATCTTATTAAGTTAAGCTTTGCCAATCGAATTCCAACAATTCAACTGGCACATTCTCTTGCTGAAGCTGCTGAACTAATCAAAGAAACTTCATTTACCCTCATGATTGTCGATGTTTATTTACCTGACGGAGATCCATATCCGCTGATTCTTAAAATGTTGCAAAAAAAATGCAGGGTACTTTTGATGAGTGGAAATTTTCAAATCAACCAGCGTATTAATGATTTACCATTTCCACGTATTGAAAAACCATTCAGGATAAAGAATTTAATTAAAAAAGTGGAAGAAACCGTTTCCAATCCTTTATCAGATGAATTGATAGAACTCGCTTCCTAATTGAAATTTTCATTAGGGCAGATAAACGATTTCATGCTCGTTAGCATTTGAATAATTTAACTCTACTTTATAGATATTATAGGTTTCCGCAATTCTCTGTTTGATTTTTCTTACGACAATCCCCTGTTTTTCTGAATTTAAAAAATAAACAGAAGGTGGCATATCTTTGCGACGCTGTGTACGAATTAAATAGCCATTTTTCCCATGGTAATCAGCTAAAGCAAAATATTTCCAGCGTCTATCAACCAGAATAATTGGATGATGCACCTCATAAAATGCCAATTCTGCAGCTATGCCATATTCATCGACAATGATTGGAACTGAATCAGGAATTTGACATGAAACCACTTTAGCTAATTCAGCCCACCCCCCCAATCGTTTTAATATGAGATCATATTTGGCCGGAATTGGAAAATATGCAAAAACCGATTGAATGTAAATCAAACCAACCATTATATTCCCGAGGATACAGGCTGACTTGATAAAACGATGAAAATAAATTGCCGTTATGACAGACAGGACTGGATATAATATTCCCACCCAGTTGGCCTGTACACGATCCCCAAAGGCATGCTGAACAAATACACAAACTGGAATAATAACCCATAACCACAATAAAAAATCATTCTCCGCTTTACTCTGCCAAACAATTTTTGTCAGTTTAATCATGGCCCAACAAAAACAAATAAAAAGGATGGGAGTGGCCAATCCGATCTGGCCGATCATTAATTCAGACAAAAACTGAACCGCACGACTGGGATGCCAATCCGCTGTTCTTCCACCCTGTTTTAAAAAACTGATCCATTGATGTTTTGAATTCCAAATAATCACGGGTAGGAAAATAAGTATCGTTAAAAACAGCCCTCCCCATAATTTCCAGGATTTTAAAGAAAATCGACCCAAAACTGTCAGAATGCACCAAACTCCTAATCCCGCAATCATTAACAACGCAGTATACTTGCTGAGCAATGCGCATCCTGCAGCTATACCAATAACCAGCCACCATCCCAATTTTTGAGTGGCAAGTAAACGTCCACATCCCCATATAAAAATACAAATAAAGAAAAGTAATGGAGTATCGGGAGTTATTGTTACACTACCGACGCTAATAGCGAGGGTTGTATTTAATATCAAAACCGCAGTAATCGCATTTTTTTCTTTATCATGACTGGTATGACAAAAATCCATAACACTAAAATATATAAAAACACTTCCTATCAAACCGGCAAAAGGGGCAAGAAAACGGACACCCAGAGCGGTTTTATTACCAATCCAGCATCCCAATTTTATCCACAACGCCACCATTGGTGGATGATCATAAAAACTGTAATCTAAATGATTTGACCATAACCAATAATATGCTTCATCTGGCGAAAGCGGGCTGGCGGCAGCAACCCATAAACGAATGAGTGTCACGATAGATAAACCAAACCAAAACCATAATAAACAAGGTTTTACCGTTAACTTTTTTACCCATTCAAAATCAGCTTTTACAGAACACATATCAATAACCAAAATTCATGAAATCATCTGTTTTACATATTTTAAATTATAATTCGTTATCAAGAATGATTGGATGGCCCAGTATATAAATATTTTAATTTTCGTCAGTTTTTTTGATAAATTCCTCAAAGCAGCAAAATGGATTTATCAGATTGTCATCATTAAATTTGAATTATCTAGGATATCTTTTTAATTTTTTTTGAAGCAGCATTACAATAAATTGCATCATTATTTTTAAACCAAGTTTACTTTGTCCTGAAAAACGTTTTCGAAACTGAAAAGGAATTTCGATAACACGTATTGTAGAGGGACAGGATAATATCAAATCAAGTAATATTTTAAAACCGGTTCCTGTTAATGTCGGCATAAGATTTAAAAACAGCTTTCTTTTCAATACAAAAAAACCGCTCATTGGATCCTTTAATGGAACAGGTAAAATTTTTTGTGATAATGCAATGCCACGATCCGATAAAAATCTCCTCCAGTAATTTGCCAATCCCTGATTACTGCCACCCGATACATGACGGCTGCCAACTGCAAAATCAAAATTTCTATGAATTACAGCCTCAAGCATATCTGGCAGTCGTGTCTCATCATGCTGCATATCTCCATCAATTACCGCTATATAATCAGCAGAAGAGGATAAGACACCATCAATCACTGCAGACGACAAGCCTCTTTTGTTAACTCTAAGTATTCCACGTGCCCTTATATCTTGTCTGGCAAGTTTTCTAATCTCTTCAATTGTACCATCCGGAGAATTATCATCGACATAAATAGCCTCCCATCGCCACCCTACCAAAGCCGTTTCTAAAGCTCTAAAAAGAGGAAGGACATTATTTTTTTCATTATAACACGGAACAATAATACTAACTTCCGCGCCTATCGCTTTTTCTGAAGCGGATAAATATTTCATTTTTCAATAAAAGTTTACATTTGATCATCCAGTATTTATTTGGATATATCTGGATGATCGTATTCCAATGGAACGCCATGTCGATTAAAGCTGGTATGAATAACTTGTAATGTCTGAACCCTGGCAATGTGAGGATGCGTTATCAATTCATGCGTTATTCTATTTTCATCTTCGGTATTTCGCGCAATAAAACGAATTAAGAAATCAACGCCACCACGCACCATATGACATTCCCTTACCTCGGGAATATCCGCCATTTCCTTTTCAAATTCTTTTAATATGGCCTCTTTCTGGCTATCAAGACCAACCAGCACAAATACTGATAGGCACCATCCTACAGATTTCATATCGATATCCGCATGATAACTTTGAATAACCCCCATCGTTTCCAGACGTCTTACCCGCCTTAAACAAGGAGGAGCAGAAATGCCAACTCTTTGTGCCAATTCAATATTTGTTATTCGCCCATCTTTTTGAAGCTCATCTAAAATGAGCCAGTCAATTTTATCAAGATCCGCTGCCTGATTCATAAATCGATTATCCTACCAAAACTTTCACTTTGTATAATTTAACAATTTATTCTTTAAACAATAGTTTCTTATTATACTATAGATGACTTATATATAAAAAATCTTTGTAATAATAGGACGAATAATATGGGTGAGACATTTCTTACGGATTTATTAATTATCGGGGCAGGCCCGGCAGGATACACAGCGGCAATCTATGGAGCCAGAGCAAATCTAAGTCCAACTCTCCTAACTGGATTACAGCCCGGTGGTCAGTTGACCATTACCAATGAAATCGAGAATTTCCCTGGTTTTGCTGATCCCATACAAGGCCCCTGGTTGATGGAACAGATGGCTCAACAAGCCATAAATGTTGGCGCCAATATTATCAATGACAGCGTAACAAGGTGCTCCCTTCAACAGAAACAAAAAGAAAATAATTATTTCATATTGCAAACAGATATGGGAAATACCTACAAAGCAAAAACCGTCATCATTGCTACAGGTGCCCAAGCCCGTTGGCTAGGTCTTGAGGCTGAAGAAAAACTGCAGGGATTTGGTGTTTCCGCCTGTGCAACCTGTGATGGATTTTTTTATCGTGGTAAACAAGTTGCGGTAATAGGTGGAGGAAATACCGCTGTTGAAGAAGCACTATATTTAACCCATCATGCAGCTCATGTTTTCCTCATTCATCGTCGCAACAGTTTACGGGCGGAAAAAATCCAACAAACACGCCTCATGAAAAATCCAAAAGTTACGATTATCTGGAATAGCGTTGTAGAGGATATTTTGGCGGAAAGTAATCCTCCTTCTGTTACAGGACTTAAATTAAAAAATACACTTACAAAAGAAATAAGCCAATTACCTGTTGATGGTGTTTTTATAGCAATCGGTCACACACCAAATACAGAACTTTTCAAAAATCAAATTGATCTTGATGAGGAAGGCTATATACAAACAACACCGGGAACGACAAAAACATCTGTTCCTGGCATATTTGCCGCTGGAGATGTTCAAGACAAAATCTACCGTCAAGCGATCACCGCAGCGGGTTCAGGATGCATGGCTGCACTTGAAGCTGAACGTTTCCTTTCCGCCTCGGAAGGATGAATATCGAAAAATAGGGTTCAAATATCTGGATTTTCTGAATAGTCGTAGTGTATTCATACAATACGATGATACTGATCATCCAGTCTTACAATATCACTTTCATCAAGATAAGAACCAGATTGTACTTCAATGACAATTAGAGGTATGTCACCCGCATTTTTCAATCGGTGCACCATTCCCAGAGGAATGTAAACACTTTCGTTTTCATGCAGAAATATAACTTCATCTCCACGGGTTACCTCAGCAATACCGGAAACAATAACCCAATGTTCTGAACGATGATGATGTTTTTGCAGAGAAAGTTGCGCTCCAGTTTTTACAATAAGCTGTTTGACAAGAAACCGTTCTCCATGTGCCAACGTTTCATAATGCCCCCAGGGTCGATAACATTGGTTATGCCAAACAGCCTCCTGTTGTTTTACAGCATTCAATTTTTGAACAATTTTCTTAACATTTTGCGATTTGTTTCGATCAGAAACCAAAACGGCATCTTTTGTCACAATCACAACAACATTATCTATATCATTAACAGCCGCCACCATTTCTTCAGAACGAATATAGCTATTATGCGTGTTTTCTAAGAATACATTTCCTATAACCACATTCCCTGACCGATCCTTCTGGCTTACATTCCATAATCCATTCCAGCTTCCGATGTCTGACCAGACAAGATCGGCAGATACTACGACCATGGCTTTTGTTTTTTCGGCAATGGCATAATCAATTGAAAGATCAGGGACCTTTATGAAATCATCATATAATATACGCTCGAAATATAAATCTGACTGTCTATTGTCAACAGCCTTTTTAACCAAAGATAATAATGTTGGGGTATAACGTTTCATTTCCTGCAACATCGTTTGTGTAGAAAACATGAACATGCCCGAATTCCATAAATATCCTCCCGTCTCAACCATTAGCTGAGCCTGTCGAATATCAGGTTTTTCAGTAAAAGCCTTTACGGCATAAATATTCTTGATCTTATCAATAACTGAACCTTTCTCAATATATCCATATCCTGTTTCTAAACGTGTAGGTTGAATGCCGAAAGTTACAATTTTCCCGTTTTGTGCAAAAGCGGCTGCCTCTTCTACCAATTTCACCAGTTTTGGAACATCTTGAATATATGCGTCTGCCGCCATTACCCATAAAATTGTCTGAGCATCCAGTTCATTCGCCAACAAACTTGCAGTTGCTATGGCTGGTGCTGAATTTCGTCCAACTGGTTCCAAAACAATACGGGCATTTTCAACGCCAATTTCTCTCAATTGCTCTGCAATCAAGAAACGATGATCCTGATTGCAAATAACGATTGGCTCTAAAAAAATATCCCCTTTACCGCGTAAAACCGTGTCTTGAAACATGGATTTTTCAGTAATAAGGGGCCATAACTGTTTAGGGAAACTGGCACGAGACAGGGGCCATAACCGACTACCCGTGCCACCTGACAAAATAACAGGAACAATTTTCATTATGGATATATCCTGCATTGCTGTTTCCCTTTATAATGTTTTAAAAATTATTGCTGATTTATCCTTTCCCTTAATTCCTTCCCCGTTTTAAAAAAGGGAACATATTTTTCCTCCACAGTTACAGTTTCCCCTGTCCGAGGATTTCTTCCCGTACGGGCTTTACGATTTTTTACAAAAAAGGCACCAAAACCACGAAGCTCAACCCGATTACCCCTCGCCAGCGTTGTCTCTATTTCATCAAAAACTATTGAAACAATTTCCTCAATATATTTCAACATTAAATTAGGATGTTCGGATGCAATTTCTAATATTAGTTCAGATTTAGTCATTAACTCACTCAAATGTTATTATAGCTTATAATGATTCTTTTATGGGTGCCAAATCGCTAAAATACCACCAAAATTTTCATTTTCCTTATAAAAAATTTGATTGGCAATTGTTTTTAACGAAAAATTCATGATTGATTTGCCGCCAAGCCCAAACCAATTTTCACTTTTATCTTTTTTTAATGTAACAACTTCAATGTCTGTTGGAAGATGATATGTTTTGATCATCCATTGTTTCGCATCCTCTTCATTACCGATCTGATCGACCAATCCCAATCTAACGGCTTGCTGACCACTATAAGGTCGCCCATCCCCCAATTCCTTGACACGGGCAATATCCATATGTCGCCCTTCAGCAACCATATTCGTAAACTGATCATAAAAATTGCCAATCAATCCCTGCAGCATTTTTTGACCGGCTGGAGACAAGGGTTTGACCATTGACGGCTGACCCTTTAAAGGACCTGAAACAAGCTGATCAAATGAAATACCGACCTTCTCTAACAACCCAGAAAAATCAGGAGATTCCATAATGACGCCAATTGATCCGGTTAAGGTAGAATTAAATGCAAAAATACGTTTTGCAGGTACTGAAATCATATAGCCTGCTGAAGCTGCCACACCTCCCATTGAAACAACAACAGGTTTGGTTTTTGAGAATTTTACCAGCGCATCATGTAACTGTTCCCCACCGGTAACCGCCCCACCAGGACTGTTTACATAAAGGATCATTCCCTTAACAGATTTATCCTTTAAAGCAGTATTGATCAGGGTTACCTGTTTGGAAACATCATTTCCAATAACACCCTCAATTTTCAATTTCACCAAATGCGCGTCATGATTACCAAGCCTCTTCGTTATTAATTTGGCAGAACCTGCCATTATCGATAAAACAAACAGACAGACAGCAAATAAACGCCATAAAACCAATTTGCGTTTCATCTTTTGCCGTTCCATTAATAAATCACTATCCACGTAAATTCATTCTCCACTTTTTAATAAAAGCATCAAATCTATCAATCTAAAATTTATAACGATCACGAAGCAAACAGTCAAAACATTATATAAAGATTACTTAATAGGGTTCTATTTTGTCTTAAGAGGCCTCTCTTCTCCCTCTCCTTACACTGCGAATATCACTGATGGTATTTTTACGACCAAGACCAATTTCTCGAGCCAGACTGGAACGACGTTCAGCATAGTTGGGGGCAACCATTGGATAATCAGGAGGCAAATTCCAACGTTCACGGTATTGTTCAGGGGTTAAACCATAGGCACTCTGAATATGCCGTTTCAACATTTTCAATTTTTTACCATCTTCGAGACAAATGATGTAATCCGGAAATACAGACCGTTTTACAGGAACAACAGGCTGTAATTTTTCTGCCTCATGACCATTTTTTTCAATTGAGGAAAGCGTTTGATATACCTGACGAATAAGTTCAGGCAATTGTTCGGCCTCCACTGAATTATTGGATATGTGTGATGACACAATCTTGGACGTCAATTGTAATAATGATATTTTCTTGTCTTCTAATTCCATTTTATTCACCAAATAATTTTTTAAATTCTAAAATAAATAAAGTATATCAAATACTTCATGTTAAAATAATTTAATATCGAATAATACTTAGCATTATTTTTTGAAAATTAAAGAAGATAATTAATAAAATATGCACAAATGTTAATAGTAACTTACTTATGATCAATAATTATGATATTGCTGTACAATATATTGAATAACACTATTTGCAAAAACAATGAGTAACTTCGGAATTAAAAGAATTTTAATTTTATCTTTGATAACAATATTGTTATGCACAACAAATTGTAAAAATAATACACCTCACAATTCTACTGGTCCCTATATAGGGATCAATAATGGGGTTCAACCATAATAATAAAATCTATAATATTACGAATTATAAATATTTAACCACGATAACAGGAAAATATCATTTTTGATATTCATTTATTTATTCAAACATGGCGGAGAAAGTGGGATTCGAACCCACGGTACAACAGAATTGCACAACGGTTTTCGAGACCGCCCCATTCGACCGCTCTGGCATCTCTCCACAAACAGAAACAACCATGATTTTTTATAAAACCAACGAATATATAATCTATTCCTTCAAAGAAAACCAGACAAAATATTCAAACTTAACGAAATTATGAAAAGAAATTTATTAAACAATTTGTATTTATTTAAATAGCTTATTGACTTTTTACTTTAAAAATCAATATAAACAAGACTTCACAATAAATATATTCCTGTTTTGTGGGATATTGATAAAAAGAAACTAAGTTAGATTTTCTAACAAGAGTTTGAAAAATTAAAGGGTTTATTATGTTCGCAATCATCCGCACAGGTGGAAAACAATATCGCGTTACACCTAATATGGTTCTAAAAGTTGAAAAACTGGATACCGAGGCAGGTAATACAGTCACATTCACCGAAGTTTTAAGTGTCGGTAATGAAGGAAACTGCACAATCGGAACACCTCTTGTTGAAGGTGCCAGCGTTAAGGCAACAGTTGTTGCGCAAGATCGTCTTAAAAAAGTCATTATTTTCAAAAAACGTCGCCGTCAAAACAGCCGTCGTAAAAACGGACACCGTCAACCTGTAACAGTTTTACGAATCACTGAAATCAACGCTGCTTAGTTCTAGCCTAAACAGACCATATTGATATTTTTAGAATAGGAGAAAAAAATGGCCCATAAAAAAGCCGGAGGTTCATCCAGAAACGGACGCGATACCATTGGACGTCGTCTTGGCGTTAAGAAATTTGGTGGACAGCATGTTGTTGCTGGAAACATTATCGTTAGACAACGCGGTACAAAAATCAAACCAGGTCAAAATGTCGGTTTAGGTCGTGATCATACCATTTTTGCCCTTATTGATGGAAATGTACGATTTGAAAGCCGTTCAAAAGGTAACGTACATGTTTCTGTGGATGCAATCAGCAACGCTGCAGAATAGATCAAAATATACTTAAACAATTTTAAGTATTGACTATTATACGAAGGGTCGATTCAATAAGAATCGGCCCTTTTATTTTAAAGGTTTTAAAACATGAAATTTCTGGATCAAGCTAAGATCTATGTTAAATCAGGAAATGGAGGCGATGGTGCGGTCGCCTTTAGAAGAGAGAAATATATTGAATTTGGTGGTCCGGACGGAGGCGATGGCGGACGTGGTGGCGATATCATTTTTGAGGCAGTTGACAATTTAAATACTTTGATTGATTTTCGCTATACCCAACATTTCCGTGCCAAAAAGGGTCAAAATGGATCCGGTGCCAATAAAACTGGTGCAAATGCAGAAAATATCTGTATTAAAGTTCCCATAGGCACACAAATATTTGCCGAAGATAAGGAAACCTTGCTTGCAGACCTAAATAAAAAAGGGAAAAAGATAGTTCTTTGTCGGGGAGGAGATGGAGGATTTGGCAATACACGTTTCAAATCCAGCACAAACCGGGCACCCCGTCATGCTGATAAAGGTTGGCCTGGAGAAGAACGTTGGGTCTGGTTGCGATTAAAGCTTATTGCCGATGTAGGATTAGTCGGCTTACCCAACGCAGGAAAATCAACCTTTCTTTCTGTTGCATCTGCTGCCCGGCCAAAAATTGCCGATTATCCGTTTACAACCCTGCATCCACAACTGGGAATGGTAAGATTGTCACCAACTGAGGAATTTGTCCTAACAGATATACCCGGTCTCATTGAGGGAGCCCATGAAGGCAATGGATTAGGTGATCGTTTCCTAGGGCATGTTGAACGATGCAGTATGCTATTGCACCTTATCGATGCAACAGCTGATGATGTTGTCAACAACTGGAAAATTATTCGCAATGAATTGGAATCCTATCAAACGGAACTTGCCAATAAACGGGAAGTGATTGGACTTAATAAAACTGATCTGCTTACCCCTGAAGAAATTCTGCAAAAACAAAAAGAGCTGGAACAAGCAAGTGGACATAAGGTTTTCCTTCTTTCAGGGGCTACCCATAATGGGGTGAAAGAAATTTTATTTTATTTACAGAACTACATAACAAAATATAAACAGGATATAATTTTAAAATCAAAACATTTCAGTCCTATATAATGAAAAATCTACATCTTAACCAAGCCCGCAGAATTGTCATAAAAATTGGCAGCGCCTTATTAATTGACGGAAAAAATGCTTGCGTTCGTCAATCATGGCTAGAAAGCCTGATAGAAGATATAATCCATTTACGTCAGCAAAATTGCCAGATTTTAATTGTATCTTCAGGTGCGATCGCTTTGGCACGTTACAAGTTAAAATTAAATCGATATAAGCTTCGCCTCGATGAAAAACAGGCAGCAGCCGCAATAGGTCAAATCAAACTGGCTCAGACCTGGCATGAGGCTTTCGCTGCCCATAAAATCACAACTGCACAAATTTTATTGACTCTGGATGATACGGAAACGCGGTTACAATATAGCAATGCCCGTTCAGCCATTGAAACACTTTTGAAATTAAACTGCATTCCCATCATTAACGAAAATGATACCGTTGCCACTTCCGAAATTCGTTTTGGAGATAATGACCGGTTGGCAGCAAGAGTTGCAGAAATGGTCAAAGCTGACCGGCTTATCCTTTTCTCGGATATTGACGGGTTATATACCGCAGATCCCAAAACCAATCCATCAGCCAAACATCTTGCCTCAATTCCTGAACTTACTCCACAAATTTACGCCATGGGAGGCAAGGCGCCAATTGGATATTCATCAGGTGGCATGGCAACAAAACTGGCAGCCGCAAAAATAGCCACAACTGCAGGATGTGCCATGGCAATCGCTTATGGAAAACTGCTTCATCCTCTCAAGGCTCTTCAAGAAGGAGCAAGATGTTCATGGTTTCTTCCCAATCGCAAACCCTATCCTGCCCGTAAACGCTGGATTGCTGGAAGCATCTCGACCAAAGGCACTATTTTTATTGATAATGGCGCGGAAAAAGCATTGAAAAACGGAAAATCTTTATTGCCTGCCGGTATTATCAAAGTTGAAGGCCATTTCCAACGGGGAGATATCATTAAAATTGCCAACAAGAATGGAAAAATTGTCGGAAATGGTATTTCTGCTTATGATTCTTCAGAAATCACTCAAATTATAGGTCTTCAAACTGATAAAATTAATTCCCAACTGGGCTGGGACGGCCCCAATGAGGTTATCCATCATGATGATATGGTGATTATTCCCCCACTTACAGCGGCGGCCAGCGTAAAATAGGTTCTTTACGTTTTTTTAAATTAATAATCTCCTTTTTTTCATCATGAGAAGAGGGAGGGTCATATAATCCCCCCTCCCCATTTTCTACATAAATTTTCTGAGCCTGCTTATCAAAGTTATTTTCCGGTTTCTTAACCTCTACCTTACCAATATTCTCACCGGATTTATTCAGGGATGACCACGATACATCACATGAATTCTGATTTGAAATATCAGAAGCTGCAAAACGCTTTTTCAAGGCAGGTAAGGGATAAACATAATTTTCAGGCTCATACAATTTTTTTTCTGAATTTTCTATTTTACCTGCTTTTTCTGTATCATCTCGATGATTGGCAACCACTTGTATTTTAGTTTCCGAACGAGGCCGCAAATCAGCCGTGCGCTTTAACAAGATACGTAATTGGGCCTGAATATCCTCCATTTGTTGACTTAAATAATTTAAACGTCCTTTTAGCCCAAAAACAGCAAAAGGCATAAACAAAAAACAAATTCCAAAAGTAACAGTCAATATTAGGATAACAAACTGCGCCCAAGAAGGGATCCACTCTGGAAAAGTTAAATTCATGATATTATTTCAACAATTTTATTAAATCTATATTCTACTACATACCCAATGCACGACGATAAACATCAAAAAGGGTTTCCTGTTCTTCCACTTCAGCAGGCTCCTGTTTACGTGCCCGAATTATCCTTCTGATTACAGGAACGTCAAATCCCGCCGATTTTGCCTCAGCATAAATATCTTTGATATCATTTGCCAACCCTTTTCGCTCCTCTTCCAAACGCTCAATACGTTCAACAATTGTCCGAAGACGATCAACGGCGATCCCTCCGACTTCGGGTTTATTATCAAATTCATTCATCCACTTTTCCTATTTTGATTTTTTTAAAATATATTTAAAGCTGTTTCTATTCATTACGTAACCCTGCATGCCAGGTCAATCGCCAATAGCCTCAGAATATGAAAATTTTAATCCTTTGAAAATTTAAAGAATATTTTTTCCTGTTTTGAAAACCATGTTACTATCAAAAAAAATATTACAGAGTAGATTCACAAAATATATACGATTCAAAATAATATTCAAAAATTAAACTTTATAGAATGTAGAGAGACCAAATTTATGGAACAGACACAAGCCTATGCGCCTTTTGATATTATCATTTTTGGGGCAACAGGCGACCTAACTGCAAGGAAATTATTACCCGCATTGTATTATCGTTATCTGGACAAACAAATTCCACCCCAAACTCGTATTATCGGTACAGCAAGATCACCTTTGACAGACGATGATTTTAAAAAACGTATTCGTGACGGATTGGTTGAATTTGTTCAAGAATCCTATCAAGACCCAGAAAATATTAGAAATTTTTTAAATCTTATTTCCTACGTCAGCTTAAATGGTGCAGAAGCTGATAGCAACTGGCCAGAACTGCAAGCGAAATTCGAACATAACAAGGCTAATGATATTCGCATTTTTTATTTCGCGACTGCACCAAGATTGTATGGTGATATTTGTGACAATCTTGCATTGAAAAAACTGATCACTCCGACAACCCGTATAATCCTTGAAAAACCCATTGGAACCTCGTTAAAAACTGCCGAAGAGATCAACCAGCGTGTTGGCAAGCATTTCCCTGAAAATAATATCTACCGTATTGATCATTATCTTGGCAAGGAAACTGTTCAGAATGTTATTGCTCTTCGTTTCGCCAATCCAGTTTTTGAACGGCTTTGGAATTCGGATGCCATTGACTACGTCCAGATCACCGCTGCTGAAACCGTAGGGGTGGGTAAACGGGGTGGATATTATGATGGAGCTGGCGCATTAAGAGATATGGTTCAAAACCATCTTTTACAGGTTTTATGTATGGTGGCCATGGATCCTCCCATTTCATTAAATGCCGATGACCTGAGAAATGAAAAGTTAAAAGTCCTTCGTTCTTTAAAACCCATGACGGAACAGGATATCAAGAATAATACTGTTCGCGGCCAATATACATCATGCATTTACAAAAATGAAAAAATACCCGGATATCTTGAGGATCTTGGTAAGGATCAAAGCAATACAGAAACTTTCATTACTTTAAAAGCCGAAATCAATACAGCCCGTTGGGGAGGTGTACCATTTTACCTGAGAACAGGAAAGAGGCTTGCAAAAAAGGTCAGTGAAATCATTATTCAGTTCAAACCCTCTGCCTGGAATCTTTTTGCCACGCCACCAAAAGCGAACCGCCTTGTGATTCGTATTCAACCAGACGAAGGTGTTTCATTATCCCTGCAAATCAAGGATCCACAAAAAACCTATACGAATTTACGCAGCACCTCAATCAATATCGAATTTCCTACAGCCTTTCATATCCGCTACCCCGATTCCTATGAAGGGCTTTTGATGGATGTCGTCAAAGGGGACCCCATTCTTTTCATCCGTCGTGATGAAGTCGAAGCTTCATGGCGCTGGATAGAACCCATTCTTGATGGTTGGGCAAAAAATCTAACCCCATTAACATATTATAAGGCTGGTAGCTGGGGACCACAAGAAGCTCTTGACCTATTAGATCGGGCAAATCATGTTTGGCACGAAAATATGACAGAATAGTGATTGTTGATCACCATGATTTTATCAATTCAAGTCATGGTGGTTAAAAAACTGCATTTAAAGATAAAAAACTTAATCCATAAGATGGATAGATGTTAATGAATTTTTACTTATTAATAACTACCTAAAAATTATTTATAGAATGAATTCATGGTTTTTGTTTTTATCTTTTCCATTCTATTTAATGATCTTTGCAACGACTTCATTTTGAATTAAATAAAGTCTCAATATTGATTATCCAGTTTCATTTTTTAACTTAATTATATAATCCCATTATTTGATCAATCTGAAAAACTGATGACAAAATCCGATAGACCTGCATTTCCTCCATCAAGAAACTCTTTAAAGAAAAGAATAATACAACGCGTGATTGTTGCGCTACTCTTATCTGGCGGTATTATTTTTTGCCAAGAAATGGGTTGGTTGGATCAATTGACCGATCAGTTTGTAAGACAGAAAATCGACTGGTCTAATAATCAATCTGTAATAAAATATCTAAAACAGACCATCACAGATAAAAATCTAACAGAAATCCCTCTTAGATGCTTAATTCCCGTGATCAACAATGATGATGGATCAACAATTTTAAATGTTGAAATTCATGAAAAACACAATCAGGAATGTCTGAATACAAGAAAGAATTTCCCGACAATTTTTACCTTTCGTGTTAATAGGCAAAATGGTAGTATACAAATTGATAAAAATACACCCAATCATTTTTATCCGCTTCATTAAATAATCATTATATCAACTTTCATAATGAATCAATCTTCCTCTCCCCCTACTGTACCACGTCGTAGTTTCCTAACCCTGCTTACCGCAAGTTCAGTAACGGTAGGAGGTGTGGTTTGCACATGGCCTTTTATAAACAGTTTAAACACTCAAAATACCACCATCACTCATAATTACACGGATGTTGATATTTCCTCGCTTAAAGAGGGTCAGCAAATTACCGTTATGTGGCAGGGACATGCTGTATTTATTCTTCATCGTCCAGCCAAAACACTTGCACTTTTACAAGACAAAGAACTTTTGATCCGTTTACGTGATCCAAGCAGTAAAGAGTTGCAACAACCTCCCTATACAAGAAACTGGCACCGATCAATTCAGCCAGAAATTGCGGTTTTGATTGGTGTATGCACGCATCTCGGATGTATTCCGAGCCTTAATTTGGGAAATTCACTGGGCGGATATTACAATTGTGCGTGTCATGGATCTAAATTTGATTTGGCGGGAAGAGTATATAACAATGTGCCAGCACCTTATAACCTTCCCGTTCCCCCCTATAAAATTTTAAAACCCGGAATTCTTCGTATTGGTGAAAACCCAGAAGGGGAAAATTTTAATTTCACATCCATAATGCAGCTTTAAAATCATTCACCTGTTGGATATTTTATAAAATCATCTTGCTTTTTGCACGAAATAGCGACATCTTAACACCATCAGATAGCCAGATGATCGCTATTTACATGATCTGCATCGTAAATAGAGGAAAGTCCGGGCTCCACGGAAAAACGGTGCCAGTTAACGACTGGCGAGGGTGACCTTAGGGAAAGTGCCGCAGAAAACAAACCGCTTGCCAATTTATTTATAAATGCAAGTAAGGGTGAAAAGGCGTGGTAAAAGCACACCGCATGACTGGCAACAGGAATGGCATGGTAAACCCCACCGGGAGCAAAACCTAATAGAGGTAACAGATTTACAGTTAAATCAGGGTTTTTCCGCCCTGTTACCTGGGTTGGTTGCATGAAATACGGTGCGAATCGTATTCAAGATGAATGATCATCATTTATGTTTCATAAAAACAGAACCCGGCTTACACGCTATCTGATTTTAATTTTATCCATAAATTTCCATCAAGATGCAAAACTATAATTTTTACGGCATTTTAACGATACTTCATATACATCTCAATCATGATTTCATGAAATAAAAGTGATTTCCAACGTAATTATTTGACCTCCCATATTTACCCATGATATCCCAAAGGCTATAATGTAAAACAAAAGCAAAGATCAATATCAATTCAAATTAAATCTGGGATAGCCTGTAATGAATTTGTTCCTTGGATCACATCAAAATCGACTGGATGCCAAAGGAAGAGTATCTATTCCAGCAAATTTCCGCTTAAATTTACGCAAAGAAAAAACCACCAAGGAAGAACTTTCCTTTATTCTTCGCCCCTCTCATACTTTACCCTGTATCGAAGGATGGCCATTTGCAATTTTCAACAAACTGACCGCCGTATTGGATGATGTCAACATTCTTTCAACAGAACATAATGACCTCGCAACCCTTATTTACGCTCAGGCCTGGCCTATTGAAGTTGATCGTGAGGGAAGGATTATCCTTCCTGACATTCTAAAACAACATGCCAACTTGACCAATAAGGTCACTTTTATGGGACTTGGGACAATTTTCCAAATTTGGGAACCTGTAGCCGCACAAAAACATTATGAATCCGTGCTTAAACGAACAAAAATGGTCATTCTACCACACGCCGCCAAGGCTAAAACTGAGCAAGCGGACCAATAATCATGGCCGACAATTATTCAGCAATTGATATCAATGGTCATTTCCCCGTCATGCTTAACGAAGTAATTGACCTTTTACAACCAAAATCCGAAGCGGTTTATATTGACGCAACATTTGGTGGAGGTGGGTACAGCAAGGCCATTCTTTCCGCAGCCAATTGCAATATATGGGGAATTGATCGTGATCCCGATGCCATCAGGCGAGGACAAAAAATTGTTGACGACTATCCCACGCTTCGTCTTTTACAGGGGGATTTTGCTCAACTTGAAACGCTTGCTCATGAAAATAACATCCAATCTCTGGATGGTATTGTTCTTGATCTGGGAGTTTCCTCTTTTCAGTTGGACGAGGCAGAAAGAGGTTTTTCATTCCGGTTTGATGGACCGCTGGATATGAGAATGAGTAAATCTGGAAAAACTGCGGCTGATCTTGTTAACCAGTTGTCCGAAACCGAATTGGCAGATATTCTATGGTATTATGGTGAGGAACGTTTCTCACGTCGTATCGCTCGAGCCATCATTCAGGATAGACTTGAAAAACCTTTTGAAACAACACAACAACTGGCAAACCTGATTAAAAGGATTGTTCCGTCCAAAAAAAATGAAATTAATCCCGCAACTCGATCTTTTCAGGCGCTAAGAATTGCCGTCAATGATGAATTGACACAAATCAGGCAAGTCTTAACAAGTGCACTTTCCCTTCTTAAACCAGATGGAAAACTGATTGTTGTCTCATTTCATTCCCTGGAAGACCGTATTGTCAAAGAAATCATGAATCAGGCAACTGGCAATATTGCAAGTCCTTCAAGACATCATCCTCAATCCCTACATCAAAAATCCGAACTGATTAAGTTTGAAGCCCTAACCCATAAGCCTCTTCGCCCTTCAAAACATGAAGCCCTTTTAAATCCCCGTTCACGAAGTGCGAAATTACGAGCCATTAAACGTCTTGCAGGGCAGAAAACAAGGAGTATATCCTGATGATAATCCGTCCATTAACGTTATTTTGCTCAGTACTTGCCGGCCTATCTGGAATGATCCTGTACACTCAAAAACATAAAACCACCGTACTGGATCATCAAATCGCCAAAATTGTGCATGATACGAAACGGCTAAAAGCCCGGACGGCAATGTTACGGACAGAATGGACTTTACTTAATCAGCCTGACCGTTTAAAAACTCTGGCCAACAACTTTCTGCCAAAATTGCACCCTCTGGCTCCCACTCAATTTGTACAAATGTCATCCTTGCTCAATGTGCTTCCTCCCATCCAAGAGGAACAGATTGAAGATAAAACACGCAAACAGCTGCTCCTTGCAGTCGCTAATAATCATGGACAAACCTTGAACAACCCTGATGACAAGCCCAAACCTGCTATTGTTTCAAGTAATACGACCAGGCAACATTCAAGTAATACGACCAGGCAACATAATGGCTCCCCAACAAAACCGAGCACTTCGGATGAAGAAAACCAATCTTCATCCTTCAATTCCCCTTCCAGAAAACCCGAAATCTACACTGCTAAAAAAACGAACAATACAATTGATTCCTCTGATGATATTTCAAACAAAAACATTAAAAAATCTCCTATCAGAACCAAACCTGTTCAAAATGTTAGGGATGATGACGAAAATCTAGCAACCAATGATTTCCCTGATATCCCACGAATTGATAAAAAAAATATCAAAACAACAGCCTTAATCAAAAAATCCGCTCATAAACCTGCAGTTCGACCAGCATTTTCAATTGCTGACAGTTCCGAGCCGATGTCAATTGTAAAAGAAAAGAATAACAATAGCACCATCGGTAAAAAAGAAATACACACCATCGTATCAACCAAAGCAAAACCAAAACATGCGACGCCGGTAAAAATCGCCCAAAACAGCAAACAAAAACAGCATTATCATTCTGAATCAGCCTTTGGGGACGACGCTGATGATTCCCTACCCGCACCTGTTCCTTTTTCTCAATGAATTCTATAAAGTTAAAATAAATGATAAATTATGGAAAAGGTTCACAAAAGGGTCAACCTTATAGACAATCCTTTGAAAAAAGAAAAAAAAATCAAAAAAAAAAAATTAATACCTATCAAATAGATAAAACCAGACTTCGCTTATTTATCACAGCATGCGGCTTCTGCGTCATTTATGGCGCGGTTATGCTAAAATTAATTTTCGCAACCATCATAGCACCTTTGCCCCCTCAAAAACAGCAAATCGCTCCCCAGGTTCCCCCAATTCCAATTAGCGATCCAAAAGGAACCATTGCTGGAGATTTTTCGTTACCTCAAATCCACAGAGCCTCTATTATTGACAGAAATGGACAGATTTTGGCCATCTCTCTCCCCGTGGCACAGTTATATGCAAATCCTGTCGAAATTATTGACCCTGACAATGTTGCTCAAAAACTGAAATCCATTCTCCCCAATCTAAATCTTGAAAAAACCACTCAAAGACTCTCGTCTAAAAAACAGTTTGTTTATATAGCTCGCGATATCTCTCCAAAACAGGAAATTGATATCAATAACCTTGGCATTCCAGGAATTTATTTTGAAAGTGGCGAACGCAGACATTATCCACTAGGACGATTGGCAGCCCATATTCTCGGCAGCGTGGATATTGATGATCACGGTATTGCAGGTATTGAAAAATATCTTGACCAGCGCTTGATGAATGATCATTCCTCTTTAAGATTATCCATTGATACGCATGTTCAAACCGCGGTACAGGAAGAAGTGGAGGCAGCGATGCAAACTTTTCAGGCAGAAGCTGCATGCGGTATTATCATGGATGTTCATACCGGGGAAATTCTGGCAATGGTGAGTTTACCCGATTATGATGCAAATTTTTTCAATAAAGCCCCCCCAAATCAAAGATTCAATCGCGCCACAAACGGGATGTACGAACCTGGATCAACCTTTAAGCTTCAAAACGCAGCTATGGCTTTGGAAGTTGGCGGTATACATATTTGGGACCGTTTTGCAACAGCACCAGTCAGAGTGGGTCGCTTTACCATTCACGACTTGAAAACAGATCATTTTGCTCCCTATCTTTCCTTACCTGAAGTATTGGCCTATTCCTCAAACCCTGCATCTGCACACATCGCCCTTGATGTTGGGGGAGAAAAACAGCGTGCCTGGTTACAAAGAATGGGTTTTTTAGCACGCGTTCCAATTGAACTACCCGAAGCAGGTCGTCCTTTGGTGCCTTCTGCCAGAAATTGGGGAATATCCACCATCATGACTGTCGCCTTTGGTCACGGTATCGCACAATCCCCTTTAGCCATTGTTCGAGGAACCGCGGCAACAGTGAATGACGGTTACCTGATCAGGCCCACTCTATTATCAAGACAGGATGAGACAATGCCTCCGGTAATTATTGATCCAACCTCATCTAGAACTGACATACCTGATGGAGAAAAAGTTATTTCCGATAAAAATTCCCTTATTCTAAGGAAAATACTTCGTTTAGATGTTACACAGGGAACGGGCAAAAACGCAGAGGTTCCAGGTTATTTTGTAGGAGGGAAAACTGGTACCAGTGAAAAAGTGGGAAAAGGTGGGGGTTATTTAAAACATGTCAATGTATCAGCCTTCACTGCTGTTTTTCCGATGAACAATCCCCGATATGCTGTCTATGTCATGCTGGATAGTCCAAAGCCAACCAAATTTACCCATGGCTGGACAACAGCCGGATGGAATGCGGCACCAACTGTATCCAAAATCATTGCACGTATTGGACCCATGCTTGGATTATTTCCAGATATAAAGAACGCCGGAAGGATAGATAATGAGTTATCCATTCCTCTACGTCCTGCGGTTCCTAGAGGAGTAAAAGCTCTCGGTCCAGGAAATGATCCGGGCGATCCTCGCCTTAATCGACAAACAAAATCCGCATTAAAAACAAAATCTAGACACAAAAATATATCATCCTCTTCCCCTTCAGAATAATCAGTTTCATTTTACCATGATTTCACTTGATACATTACGATCCTATATCAATATTCCCGATTATTTCCCCAATCATGAAATAAGGGGAATTGCACTGGACAGCCGGAAAGTGCAAAAAGATTTTCTTTTTGCCGCTTTGCCTGGAAATCAGCTTGATGGACAAGCATTCATTCAACAGGCCATTGAAAATGGAGCCAATACGATTCTCTTGACCAATGGGTCAAACATGGATTTGCCGAGCCAGTGCGTTCCCATTTACTGTGATAATCCCCGTCAAGTGATAGCAAAAATAACTTCCTTATTTTATCCGAAGTTACCCCATCATAAAATAGCGGTTACAGGTACAAATGGTAAAACAAGCACCGTCAATTTTGCCAGACAGTTATGGGAACTGGAAAATCTGAAATCCGCTTCAATTGGCACTTTGGGCGTTCTCAATAATGCTGGCTATCATTATACAGGACCGGTATTAACCACACCTGACACTATTATTTTACATGAAATTATGCAAAATCTTTCCAAAAAACATGTAACACATGTTGCCATGGAAGCATCTTCACATGGATTGGCTCAATATCGGCTTGACAATATTGAATTAGAAGCGGCAGCTTTTACAAATCTAACCCGGGATCATCTGGATTACCATCACAGTTTTGAAGCATATTTTCAGGCAAAACAAAGATTATTTACAGATATATTACCATCAAATGCCATTGCCGCATTGAACAGTGATATGAATGCATCCGTTCTTGAAACATTATTAAATATAATAAAAAAAAGAAAACAACAATTGAGACTAGTTGGCATCAAAGGAAATTTTTTGCGTCTAAATCATGTTAAACCCTTACCCCATGGTCAGGAAATAACCTATAAAACAGCTTCAGGAAACCGTGTTACAACAACCCTTTCTTTACTTGGCCGTTACCAGATAGATAATATTCTACTTTCTATGGCACTTATCGCAAAAGATTCTGAACATCTTGAATCCCTTGTTCCTCTACTTCCCAAACTAAAAGGCGTGAAAGGACGCATGGAACAGGCTGCCATCTTACCAAATGGGGCAACTGTTTATGTTGACTATGCCCATACACCTGATGCATTGACCCATCTTTTACAATCTTTGCGTCCACATGTTCATCATGAGTTATATATTATATTTGGGGCAGGTGGAAACCGTGACAAAGGCAAACGCCCTCTGATGGCTCTTGAGGCGGGGAAATATGCAGACCATGTCATTATTACGGATGATAATCCCCGGCATGAAAATCCCGCACTGATCCGTAATGAAATTAAAAAAGGTTTTCCACGGGCCGTTGAAATCGCTGGCAGAGAAGAGGCCATTGCACAAACAGTAAAAAAACTTCAACCTGGCGATATTTTAGTTATTGCTGGTAAGGGGCATGAACAAGGCCAGATTATCGGGAATACTATCCATCGTTTTGATGATGTAAAAATAGTACAGAAATATATGAGATATTTATGACATTCCTTTGGAACGAAACTGATCTTATCCAGGCCACTGGAGGTGCCTTATCCATTCATCAGGCCATACATGGAACGGGTGTCTCCATTGATACCAGAACCTTACGACCCGGGGATATCTTTATTGCCATTCAAGGTGAAAATAGCGATGGTCACGACTATATTCAACAGGCTCTTGCCAATGGAGCATCTTGTGTCATTGTCACGCATATTCCTTCCCAATTTAACAGTCAATTACCCTTTTTAATTGTCTCGGATACGTTACATGCCCTTACAAAAATGGGGATTTATGCCAGACAGCGTTTTCATGGAAAAACCATAGCGATCACTGGAAGTGTCGGTAAAACCACAACAAAGGAAATGCTTAAAAACGCTTTGCAGCCTTTTGGAAAAATTCATGCTGCCGAAGGTTCATATAATAACCATCTGGGCGTTCCCCTCACTTTGGCAAGGCTTCCCTCTGATGCCGACTATTGTATCAGTGAAATTGGCATGAACCACAGTGGCGAAATAGCGCCCCTTGCTGCCATGGTGAAACCTGACATAGCAATTATTACTACGGTATCATCCTCCCATCTTGGATTGATGAAAACCCTGGATGCAATTGCCGAGGAAAAAAGCCAGATTATCACCGCTCTGTCAAAAAACGGCATCCTTATTCTGCCTGAAACAGTTTATGATTTCACTTTATTTGAAAAACGAGCAATACAATATCATGTTTATCTTTACAGAACAGGTTTATCAGAAAAGGCTGATTTTCAAATCCGATCCATAAATCTTGATGCAGATTATTCAATCTTCAAATTTAAAACAGTTAATGAAACCTTTTCCGTCTCTCTTGCGTCTCCCGGACAACATCTCATTCATGATGCCTCCCTTGTACTCGGTGCAGTATTCTCCTTGAAACTCGATTTGCAACAGGCAATTACCGCCCTGCATCAATTTACAGCTGGGTCAGGACGAGGAGAAATCTTACCTTTGATAGATAAAACAGGAATTCTTCTAGATGAAAGCTATAATGCATCAACCCTTTCAATTCAGGCCGCATTAAAAACCCTGACATTATTGAGTCCCAAACGACGTATCGCAGTTTTAGGGGATATATTCGAACTGGGTGAATATAGCGAAAAGGAGCATCTCTCCTTGATTCCCAGTATTATACAGAATTCTGATCTTGTTTTTACTTGCGGCTCCTCAATGAAAATTGTATTTGATCAACTTCCCCGACCTATACAAGGGAAATGGTGTAAAAATGCAGAACAGCTAATCCCTTTCATTCATCAGCAATTGCAAGATCGAGACACTGTTCTGGTGAAAGGAAGTCATGGAATGCATATGGAAAAAATTGTTAGGGCGTTAACTCAAAAAATGAATCAAAGGAAAAATTAATGCTATATGATCTGATTATGCATCATAGGCTGGCCTATGCCTTTTTACTTAATCTTTTTCGTTATATAACATTTCGTGCTGTTGCCGCCTGTTTCACGGCTTTTTTCCTTAGCATTTGGTTGGGTCCCTATATAATAGCCAAACTTCACCAGATTCAGCGTGAAGGTCAGCCCATTCGTGCCCTTGGCCCGGAACGGCATTTGAAAGAAAAAGCAGGAACTCCTACTATGGGAGGAATTTTAATTTTATCCACTTTATTAATTTCAACGCTTTTATGGGCTGACCTGACCAACGGATTTATCTGGATCGTACTATTTGTCACCTTTGGATTTGGCCTGATAGGTTTTTTTGATGATTATAAAAAACTGGCAAAACATAACAGTGATGGATTAAGTAAACGCACACGTTTGGGCGGGGAATTTTTAATCTCACTGGTTGCAACTTATTTTTTACAACAACTGACCCCTTCAGGAATGGCCAATGATCTAGCGCTTCCTTTTCTTAAAAATGTCCTTATTCCATTGGGCTATTTTTTCCCTCTTTTTGGGATGATTGTCATAAGTGGTTTTGGTAATGCGGTTAATTTCACGGATGGACTTGACGGGCTTGCCATTGTTCCAGTTGTTATCTCCTTTTTTGTTTTTGCACTGATTGCCTATATTGTCGGAAATAGTGTTTTTGCCGATTATCTACAATTGCATTTTATTCCTAAAACTGGGGAGTTGGCCATATTCTGTGCTGCTGTCATAGGGGCAGGACTAGGATTTTTATGGTTTAACGCCCCTCCGGCTTCTGTTTTTATGGGGGACACAGGCTCTCTTTCATTGGGTGGCGCCATTGGATCTGTTGCCGTTGCCGTAAAACATGAGCTGGTCTTGTGTATCGTCGGCGGTTTATTTGTAATTGAAACGCTATCCGTCATTATTCAAGTCGCATGGTATAAAAAAACTAAAACAAGAATCTTTCTCATGGCACCTTTACATCACCATTTTGAAAAAAAAGGATGGGCCGAATCAAAAATTGTTATTCGTTTCTGGATTATTTCCATTATTTTAGGCATTATTGGTTTAGCAACATTGAAACTGCGTTAAAATGGATTTCCCAAAAGATTTATTCAAAAATAATCATTACGCCATTTTAGGGTTAGGTAAAAATGGCATTGCCGCTTCCCAACGTCTCTTGCAAATGGGAGCAACAATACAGGTCTGGGATGATCAACCCAAAGCTCGTCAGCAAATCCCTGAAAAGTTAAAGCCCCATCTTGCACCTTTTAAAAACCTGGAAAATTTCAATGCCTTAATTTTATCTCCTGGTATTCCGCATTTTTTACCAAAACCCCACCCTGTTGCAGAACTTGCCCGGATGAATGCAATTCCAATTCTTTCAGATGCAGAGATTTTATATCAAGCTATCAAAAAATCGGGGTCCCGAGCACGTTTCGTGGCTATAACTGGAACAAATGGTAAATCAACGACCACAGTTTTACTAAACCATATTCTAACAGAAGCTAAAATACCATCTGTAGCAGGAGGTAATCTGGGACCGGCATCCCTATCCCTTCCATATTTGGAGGACGATGGTGTTTACATTCTTGAAATGTCCTCCTATATGCTTGAGCGCTTATCCAGTTTCAAAGCAGATATCGCATGCTTGTTAAATATTACGCCAGATCATATTGAACGGCATGGAGACATGAAAGGATATGTTCAAGCCAAATATCATATTTTTGATCATCAAAATCAACAGGATATGGCAGTTATTGGAATTGAGGATGATTACTGTAAATCTATTGCAAAACGGCTTGTCCAAAATGATATTCCCGTTAAAAAAATATCTGGGAAAAAAGTTATCAATGCCGATTTTTGGATTGATCAGCATCTTCTGCAAGACAAGAAAGGCATTATTGCTGATTTAAATCAAGCAAGGCTTCTTCCAGGGCAACACAATGCACAGAATGCTGCGGCTGCAACGGCAATGGCCCTCGCTTTGGGCGTTGCACGGCAACAGATAGCGGAAAGTCTTAATTCTTTTAATGGACTTGCCCATCGACAGCGACCTGTCGCAACCATTGATTCAGTGACTTTTATCAATGATAGTAAAGCCACCAATGCAGATGCGACCTCGAAGGCACTTACCTGCTATAATAAAATCGTATGGATTGCTGGTGGATTGGCCAAGGCTAAAGGAATAGACGATCTTGCACCCTATTTTTCTAAAATAAAATTCGCTTTATTAATTGGTAAAGATGCACCACTGCTAGCAAAAACCCTGGATAGATATCACGTCCATTACCAGATTGTTCACACACTTGATCAAGCAGTCCCTCTCGCTTTTTCATTTGCCAAACAACATCATATTCATACTGTAATGCTCTCTCCTGCCTGTGCCAGCTTTGACCAGTTTGATAGCTTTGAGGAAAGAGGGAATGTGTTTATTCAACTTGTCAATCAACTAGAAACATCATTCCGTCAAACCCTGAACGATTAGGAAATTTATCATGTCCAATGTTTCCCGTCTCGATAATTCATTACTGGCACGATGGTGGCGAAATATCGATCATTGGATGTTGGGAAGTGTCGGTTTGTTGATCGGGTTTGGCTATATTTTAATGCTGGCCGCCAGCCCTGCCGTTGCACAGAGAATTGGAGCATCACGAGACATGTTTATCTTTAAACAGATCATGTTCCTGAGCATTGCAGCCCTGATTATCATGGTTACCTCAATGCTGTCTGTGGAGGGGATAAAAAGACTTGGAATTATTGGAAGTTTTATCGCCATACTGGCAACCGCCTATACCCTTGTTCATGGTATGGAAATCAAGGGGGCCCGTAGATGGATTGCCTTACCAATGATGTCTGTCCAGCCTTCTGAATTTTTAAAACCCTGCTTTGCGGTTTTAACGGCTTGGTTTTTAACTCGATGGAACAAGCGATTTTATATTCCTAATCTTCTCATAACTTTTATTTTTTATGGTATTATCCTTTTCCTTTTAAAATCTCAACCCGATATCGGCATGCTTGTCGTAATTACCGCTGTTTTGCTAACCCAGCTTTTCGTAAATGGTCTCAACCTGTTTTGGGTATTTTCTGCTTTTGGGGCCATGATTGCCGCTTTTATCGGTGCCTATACCGTTTTTCCACATGTACGTTCTCGTGTTGAACGCTTTCTTCATCCCAATGTTGGTGATCATTATCAGATTGACACCGCTATGCGTGCGTTTGGAAATGGTGGAATGATGGGACGTGGACCGGGTGAAGGACGCGTGAAAGATCTCTTGCCCGATGCACATGCTGATTTTGTGTTTGCTGTTGCGGGTGAAGAATACGGAATGATTGTTTGCATGATTATTATTTTAATATTCTGTTTCATTGTTGTACGTTCTTTGTTAAAAATGATCAAGGAAGACAATCCTTTCATCATTTTGGCAACAACAGGCATCATTACCGGTTTTGGATTACAAGCTTTTATCAACATGGCCTCTACCCTTCACCTTATTCCAACAAAAGGCATGACCTTACCTTTCATCTCATACGGTGGTTCATCCGCCATGTCTGTTGCATTGGCCATTGGTATGGTGCTTGCTTTGACAAGACACAGGATAGAGCCCCCCAAATTTTCAAAAAATGGTTTCCAGCCATTCAGTAAGAGAAATTTAGTTCAATGAACAAACCTGCTATAGCCATTGCCGCAGGGGGAACAGGTGGTCATTTCTTCCCAGCCAAATCCCTTGCCCTACAGCTCACCAGACGAGATTATCCTGTGTTTTTTATGACGGATAAAAGGATTGAAGATCGAGAATTGGCTTCATGGCATGACATTCGTCAATTCGTTATTGATAGTGCTGGCATCAACAAAAAAACAATAATGAAAAAAATAGGTAATACCTTTTCCTTGATGAAGGGGATTATCGAGGCAAGAAAGATCCTGGTTCAGAATCACGTTTCTGCAATTGTCGGATTTGGTGGATATCCTTCCATTCCGCCTCTTTTTGCCACACGATTATTGTCCAAAAAAAATAGACCCATCATCATTCTTCATGAAGGTAACGCAATTATTGGCAAGGCCAATGCCTTTCTTGCACCTTTCGCCACCAAAATAGCGACATCTTTTCCTGTCACGAAAGGGCTTTCCAATTCTGATAAAATAGTAGTAACCGGTCTTCCCGTGCGACCTGATATCACCTCCCTTTATCCATCCGTTTATGAACCTCCTAAAGAAACAATTCATCTATTAATCTGGGGAGGATCTTTAGGAGCAAGAATTTTTGGTGAAATTGTTCCTTGCGCTTTGGGAAATCTTTCTCTATCCTTACGTAAAAAACTGCGCATCACGCAACAGGTACGTCAAGAAGATATTGAAACAATAACCCGATATTATCAGAAAAACGAAATAAAAGCAGAGCTATCACCTTTTTTAACGAACATTGGAGATCTTTTGCAAAAAGCCCACCTGGTAATTGGCCGATCAGGAGGATCATCCACGGCAGAACTTGCCCTGACTAACCGTCCGGCTATTTTAGTTCCCTATCCCCATGCCGCCAACAAAGAACAGTATTATAATGCCCAAATTCTTGAGAAAGAAGGAGCGGCATGGTTGATTAATCAACCTGATTTTACTGTTGCAAACCTAACGCAATTAATTAATGATTTGTTCAGCCATCCAGAAAAATTGCAAAAAGCTGCCTTATCCCATAAAACTGCCTATCCCAATGCGGCAAAAAATCTGGCTGATTTAATAGAGCGATCTGTTGCAGATCTATCATCCTAACTTCATTTAACAAGAGCATTTTCATGAGATCCCTTCCTCTTTCAATTGGTATCATTCATTTTGTCGGTATTGGTGGTATTGGCATGTCCGGTATTGCTGAAACTCTACATTATCTAGGCTATCATATTCAGGGTTCTGATATTGCGGAAAACGCTAATGTGGAAAGACTGCGTAAATTAGGCATTCCGATCAAAATTGGTCATAGGGCGGAAAACCTTGGAAAAGCTCAAGTTGTCGTTGTCTCTTCTGCCATTAATAAAGACAATCCAGAGGTTATAGAAGCCAGGGCTCATTTTATACCTGTTGTACAAAGAGCGGAAATGCTTGCGGAACTTATGCGGTTACGCTGGTCAATTGCTGTGGGCGGAACTCATGGAAAAACAACAACTACAAGCCTTATCGCAACATTGCTCGAATATGCCAAACTTGATCCAACAGTTATCAATGGCGGAATAATTGAAGCATACGGTACCAATACAAGAATGGGATCTGGAGACTGGATGGTTGTTGAGGCAGATGAAAGTGATGGCTCCTTTCTTCGCCTCCCCGTTGTTATAGCAGTTGTTACCAACATGGATCCAGAACATATGGATCATTGGGGAACAGTCGAGGCCATGGAAGATGCCTATCAGCAATTTGTTTCCCATATCCCCTTTTACGGTTTTGCTGTCTTATGTATTGATCATCCCAGCGTCCAAAAAATGTTACCCCGACTTTCAGACCGTCGTCTCATTACTTATGGTTTTTCCCCACAAGCTGATGTGCGGGCGGAAAAGGTTATTATGGATAAGTTAGGAACAACATTTAACGTTGTCTTTACAGATCGGCAAAAACAGATCAATCGACATCTGGGTCCATTCCGTATTCCAATGCTCGGGCAGCATAATGTACAAAATGCCCTTGCCGCTATTGCCGTAGCCTTGGAAATGGATATCAGTGAAGACAACATTCGTTCTGCCTTTGCCGGTTTCAAGGGAGTGCAACGTCGTTTTACTCGTGTCGGGGAAGTCAACAAAATTACCATTATTGACGATTACGGACATCATCCCGTCGAAATTGCAGCGGTTTTGAAAGCTGCCAGACAGGCAACCACTCATAATGTCATTGCAGTCATTCAACCACACCGTTATTCAAGATTACAAAATTTATTTCCCGAATTCTGCTCCTGCATGAATGATGCCAGCACTGTCATTGTTTCTGATGTCTATCCAGCAGGAGAAACTCCTATTCCAGGTATCAATAAAGAAGCGCTTGTTGAAGGGTTGCGAGCGCATGGACATCAATCTGTCGTTGCATTGCCCCAACACGATCAATTGGCAGAAATGATTAATGCAATTGCCGAACCTGGAGATTTCGTTATCTGTTTGGGAGCAGGTTCCATTACAAATTGGGCCCATGCTTTGCCCGAACAATTAAAAGCCTTACAAAAAAAATGAAATAAAGGATAAAATTAATGTCTACGGGGCTTTTCACCAAAGAAGCAATTTCCGATTTATTACCCGAACTGAGGGGACGCGTAACCTACAATGCCCCGTTGAAAAACAGAAGCTGGTTTCGTGTAGGAGGTAATGCCGAAATCCTTATCAACCCCGCAGACACGGAAGATCTTGCCTATATTCTTAAAACAATGCCCTTGGAGTGGCCTTATTTTACCATAGGGGCCACCTCCAATCTTCTTATTCGTGACGGTGGGCTTCAAGGAATAAGTTTTCAATTGCGCAAGGGATTTCATGAAATTATTCCCGACCGTGAAGGACTTGTTGCAGGTGCAGCTTGTTTGGATATGACAATCGCGGAATATGCCGCCCAGCTTGGTTTAACAGGTATGGAATTCTTGAGTGGTATTCCCGGTAGTATTGGAGGGGCAGTCAAAATGAATGCAGGAGCCCATGGTTCCGATATTGCAACAATTATGGACTGGGCAGAAATACTTACTCGAAACGGAGATTTATTCCGTCTTTCCTCATCTGACCTAAAATTAAGCTATCGTCATTCTGTTTTACCACCCGATGGTATTGTCACTCGTGTAAGATTGCGGGGTAAACCCGGCAACAAAGATACCATACACAAAACAATGGACGAAATAAAAGCTCAACGCGAAAATTCACAGCCAATTCATTCAAGAACAGGTGGTTCCACTTTTCGCAACCCCTTACCGAATATTTCCTCTTACAAGGCCTGGGAACTTATCGATATGGTTAAAGGCAGAGGGCTTACCATGGGAGGGGCAAAAGTCAGTGAAAAACATTGTAATTTCTTAATCAATACAGGGGAAGCGACAGCTGGCGATCTTGAAAATTTAGGCGAGGAATTAAGAAAACGGGTTTTCAACGATTTTGGTATTGAACTTGAATGGGAAATAAAACGTATCGGAATACCTTATGCTCAAAGGGAAAATAAGTATGTCAGCTAAACGAGTAACCGTTCTGCGGGGAGGATTATCATCTGAACGAGAAGTCAGTCTGGCCAGTGGTGAGAATATAATCGAGGCATTGAATACGGCAGGCTATGAAGTAACGGATTTAATCGCCAACGATAATTTAAATGAAATTGTCAATTCACTGACCAAAAACCGTCCCGATGTTGTTTTTAATGCTCTGCATGGAAACTTTGGCGAAGATGGAGCCATTCAGGGTGTTTTGGAATGGTTGAATATACCCTACACCCATGGAAATATATGTTCCTCAGCAATCGCGATGAATAAAAAGATTACCCGTATTTTACTTCTTGAAGCCGGTCTTCCGGTGGCTAAAGGTAAATCTGTTCCTATCACGCTGTTGGATTCAGGGGATCCCTTACCTGTTCCATATGTGGTAAAACCCATTCAAGAAGGATCATCTGTAGGTGTTCATATCATCCAATCAAACGATGCCAGTATCCGACAGAAACAACGTGAAAAAATCGTAAAGGAATGGATCTTTGGTCAAGAAGCCCTGATTGAACAATTTATTCCAGGAAAAGAACTAACAGTCTGCGTGCTTGATGACAAAGCCCTTACCGTAACCGATATATCATCTGGAACACATATTTTTTACGATTATAACGCAAAATATCAAGCTGGACAATCAACCCATACTGTCCCCGCGGTTATACATCCGCAAGCTTTTCAGACAGCGTTAGACTATGCGCAAAAAGCTCATAAGATTCTAGGATGTGATTCTGTTTCCCGTACTGATTTTCGTTACGATAATCACAATGAAACACAAGACCAACCTGGTGATTTGTATATTCTGGAAGTAAATACACAACCCGGCATGACCAAAACTTCTCTGCTGCCAGAACAAGCCGCTTTTTGTGGGATAACCTATCCCGAACTATGTTCACATCTTGTGGAAAAAGCAAAATGTCGTACTTGAAAAGGCGACCGAATCATCAGGATGATCGTCCCTCAAAACAAAAAATAGCCTATCGCCGTTTGAAACGGATGCTTCGACCCTTTTTCTTTCTTCTTATCATCCTTGGGCTTTTTATCGGGGGTGGATGGGCCATTTATAAGTTCGCATCGGAACAGGAATTTTCACTTTTCAGAACAAAAACAGCCAAACTTGTTCCGATGAAACTGGCTCATATCATTATTGATGGCTGTAAACTGACCACTGAATATGAAATAAAACAGGCCCTTGGTATCAACATTGGTGATCCGATCCTTAATTTTTCCATCAAAGATGCGCAAAAACGCCTAAATGGCCTAACTTTTGTCAATTATGCCGTTATCAAACGTCAATTACCGGATACTTTAATTGTCCACATTATTGAACGCAGTCCCTTTGCCGTTTGGCAAAACCAAGGAAAATTCAAACTTATTGATAAAAAAGGAAACATTGTCAACGATCAGGGAATGAATGGAAAAGATGGACAGGCTTTTTTAAAACTTCCCTTGGTTGTCGGTATTGGTGCAAATACAGCAGCTTCCGATTTGATCGACATTTTATCCGTTTATCCAGATATCAAAAATCGTATGGTGGCAGCCGTAAGAATCGGGAATAGACGCTGGAACCTGAATTTGAAGAATGGTACAATCATTTTACTTCCTGAAAATCAGGAAATTGCTGCCATTCAACGACTGATTCAATATGAAAAACAGTTCCAGTTACTGGATCGTCCCCTGAAACATATTGATTTGCGTCTTCCCGACCGCTTAATCATACTAAAAGATAAAGAACCGACACCATCCAATCCTGAAAATGATAATCCGGAACCCTCTAATGACAATGACGAAAAAACACCTTGATCAAATCTTTTCTGGTATAATGTAATTCTTGAGGAAATGGTTAAGTGCATGAAACAACTGAATTATAAAACAAGTCAAGGAAATTCCCCCAATCATGCAAAGCAAACCATAGCTATTGCCCGATCCAGGCAATTAGTAAAAAGTAATATATTTCCCCCTGATGACTTACCCGCGCAAAAACAATTTTTACCCGGTGTTTTCGGTGTATTGGATATTGGCAGTACAAAAATCACCTGTCTAATTGGACAGGGTAAATCCAACGGAAAACTTAAAGTTCTTGGATATGGATGGAGACGCTCTCATGGCGTAAAACAAGGTGGTATCATTAATCTTAAAAGTGCTGAACGTGCAATCCGTTCAGCCGTTGGACAGGCAGAAGAGGCAGCCGAGCGTCGGTTAAATAAAATTTATGTAAATCTTTCTGGCGGTAAACCTGACAGCCAGCTTTACAATATCGAATGGCCAATTGGCGGAAGAGAAATCACCAATCATGACATATACCGACTGGTTAACGAAGGAATTTTGAGAGCCCAAGTTGAAGGTCGTGAAATTATTCATGCCTTGCCTCTAAGTTTTAATGTTGATGAGACCGCTGGGGTTGAAGATCCCAGAGGACATCAATGTGAAATACTGAGTACAACATTACATATCATCAGCACTTCCGCCACATCCCTTAAAAATCTGGCAACTGTCTTAATGCGTTCTGAATTGGAAATTGAAAGCATCATATCCACCCCTCTAGCTGCTGGACTGGCAGTAATGGCACCAGACGAAAGGGATTTAGGCGCCACTATTGTGGACATGGGTGGCGGAACAACCTCTATTGGCATTTTCGGCGACAATCAACTTCTCTACACTTCACAAATTCCGATTGGTGGATCACATATTACCAGGGATATAGCAGGTATTCTTTCAACCTCAATTGATACAGCAGAATGGCTTAAAACTAAATATGGCAGTGCTGAATATTCCTATAACGACGAATATCAGCAATTGCCCATTCAAATGATCGGTGACGATGATTACGAAATCATGACAAAAGTTCCGCTATCAAGAGTTATTTCTATTATCAGGCCACGGATAGAAGAAACACTTGAATTGATTCGAGACCGCCTGGATAATTCAAATATTGGCAAAGCAGCAAATGGCAGGGTTGTATTAACGGGAGGAGGTTCATTACTTGAAGGACTCGGTCCCTTAGCAGCCCGTATCCTGAACCGTCAAATCCGCTTGGGAAAACCCAACAATATTATAGGATTACCCAATGATAGTACAACCTCGGCTGCCTTTTCTACTGCTGCCGGTTTACTCTGCTGGGCGGCTGGCGAGGGAAGAACCCTTGCGGATCTCGATTTCTCGAATAAAAAAAACAATGGTTTCCTTAAAAAAATAATTGAGTTTATAAGGATACACATATAAATATTTTCTTTGTATAATAGTAACTTTCCATTGTAACCTTACACATAGTTTACGAAATATCGGTTCGAGGACATTCATGACACTCAATTTAACGATTCCACAGCCCGCTTATGAAGATTTCACCCCTCGTATTACTGTTATTGGTGTTGGTGGAGGGGGAACCAACGCTGTGGATAACATGATTTTATTGCATTTGAAAGGCGTAGAATTTGTTGTTGCCAATACCGATGCGCAACAATTGATGAACAGTCATGCTGATAATCGTATTCAATTAGGTCCCCATCTAACCCAAGGGCTGGGAGCTGGTGCGAAACCGGATATTGGTCGCGCAGCTGCAGAGGAAGCCGCTGATGAAATAGCCCGGCATCTTGACAATATTCACATGGTTTTTATCACTGCTGGGATGGGTGGTGGAACAGGAACCGGTGCCGCACCAGTCATTGCAAGAATGGCACGTGAACGTGGAATTCTGACCGTCGGAGTTGTCACTAAACCCTTTACCTTTGAAGGAATTCGCAGGGCTCGATTGGCGGAAGCTGGCATTGCCGAACTTCAACAATTTGTTGATACGCTGATCGTAATCCCAAACCAAAACCTCTTCCGTACAGCAACTGAAAATACAACATGGAAAGATGCTTTCAAAATGGCGGATGAAGTGTTGTATATGGGGGTTAAAGGGGTGACAGATCTTATGATGTCGCCTGGACTTGTCAATCTTGATTTTGCCGATATCAGAACAGTCATGGCTGAAATGGGTAAGGCTATGATGGGAACAGGAGAGGTGGAAGGTGAAAATCGGGCTATCCGTGCAGCAGAGGAAGCCATTTCCAATCCATTGCTTGAAGATACGTCTATGGCTGGGGCAAAAGGATTGTTGATTAACATTACGGGCGGTGATGATCTGACTCTGTTTGAAGTCGATCAGGCAGCCAACCGTATTCGTGAAGAAGTTGCCGAAGATGCCAATATTATTTTTGGGTCCGCCATTGATGAGAACCTGACAGGAAAAATTCGTGTATCAGTGGTAGCAACCGGCATAGACAGCCCAGTGCAATATGAAAAGCAATCTCAAACTGTACAACAAGAGCAGCAGATATCTTCAAACGATACCGCACAATCAAAAGATTCAGATAACGCACAAACAGATACACCTTCTGAAAATAATCAGACACAGTTTGATACAGAAAAAAAATCGGATGAATCTTCTCTAAATGTATCATCTGAGGCCAAAGCATCATTTGATCAATCGAAAGAAAAGAATCAAACAAATTTTTCTGATGATCCAACCCCTCCCTCCCCTGATTCTGTCCCAGAACGTGTGTCAAAAACATCACCACGTTCAGGTTTATTTTCAGATTCACGTCATCAGGAACCCGAAACTAACACTGCTCCCTCACGCAGTCTTTTTGGTATTGTTACCGGTGCCTTACGAGGAAGAAGCAATAATGGTTCACCTTCCTATCATCAAAAAAAGAATGAACCCTCTGTCTCCAATAGTGAGAATTCCAACAAAAATGACCAGAAAAGTCAATCTTCAGCTGAAGAAGCAAGTTTGGATATACCAGCTTTTCTTCGTAGAAAATCAAGATAATATTATTTATTAGAGGCTTCAAAAGTTTTGAAGCCTCTAATAAAATATTAAATGCGTAACACTATGCAATAATCTTTGACTAGTATTCCCTTACTAAAAATTATAATGAAATTCATGTGAGTTATTAAATCTTGGTAATTATTTAGAGGAGAAAACTATGAATTATCCGCAGGTTCTACCCGCTTCAAAAAAGGTAAACATCGCATATAATTCATTGCTATCCTCCAAATTTACAAATGATATAAACTTATCCTTGCAATATACCCTTGCCTCTCCTGTTAATTTCTCAGGAATGGGATTGCACACAGGCAAGTTGGTTCATGTAAAATTGATTCCAGCCCCAGTAGGAACAGGAATTGTATTTTTTAGAACAGATCTTGATGACACACCAATTCCAGCCCATTATAATAACGTTATTGATACAAGTCTTAGCACGGTTATTGCTTCTCCGAATAACCCAAATATCAGAATAGGAACGGTTGAACATATTATGTCTGCGCTGGCAGGCTATCAAATTAACAATCTTTTTATCGAATGCAATGGGCCTGAAATACCCGTTTTGGATGGATCTGCCGCCAAATTCACCACGCTTCTACATAAGGCTGGCCGACAATCTCTTTATGCAGACAAACCCGCCATACAAATTATGAAACCTGTTCGGGTAGAGTATAACGACGCTTTTGCTGAATTTCATCCATCATCCAAAAATCAACTATCATTGTCATTAACGATTGATTTTCCAAATTCTCTAATTGGGAAACAAACCTTTGACATGGACCTAACCCCCCAGAATTTTCAAAGAGAAATAGCCTTCTGCAGAACATTCACCTTTAAAAAAGAAATAGATACACTTCATAAAATGGGTTTGGCAAAAGGGGGTAGCCTACAAAATGCCATTGTTGTTGATGACAAAAAAATTCTAAATCCGGAAGGATTATATTGTCCAAATGAGTTTGTCAAACATAAAATGCTTGATGCCATAGGCGATTTATCTTTAGCAGGCCACCGACTGTATGGAAAATTTATTGGATTTAAATCAGGACATAAACTAAACAATATGTTACTTCACGCCTTGATGAAACAAACAGATACATGGCGCTTTCAATTTTCCCATCAATTATCAGGCAGGATTTACCATGATTCCCAGGTCATTTCTCTAGACAGATATCCTCTCAGACAAGAAACATAAAAACCTCACCTGCAAAACAAAATTTAATTTTACTAAATTAAAATCTTCCTCTTTCTTTCTTCCATGTTATAAAAGAAACATTATTTTTATTTTGTGCCATTTTATAGAATAGAAAGTCGTTAAAACTGTGGATACAGTGAATCAAAAACGTTATTTTTATCCAATACGACATTTTTTCCCATTATTACTTGCGACGAGTCTCGTTGCATGTGGTGGCGGTCATAAAGATCAAAAAAAGTTGAATGATAATTCAGCAGCAACATATCAGGAAAATACACCTGAACAACTGTACAACAACGGTATAGATGGCATCAAGATTAGGAAATACAAATTAGCCACTAAACAATTCGAGCTATTACAGGAGAATTTCCCTTATTCAGGCTATACCCCTAATGCCCAACTAATGGAAGGATATGCTTATTATCTGCAAAATAAGTATCCAGAAGCGGTAAAACAATTGGAAACCTATTTACAGCTTCATCCAAATAGCCCAGATGCACCCTATGCCTTTTATCTTCGCGCCTTATGTTATTACGAACGCATTTCAGATGTCACAAGAGATCAGCAAGGCACAATGGAAGCGCTTAGTGCCTTGAATGATGTAGTAAGCCGTTTCCCCGGAACCTCCTATGCCCGTGATGCACAGCTCAAGATTGACTTATGCCGTGACCATCTCGCCGGTAAAGAAATGCTCATCGGACGCTTTTATGAACAGCAAAAAAACTATGAGGCCGCTGTTACCCGTTATCAACGGGTTATTTTAGACTATCAAACGACCAACCATGTAGCAGAAGCATTACATCGTCTCGTTGAAGTCTCCTTAAAATTGGGACTTACAGATCAAGCCCGTAAGACAGCATCTGTATTGGGATATAACTATCCCAACAGTCACTGGTATCGCTATACATATAATGATTTAAGAAAATATCACCTTGTTTCAGAACAAACAGCCAAACCAACCAGTAAAAAACCTGGATTCTTCAAACGAATGTGGTATTCGCTCACTTCTATTTTTTAATAAAACATCCCTGTTTTATATACTGAAGCCCCAATGTTAATACAACTCTCTATACGTAATGTTGTTTTAATTGAAAAGCTGGATTTAACCTTCGATCAGGGACTTACGGTTTTTACTGGAGAAACAGGGGCAGGCAAATCTATTTTACTAGATAGCCTTGCCTTAACATTAGGTGAAAGAGCAAGCTCTTCCTTGATCAGGACTGGATCAAATCAGGCTTCGGTCACAGCTTGTTTTGAAATCGAGAAAACACATCCTGTCTATCAGCAACTACAATTACAAGGTTATGAAATTCCGGAAATAACCGATCAACCATTGGTCATTCGTCGTACTATTTCACAGGATGGACGTTCACGCGCCTATGTTAATGATCAGCTTATCAGTCTTAATTTTTTACGAGAAATTGGTCAACTACTTATCGAAATACAGGGACAGCACTCGCAGATTGGTCTAATGGATATGCGAAATCATCTTTCTCTTCTCGATAATTTTGGCACTCCACTAAACTTATTGAATGAAACTCGCAAAACCTATTATCAATGGACTGAAACAACAGCAAAACTTGCCGCTCTTAAAAAAAATCTTGAAAAAACATTACATGAAGAAAAATGGTTACGAGAATCAGTTGAGGAATTAAAAAATCTTTCTCCACAAGCTGAAGAGGAACAAGAGCTTGTTCATAAAAGACGATCATTACAACAAAATGAAAGACATCTGGAATTACTGGTTTCTGCTCTTAATCAGCTTGCTCCCCAGGACCGTAAAAATAACCAGCCTTCCCAAGTCTTGCTAAATGCAAGCAAAACTCTTCAACGTCTCTTATCCAATTCTGAAAACACTTCATTTTCCGAATCTAATAAATCCATTCAAGCAGTATTGGAAGCGATCACTCAAGCAGAAGAATCTTTAGCGGAAGCAGAAACAACACTTTCACAACTTGTAAACACGATTGAAATTGATCCTCAACAAATTGATGAAATAGAGGAACGATTATTCTCCCTACGCGGCGCAAGCCGAAAATATGGCGTGACTATTGATGAATTGTCCCATCTGCTTCAAGAATTTGAAATAAAACTCAATCAACTAGATATTGGAACAACACAAATCAAGACCCTCGAAATAGAAGTTAATCAACACCGCCAAAAATTTGAGAAAGCCGCCGAAGCACTATCACAACATAGACAGAAAATTGCCAAAAAGTTGGAACAAGCTGTTACTGCCGAATTAAAACCCTTAAAACTGGAACGCGCAAAATTCCTCGTATCTTTAAAGCCACTTAACAGAGACGCATGGAATCAAAACGGTAAGGAACAAATCGAGTTTTTGATTGCAGCCAATCCCGGTGTCCCTCCTGCCCCTTTGAACAAGGCCGCTTCCGGCGGGGAACTATCCAGACTTTTATTGGCTTTAAAAGTTGTTTTAAGCCAAAAGTCTACCTTATCAGCGCTGATTTTTGATGAAATTGATTCCGGTGTTGGCGGGGCGACCGCTTCGGCAATCGGTGAAAAATTACATCATGTCGCTCAAACTATGCAGGTATTTGCAGTCACACACAGCCCTCAGGTTGCTGCCAGTGGAGATACGCAATTTCAAATTAGCAAATTAATTAAAAATGGCGTAACCTATACCACAACAAAATATCTAAATTCAAACGAGCGTAAAGAGGAAATCGCCCGTATGCTTGCTGGGAACCAGATTACTGACGCTGCCCGTTCCGCCGCAGATAGCTTACTAAATAAATAATAATAAAAAATTAAGTACTCAAAATTATGCAAAAATTTCAAACTGATTTTCACCAGATTCCCATATCTGAACTATCTTCCGAACAGGCTCAAAAAGAACTGTCACAACTTGCCAATTTATTAAAATCATTGGATCACGCATATTACAATCAAGACGAACCTTTGGTGGAAGATGCTACCTATGATAAATTACGCCAAAGATATAACAAGATCGAACTCCTTTTCCCACAATTCAGACAAAAAGACAGTATTAGCCAAAAGGTTGGAATCAAACCGACGGGAGGATTACAGAAATGTAAACATCTAATACCCATGCTTTCCCTTGATAATGTATTTGATATTAGAGAATTCGAAGATTTCATAAAACGAATCCAGCGTTATCTTGATCTCAAACCCAAGGAACTTGATGATCTTCATTTTGTTGCAGAACCAAAAATTGATGGATTATCCATTAACCTTACCTATAAACATGGCAAACTAATCCAAGCCAGCACACGTGGTGATGGAACAACGGGAGAGGATGTTACCGAAAATGTCAAAACATTGCGGAACCTACCCTTGACACTTCCAGAAAATTATCCAGACACAATTGAAATTCGGGGGGAGGTTTACATCTCCAAGCAAGATTTTTTCAATTTAAATGAAGAACAGGAAAAAAATAACAAACGTCTTTTTGCCAATCCAAGAAATGCCGCAGCCGGCTCTCTCAGACAACTTGACCCTGAAATTACACGCTCAAGACCCCTTTCCCTATTTGTGTATGCACAGGGTTATACAGATAAATCAATCGCGGATACACATGAACATTTTTTAGAACTCTTACAGCAATGGGGCTTCACCGTTAATCCCTTATTTAAGGTTGTTAAAAATGCCCGGGAAGCGGAAGAATTTCAACAGTCCATTATCCATCAGCGTTCCGGATTGCCCTACGATATTGATGGAGTGGTTTATAAAATCAATTCTGTCACCTTACAAAACCGATTGGGATTTATCGGACGATCCCCACGCTGGGCAACTGCATGGAAATTCCCGGCGGAACAGGCAATAACCCGCATAAAAAAAATCGAGATTCAGGTTGGACGTACAGGCGCTTTAACGCCTGTGGCCCTCCTTGAACCCGTAAATGTTGGTGGCGTTATCGTAACAAGAGCCACCCTTCATAATGAAGATGAAATAATCCGTAAGGATATCAGGGAACATGACCAGGTCATTATACAACGTGCCGGTGATGTAATTCCCCAAATTTTGCGAGTTGATATATCCTGCAATTCTCAAAATCGTGCAGCGCCTTTTATATTCCCCACACATTGCCCTGTTTGTGGAGCTATTGCTGAAAAACCAAAAAACGAAGCTGTAAGTCGTTGCACAGGTGGATTGTCCTGTAAAGCCCAGATTGAGGAACGATTAATTCATTTTTGCTCTAAGGATGCTTTCAATATCGAAGGTATGGGGGAAAAAACCGTTCTCGATTTTTTCCGTATGGATTTAATCGAACAACCTGCAGACATCTTTCGTTTATATCAACATCAACAAACTATACTAAAACTTGAAGGCTGGGGAGAGCTTTCTTTAAAAAACCTTTTAACCGCCATTGACCAGCATAGAAGGATTTCACTGGACCATTTTATTTATTCCCTTGGAATTCGAAGGATAGGGCTTACAACAGCCAAAATTCTGGCCAGATACTATACTTCATATACCAACTGGAAAGAACAAATGCTGGCCGCCCGGCAAACTGGCTCTGAAGAAAGATTGGTATTGGGTTCCATTGAGGGAATTGGTCCTGCAATCGCGGATGAAATTGTTGCGTTCTTTACCGAAACGCATAATTTGACAACCCTGCAGGATCTTGAAAAGGAACTGACCATTCAAGATGTGCAGTATCAGCAAATGGGAAAACTTGCTGGTAAAACAATTGTTTTTACAGGAACCCTATCTTCCATGACACGTTCCGAAGCTAAAAATATTGCTGAACGGCTTGGGGCAAAAGTAACAAGTTCCGTTTCACAAAAAACCGATTTCGTGATCGAGGGCACAGATGGTGGCAGTAAAGCACGAAAAGCAAAAGAACTTGGTTTGCAATGTCTCGATGAACAAGAATGGAATGAATTGATTGGATCTGAAAAAACATAATAATCAAACAAGATTTATTTCAAATATCTTGGTAAAATATTCTCTTCAATATGATTTAAAATAAACCTGCCGGAAGCTTCGAAACTTTCCTCACTGTAATGCTGTTGCATATATTGACGTGCATTAGCAGCATAATACTGTGTTTTGCTTGGATTATGATAATATTCCAGAATTTGTTTAGCTAAAAGTTCTGGAGAATTTTTATCAATTAATGTTCCAATTGGATTATTCCTGAAAGCACTCCGCATCTCCCCAACATTTGTTGAAATAACCGGAATACCGACTGCCAAAGCTTCATGAACGGCAATACATAAGCCTTCATAAACAGAAGTTTGCAAATATAAATGAAGTTTTGATAAAAAATTCATGACATCATCTGAAAAACCGATCAATTCGACATTATCCACTTTTAATAAATGAATAAGGTTTTTCAAATGCCGTTCCTCCTTTCCCGATCCAGCAATGGATAATTTTATCCGTTTTCCAACCTCGGGATAATGATGGTTAATGTAAGCCATAGCCCTGATCATTAAGGGAAAATTTTTTACGGTATGTAAACGCCCAACTGAACCAATATGAAATACCCCTTTGCCATTCCATACTGAACCTATAGGTAGATTGTGGGGAATTTTAAATAAAGACCAGATTTTTATACGATTTTCAGGAACTTTCATTTTCGATTTCAAAAAATTGGCAACTCCTGTTGAGTCAGCAATCCAAAGTCGACTTAATCGCTGCATCAAAATTGTTTTGATTAATCTCAAAGAATAGCTGTTTGCACTATGTTTCCAACTTACAACCGGAATCCGGTTCCATAATCCCACCAATTGACCATCCACCGTCGCACGTGTCAATGACGTCCATATAACATCGGGAGGGGAACGTTTTACAATTTGGTTGAAATGAAAAGTGGATTTATATCTATATTCATTATTTCCTGATAATAAACGATAAGAAATATTACTTTTTTTTAATAAATCAACTGTTTCCATATTTCTCGGTATACAGCCAAACAATTCAACGGAATGCCCCAGTTTCTTGAATAAATTTATCAGATCAGGAATTACGAACTCAGCACCACCTCCATCAAAACTGCTTACAATATAATATATCTTCATATAAATAACCGAGACAATAATTACAAAACATACTGATCTTACCAACCTTTTACAGAAGATTACGTTATTTGCCAATATCAATATAAAATATTAACAAATAAATAAATAATTATTAATTATCCTCAATAAAAACATAAAAAAGGAAAGTAATAATCCAATAATATATTTAAAACTTAAATAGTTACTTTTGAATTATTGATTGTATGATACAATTGTTAGGTCAAGAAAATAACAATTGGGTTATGAATCAAAATAAGGAGCTACAAATGAGTAAAAAGGTTTTTACTACAGCTGAAGGTATTCCTGTTCCCGATAACCAGAATTCCAGAACCTCTGGACCTCGTGGTCCAATTCTATTGGATGATTTCCATCTGGTTGAGAAACTTGCTCATTTTAACCGTGAAGTTATACCCGAACGACGTGTTCATGCCAAAGGGGCGGCCGCTCACGGAAAATTTATAGTTACCCAAGATATAACCAGATATAGCTGTGCCAAAATATTTAGCGAAATAGGTAAAGAAACCCCGATGTTTGCACGCTTCTCACAAGTTGCAGGCGAAAGGGGATCAGCCGATACGGTAAGGGATCCACGCGGTTTTGCCTTGAAATTCTACACTGAAGATGGAAACTGGGATCTTGTCGGAAACAACACTCCCGTGTTTTTTATTCGTGACCCCCTGAAATTCCCCGATTTCATTCGTACCCAGAAAAGGGATCCTCAATCCAATCTAAAAGATCCCAATTTTCAATGGGACTTTTGGTCTTTATCTCCCGAGGCCCTGCATCAGGTCATGATCCTTTTCTCTGACCGGGGTATTCCCGCCAGCTATCGATGCATGCATGGTTATGGAAGCCACACTTTCAGTCTAATCAATAAGAATAATGTCCGCACTTGGGTAAAATGGCATTTCAGAACAGAACAGGGTGTTAAAAATCTTGATCCTAAAAAAGCTGGAGAATTAGCTGGTTCCAATCCGGATTACCTTACCGAGGATTTATTCAATGCAATCAAGGAGGGCCATTTCCCAAGATGGAAAGCCTATATACAGGTTATGTCAATTGAACAGGCAAAGAATCACAAGGATAATCCTTTCGACGTTACCAAAGTTTGGTCACAAAAAGAATTCCCATTGCATGAAGTTGGATATTTTGAATTGAATCGTAATCCAGGGAATTATTTTGCCGAGGTAGAACAGGCGGCCTTTTCCCCTGGCAACGTTGTTCCCGGCATAGGCGTTTCCCCGGACAAAATGTTGCAAGGACGTATATTTGCCTATGCTGATGCCGCACGGTACCGGGTTGGAACAAATCATCAGCTGCTGCCCATCAATGCCGCAAAAAGCCCTGTAAACAATTACCAAAGAGATGGATATATGCGTTTTGATGATAATGGAGGCGGAATGACAAACTATGAGCCAAACAGCGATCCAGATGCACCAAAACAAACGAACACTCCTGAAAACTATTTCCCGGATTATACATCCGGTGAAGGGGGAAGGTACGACAACCGCGTTGACCACGACTATTACAGTTATCCAAGGGCCTTGTTTCATTTGATGAAACCAGAACAAAAGAGTCTGTTGATCAATAATTTTGTTGAATCCCTGCAAATGGTTCGAAAGGATATTCAAAAACGCGTGTTGGAACACTTCCAGAAAATTGACCCGGAACTGGAACAAAAAGTAGCGACGGGTCTAAAATGACAAAGTAATCATCCGATTTTTCAAATATAGAAATTAATATTTGGTTTTTTAAAGTAATCCCTTGATTAAAACCCATAATCGGGGGATTATAATTTTGTAAAATTTACAAACATACTTAATAAAAAGAGCGCGACTCTTCCCCTTATTTACTTAGAGTAAAGACTTTAATTTTATTAAATTACTCTTATATATCTCTAAGAAACTATAATGGTGATAAAGGATATACAATATTATGAGTACTACATTCTTTCTTCCACCTGTAAATATTATTGGTAAAAACGCCTTACAAGACGCTATTTCCCACATTCAGGGACATGGTCTTAAGCATGGCCTTATCGTTACAGATTCATTTCTAAGCAAAAACGGAGTAGTCAAAAAAATTGCTGATATGCTTGATCAGCAAGGAATTAAAACAAATGTTTTTGATGGCACCCATCCCAATCCTACCGTAACAAATGTTAATGACGGATTAAAAATACTCAAAGAAAATAATTGTGATTTCGTTATTTCCCTTGGGGGTGGTTCTCCGCATGATTGTGCCAAAGGGATTGCCCTGCTTGCCACCAATGGTGGTGAAATAAAAAATTATGAGGGAATTGACAAATCCGATAAACCTCAACTTCCATTAATCGCAATCAACACAACTGCTGGAACAGCCAGTGAAATAACCCGTTTTTGCATTATCACGGATGAAACACGCCATGTTAAAATGGCTATCATTACACCTCATGTAACACCTATTTTGTCTGTCAATGATCCCGCTTTAATGGCGGGTATGCCTCCCGGACTGACTGCTGCGACAGGTATGGATGCTCTGACTCATGCAGTTGAAGCCTATGTTTCCACTGCCGCCACACCCATCACAGATGCGTGTGCCTTGAAGGCCGTAACCCTAATCGAAGAAAATCTGCGCAATGCAGTTAAAAATGGCCAGGACATGCAAGCTCGTGAGAATATGGCCTATGCAGAACTGCTCGCAGGAATGGCATTCAATAACGCATCCTTGGGATATGTCCACGCAATGGCACATCAGCTTGGCGGTTTTTATGGTTTGCCACATGGGGTTTGTAATGCAGTACTGTTGCCTCACGTTCAGGAATACAACCTCCCCAAATGTGCCGCTCGTTTAAAAGATATTGCAAAGGCAATGAATATTGGTGTCAGTAGCATGAATGATGAGGAAGGTGCCAAAGCCTGTATCGCGGCTATCCGCAGCCTCTCAAAAGATATTAACATTCCTGCCAATCTGACAGAACTCAAGGTTCAGGAAAAAGATATTCCCACCTTGACCGCCAATGCGCTTAAGGATGCTTGCGCCCTGACCAATCCCCGTCAGGGAAATGCTGAAGAAGTTGCGGCAATCTTTAAATCAGCAATGTAATTAATAAATTCATAACTTAAAAAAAAGGATATGGATAACCATATCCTTTTTTTATCATCTATCTAATGTAAATTACTGAAAGATATTTAAAAGTCTACACGACTTTTGAATCCGAGAAAGGCTGCGTTAGGAATATTTTTTTGTGCATTTGGATGAATCTCGTATTGAAAATCAGGTTGAAACATAACTCCATCATAAATATGAATTAAATAAGTAAGCTCTACCGTTGTTTCTGCTGATTGTATTCCAGATGCTCCTGAAACAATATCCCCGATGGGAAAACCTGACATTATGTTATATCGTTGTGCCTTGCGTGCTTCCCGACTCATAATTTGATGAACAAATAGAACACCTATTCCATCCATAGGCCGTGATTTCCAAAATCCGGTATTGATAATGGCCGCCAGAAATTGATTTTGTCTTTGAAATGTTTTTGGATTACTGTGAACAAAACCAAGATATCCTATCAACCCGTCCAAATCACCCGGTCCATTTCGCTGAATCATCTGATCCAGTAAAACCCATTCCTCATCCCGTCCCCGTTTCCATTTCTGTTCTATTCCATTAGCCGAAGTGATATGCCCCCCGTAAATGGAACGGCCCCAAACAGGATAAGGTGACGTATCATAGGCAAATCCAATTTTATAATGTCCCGTTAATTCATGCTTTCCCCATTTTGGTTGATAGATCATTTCTATAGGAAATTCCCCACCGGCATCTTCACCTGTTCTAACCACAGCGGCCCAGCCTGCCCGATGGCCGGCCCTATTGCTATAAGCCGCCCGACTTACCTGATACATACCTACACGTATAAAATATTGAGGAGTGGCCTGAAACAGAATATTAATTCCCCATTCTGAATCCGGCCATGCTGAAAAACCTGCCGCCTGTCCACTTAAGGGTTTTGGATTACCGCAAATTCCATTATTCATGAAATAACACTGAATGGGGCTGGTTGCAAAGCTTGCCCCGACATCCATCCTTCCAAAGGACATGATCATGCGATCTTCCAAAAGATGTTTATCCAGATACAGATTTACTAGTTTTGCAACAACATTCCCACCAGCACCATATAATTCCTGCACCTGTGTTATATTTTCCCCAAGCCCTGCACTCAGATTGCTTCCATAACGACCAATAACTGTCATATGTCCAACCAGACCATTCGTGATCCAGTTATCCCCAATCAATACTTCCCAATCAATATCTATATTTGCATCCACTGCACCTGTATTGGTTGATTTCTTTTGATGATATCCTGAAATATTTCCTGCAAATTCATTTTGGTTGTCAAAATTGATATTAATGCCCCGGTTATACAACCATGAATGCAATCCCCACCAATTTCCAAGCAAATGTTCCGGTTGGGGCAAATAGGGATTTGTTCTCTCTTTCTGCATTCTTTGGATATCAATACGGTTACTTTCTGCACGACTGACAGCTGTTCTCCATCCACCACTACTACCAGCCGGAATCATGTGCCAATCCGTTAACTCATCATCATATTTTCGATTTTTTTCCAAAGAATCTGTTTGTGAATTTTGAGCATGAACAATTAAATTATTATTTTCTAATTGTATAACAATAACAATTAAAGAAAAACATAATAATTTAAATATTTTTGATAATAAAATATCTTTATTACATATTTCTTTCATGTTTTCCCATAATTTATTTATTTTTTTATTACATTTAACAATAAATAAATATTATTTTTCAATATAAAATACTTGATATGTATTTTAATTTTAAATCAATGTATTTTATTTACAGCTAGTTTAATATTAATTCTTGTTTTTTTCACATTTTATATTTAGAATTTAATAATAAATATTTTAAATTTATGAATTCTAACGATAAATTTTCACTATAAGTCAAATATCATCACTAAATATGTCAAACAGAATATGTCTTTTTGCCTCTTATAATTCAACGGATGAACTTCTTCCCGACACAAAACATTTTTTAAGACAACTCTACTTATGCGGATGGAAAACACATTTAGCCCTTTCCGGGAAAGAAAAAATTTCAGAGGATATACACGATTTTTGCCAAAAACATTCAATAACACCCCATTCTCGTCCTAATCAAGGACTGGATTTTGGAGCATGGCAAGATTTAATAATAAAAAAAGTCACCGATCATGCTGATTATATCCTACTAACTAATGACAGCATTTTTGGCCCCATATATCCCCTGCAGCCTGTTTTTAAAAAAATGTTTACCAAAAACTTGGATATATGGGGGATGGTTGATAGTTTTGAAATGAACTGGCATTTCCAATCATGGTTTCTGTGTTTTAACCATACCACATTTTTTAATCCAGCAATTCAAGACTTGTTTATGCAACCATTCAAACAAATGGACAGACAGGCCATTATCCAGCAAGCTGAATTAAAGCTGGGACGCATTCTGCAATCAATTCCGGAAATTAAATGCAAGGCAGCCTGGTCACCAACAAAAACAAGACTTTTTAGAAATAAAAAAAACGTCAATCCCATGCACCTGGATTGGTATACTATCCTGCATTCTGATAACGTCCCTTTTATTAAAAAAGAACTCATCCGTGATAATCACTTTGGAATTTTCTGGCTAAACTATTACCGTACACTTCTGAAAAACAATCAATTTTTCAAATTAAACTATATTGACACCTATTTAAACAACCATACTAACCGACCGATGATCCCCCATACCGTATGGTGGAAACGGCTGAAATATCTTGCCATAACTTATGATACAAAACTTGCCTGGACATATTTCATAAAACAGGGTGTTTCTTGTTCTCCGCCACTTTAACACTGTTATAGATTTCAAATAATTCATCAGCCTGTTGTTCATAAGTCATAATATGATCCTTATATGGATTAAGATAGGCATCCAAAAAGGATGGTTGTTCCAGAAATCCTTCAATAACCTTTTTTAATTCTTCCGAACCATCATATAATGAAATATAGGTACCATTTATACCGTCCATAACATCCTCTGACTGGCCACCAGGATGGGTACACACAACCCAAACATCTCGTAGCAAAGCTTCCCTGACTGTCAGCCCATAGCTTTCTTTCCATTGGGAAGGAAAAAGCAATATATCTATTTCATTAAAGAAATCATCTTTTGAATTTTCATCATAGGGTGGAATAATGATAACCTTATCCTGCCCCTTCCAGGAATCTATATCAAATGATGAATATCCAAGATTGTTTTTGCTATCTACAATCGTCAATTTCCAGTTTTCATGTTTTAATGATGTAAATACGTCAAAAATGAGATTATAGCCTTTTATTATCTCATTTCCGGCAACAAAACCAAACCTCAAGACAGAACCCGCCATACGCTTTTTACGCAATTTTCTTGGACGGGAAACTCCGTTACGATTTACTATAATTTTATCGGGATCAACATCATTCACTATATAAAGCTGACGATGTGTTTCACTTGGACTTAATAACAACGAGGCTCCTTCAAGTGATTTTTTCATCATTTTCATTCGTTCTCTTAAATAGAAAACCTGGGGTTCACATGCCTGACAAATATTCAGGTCTATTTTTTCCTGAAAACAATATTTATAATTATTTTTAACCATAAATGTACGGTCACAAAGCCACCACGTGTCATGAAGAGTAATAATATAAGGAATATCTTTCAGTTGACATGAAGCAATCAAATGCAGTCCAAGATTTTGAATTGCATGAAAATGTACAATATCTGGTTGAACAGCCTGTAAAACCATTTCAAATGGATCCACAATTTCTGTATTATTGAATTCTTCAGATGGATATGATTGCGGTGAAATCTCTACTGAATAGACCAAGGATCCATTATCACAATAACGCCTTAATCCTTTATGTTGTGAAAAAGGTCGGGAGGTAAAAATTGCTATTTCAGTATTCTCTTTTTTTTGTATCCGACGGGACATTTCCTCTGCAACCATGGTGGCACCACCGTAAGAATATGGTGCATAATAAAGATTAACCACCAAAATCTTTAATTTATCCCTGACTTGTTTATTCGGTATTCCAAAAATAGGTTCAACCTGTTTTTTTAAAATTGTATCGGGAGAATAATCCTTTAAGACATCATAATAAGCCTGTCGTCCTAAACGTTGACGTAACTGGGAGTTCCCAGCCAGTAAACATATTTTTTCCTTCCATTCAGATGTCGAATTAGCAATAAAGCCATTTTCACCATCCCGAATTATTTCTTTGAAATTCTTTCGGGGAGAACAAACAGAGACAATACCTAAAATGGATGCCTCTAAAAATTTAATATTGCTTTTAGCATCATTAAAGGCAATATCTTCCAACGGTGCTATGGCTATATCAGCATGTGCCAATAATTTCATGTATTGATCATAGGACCGAAAAGAAAAATAACAGATCTGGTTTTTGAAATCCTCAAATTGATTTGGTAATTCAAGTTCCCCTATTATCCATAATCTTAATTTTTTTTCATGAATAAGTGCCGAAATAATTCCATCGGCCGCAATCAGAAAATCAGCATTATGAGTTTTAGTCCCGGATCCATAAAGAACAATTATTTCATCTTTTTTCTTAAGATCACCATCTATTTCCAATTTACGTGGATAAAGGTCTGAAGCAATTCGTAAAGTATTTTGATCCAGGGCATTTTCTATAACCTTAACTTCATGAACTCCAACCTGTCGTATATTTTGTGCCAAAGAGGATGTAGAGGCAATTGCATGATCACAAGCCAATAACGCTTTACGGAATAATCCTGATCCAAAAAGTAATAAATCCAACTCCTCTTTGGGTAAATACTTCATAAACCCGCATTGTAAATATAATTTTTTATCAAATATTAAATCATCAACTTCCCACCAGGTTTTTAAACCCAATCGTTTAGCCTCAGAAATCTGATCCAAAACATTTTGAAAAGCAGGAACCCTGTAAAAAATCACTTCTTTACAAATTTGTAAGACTGACAAAACCTCACTTTGATTTCTCCAGTCAACAATTCTGCATTGCCATCCCAATTTTTCAAAATATTCTTTTTTTTGCTGTACACGATATTTATAACATTGTGATAACGTAACTTCCGCAACAATTAAAATTAGATGTGATTGATTAAACTGTTGGTTTTCAAAAAATTTGTAATGAATAATAAAATTATTTTTTTCATTTATTATAAATTGTCTACAATTAATTTTTTTAAAAATTTTTTCAAGTATATTTACACAACGATCTATTCCAAAATAGACGATCTTTATAAACTTTTTTACAGGAATAATATTTTCCAGCCGATCTATGACTTTCCTATAATATTCTATACGAGCATGTAAATTTGAAATACGATTTTTATAATGCTGTAATTGAGCAATTTGTAAATTCAATATTCTGAAGGTTAAATGATATTCATCAATAAGCCGGTTTTTTTTTTTAATTTCAGCCTTTAGATATTCAATATCATTTTCTTTTTTATACATAAATTACAACTGGCTAGTGAAAATAATGATCATAATAACAGAAAAGCTTACTATTTATAAAATAGCAAGCTTTTCGAAAAGACCAAATATAGATTTAATCTTTTATTTTTTTACTGGATCATTGATATAAGTAAACTGTGTTCCTTTAAGATCCTTAACTGAAACACCTTGCAGAATCAATTGATGGTTACCAAGATCAAGAACAGCATTTCCTTTATCATCCTGATGTGCATTCTGAAGAATACGATCAACATCACTTCTATTAAATCCGTAGTTGAGGAATTCAACCATATTATTTTTGGATTTGGAGAAGTCGGTAATTAATGTCTTACCACCCTGATCTGTATCTTTAGTAAAGATAAACAAGTTGTTACCTTCACCACCGGTCAATGTATTTGAGCCAACACCACCAACCAGAGTATCATTACCAGCACCACCAACACCAAGTAGTTGCGTTGTAGCACCCTTGGTTGAATCAGAGTAAATCAAGAGATTCGAAGAAGATGTCGAACCATCCAATGTCTGGTTTCCACCACCACCAGCGACAAGTAGAACTGGATTATTTGGATCATTAACATCTTTTGCTGTCAGGTGGAAGTTTAACCCATCCGCACCAAATATTTGAGTTTGTGTAGTTATATTCTGCCCACCAGTTAGGGTAACATTCGTATTGCCTGTACCATTGAAGAACTTGAAACTACCATTGATATTGAATGTGTTGTTAACACCATGAATTACATCAAAATTATCCGTAGAAGCTGTAATCGTGTTGTTTTGACCACCCAAAAATTCGTTACGGTTATGATTGTTATTATGACCATCATTAGAAGCGGCATTGAATGTAACATTACCTGCGTTACCACCAATAACAGTACTGCCACCCCCAACAGTGATAACGTTATTGCTACTTACATCATTGATAAGACTATTGTCACCAATATTGATCAATGAATGACCGCCACGAATGGTAATAGAATTAAAACCACCATTAGGCGCGGTGATTGTATCCTGTCCATCCGAAGTAACCTGGTTATTACCTGTTCCCAAGGTTATCTTATTCTTGCCGGCACCCGCATTTATGACATTATTTCCTGAACCGGAGGCAATGGTATCATCTCCGTCACCAGTTGCTATTTGCCATCTACCACCCTCTTGATCGTTACCGATAAAATTGATTGGATGATCCTTGGATCCGCCAGCAAATTGCCCACTTTCCTTGCCCGCCTTATAAGTGACTTGACCATCAATCCCCGCCAATACACGAACGTACTGATTGGCGCTCATTGCTGAATTTACCGTTACGGGTTCATTTAGGAATCTAAAGTTATTTGCATCAAATTTATCATTGGCATCAAGTTTCTGTCCGTCCTTGATTAGCGTTCCAACGGTAATGAAATTAACGCCATCCTTAACGTTATAAACACCTCCATTCCTGATAACGCCGTCAAATAAAAGATTTGATCGTGATGCTAATGGAGAAATATCATCCCCGTTATAAAAATTAGTAACATCAATATCTCTGTCAGTTTTATAATAATGACTTACAATATCATCTCTGATTTGATTAGCCAGTGCTAAGGCCTGAGAACCATCTACAGTCACAGCTATAGAAGAATCTGAACCACCTGGAACCGTTATAATTGCCATCTCTACTTTACTCTAAAATATCCAAATTATTATAATTTATCAAAATTAATTCTACTTTGTTAAAAAAGTAAAATATTACTTAAAAATTGTCAAATTTATTTTTTACTTGCAACATTGTATGTTGTAACAAAACACTAATGTTAAATCAAACTTAAAAACAAATCGTTTATTCAATTTTATGATAGGATTATGACCTTAAAATCATACTTTGTATACTTCAAATATACAATATTATTATAACATAATTCATATAGTTAATCAATTCCAGGCTTATATATCATGATAAAAAATCAACCTTTACAAGAAAAAGAGACGAGTTCATTAAAAGATCTCTTAAAAAACGATAATGAGAATCTGTTTTTTCATATTCCCTTTCTAAAAAATGAAATTCATCACCATTATTCTATTCTCGTATGGTTGATAACAAACCTAAAACCAAAAAAAATTGCAATATTTGATAATGATATTGAAAGAATCATTCATAAGAATATATGCGAAATTATTGATAGTTTTGAACTATCCAGTCAATGTTTCAGTGAAAAACAAAAGAAAGAAAGCCCCTATTCATATCCGAATACCTTGCTACCCATCAAACCTGATATTTCCGATTACGATTGTATTTTCATCAACAGTCTGAACCAATCCCTTAAAAAAGCACCCATTATAAATTCGCTATATGAAAAACTTCCTGAGAATACCACGATTGTTATTGATAATATCTTTAGCGATCATTCAATTGCCAAGGAAAACTCCTCGATCATAACAGCATGGCAGACACAATATCCCCATTTTGATTTTTATCATTATTCTGGACTGACCATTCTCTACACTGGTACAGCGGTTCCTTTTTCGTTAAAAAATCTCTTTGACCTCAGTTACTCACCTGTTCTGGCACAACGATTCCAAAAAAAATGTGCTTTTTTTGACCAATATTGGTCGATGTATAACTCACTGGATAAAAAAAACGAAGCATCAACGCCATCTCTATTTCTGGAATCAAAAATTGAACAAAATTTATTGGGCAGAAAACTTCAATATTCTGAAAAGGAAATTGCAAATCAAACCCAAAAAATCAGGGAAAAAAACAAGATATTAAAAGATTTAACCAATCAGGTTGCCAAAAATGGATGTAATAAAAAATTAATATCTATTAAAAATTTATATCCAAAAAGTATATCGGAAATAATCTATAGACAATTAAAAAGAAAAACTCCTGTATTCGTCAAAAAATATATCAAAAACAAAATAAAAATGTATATAGATACTCCTAATTTTATAAATGTAATTAAAAGAAAATTTTATAAAGAAGATAACATTATCGGAAATTCCCCTCAAAGTTCTAATTCTTTACATTCAATGGATAGCCTGAATTACTTTGCCAGGCCTGATTACAATTCCTATAATCCCATAAGAAAAATTCTTTTTGTTGCTGGAGAACCCGATACACCGGGTGTAATTTATCGTTGTTATCGTAATGCCAAAGCTTGCATTATGGCCGGTCATGAAGCTAAGGTTTCAAACGCAGCTGATGTTAGCGTTAACGATATACAATGGGCTGATATCATCATTTTATGGCGTGTTGAGTTTAGCGGTCACATTGATGGAATTCTGAAACTAAGCAAGGAATATAATAAATTAACCGCCTTTGATGTCGACGATATTGTCTTTAAACCCCATTTTGCCCATATTGAGATCATAGATGGTATACGTACCATTGGTACAACCGAGGCAAAAACGGCCCATACATTTCACAACATGCGTCAAACCCTCATGCGTTCAGACTTTGCGATTGCAACTACAAAGGAAATGCGTGAACATATGGCGCAGGAACTTATTCCTAGACATGCCGGCCCATTAGTATATACCCTACCCAATATTTTTGATGATGAATGCGTAAAATTATCACGATTTGCCGCCCGTATTGTTCAAGCAACAAAAAATGATGATTACATCCGGATTGGCTATGCAAGCGGCACCCGAACACATCAGCGTGATTTTGCCCTTGTCATACCTGCACTCATTTCAATTTTTCAACAACGTTCCAATGTACGCCTTGTTTTATTCAGGGAACCCGTAAACCACCGTCCCATTTTGCATATGAATGAATTTCCGGAACTGAAAAATTATGAAAATTTCATCGAGTGGCGCGATACCGTACCTTTAGAAAAACTTCCCCAAGAGTTGGCAAGATTTGATATCTCAATTGCCCCATTGGAAATTGACAATGTTTTCTGCAATGCAAAAAGTGAGCTTAAATATTTTGAAGCTGCATTGGCAAATGTCTGTTCAATCGTTTCACCAACCCAACCCTTGAAACGATGCATTCAACACGGTGTTACTGGATATCTGGCATCTACCGCGAAAGAATGGGAAGAATATTTACTATCGCTTATTGACAATAAAACACTTAGAAAAGAAATGGCGCAAAATGCATATCATGCCGTTTTATGGAATTTCAGTTTGCAACGTCAATCCAAACTTTGCGATACAATGCTTTTAAGTTTGGTTAATGAAAAAGGCGCAGCACAGGCAGCGGAAACTATTATTTCACGCAAAAACTATAACCTTCGCAATTTGCCCGTCATTCCACACAGCAACATTCTTTTTGAACATGATAACTTGCGGGAATCTGAGGTAACGGTTGTCATTACTTCCTATAACTATCAGCAATATATACTGGAGGCACTCGAGTCCGTTTTTATTCAGACATTAAAGGATATTGATTTGATTATTGTTGATGATGGTTCGTCTGACGAATCAATCACCCTAATTCTTGAATGGTCAATAAATCACAAGCATCGATTCAATCGATTGCAAATCCATCAATCAGTAAATAATGTCGGTTTGGGAGGCGCACGAAATATTGGTATTGCAGCCAGTGAAACACTGTATTCCATGCAATTGGATGCAGATAACCGTTTAATGCCTGACACATGTGAAAAATTATTACAGGCCATACAGAATACGAATATTGGTTATGCCTATCCAGAAATACAGCATTTTGGCGCAGGAGAGGCCATTGGAGGGCACGTTCCCTTTAATCCCCTACGCCTCACCGTTGGAAACTATATTGACGCAATGGTTCTTATTGCCAAATGGGCCTGGGCTGCAGCTGGTGGATTTTATGTAAAACGGGATGCAATGGGGTGGGAGGATTTTGATATGTGGTGCTCCCTTGCTGAAATGGGTATCAGCGGAAAACAGGTAACCAATACTATTGCTGAATATAGGGCACATTTTGCATCAATGACCAATGTACTCACTGAACAAAATACCCACAAACCCAAGGTTGTTTCTCATCTTGAAAATAGACATCCTTGGCTTGACCTGGTTTATCCCGAAATTTCACCCTGGAATAAAAAACAATAATTTCTTAAACTCATTTAATATTATTAATAAATAGTTAGTAACTACATTAAATTACTTTATAATATTTTAATATAAAATCACTAAAATAAAATATTACATTTTAGTGATTTTAAAACAACAAATAAAAAAAATAAAATTATTGAATAGATAAGATTTTTATTTACGCTAATATTGTTTTTAATAAATAACTATTAAGGAGCGTAATAATGGATTATCAAAATAATAATATAAATAAAAAAAGAATATGCTGGGGAAGTATTATTGCTGGTATTTTTACAGTTATGGCAGTATTTTTTCTTCTTTTTATTTTGGGAAGCAGCCTGGGTGTTTCAATGCTGTCTCCTAAATCCGATGATATTATTAATGGTGCAGGAACAACAGTTTTAATCTGGACTGTAGTTTCAATTATCCTCAGCCTTGCATGTGGCGCTTTTGTGACTGGACGCTTGGCTGGCGTAAATGGCCTCATTCATGGATTCCTTGTTTGGGCCACTTCGCTTATTTTATCCATTATTATTGGATGCATGATTTTAAGTTCCATCCTTACCATGATCGGGGGAACAATCGGAACAGTGACCTCATCTACAGGTTCCCTATTAAGCGGCATTGGTTCTGCATCCCAAAATGGTATTTCAGGAATTTTTGATCTTAGCAAAAACACTCTGAAAAATTTTGATTTCAAATCAAATGCGAATAATCAACAACTTAATCAAAATGTGATAGAGGCTTTGAAAAAAAGTGATATTCCAGCTTTACATCCAGACTATCTATCCTCACAATTTAAGGAAGTAAAAAAAGAAGCCAAAAATGCTATCAAGGAAATTAGCATCAACCCAAATAATTCCGACAAGATTCTTTCTGATTTAATAAGCCACCTCAAAACCCGTACCGAAAACATCTATCAGTCCATTGATCGTAATGATGTAGAAAAAGCTATTGCCAATAATACTAATTTAACCCCTAAAGAGGCAGAACGTTCGGTTGACAATATTATTGCCATGCATAACCAGGCAGTACAAGAAGCAAACAATAAATTGAATGATTTGCAAAACAATCTTCAGGAAGCAAAAGAACAATTAAACACATGGAAAGAACAGGCTAAAGAAAAAGCGGATATGACTGTCAAAGCCATCGCACGTCTTTCATTCTGGTCTTTTATCGCCTTGCTAGTTGGTGCACTGGTTAGTACCGCTTGTGGATTATTGGGGCAAAGAACCGTTTGCAGAAAACTAGAAAATCAAACTACTGATAATGAGCATCATAATTATAATCACTAAATAACAATATCGCTTATCTTTAAAAAATAACCAAAAAACTAGTATTTCCAAAAATACTAGTTTTTTTACTTTTTAAACCTTTTGAACAAAATCAATCGAAAGGAACATTTTCAAGTTCTCTTAACCATATATTCGCATTTCCATCTGAAGGGGCACGCCAATCTCCCCGTGGAGAAAGACTTCCTCCCGCAAGAATCTTGGGACCATTTGGCATGGCTGATCGTTTGAATTGGCTAAAAGCAAAAAACCGTTTAATGAATATTTCCAGCCAATGCCTAATTTCACATAAATTATAATCGGTTTTTTTTGTATCAGGATAACCTGCAGGCCAGCTCCCCTTACATGAATTTGACCATATATGATAGGCCAAAAAAGCAATTTTTGAAGGTTTTAGACCATATCTTAGAAAATAATATAAATTAAAATCTTGCAATGCGTATGGTCCAATTATCGATTCAGTACTTTGAATGGATTTTGCATCTTTTGCAGGAATGAGTTCTGGCGAGATTTCAGTATTCAAGATTTCCTGCAAAACCCTGCCAGTTTCCTCTGAAAAAAATCTGGATTGAACAACCCATCGTATCAAATGTTGAATTAATGTTTTGGGTAACCCAGCATTGACATGATAATGGGACATTTGATCCCCTACGCCATAAGTACACCATCCCAGAGCCAGTTCTGATAGATCCCCGGTCCCAACAACAATACCATTATGCAGATTGGCCAAACGAAACAGATAATCTGTTCTTAATCCCGCCTGGACATTTTCAAAGGTGATATCGTATACAGGCTTATTTTCTGCATAAGGATGTCCTATATCTTTTAACATTTGTCTGGCTGTATCAGAAATATCCAAGCATTCCCAATGAATACCAAGGCTTTTCATCAATGATTCGGCATTATTTTTCGTCTCTTTGCCTGTTCCGAATGCCGGCATTGTATACCCATAAATAGACTGTCGATCCATTTCGAGATCGTCAGCAGCCTGTACAGCAACCAGCAAAGCCTGTGTCGAATCAAGTCCTCCAGAAACACCAATGATCATTCGCTGGGCTTTGCTGGCTTGAATACGTTGTTTCAATGCTGAAACCTGAATCATGTAGGCTTCATAACAGTCCTGTTCCAACCGATGGACTTCCGAAGGGACAAAGGGAAAACGTTCCAAGGGACGTTGAAGCCCTATGGTGTCATTTGAAGGTTGCAATTTGAATGCAATCAAACGATAAGGTGGGTGTTTTGCATAGTACTGATGAAATGTTCCGCGTTGCAACCGTTCCTGACGTATCAAATCAAGATCAATATCTGCATATAGAAAATTATCGCCTTTTGGAAAACGTTCTGTTTGCGCCAGAAGTTCACCATTTTCAAAAATTGACAATTGTCCGTCCCAGGCAAGATCCGTTGTAGATTCACCATTTCCTGCAGCAGTATATAGATAAGCGCAAATTCCACGTGAAGATTGCGTTTGACACAACAAAGAACGCTGATCCGCTTTACCTACAGTTATGTTACTTGCCGAAAGATTGGCAATCACGGTGGCACCAGCCATACAGGCATAACTACTTGGAGGAATTGGTACCCACAAATCTTCGCAAATCTCCGTCCCTATAAGCAAATCGGGATAATCCTCTGCTTTAAAAAGCAGATCAACACCAAAAGGAACGTTCTGTTTGTTAAAAACTATGGACTCATTGACAATCAATTGCCCATCAGCAAATTGTCTGGCCTCATAAAATTCCCGGTAACTAGGTAAATAGGATTTGGGAACAACTCCCAGAATCTTACCTTTATGAATAACAACCGCACAATTATACAAAGCACCCTTAAAAACAACAGGAGCTCCAAATATGAGAACAGGCATAAGGGATTGGCTTGCATCACATATCAGTTCAATAGTTTCCTTAACAGTACTTGACAGGCTGTCCTGTAACCTGAGATCCTCAATTGAATATCCCGTCAGAGACAATTCAGGAAAAACACAAAGTGCAACGCATTCCTGATGGGCCTTTAAAGCCAGTTGAATTATTTTCTCGCTGTTCGAATAAGGATCTGCCAAACAGACTGTAAAATTGCATAATCCCACCCGGGCAAGGTTATGTTCATACAACGAGTAAAAATTTTTCAAGAAGAATCTCACATACTAAATTTAATTTAATGATCTAGAAATATATTCTACGATTATGTCTTTCTTCAACCAACCGCCAAATCAATATAGCAAATAAGAAGAGAGAATATAATCCATTTAGCATTGTCAATGAAACTGGCAGCCAAGAAAAAGGATAAGAAGCGACATCACAGGGTTTGCCTGGACGATCCGGCATAGCACCAAGCCGATCGGCAAGATTGTCCGTTGCGACAAGATTGGCGTTACACTCAGGTAACGGACTGACCCACCATCCCTGTTCCACCCCAATATGTAAACAGGAAATGCCAATACTCATCAACAAAACCATAAATCCAACCCATAAAATCAAGGTCAAATATCGTGTTGGAATAAAAATACCCAAAATACCCAAAATAATCAGAAAACGATATGGCCATCTTTCCAATAAACACAAACCACAGGGAACCATATGCAAAACATGCTGTAAAAACCACGCTGCACCAATAGCAAATGCGCCTGCCAATATAAAGAAAATTGCGGTAATCGTTTTCATATAATATTTATTATAATTGGTCACGACTGATACCTAGACTGGTTTACACATGAATGATGAACGGTTAAATATGAAATAGACTTTATAAAAAAGCGAGTTTACCATATTTTTTTTAATGTTGCGATTGCAAAGACTTCTCTAACGAATTTTCAATTGATTCTGAAGATTGCTCAACAGGGTGCTGTATATTTTTTTCCTCTTTTTTTTCAACCTTTTTGGGATCATTCATTGAATTACCCGCACAGCCAACAACACTTATATTATATAGAGGATGCTCAAAAACAGCTATTCCAGGTTCAGTTAAAAACATCCATGAGGCAAAATGAATAGATGTTAATTTTGTGTCTGTTACTTGAAGAAAGGCGGCACTATCAAAAGGTGTTGAGGGAGGACGTATTACACAATTAAGAGCCTCGATTGTCAGGGTCTGGTATCGCACTGATTGTCCAACCGGTATATTTAAAATTTCAGTATGGGCTTCAAGTTTATTCAAAATTCGAACAACAGCTTCGGATTGTCTTATCCACTGTTCAGCAACATTGGGATTTTGTTTTGCTGATTTACTGGTTTCAGCCAAACTGCTTGAAATATTACCTATTCCCAGTATGACAACAGCTAAACAGCAAAAATATTTTTTCATTTTACCGGACTCCGTAATTGATCAACCATATCTTTTAGAAAATCCCGCATGAATTCCTCATCCACTCCAATCAGCAATGCGTCCTCAAATACATCCTGCATAAATTGTTTTAACTCGGTTTTGTTTTCTTCCAGAATTTTTAATTTTTCTTTGCAGGTTACAGATTTTCCATCAGATTGAGGCCAGTTTAATGAAGATGTTTGAACTTCTGTTTTCATCTTAACCAACCCTTAAATTCTTAAACTAGTCAATGTAATTCATTATTATGGAATTGATCAGCAGAATTGTCCGCCTTTTTCTTTTCATTTTTACTCATATTATCTGTAACAGAGAAAATAAATTTGCTTAAAAGCTGCTGCAAACTGATAGCCCCTTGGGTATGGGTCAGAAACTGACCAGGTTTAAGAACCGTTTCATCACCACCTGGAGAAAGATCAATATATTTTCCACCTAGCAGACTATCACTTGTAATAATTGCCGCCGTATCAACTGGTAATTTTACATCTGGCCGAACCGTAAAAGTTACAACCGCATTAAATCTCTTTGGGTCAACCTTTTCCTGAATAACCTGACCTACGCTCACCCCTGCCAATTTTACGTCTGAACCGACTTCCAGTCCGTCAATCTGGCTAAACGATGCGCATAACGGATACCCCCCAACATTTTTCTGCCCATGTCCAATAATGGCCATGATAACAGCAACAACAAAAACAACCAACACTATCAAACCTGTGACAAGTTCAATTATTTGCTGTGTTTTTTGAGAGGGCATTAATACCATGAACTATCTTTTCAACTAAGCCTCAGGAACCCAGCTTTCATAATCACCCGTAGCCTTGGCTCGTTGACCACCGACATAATCGCTCCCTTGTGGATGATAAGCCTTGGCTGTTCCGGTTAAATTGGAATGATAGGGAATTTGCCAGGGATGACGCTTTGATACCGGAACTGGTGCATCCGCCTCATAATGTAGCCAGACCCACCACTCTGGGGGAACCGCGGAGGGATCATCACCTTTTTTATAAATAACCCACCGCTCACGACGACGTTCACCTCCGCCAAGACGGTTTAGTTTGCGAGATTCATAATAGGAACGTCCATCAGAATCTTTCCCGACCAAACGTCCTTTTAAAAGTGTGTGTAAACGCGTTCCAAGTGTTGTCATAATATAATTCAAACAAAATAATTATGTAGTATCTTTATCAAATAACTTCTAACAACCATATACCTTTTTTCCATAAAAATCACAAAAAAAATTAAATTGGATTCTAATTAAAGCGAATAATCAAAAGATTACATCCTAAGATAAATAAAAAATTGAAAACAAACTAAACCGGAATTTTATCCACAATATCCACTGAATACAGATACCTGTATAACTTTTTACCTATTTATTCAGCTTATCGACATTCCAAAAAAAATGTAAACTTGATTATTATGAACACAAGACATATTTGGAATGGCGTCAGGATGCGTAATCTGCAAGCCGCGATTGATCCCGACGCATCTCTTTATTCAGTAACCATGCCCGCTCGATGGGAGGATCAAACTGCAACAGCGATCCTACAGTTATGCTCATCCTATCAACTGGAATCCTCCTCTGTTAAAACAGATCAGATCACTGCCAACTGGTTATTGCCTCTTTGTGATCATGCGGCAAATGCAGGGATCAAAAATTGGACAGTTTATGACTGGGAAACAATTCTGCTAAACCAACAGGCCTGTCCCAATCAACGTATTTGGCAAAATGACAACAGTCAAAAACCCGCCTTTACCATAAATTTGGCTGCCTTTGCGTCAACTGAAACAGGGTTTGACGCGCATTCTTATCGGAAAGTTCTGCAAATTGTTATCGATAGTATCCGTATTCTCTATAAGCAACAGTTCAATTTCATTAACAGTGAGCTCCCCTTTCCAGATTTGCAGATTTCCCCAAAGCAAAAGCCTGTAGATTCTGAAAATGCAGAATCATATCACAATATTGCCGGGACAGTTTATCTTACCAATTTAGATGCCTGTCTTGCACAACTCGGTCTGGAATATGACAGTATCCAAGGACGGGATGTGGCTTGTTGCCTTACCTGTTTTGCAACCTTACTCTCAACTGCGGGTTGTGGATCTGATTATCTTCCCTTGTCACCAGACTGGAATGCATTACCAGAATTAACTACCCTTGCCAAAGAAATATGGAGTCTTGCCTCTGAGGAAAAAACTTTGCCTCTGCCCAGGATAGAAACCAGTTTCTCAATTCCCGGACCTGAAGATCTATTTCTAGGATCAGAAGCATGTGGACTTGCCCCCATATTTTCCCCTGTTACCGAAGACGGACATCTGGCAATAAGTACTATTGCGCGAATGGCAAAACAAAAACTAACTCCTGAAAGTGCACTGGCTGCAACCCTATCGGGAAATTTGATACTTCAACCCCCTTCTCATCAGGCGCATTGCGCAATGCATCAGGCATTGATCGGTTTTACAACTTCAATGCCCCCCCGTCCCCATCCAATGGAATATCCCCTCGCTTCAAAAACCATATTACCCCGGGGAATTCGAGAACCTCTTCCACCACGTCACAAAGGAATTACACAAAAAGCGAGCATTGCTGGACGTGGATTGTTTTTGCGTACAGGTGAATACGAAGATGGCAAGCTTGGTGAGATATCGATTACGCCTTTAAAAGAAAATGCCATGGTTAAAGGTTTATTAGACAGCCTTGGCCAGGCTGTCAGTATTGGTCTGCAATATGGGGTTCCTTTAAAGGAATTCGTTTCCGCATTTGCCTATAGCCGCTTCGGCATTGCCGGAACCGTTGAAGGGGATCCGGGAGCGATTTACGCGACCTCGTTTCTGGATTATAGCTTCCGGCTATTATCAGATGTTTATTTAAACCAGCCTTTACCTGACGCACCTAATAATTTACAGTCTGATGAGGAAAAACTCCCCATGCTGCCTTTGGATCTACCAGAGGAAGAAATGAATCAATCTCACTCTTCCCCACGGAAACATTCAAAATTCAAACTTGTAAGCTGAGAAAGGATCAAGACATGTCATCTATTGAGGAACGCATTGCCAAACTTGGAATTCAACTTCCTACCCCGACAGCCCCTGTTGCAAATTATCTTCCTGCAATCAAAACCAATAATTCCCTGATTATTTCTGGTCAACTTCCTTTTATAGACGGGAAACTTTTTGCAACCGGGAAATTGGGCGCGACCATTGACCTTAAAACTGGGCAACAAGCAGCCCGCTATTGCATGATCAATATTTTGGCACAGGCCAAGGCCGCTATTGGACAGTTAAATGAAATCAGCAAATTAATCCGCCTGGGGGGGTTCATTGCCAGTATACCGGAATTTACCCAGCAGGCTGTTGTCATGAATGGAGCATCAGATCTAGCTGTAGAAATTTTTGGAGACAAAGGACGACATGCACGTTCTGCCTTTGGTGTAGCATGTTTACCAATGGATGCCTGTGTTGAGGTTGAAGCTTGGTTTGAATTGAAATAAATCTATTCTGCCAGTTGATCTACACGAGTATAATAGTTAATGATACTCTGTATATATATCTGGTATGCATTTAAAATGCAATCAGCATACCGATTTATGATTATTATCTAATAACAATGTCAAAATAACTTTTTATATCTCGACATACAACTGTTTTAGATCTACAACTTGCTGAGAGACTACCTTTTTAATATCGAAACAATTAATTATTCATTTTATCAGGTGCATCTAAATTTGTAAAAAATCTATATACCCTGCCATTTGCAAGAATTGACTATACGAGCTTCCGTTACTGAAAAATACCGTGAATTTGTGAGGCCTGTATTTATATTAAGATCATCGCCAATGTTTTACATACAATTAAAATTTGATTTTTTTATCTTTTAAGATCGCAAAATCCATCTTTTCGTCCATTTTAACACCGTATCTGCAATTATATTCCTGCATAACCCCAAGATGACTGAATACGTCATGCTCCAGAATCATCTGGGCAAAGGGAAGGATAAAAAAGTTTTTAGCGAGTTCTTCTGTCTGCGTTAATAAACCCCGCCACTTAATTTTATTCACATTCCATTTTTAATTTTCTCCATTTAGATCATTTGAATGCAACATTTAATAATCATAAACTATTAAATTTATCAATTTCTATACAACAAATTGATAAATGAAGAAAATTAACAACTATAACTAGCTATCTCACAAATCATCAGTGCCGATAGCCATATCATCCATCGAGCCTTCACCAATAATACCAGAATGCTCACGAATACGTTGCTCAATAACCTGACTTATCTCCGGATGCTCTCGCAAGAACTGCTTTACATTTTCCCGTCCCTGACCAATACGCTGACTGTCATAAGAAAACCATGAACCCGCTTTTTCAATAATCCCTGCTTTTACACCCAGATCTATCAATTCTCCCATCTTACTAATTCCTTCTCCATACATAATGTCGAATTCAACCTGCTTGAAAGGAGGAGCCATTTTATTTTTAACCACCTTAATCCGCGTCTGGTTTCCTGTGATTTCGTCCTTTTCCTTCACCTGACCGATACGACGAATATCCATACGTACAGAAGAATAGAACTTCAATGCATTTCCGCCTGTAGTTGTTTCTGGCGATCCAAACATAACACCAATCTTTTGACGAATTTGATTGAGGAAAATCAGACAGGTATTGGAACGAGAAACAGATCCGGTCAATTTTCTTAAGGCCTGGCTCATCAAACGGGCATGTAATCCAACATGATTGTCCCCCATATCCCCTTCCAACTCTGCACGGGGAACCAATGCCGCCACACTGTCCACTACCAAGACATCAATAGCGCCAGAACGAACCAAAGTATCCGCAATTTCCAATGCCTGTTCCCCGGCATCAGGTTGAGAGATGAGCAAATTATCAATATCAACGCCGAGCTTACGCGCATAAATGGGATCAAGGGCATGTTCGGCATCCAAAAATGCACATGTACCACCCTTTTTTTGAGCCTCGGCTATAATATGCAACGCCATTGTTGTTTTCCCGGAACTTTCTGGACCATAGATTTCAACTATACGTCCACGAGGGACACCACCAATTCCTAAAGCAATATCCAGACCAATCGAGCCTGTTGAAATTGCTTCCACTTGAACGACAGACTGCTCTCCCATCTTCATGATTGAACCTTTACCAAAGGCACGTTCAATCTGAGACAAAGCTCCTTCTAATGCTTTATTCTTGTCCATTATTTTTAGAATTTCCTTATAAATAAATAACGTGGGGACCGTAAATTCTCAGATTAACCCCAGTTAAACATTTATTGCTGCTTTTGAAGATTTTAAAAGATAAAAATACAATATTTACATTTACAATATTGGTGTTTTTATCAAAATATCAATGATCCATAACAGCAATAATTATTCTTAACGGCTAATTGCCAATCCCATACCGTTTGGATCTGTATAAGCATGACATTGCCTGTCATTTCCTGGCAACCCATCAGAACAATAAACGGCATTTACCCGTCCTTTTGAGCCGCTCGAATTCGGTAATGAAACACCCTTTTCCCGTTTATTTCCTTGTTTGTTCAAAAAAGAATTCATGGTCACGGCAGCCTCTTGCGCCGCATCATTCTGTCCAGAGGCAGAAACTCCTGCAATAAAACGCTGTTTATACGTTGAAATCGATCCTGTTAACAAAGGTGGCGGCAACTGGCGAGGAGACGCAGCCATGACGATACCGGTTGTTCCAGAAATACGTCCTGTACCAAATAAATTATTCATGGTTAAGGCACAAGAAACGGCTCCCCCATCACGATCAACAACTACAAAAGATGTAGATGCTGGCAATGCTGGCAAACTGCCGCTGCCCGCCTTCCCATTATCAAGCCAGTCTTGAGCTTTTTTTGTCATTCCCTCAATGGATGACTTCAAATAAGTAGAACTGTTTTCTGCACGCCATTTTGCTACTGTACCCTGGGCAACATCATCCCTATTTTGACCATTATGCAACGCCATTGCCATACCCAGACCTCCATCTGCAGGAGGAGATAAAAAATATGTAATATTTTGCCCTTGTGTCAAAGACAAAGCTGAGGTTTGAACAGGCAGGGCATTTCTAAAGTCCTCGTTATACAGACCACCCCCCGCAATCTGGGATCCCAATGCATAACTTCTTGCAAGAGAACCAATATAAAGATCTGCAATACCTGCACTAATCAATCGGTCATAAATAATCTTTAAACGAGGCTGATATAGAATATCCCCAGCCTTAAGAGGAAGTCCATTTGCGTTTGTAAATGCTCTCTGCATGGCAGAATCCTCAAATAAGGGCTGCTGAACAGCTGCCAGATCACTCGCCAACGTGTCAGAAACGGGAGCACCATTTCCTGCCAAATTACCAACCAACCGTAAAATATCATTAATATCTGACTTGCCGTAACTTGCCTGTAATAAATATAATCCTCTTGCCATCATTGGAATCGCAGCTGGACGATCACTATTACTGGAAGGTTTTCTTCCTGCCTGAGGAAGGAAAATAATTGACTGTGCCGGTTGTCCGGGATGATACGCCAGACATGCTCCACCTCCTCCCAGCGAGGCACGGGAAGGCAAAGTTACTGTCAATGCCATACCTAGGGCCGTAGCTGCATCAGCCGCATTTCCCCCACGAATCAGGATATCCCGCGCCAACATGGCGGCTTGTGGTTCATCTGCAGCAACGCTCCCCACATATCCTGTTACACGATGATTCAAATTTGCAGATTTTGATAGTTTTTTCTCGTGATGATCCCCACCACATGCCGTTATTGAAAATGCCAAGGCGAAACCACAAACAGCCTTCTTAAACAAAACTATCTTTTGCCTTGATCCGTCCCTGAATTTTTGAGTAAATTTTGTTGTCTTTGCCTCAACACGACCTTTTGAAATTTGATAACGTTTTGACACGTGGCAGCGCTCCACTTAAAAAATCAATAATACCATAATAGGGTTCGAAAGTTATATTTAACTCAAATTATCAAGCCATACTCTATCGAGATTCATTTTATATCACAACAATTACAATTCTGTATAATATTATCCATCCATATGATAAAATCCCAATTTTACCAATCGGAAAACGCTTTATGAAAAAATTATCCTTTCGTCCTTTGATGACAGGTTCATTACTCTCCTGTCTTATCTCTTTCCCTGTCATTGGTCATAGTGAAGATCCAGCAGCAACTTTCTCATCCCAACAACGTCAAGAAATCATTTCCATTGTCAGACAGGCTCTAAAAGATGATCCAACCCTATTAGAAACTGGAATTCAAACCCTGATGAAAAAGAAAGAGCAACAACGCGCTTCACTTTCTACCCAGACAATAAAAGAGAAAAAAGGATTACTGTTACGTCAGCTACCCACTGACGGACTGATGGGCGATCCAAACGCAGCTACAACCATTACTGAATTTTACGATCCAAATTGTGGATACTGTAAAAAAATGCTGCCTATTTTAATCGATCTGGTCAAAAAACATAAGGATGTCAAGATAATCCTAAAAGTCATTCCCATCCTTTCTGAAAACAGCAAATTGCAGTCTCAGGCCATAATTGCGGCAACTAGACAAAACAATTATGTTGCAATGATGCGCTCCTTGATGACCAGTCAGGAAGATATCAACCTTAATACAATCAAATCTATTGCACAGAAACTTAAACTGAACGCCGATCAATTGGTAATCGATATGAAAGCGGATTCCGTCACCAACGCTTTAAACGACAACCTTCAATTAACTCATGATCTTGGTATTGAAGGTACTCCAGCCTTGATCATTAATGGTGAACATATCATTCAAGGTGCAATAAGCTATGACAATCTTGAACAAGTTATTGATAAATTTAATAAATAATATCATAGCCAAACTAAAGGCGACCCGCAAATCGCCTTTAAAATTCATTTTTTAGGTAATAAAGCTTTCAAGGCATCTACCATATCATCCATCATTTTATCCGTATGATAAGGATTGGGGGTCAATCGCAATCGTTCCGTTCCTTTGGGCACGGTTGGATAATTTATTGGTGGTGCATAAATTTTGTATTCATCCAGTAAACGTTGACTTATTTTTTTGCATAACTCAGCCTCTCCAATAATTACGGGTACAATCTGGCTTTTTGTCTCGATAAAAGGAATATTGGCCTGTCTCAATTTTTCCTGAAACGTATGAATACGTTCAAACAATTTTTCACGACGCCAATTCTGCTGACGAACCAAACGAACACTTTTTAATGCCGCTGCCACAACAGATGGGGGTAGGGAAGTCGTAAAAATAAATCCAGCCGCAGCCAATCGTAAATATTCAATAATTTCACGTTTCGCCGTTACATATCCCCCATGTACACCAAAGCCCTTTGCAAGGGTTCCTTCAATGATATCAACCTGATTCGCTACGCCATCCCTTTGAGAAACACCTCCACCCTCTTTTCCATACAAACCGACAGCATGTACCTCATCTAAATAAGTCAAGGCATTATATTTGTGTGCCAATGCACAGATGGCCCCGATATCCGCAATATCGCCATCCATAGAATAGACACTTTCGAAAGCAATCAGTTTGGCAACATTTTTTGGAGCATTTGCAAGTTTATGTTCAAGATCCTGCAAATCATTATGTTTGAAAACCACACAATCAGCATTTTTAGCTCCTTTTATACCAGCAATCATAGAATTATGATTTTGCTGATCGGAAAAGGTCATCCAGTTCCCGGACATACTCGTTAGGATAGTTTGCAAACTCGCCTGGTTTGATACATAACCTGATACAAATAACAAGCCAGCCTCTTTACCATGCAAGTCTGCAAGCTCAGCCTCAAGCGCTTCATGCAAGGGATGGGTTCCGGCAATATTTCTTGTCCCACCTGCACCTGCACCATATTTTTGAATAGCCATAATGGCGGCATTCATGACTTCAGGTTCAATTCCCATACCCAGATAATCATTGGCTGACCAGGCTATAATCGGGGTTTCCTCTTTTGCATTAATCTTTCTATCATAAACAGGATAATGCATTGACTGACGACTTAATGGGGTAAAACGTCGATACCGTCCCTGTTTCTCGATATCTTCAAGCGCCTCTTTGCAATAGGCATAAAAAGGATGTGAAAATATTATGGGTTCTGACACAATCTATTCTCCTATTTTAAATCCCTCGGGATTTAAATGATTCAACATGACAAAACATTGTCTGAATAACCAATCCATTACGTCCTCATATAGAACAAATAAGAAATCATCCAATAACCTTATTGTATAGTGACTTGGACAACATTTTTCTTGACCCCACCATCTGCCTTGGCATTCATTTGAATTTGCTCCGCCTTTGCACCCGCTCGGATTATTTCATTTGCAATTGCCCTGCCTTCTTGCGCTGCAATATTAGTCATTTGTTCCTGCTGCATTACAGGATCAGATGAAATTGGGGTGACAGAAGTAATAACAAACAAGGCATCCGCTTTTCTTGACAACGCATCCTTTACCAAATTTGTCAAAGGTTTTTCCCATTGATCCTGGGGCGTTCCCTCTACAATCTCGATCGGTGGTGCGGGCGGAGGCGGAGGAGGTGGAGGAGGCGGGGGAATATAAGGAGCGGGCCTACGTCCTGCACTCGGGTTAAAAGTCCTTTGATCAACCAGCTTACAAGAACTTAATAAAAAAAAACCACTTAATAACAAGGAAACATAACGCAAATGACTGATCATAAAATTGACTTAAAGTGCAAAGTTGGAAAAGAACGCTAACAATCTCAATTAAACCTTAATAATTGATTTTACAATATAAAGAAATCCTTTACCCTTATATTTCTATTATTCAATAATCGAATTTATTCAATTACCCGAAATAAACCGTAAACTAAGACTGCTATTGACATGAAAGTTTCATTAAAAAATTTGATCCTACACTTGATTCATATAAAAAATTGATAATCCTGTGCAATCACAACCTCATTTAGCATATTGTTAAAAAAGCTAACAAAAGATCAAATTTGTGGTAAATTATTAAGATTAATATTCACGTTATCAAAAAAACGTGATTAAATAGAGTTAAAGACGAAGAAAAGTTTTTATATTAATTTTCACAAGACGATTCGCCTTGGAAAATCTTTTTAACCTTAAAGGGAGATTTAACTATCATGGCTATTAAACTTGCAATTAACGGTTTTGGACGTATTGGTCGCTTGGTACTACGCAGCATCATTGAAACCGAACGTACTGATGCGGAAGTCGTATTGATTAACGACCTTGGCAGCCCAGAGGCCAATGCTCACCTTCTCCGTTATGATACGGTTCACGGTCGTCTTCCTGCAGATGTTAAAGTCGAAAATAATACAATGACCATTACAACACATAATGGACGTAAAATTGGCCCAATCAAAATTACAGCCGAAGCAGATCCAACAAAACTTCCATTACAAGGTGTTGATGTTGCAATGGAATGCACAGGACGTTTCACAAGCAAGGAGGCCGCAAGTGCATTGCTTCAGGCTGGTGCCCGTAAGGTTCTTGTTTCCGCCCCCGCAAAAAATGTTGATGCAACCATTGTTTACGGTGTTAACCACAAAATTATCAATGGCAACATGACTGTCATTTCCAATGCATCATGTACCACAAACTGTCTTGCTCCTATCGCAAAGGTTCTTCAGGATACAGTCGGAATTGAACGGGGCAGCATGTTGACCATCCACTCTTACACAGGTGATCAACGCACGGTTGACACATTACATAAAGATCTCCATCGTGCCCGTGCCGCTGCACAAAACATCATTCCGACAACAACTGGTGCCGCAAAAGCCGTTGCATTGGTTATTCCCGAATTAAAAGGAAAACTGGATGGAATTGCCATTCGCGTTCCAACCCCTAATGTTTCTTATGTTGCTTTGGACTTTGTTCCCACCAAAACACCCGCTTCTGTTGAAGAGTTAAATGCCTATTTCAAAAAAGCGGCCGAGGGTGAGCTAAAGGGTATTCTTGGCTATAATGATGAACCACTCGTAAGTTCCGATTTCAACCATTGCTTTAACTCCTCAACCTTTGATGCAACACAAACCGGATTTATTGACAATGGTAAATTGATCCGTGTTGCTGGCTGGTATGATAATGAATGGGGTTTCTCAACCCGTATGACTGATACAGCTGTTGCCCTTGGGAATGCAAAATAATGGTTGAACAGAAAACTTTCAAAACCCTTGATGATCTTGATTGCAAAGGTAAGAAAGTTCTCTTGCGCGGGGATCTGAATGTCCCCATGCATGATGGCAGAATTACCGATACAACGCGTCTGGATCGTTTGGTCCCCACCATCAAGGAACTGGTTAAAAAAGGTGCAAAGGTTATTCTGTGCAGCCATTTTGCCCGTCCAAAAGGCAAGGTGGTTCCAGAAATGTCTTTAAAACCAGTCGGTGAAGCTTTATCCAATATCTTAAAACAGTCTGTGGCTTTTGCTGATAATTGTGTTGGCCCTGATGCCCAGAAAGCTGTCACGTCAATGAAAGACGGTGATATTCTCTTACTTGAAAACACCCGCTTTCATGCTGGTGAAGAAAAGAATGATCCAACGCTTTCTAGAGAGCTTGCTTCTTTGGCAGACGTTTATGTTGATGATGCTTTTTCAGCCTCCCATCGTGCCCATGCATCAACCGAGGGTGTTACCAAATTCCTGCCTTCATTTGCAGGTCGTCTAATGGAGGCTGAATTAAATGCATTGAATGCCGCCCTGGAACATCCTGACCGTCCAGTTGGTGCCATTATCGGCGGGTCAAAGATTTCCACAAAGCTTGATTTGCTTTCCAATATGATCAATAAGGTTGATGTATTGATTATTGGTGGGGCTATGGCCAATACCTTTCTTGCCGCTCAAGGCGTCAAGACTGGTAAATCCCTGCAGGAAGCCGACATGCATGAAACAGCTCGTGACATCATGGAAAAGGCAAAAGAACAAAATTGTAAAATTCTATTACCTGTAGATGTTGTTGTGGCCGCTGAATTAAAAAATAATCCAGCGACACAAACTGTTGATGTCCATGCCGTTCCCGATAACCAAATGATTTTGGATGTTGGGCCAAAAACGGTGAAATTACTGAACAAGTATCTAGCTGAGCTCAAGACCTTGGTATGGAACGGGCCTTTGGGTGCTTTTGAATTCACACCTTTTGATAAGGCAACCAATGAAGTGGCTCAAGAAGCTGCCAAATTAACCAAGGCTGGCAAGCTTAAAAGTATTGCTGGCGGCGGTGATACGGTTTCTGCCTTAAAACATGCTGGCGTTATCAATGAAATGTCTTATGTTTCAACCGCTGGTGGCGCATTTCTTGAATGGCTGGAAGGTAAAGCTCTTCCAGGTATTGTTGCCCTAACAACATTAGCTCAAGAAACAATGCCTTTATAGGTTTTTTAAAAAAACTTTTGAAACAAAAAAGGCTGATTTTTCAGTCTTTTTTGTTTTTCTACTTGAAATATGACAATCATATTCCCGATGAATTTTTTAATATCAACGGTAATTTAAATTTTCCGCTATTGGTTGAAGTCCACTTTCAGCAGATATCTGAGATAGGAAATAAGCAATTTCCCGCTTATCTGTCATATTAAAATGATTGGCATTTCTATTAAGGTAAGGCAATGCTGTAGCGTTAACTCCATTCTTTCCTTTACCTGATGGATTTACAGCATCCAGCATACCAATCGTTATAATTTGAGGATAAACGGCATTTTTTGTTGCCTCACTTGCGGAGCCCTTTTGCTTTTCTCCTTCTTTTTGCCAGGGTTGAATAGATGACGGTTTCCTTTCAACATGATTTATTGCAAGCGAGGTTGAAGAATCTTGGGGCAGCAAACCCGTAAAATTATTCAAGTATATTGAAGTTTTTTACCGGGTGTTATAACATCATCAGGATGTGTATAAAATTTACTCTGAAACTCAATGATTGCCTTTTTTGTAAGCGGACCACATATTCCATCAACATCGACATATGATGCCCCATGCCGTTTGAGTAACGACTGTACAATTATAACATCTTGACGGTTATTTACAGCATTACGCCCAACCGAATGACGAATGTTACGCATTTTAATTACTCATTGAATCCATTGACATTCATAATGACTTCTTTGGCGCTGCCTTCACAAACTCCAAATTCTGGATGATATTCAAAATAAACATCAACCGAGCAAACATCCTCATATTGATCTTCCGCATTGACAAATGAACTTTCTATGGTTACTTCATCGCTATAAAGAGGAAAAAATGGCACTTTATATTGCTCAAACTGATCACTTGCCCAGGAATCATTAAATCTGACTATAAAAGACTTGGCCATTTGCAGTGCTGGAACATATTCGTTTCCGACGAACATCAGGGTCATTGTAATCTGCGATCTTGACCTGAAAATCTTATGACGCCCCCGATAATAGCTTTCATTACTTGAAAGACGGTTCTCATCAACGATATTCATGAGTATATAGGGTGCTTTGGGGGTTGAAACTCGATTACCGCGACCTTGTATAATCGTTAATTCAGTTCCTTTAATAGGGATAGCTTTTTTTATGAATTTTCCTACCAAATTATACATTTCTTTATAACTTAAAGTGTATAACTCTGGAAATTCTCCATCTTTGGGAGCAACAACCATGACTTTGACATGTTTATTATCCTTTTTACTCATAGAATTAATGCTTTCTTAAATTTTTTGTTTTGGAAATTAATTGGAATATTGATGCTATTGTCTTGGCATCTATTGAAAAAATTCTATTGATAAAAAACAAAAAAAACGACCTACTATCAAGATCGCTTCATCAAACTATACTAATACTAACTTACTAAAATAATCTCAAAATCTGACAGAAAATTCAATAATGTTTGACTGTTTGTATCAATTTCTCTAGATATATTTAAGTGGCTTTTACAAATATAAACTATAAATTCACAATTTTGTTTTCAAACATTATAGAGCCATCAACGATATCCCTATAAAACCATTTATTATAGCAATAATCAAAATAATAGCTCAGCTATCAATATTAACTTCTGTAGTGGAAAGTTGAACTGTATCTCCCACCAATCCCTTGGCGAATTCTTCTGCAGAAAAATCGCGAAGATCTTCCGTCTTTTCACCAACTCCTACTGCATGGATTGGCAACTTAAATTTTTCAGCCAAGGCAATGACAATACCTCCTCGTGCCGTACCATCCAATTTGGTAATGATTAATCCACTAACATCAACCATCTCCTTAAAGATACGAACCTGTTCAATTGCATTTTGACCTGTTGTGGCATCCAAAACCAATAAAACAGAATGCGGCGCAGTTTCATCAAATTTACGCATGACACGAATGATTTTGGCAAGCTCCTCCATCAGGGCACTTTTATTATGCAAACGACCTGCCGTATCAATCAACAGCAAATCTGTTTTCTCATTTTTTGCTCGTTTCAGGGCTTCAAAAGCTAGACCCGCTGCATCTGCCTGCGGTTTTCCTGAAATAACCGATACACCAACCCGATCACCCCACACTTGCAATTGTTCCACTGCTGCCGCACGAAAAGTATCCCCGGCAACCATCATCACCTTAAGCCCCTGATCAGTAAAAAACTGTCCCATTTTTCCAATCGTTGTCGTTTTTCCTGTCCCGTTTACGCCAACCATCAAAACAACATGGGGTTTCAAATCAGGATTAGGCTGAAATGGTACGGCAACTGGTTTTAAAATCTTGGAAATTTCTTCTGCAAGGGCCTGTTTTATTTCCTGATCCGTAACTTCCGAACCGAACCGGGTCTTACGAAAGGATTCAATAACATTTTCCGCTACTTCTGGCCCGAAATCAGCAGAAATTAGAATATCCTCCAATTGTTCAAGTGATTCATCATCCAATCGTCGTTTTGTAAAAACAGATGTTAAGTTGTTTCCCAATTTTTGCGTTGAACGGGAAAGCCCCTGTTTAAGACGAGAAAAAAAACCAAGCGCCATTTATATTCTTTCTACTATAATACCATCAGAATTACCCGAAATTACACGGGCTGAAATAATTTCACCGGGAGTTGCCTCCTTACCTGTTAAGGTTGCTGGGGAAAATTGTTCACTGTGACCACGATCAACCGTTTCCATCAAGATGGAAACCGTTTTATTAACAAAATATTCATGATATGAACTGGCTATTTCCGCACCCAAATTTCGCAACCGGGCCGCACGCTCTTTCCTTACGGAAACTGCAACGGCTGGCATCTGGGCCGCAGGCGTGCCCTTTCTTTCACTATAGGGAAAAACATGAAGATAGGGAATGGCAACTGTCTTTAGAAAATTGTATGTCTCCTGAAAATACAATTCATCCTCCGTCGGAAAACCTGCAATAATATCGGCACTTAGTCCGATATCAGGGCGTATTGAACGAAGTTGTTCAACCAATGATCCAACATCTTTGGTTTGATGACGTCTCTTCATCCGTTTTAATATCATGTCGGAACCTGCCTGAAGCGACAAATGAAGATGGGGCATAAAACGAGATTCGCTGGCCATTAAATCCCACAAAACCGGATCCATACCAATTGGATCAATTGATGATAATCTTAACCTTTTTAATTCCGGAACATCTTTTAGAATAGCCTTACACAGATCCCCCAACCTTCCTTTATGTTTCAGATCCCTTCCCCATGAAGCGATATCAACTCCTGTAAGAACAATCTCATTATATTGCTGTTGGGTCAAAGCTTTTACCTGATCAACCACTCCCTTAACAGAAACAGACCGGGAAGGTCCCCGCCCAAAAGGAATAACACAAAAAGTACAACGGTGATCGCATCCCTGCTGAATTTGAACAAAAGCCCTAGTCCGACCGGTAAAATCAGTTACAATCCGTCCCACGGTATTTTTCACCGTCATGATATCGGAAACCTGATTTCCTTGAGATAAAGCTGCCTCTGTCCAATTTTCTCCCTTTAACTTGTCTTCATTTCCCAATATTTGCTTCACACCCGGTAATGACGACCATTGTTCAGGATTGATTTGTGCGGCACAACCCGTGACGATAATACGTTTTTCGCCATCTTTTCGGTGTAGCCGACGAATTGCCTGTTTTGCCTGCCGTTCTGCCTCAGCTGTCACGGCACAGGTATTGACAATAACGACATTGTCAAGTTGCTCGGCATGCTGGCTCATTACCTCACTTTCATAACGGTTAAGCCTGCATCCAAAGGTAATGATCTGCGGTTTTTCCCTTTGGGTCTTTGATGTCATAAAGGGTAATGATCCAAATTAAATTGACCGGTAAAAGAAAAATGAACAGGACCTGTCATCAATACATCATTAGAGGCTTCATCCCATTCAACAATCAAATTCCCACCATCCATTCTTACCTCGCAATAACGATCAGCCAAACCTCGCCGAACCGCATTCACAACAGATGCACATGCACCGGAACCACAAGCCAGTGTTAACCCTGCCCCGCGTTCCCAAACACGAACCCGCATGTTTTGACGATCCAGCATCTGTACAAACCCTATATTTGCCCCTTCCGGAAACAAGGGGTCTTTTTCCAGAACCTGACCGCAAAATACAGGATCGACCGTAGATAAATCCTCAACGAAAAATGTTACATGGGGATTTCCCATAGAAACCGCTGCCGGTTCCCCGGATAATGGCAAATATAAACTATCAACATCACGTTGTAGTGGAATATCACGCCAATTCATTTTTGGCTGTCCCATATTTACTTTTACTGTAAAAGCATCAATGACCTCGGTTGGCAGTAACCCAGCGCTGGTTTGTAAGGTAAAATTCTTACGTTGAAATTTATCATGCAACCATGCCGTGACACAGCGTGAACCGTTTCCACAGGCACCTGCCTCATCTCCGCCAGGATTGAAAAAACGAACATAAACATCGGCTTTTTTATCTCTTGGAGCAGATAATATAATCAACTGGTCACAGCCAATCCCATAACGACGATCACATAGTTCGGCAATACGATTATTATTTAGCTGAATTCTGTTGACAGAATTATCGATAATGACAAAATCATTACCGATACCATGCATTTTACTAAAAGAAATATCCATTATTATTCTAACGTAACTATTGGTACTTAACTTGACTTAATTTATCAATGTAACACAAAAAACGCCAATTTTTTATGCCCATGACCGAATTAAACGATTTCCATCCCCATTCTTTTGATATTGCTGGTACAAAAAATGATCTTGAATATTATACGCACCATAAACCTGTACCTCTTATCGACCAAGGGGGATATAAAACTATTGAAGCCTTATATCATACTCTCATACAAAAAGGCGATACCATCCTCGACCTAATGTGTGGATCAAACAGTCATATTCCCGCGAATGTTCCATACCAAAATTTAATCGGTATTGATATCGATAACAATGCCTTACAACAAAATCATCAATTAACAAAAAAAATTCTTCAGGACATTAACCAAAATTTATCCCTTCCTTTACAAGATAACAGTGTCGATTATATTTGTCTGTGCTCAGTCATTGAATATTTGCGAAATCCTTTCGCTATTCTTGAGGAATGCTATCGGATATTAAAACCCCGAGGCAGAATAATCTTTTCTTTTTCCCCCCGATATTTAGCGACCCGCACTATTGCCTTATGGCAGGCACTTGATAACGGGGAGCGCCAGCGCTTTATCAAAATTCTTCTGAAACGATCAGGATTCAACAATTTTGATCAGGGAGAAGTTCACCCACCCGATAATCAGCCTCTCTGGAAAAGCAGCATATATAGTGTTGTTGCCAGTAAAATTTAATTTATGCTAATCATATTGGAATAAATCTGTAATGCGTCAACCTGCTTGTTATCTTCCCCATGGGGGCGGTCCGTGTTTTTTTATGGATGATCCTTATAATATATGGACCAATATGGGTGATTTTCTACATAAATTCCCTAAAACATTACCTAAAAAACCAGATGCCATCGTTGTCATTGCGGCTCATTGGGAAAGCGATCCGATCAAAATCCACCATCACCAAAATCCATCCTTGTATTATGATTATTATGACTTTCCCGAACATACTTATCAATTACAATATCCAGCATCAGGATATCCGCTTCTTGCCGAACAAATCCATACCCTTTTAACAGAACAGCATATTCAAAGTGAATTTGAAGAAAAAAGAGGATGGGATCATAGTGTTTTTATTCCCTTAAAAGTCATGTTTCCTGATGCCGGTATTCCAATTGTGGAAATATCGCTACATAATAACCTTGATCCGGCATACCATTTTAATATCGGTCGGGCCCTTTATCCGCTACGCAATAAAAATATTTTAATTATGGGAAGTGGGATGAGCTATCATAACCTGCCCTTTTTATTTTCTGGTCAAGGCACCAGAGAGGCATATGCTTTTGATAACTGGTTAACCGATGTCATTTCCCTTCCCGCTTGTGATGATCGTGATAGATTATTGATTGAATGGGAAAAAACCGCCGGCGCACATTCGGCTCATCCACGTGCAGAACATCTTCTACCCTTGATGGCGGTTTCTGGCGCAGCAAGACAAGATCATGGAAAATGTATATTTAAAGATATAATTTTACATAAACCAATTTCTGCTTACCAATTTGGTTGATTATTATCAAAACAGAAAATATTCCCTTAATCATGCTTTAGTTTTTAACATATTCTACAGTATTAAATAATACTGACATTAATTTTCTTTTTTTATAAAAATTGTTTCATGATAATACAAAATAAACCCTTGAATATTTATTTTTAAGTTTGAAAAAATTTGTATTTAGAATATTTTATAAATATTGTAGATATGTTTTAACCCAATAAATATTGATAAACCGCTTTATGATATTATATCAACCTTGAATGTATCTGATAATATCCCCATTTCACTCATTCTGTTTTTACAATTTCCCACAAAACCTTCATTTATTTAACAAAATCCACTTTGTTATATAGTTGATTTTTTGTTTAGATTTATAACCTACGTTTCGGATTACTATATGCCATTTACTCAAATTCATTCCTCCCTTGCAAAAGCTATAGAAAATAAAGGCTATACAGCCTTGACTGCTGTTCAACAGGCTGTTCTTGAACAACAGAATAATGAACAAGATTTACTTGTATCTGCTCAAACCGGTTCAGGTAAAACCGTGGCTTATGGAATTGCCATGGCAACAACATTACTTGCTAATAAAGATCAGTTTGCTGCTGCAAAATTACCGCTAGCCCTGATTATCGCTCCCACTCGCGAATTAGCGTTACAAGTTCACCAAGAATTATCCTGGCTATATACAAATACCAAGGCCAAGATTGTAACCTGTATTGGCGGAATGAATGTTCGTAAAGAAGCTTATGCACTGGAAAAAGGCTGTCATATCGTTGTGGGAACACCCGGACGACTTTGTGATCACGTACGGCATAATCATCTTGATCTGTCTGGCCTGGACACAATTGTTCTTGATGAGGCAGATGAAATGTTGGACTTGGGTTTTCGTGATGAACTGGAGGAATTATTATCCGCATGTCCATCAAATCATAGAACCCTGCTTTTTTCCGCAACCATTGACAAAGATATTGAAAACCTGGCCCGACGATATCAGAAAAAAGCATTGAGAATTAATACAGTTCCCACCAATCAGCATAGAGACATTGAATATCACGCTTCTTTGATTCACCCAAAGGAGGTTGATAACGCCGTTATTAATTATTTACGTTTTATTGACAGCCCCACAGCAATGGTTTTCTGTGCCACCCGAGAACTCGTTCGTCATATGCAATCAACTTTGATTGAACGGGGCTTTTCATGTGTTGCCCTTTCTGGCGATCTTGGACAGGAAGAACGAAATCATGCCATTAAAAGTCTTCGTTCTGGTCAAATACGAGTCTGTGTTGCCACTGATGTCGCTGCCCGTGGTTTGGATCTGCCCACTCTGGATCTTGTCATTCATGCTAGCCTTCCAACCAATTCCGCCACCTTATTGCATCGTTCAGGAAGGACTGGACGTGCCGGAAGAAAAGGTCGGTGCGTGTTAATTGTTCCTTCAAATCAACGCAATCGTGCCGAACGCCTATTGGCTCACGCTAAAGTAACAGCAAGTTGGGAAAACCCGCCTGATATGATGGCCATCCGTGAAAAGGATAACCAGCGTCTTCTTTCCAATCCTGTACTTTTAAGCAGCAAGGATATTATGGAAGAAGATCAACCTTTGATTCAGCAGTTGATTGAACAGTTCAATCTTAATGAACTTGCGAATGCTGTCATTTCATTTTATCGTTCAATTATTCCTAATCCCGAGGAAATTACAAACATATCCCTGCAGAAACAGCGCTCCGCCCCTTACAATAAGGAAAATAGAAGACAAAAATCATCAGAAAAATATGCATTTACAAACGGGGTCTGGTATGAAATTCCAGTTGGTCGAAATGAAAAAGCAGATCCTAAATGGCTTATTCCAACCATTTGCAAATCTGGTAATATCCAGAAAAAAGATATTGGAAATATTCGTATTTTTGATAACGCCACAAAATTCGAGATTTCCTCGGAAAAAAAAGATATTTTTAACAAAAATATTGCAAATGACAAATCCGTAAACATTTACCAAACGTCAGCCCCGTCTATTGGGGAAGGTGATAAAAAACCGGATTACAGGCGCAAAAGAAAAAATGGGTCGGATTTAAAAAAAACAAGAACCAGAAAGAAAACCGATTTTAAATACAAAGATAAATCGGGTCCATCATCTTCATCAAGAAAACGCAAAAAATAAATAAAGGGGCTTATGCCCCTTTACCAAATTCGTGTCACAAATTAAAAATTTAATTTGAAAATGGATGTGTCAAATCATGTATATCCTGTTTTGTATTATTTTTTAAATCTTTCCATTCCTGACGTCTTTGTTCCTGACGATATTTCATTTCTCTTCTGGGTTCATTCAGACGATCCTTGAAATCCTGCTTTTGTTGATCCCAGCGTGCTCTCTGATCCCTTTGATAATCCCTATAACGGTCCATACGTTCCTGTGCTTCTCTTTTGGGTCCATTCAGACGATCCTTGAAATCCTGTCTTTGTTGATCCCAGCGTGCTCTCTGATCCCTTTGATAATCCCTATAGCGATCCATACGTTCCTGCGCTTCTCTTTTGGGTCCGTTCAGACGATCCTTGAAATCCTGTCTTTGTTGATCCCAGCGTGCTCTCTGATCCCTTTGATAATCCCTATAACGATCCATACGTTCCTGGTTTTGCTGCATACGATCGCGAATTGCCTGATTATGCTGTGTAACACGGTTATGAAAATTATCTTCCTTTTGTTGCAAATTCTGTATTACATCCTGAGCATGAACCTGAGAGACCAAATTCCCCATCATAAATACACTTAAAAAACTTGCAGAGATAATTAAACGTTTTGACAACATTTTCTTTCCTTCTTTATGAATCTAATCATCTTAAATCAAAACAAAATTCGGGCTATATTAAGGCATTAATGTAACAATAAATATCATAAACAGCTCCTGAACTGAATGAAACGAAAGGATGAAAAGTTATTAAATACCATCAAACTGATCCATGGCCGATGTTACATGTTTATTGTCATTTCACGAAATTGACAATAAAACCGCTTCCAACCTTTGCCAATCTACCTGCCTGTATAACAATCCAAAACGCAACCAATTGGGATTATAATCAAATTTGCGTACCCAAATCCCATGAGAGGCCAAATGCTTCCATATATCATTCGCAGACCGATGATAAAATAAGCGAAATAAAAGCGTCCCACCCACAAGATTAAAGGAATGACTTTGCAAAAAAGCATCCAGACGTTTTTGTTGAATTCTCAATTTTTTTTCAGTTTCAATTTTCCACAAACCATCTTGTAAGGCCTCAGCGGCTATATGCAAGGCGGGTCCATTTACAGGCCATAAACCAAGCATATATCGTATTTTTTGAACAATTTCAGGTGAAGCCAGCAAAAATCCAACCCTCAACCCAGCCAAACCAAAGGTCTTTCCAAAAGATCGCAATACCAACAATCCCGGTGAAGGTAATAAATAAGCCATACTCTGCCCTGAAAAATCCATATAAGCTTCATCAAGGATAAGATGATTACCGGATGCACTCCATTTTTTTATCAGGGACTCTAACCTGGCTATATCAATTTTCCGACCATCTGGATTATTTGGATTACAAATAACCCCCACTACATTTTTTTGGAGGCAAAGCGTCTCAAAATCTTCAAAATTAACGACCCGTGTTACTTTTACCTCAGCCTGCCACCAAGATGAAATATACTCTTCATAGGTGGGATATAAAACATAAACCTCTTTTGCATTAAGCACAGTCGGCATTAACGATATCAAGATTTGGGTACCAGGCGCAAGCGCAACACAAGATTTATTCTTGCAACCATAATAGTCTGCAGCAATCTGCCGCAAATTTTCTTCATGAGAATAAGAGGGCAATTTTTCATATAGAGATATATCTAAAGAGGAAAATGGATAGCTGTAAGGGTTAATTCCTGTTGATAAATCCAGCCATGATCCCGTAACCTCCGGAAAAAGCTTTTTCGCTTGGTCAAGGTTCCCCCCATGTTGAATATTCATATATTTATCTATATCCACTTTATTTAATTTATAGTTAAAACCATCTAAATTATGAAAATATCAATAAATCCACATGGCAGATTATGACAATTTAAATGATAAAGATTTTAAACATATTTTACAGAAAACGTAATATTGAAATCATGATTATTGCGCTCATGATTGACATGATATGGGGCGATCCAGAGAAAATTTATAAAAAAATTCCGCATCCAATATGTTATGTTGGAAAATTAATTCATTTTCTGGAACTTAAACTCAATAAAAAAAATGAAAATGCAAATATTCAAAAAAGAAATGGTTTCATCACTTTATTTTTTAACTTTCTAGTCCCGGGATTAATAGCCCATCTTTTCCAAAAATTTGTATTTACCTTTTTTCGTCCGTCTTTAGCAACTTTTTTATCAGGGATTTTTGGCAGTATTTTCATTGCACATCGCTCACTTTACGAACATGTTCACGCAGTTAGGGAAAAAATTGATCAAAATGATCTGGCAGGTGCTCGTATTGCGTTGAGTCACATTGTTGGAAGAAAAACAGATAATCTCAATATGTCGGAAATCTGTTGTGCAACCATTGAAAGTTTGGCTGAAAATTTTTCGGATGGTGTAATCTCTCCTGTTTTTTGGGGATATATTGGGGGATTACCCGGGCTACTTGTTTTTAAATCAATTAATACTGCAGATAGCATGATCGGGCATTTAACAGAGCAATATCGGAATTTCGGCTACGCTTCAGCCAAAATGGATGATTACATGAACCTTGTTCCAGCACGACTATCCGCCCTTCTGATTTTACTTACAAATCCTAAAAAATTATTCCATAATCTAAAACCCGTTTGTAAAGATGCGCGAAAACACAATTCACCCAACGCTGGATGGCCAGAAGCAGCCATGGCTTACACTCTTAATATTCAGTTATTGTGCCCACGCCACTATAAAGACCATATTGTTGAATCCCCACGAATAGGCCGAGAACGTAGTCAATTATATTCCGAGGATATTTGTAAAGCCTGTAAAATTTATTATTATGCAAGTTTTATAAAATTAGTTGTTTTAATAGCATTATACAAAATAATGACGTATTTTAAATAAATAATAAAGGATTTTATATTGCTAAATTATAATTACATATGATATAAATGTTCAGGTTTTTTAGAAAAAATAATTATATTAATATTTTATATTTATTAAATCGATAAAACCCTACTTGCAGAGATTATTATAATCTCTCAAACCACCTAGCTACTTAACTTTATACTTAACCTTCTCAAATATTTGAGGAGGTTCTTTTTATACGATAATAATTATTACAACGAAATTAAATTGTCAACTAAAATATTATCATTTATGAAATTCGCCCAATTATTCATCACCGAATCAAGCTGTTGTTCATACAATATTCCATCTCCTGATGAACCGAAATATGACAATAAATAATCCCTTACTTCATCACAATGAAAAATTCCGTGAAGATAGGTTCCAATCACTTGCCCATTGTCAGAAATGGCTCCCTCAGCCCGAGAATCATCCAAATAGGCAAAAGGCTTGTAGGTGCCATGATGTTTTGTCTGCCCTACATGCATTTCATAGCCTTCGCAGTCAATATCTTTTAAAGCCAAATGACCTGTAACCGCCTCTAATTTTTTTTCTGAGGACAGAATCGTGTCACTTTTAAAAAAACCCAACCCCATTATCCGATCATTACTCGATTCTTCAATGCCTAAAGGATCGAGAATCTGTTGTCCCAACATTTGATAGCCGCCACAAATTCCAAAAACATATCCCCCTCTCCTGACATGCGCCTTGATATCGATATCCCAACCAGTTTGATATAGAGCATTCAAATCTGAAATAGTATTTTTCGATCCGGGAATAATTATCACTTTGGTAAAAGCCGGAACAACTGATCCCGGAGAAATAAATTCAAGCAGAATATGCGGCTCATTTTTCAGAGGATCAAAATCATCAAAATTTGCAATATTTGGCAACAATAAAACAGAAATATGCAACTTGCCATATTGATATGATGATTTATCTGCTTTTAAGTCTGCGGCATCCTCAGCAGGAAATTTTCTCAATTCATCAAAAAAAGGCAACAAACCGCAATTTTCCCACCCTGTTTTATGGCTTATCCATTCCATTGTTTCCGTAAATAGGGAGGGATCTCCACGCATTTTGTTTACGATAAACCCTTTAACCAATTTTAAATCATTTGGCGATAAAATTTTATGCGTTCCAATCAAGCTGGCAATGACACCACCGCGATCAATATCCCCAATTAATATAACAGGTGCTTTCACAGCCTGAGCAAACCCCATATTGGCAATATCATTTTTCCGTAAATTTATTTCAGAGGCGGATCCAGCCCCCTCGATTAATATGATATCTGCTTTCTGTTTTAATAAATTAAAGCTTTCAATAACATAATCCAATAATTGCGGCTTTATTTCCTGATATTCCCTTGCCGATGCCTGCCCCCATATTTTGCCCTGAACAATAATTTGTGACCCTTGAACATTATGCGGCTTTAGCAAAACCGGATTCATATGGACAACAGGATCAACCCTACAAGCAAAAGCTTGCAAAGCCTGTGCCCGTCCAATCTCACCGCCGTCTATCGTCACTGCCGCATTGTTCGACATATTCTGTGGTTTAAAAGGTAAGACATTATATCCTTTATTTGTCAGGGCCCTTGCAATTCCAGCAACCAGAACAGATTTTCCCACGCTTGAACCTGTTCCCTGAAACATCAGGATTTTAGCCATTAGTACTCTATCCCTTTTTGTGCCTTGATACCCGCATTGAACGGATGTTTGATTAATTTCATTTCTGTAACCATATCTGCTGCATCAATAAGCTTTTGGGGAGCATTGCGACCTGTTATAACAACATGCTGCATTTTGGGGCGCTGTTGTAAATCCCTTATAATCTGGTCAGGGTCAAGATAATTGTAACGTAGGGCTATATTCAATTCATCCAAGACAACCAACGATATATTTTCACGGTTCAAATAGTCCAACGCCAACGACCAGGCCGCCTGACAGGATTCAATATCCTTTTGTTTATCTTGGGTGTTCCAGGTAAAACCTTTACCTAAAGTATGCCATTCAAGCAAATCAGGAAAAAATTCAACCATTCTTTGCTCACCCGTTTTCCACTCAGGTGCTTTGATAAATTGAATAACAACACTTTTAAATCCGTAACTCAAATGACGAAACAAAAGACCGAAAGCAGCCGTTGACTTGCCTTTTCCCGTTCCGGTATGCACCATCAACAGCCCTTTCTCTTCTGTCTTGGAGGCAACAATGGTTTTTTGCAATTCTTGCCTTTTTTGCATTTTTCGTTTGTGATGAAGCGCATCATCATTCATATCAATTTTCCTGTTTCAACTAAATTTTAATATTCAGGGGACATCCGGCAACAACCATCGTAAATTTATGAGCAATGGCTGCCATTTTCTGATGTAAAATTCCCGCTTCGTTAATAAATTTTCTCGCTAACGCATTATCTGGAACAATACCCTGTCCAACCTCATTACTGACAATTATAATATTTCCATGAAATGTCGTTAATGCGGAAAGAAATTTATCAGTCTCCTCTTTTATATTTCGGTTATCCATTAATAGATTGGTCAACCATAAGGTTAGGCAATCGACCAGAATTGAATGAACATTATTCGTATTTATAATATCTGCAAGATTGACGGATTCCTCTATGGTTTGCCATCCCTGTCCTCTTCTTTTCTGATGAACGGCAATTTTTTCCTGCATTTCATGATCCATGCAACGCGCCGTTGCAAGATAAATCCACGGTGACGGATAAAACATAACCTGATTTTCGGCAAATCTGCTTTTCCCCGATTTCGCCCCACCCAATACAAAATGAATCATGATTCCATTACTTTTTATAAATATACCTTTCTTCTAAAAAGATATACCATATTCGTACACATATCACCTGCTTAAAACCCTTGTAAAAAGGAAAAACTATGAAACCTCAAATTCTCCAATTAGTACCTGTCTGCAAAAAATTCCAGGAACAAATCAATACTCGCTTCACCAATCATATTAGCCTTAATAAATTGCCTGATTCTCCTGAAATTCTCAAAAAAATCGAAGCTGTAATTACAAATGGTGTTGTTGGTGCTCCATCAGATATGCTTGATCAACTTCCCAATCTAAAACTCGTGACAGTCCATGGGGTGGGATATGACAATGTTGACTTGCAGAAATTAAAAGAACGTCAAATCAAACTAAGTATTGCTACAAATGCACCAACTCAGGACGTGGCAGACATGGCAATCGCATTATTATTGGATGTATCCCGTCAAATAACCCTGCGTGACCAATATATACGCAAAAATGAATGGGAAAAAGGAAACTATCCTTATCAAGGAAGTTCCATTTCCAATAAGAAAATAGGAATCATGGGAATGGGTCATATTGGTCAGGCCATTGCCCAACGTTTACATGCATTTGATAATGAAATTGCCTACACAGCAAGACATCAGCGTCCTGGAGTAAAATGGAAATATATTCCCTCCTTGATCGAATTGGCCAAGATATCAGATATCCTAATAATTGCCGCCAGCGGCGGTCCCTCATCCAGACACGCTGTTAATCGCGAAATCCTTGAGGCACTTGGTGAAAGAGGGTTCGTCGTTAATATCGGACGCGGCAGTATCATTGATGAAAATGCATTGATAGACTGCCTGAAAAACAAAAAAATAGCTGGAGCCGGACTGGATGTTTTTGAACATGAACCTCATGTTCCAGAAACCTTACGTTTGTTAAAAAATGTTATCATGACCCCTCATTCAGCAGGCGCGACTTATGAAACCTCAAAACGTATCGGCGCAAAAATCCTAAATTCCCTGGAATGTTTTTTTAAAGGTGAAAACCTCCCTGATGAAGTGCATTTTTAAAAATCAATTTTTCAAAAATTGAAGAAATACAAAAACATGTAACTCAACTCTATTTAATGTTCACTCTTTCCTGACCCTGTTCTTTAATGGATCAGGAAAGATATCCCTCTTCCCATAATTGTTTTCAAGTTAGCATTTAGGTTTGGCTAGGCATTTTCTACAAATAAATATTTTTCTCAACACCTCCATACCTTTTCACCCAACTTCTCTTGGACACATCCATCCACTCAATCACCAATTCCACCTCTGTTCGATTATTTTCAATTAACCGGGCATTCGGTTCATCCGTTTGTTCAACCCAGGTCTTTGCCTCTTTAGGCGTACGACCGAAATAGCAATGCCGATTGATTAAACGCTGCTGCCGTTCCTGTTGAGGTGCCATAACAAACCATTTCTCGTCAAACAGTTCAGCCAGATTTTGCCAGTCCCCTTGTGTCAAACATAAATAATTACCCTCGGTAATGATCAACTCTGTTTCAGGAAAAACGGGAATGGAACCGGCAATTGCCTCTTCAATGGTTCGATCAAATTCCGGGGCATAAATGACTTCATCATGCTTTTGATTTCTCAGTCTCTGAAGTAAGGCAAGATAGCCTTTCACATCAAATGTATCCGGTGCCCCTTTACGTTCTTTACGACCCAATCTTTCCAATTCTTTATTTGCCAAATGAAAACCGTCCATCGGAACAAGAACCGAACAGTCTGGTAAGGCTTGCTGCAAAAGACGGGCAACCGTTGACTTTCCCGATCCTGGAGCACCTGCGATGGCCAAAATTTTACGCATTCCCTCTGCACAAAGCGCCTTTGCCCTTTCTATGTAAGAAACAGGCAAGATTAAGTCTTCCAATGGTGTCTCACTTTTATACTGCATTTCAACCTATTCTATTAAAACAAGGAATCTCATAATATTCAATAATATATCGTGACGTTGTATTTCAACAAACGTCTCTTGCCTTGGTTTTGTAAAAATCGTAAATTCAATCTTTCACAACAATTTATGTAATTTCCGATTAAAGGCTTTTTATGCAACCCTCTCGCATCCCGGCAACCATTATTTCAGGCTTTCTTGGTTCAGGAAAAACAACCCTATTGCGTTCAATCATGAAAAAAAACGCCAATAAGCGAATAGCCATTATAGTTAACGAATTCGGCGCTCTGGGTATTGATGGTGAGATCCTAAAAAAATGTGCTGTTCCAGGATGTGAGGAGGAAAATATTGTTGAACTGGCAAATGGATGTATCTGCTGCACAGTTGCGGATGAATTTCTGCCAACAATGGAGTCATTATTAAACCGTCCGTCTCCACCTCAACACATCATTATAGAGACATCTGGGCTGGCATTACCAAAACCTTTGATCAAGGCGTTTAACTGGCCTGATATCAAAACCAAAATGACTGTTGATGGTGTGGTTACTGTTGTGGATTCCCCCGCTGTTATTGCTGGACGTTTCGCGGATGACCCAGAAAAAATCGCTCAACAACGTCAGGCTGATCCCTCACTCGATCATGACAATCCCCTGCAGGAAGTTTTTGAAGATCAGCTTAATTCCGCAGATCTTGTCCTTCTCAATAAGGTGGATCTCATCACCTCAGAACAGCTTGGGTATCTAACTGATGAAATCAAAAAACAAATTCCAAAAGCCGTGAAAATTCTGCCTCTTTCACACGGAAAAATCGAGCCAGAAGTGATCCTGGGTATTCACGCCGGGGCTGAAAATGATTTACAGACACGTCCCTCTCATCATGATGGTGTGGATGGAGATCATGAACATGATGACTTTACAAGTTTTGTTGTCGATATTCCTCCAGTCTCGAGTCCAAAAGCCTTGGAAAATAAACTCCTTCAACTAACAAACCTGCACGATATACTACGCATTAAGGGTTATATCCAGGTTATCGATAAACCGATGCGCCTTGAAATACACGGGGTCGGTGAACGCTTTAGTTATCATTTTGACCGTCCATGGTATCAAGATGAACAATCTCAAGGACGATTAATCATCATTGGACAGAAAAGCATCAATCAAAAGGCCATTCAGGCAGCCTTGGAAACACAAATTTAATAATGCATATCCTGGTTCGAGAAATTACAAGTCTGGATGAACAGGCACCGGCTGAAGATTTGCAACATGAACCAGCCGATATTGTCTTTCTGTCCTTTTCCGATAATGACCTGAATGTGATGGCGAGTTGCATAGCGCAGCAACCTGAAAATTCTCCATCAATACAGCTAGTTTCTCTTAACCGTCTTCGTCATCCAATGTCTGTCGACCTCTATCTGGATCAGACAATCAGCGAGTCCAAATTCATAATTTTAAGATTATTAGGAGGAATTGAGGCATGGCGCTATGGTACGGAAGAAATCCACAACTTATGTCAGTCCCGTCACATTCCCCTGGCCATTATTTCTGGTGAAAATTATGAAAATCCCCATCTTGATAATCTTTCCACTATTCCCGCCGACCTGTTAAATCAATTCAAAGAACTGTTCCTGGCTGGTGGAAGAGAAAATTACAGTTACATCCTAAATCTTGCCGCCCATTATCTTGACCATAAAATAGGGCAATCTATTACCCCCTACATTTTACCGATGGTTGGGGAATATCCTTTACCTTATCCATTTCATGCCCATCAAAATCTAGCGGTAATATTGTTTTACCGCTCTCATTTGCTGGCCAACAATATCGAACCTATTCTTTCCCTCGCACAATCCTTATTCAGAAAAGGCATAAATATCAAGGCTGTTTATCTAACCTCTCTAAAAGACCCAGAAATTTCCCATTGGGTTGGGCAATATCTCTACCAAAATCACCCAACAATAATTTTAAACGCCACATATTTTTCTATACAGCAAGATTATAATCATTCTCTTTTTAGAACATTTAATGTGCCAGTCCTGCAAATTCTTCAGCCTAGTAACAGTAAACATTTATGGAAAAAAAGTTTTCGTGGCCTATCCCAAACCGATCTTGCCATCCAGGTTGTTTTACCTGAACTTGACGGTAAAATCTCGACAACTGCCATAGGATTTAAAAAAGAGAAAAATAACCAAACACGATATGAACCTTATCAAAAAGGAATAGATCTCGTTACAAACCGTGTTAACGGATGGGTTAATTTAAGAAAAAAAAACAATCATGACAAGAAAATTGCTATTATTCTTTCAAATTACCCGGGTGTCAACGGACAAGAAGGACATGCCGTCGGTTTGGACAGCTTTGCCAGTCTTGAACATATTTTACAATGGTTGAAAAAGAATGGATATCAAACAGGATCCGTAATTCCCGACTGTAAAAATTTAATCCAGATTTTATGTCAGTCAGGTACCAGGGCCACTTTATCCCTGACTGATTATAAACAATATTTTTCCACACTTTCTACGACATTCAGAAAAAAGGTTTTGGCATACTGGCCAGAATTTGAAAAAGATGAAACGCTGCAAAAAGAAAATTTTACCATACGATATATTCAATTAGGCCATATCATCTGCGCGATCCAGCCTGAAAGAGCTGATTCAAAAAATCATAAAAACACTTATCATGATCCAGATATTCCACCATGCCATGGTTATATCGCTTTCTATTTATGGTTACGCCATCATGAATCCATTGATGCCATCATTCATCTGGGAACGCATGGTACACTGGAATGGCTACCAAGCAAGGCAGCCGCAATTTCCGATCATTGTTCCCCTGCTGTATTGCTGGGGGGCTTACCCGTCATCTATCCCTTTATTGTTAACAATCCAGGTGAAGCAGCCTGCGCAAAAAGACGTCTCGGTGCTGTTACCATCGGACACTTAACGCCTCCTGTCAATAAGACAATCCTTAGCGGCGATGCCGCAGAACTAGAACGGTTAATCGATGATTATGCTGAAGCTGATGGTTTGGACCATCGACGCAGCAAACTTCTTCTCGGGACTATTCTGGATAAAGCAGAATCCTGCGGTTTATTGGCTGAAACAGGCATCAACCGCAAGGAAAGCGGAGATGAGGTCGCCCTGAACCATCTGGATGCCTATTTATGTGATGTCAAGGATTTGCAAATACGGAAAGGGTTACATATTTTTGGTAAACCTCCAATTCAATTCCAGCATCTTCTAGAAACAATAAAACATTATGCCCCCGATAAAATATCAGAGATTGAATCGAATCTTTACCAATGTGCCGAGCATGAAAAACAATCGCTCTTAAACGCTTTGAATGGAGAATTTATTCAGCCTGGCCCTGCTGGGGCACCCACAAGAGGAAAACTGGATGTTCTCCCAACCGGACGTAATTTGTATACGGTTGATCCACGTGGTATTCCCACTCGTACTGCCTATCTTCTGGCAGAAAAGATGGCAGGACAGCTTTTGCTGAAATTTATACAGGAAAATGGTGATCACCTGCGACATATTGTTATTGATTTATGGGGAAGCACCAATCTTAGAACAGGCGGTGAGGACCTGGCTCTAGCCTATATTCTCATGGGGGTCAAACCCATCTGGGATACAAGTTCAAATCGTGTTACTTCAATTGAAATCATCCCATTGGCAAAATTGAACCGACCGCGCGTCGACGTAACACTCCGCATTTCAGGGTTTTTCCGTGATGCGTTTGAAGATCAGATCACATTGTTTGATCAAACGGTTAAAACCCTTGCCCAACGTGCCGAAGATAAAGATTGGAATTACTTGGCATATCTCTTTCAAAATACCCCCCCCGGAAGCCATCATTCCCGGCTTAATCGCATTTATGGTACAGCCCAACGCACATATGGAACGGGCATAGAATACGCCTTGAATACTGGAAATTGGCAGGAACAAGCGGAACTTGGCGAAAGATGGCTGGAAAATTCAGCTTATAGTTATGGAAACGGACAAGATGGAATTTACGATAGACAAGGGCTTTCAGAACGTTTAAAAACAACACAGGCTTTTTTTCACAGTCAAGACCATGCCGAAATTGATCTTCTGGATAGCGCTGATTACGCTGCCCATGAAGGTGGTTTTGCGGCAGCCGCAAAACTCTTTGACAATACACCCAACTTATATCACGGTGACACTTCAAAAGCAGAAAATCCAAAAATCCGTTTATTGGTTGAGGAAGTCAACCGTATAGTGCGTGGACGTGTTGCCAATCCCATGTGGATAAAGGCAATGATGAACCATTCCTATCGTGGAGCCGCGGAAATAGCCCGTTCTGTCGATGCACTTTTCAGTTTTTCAGCAACGCTTTCCCATTGCTTTGATCAACAGTTTGAACTCGTCTTTGCAGCAACGCTTGGAAATGATACTGTTAACCGATTTTTACAAAATTCCAATCCAGCGGCAAAAAAATCCATTCAAAATCGCTTCAATGAATCCCTTAAACGTGGCTTGTGGCATCCAAAATCAAACAGCGTTTTCATGAAACTGGAAGAAAGCGATGAATAATATACGTCGGGGATGGTGTCCATCGCTTTATCATCCTATGGAGACAGGAGATGGATGGTTATGTCGAGTTAAGCCTTCTTTTGCAAAATTAACCAGTCGACAGGCCCGTTTTATTGCAAGAGCAGCATCTGATTTGGGAAATGGCTTTATTAATTTATCACAAAAGGCCAATCTGCAACTACGGGGATTTGCCCGGGAACATATCCAACAATTCATACCTTTAGCCAAAAATGAAAATCTATGCAGTCCCGATGCATTGGAAGAAGGTAAACGCAATATTCTTATTTCACCCTTGGCCGGTATCGACCCTTCTTGCCACCGAGATACCATACGCTATGCCCAGTGTATACAACATGAAATCATTGAAAATGAGACTGTAAAATTTCTGACTGGCAAATTTAGTTTCGTTATTGACGGGGGAGGATTATTCCCCTTAACCCGTCATCATGCCGATATTAATCTACGTATCCATCATGACCAATGGATTTTGCAATTAGGTCATGCAAAACAGGTAATACCCTGTAACTTGGATAATTGTGCCAAACTGCTTAAACAGATTTTGCAATTTTGCAATAAACACAATTATTTCCGCCTGCTTCATCAAGACTATGCTGATCAATTTATAAGGGAAAATTCATGTTCCAAACAATCCTATACCTATCCAACTTCAATTGAAAAACTTTCGATTGGTCAATTTCCACATGGTTATCATCTCGGCATTCCCTTTGGATTGCTCCATAGTCAAGATTTAAGTCTACTGGCAGACATCTCTGATCAATATGGAAATTCCACCCTGCAGCTCACCCCCGATCGGACAATTATCCTGCCCTATTGTTCAAACGCAGCTCATACCCATTTGAAATCATTTATTACCGATAAACAGGATCCTCGTTTAAATATCGTCTTATGTCCGGGTAAACCCTATTGTCTTCAGGGAATGCAACCCGTGATGAAAGATGTTCAAAAACTTATACGCTTCTGGCATTCCAAACTACAGACACTGCATATATCTGGCTGTGCAAAAGGATGCGCATCTCCCCTGAAAAATCCTTTAACCCTATGTGCAACCCCCAAGGGATATAATTTTATTTTACACGGCAGGGCAAATGATGAAAGCCTTTACAAAAATCTAGATTTGGAAGAAATCAGCGCTAAACTCATTACATATTCTGAAATGAAATAGGAAAAACATTCATGCCTCTTTATGACTATATCCATGATGGCAAGATTATTTATCAAAATTCCTTCGCAACCATTCGCAAAGAAGCTGACCTATCTAATTTTACAGAAGATGAAGCCAGAATTGCCGTCAGGGTTATCCATGCATGTGGACGGATCGAAATAACAAAAAATATCGTATTCAGTCCCGATTTTATTGAAAAAAGTGAACAGGCCCTGTTCATGGGTTCCATGATTTTTTGTGATTCAGAAATGGTTGCGCATGGAATTACTCGACGTAGACTGCCCGCCAATAATAAAATTATTTGCACCCTGAACCATCCCGATACAGTCAAGATTGCCCAAGATATAAAAAACACGCGTTCCGCTGCTGCCATCCATTTATGGGGGGACACCCTGAAACAGGCGGTTGTGGTCATTGGTAATGCACCAACAGCCTTGTTTCATTTGATCAATTTATTAGACCAGAAGAAAATCCCCCAGCCTGCAGCAATTATCGGCGTCCCTGTAGGTTTTGTGGGTGCGGCTGAATCAAAACTGGCATTGCAAGAATGGGGAAAAATTCCATATATGATCATAACGGGCAGACAGGGTGGAAGCGCCATGGGTGTTGCCGCATTGAACGCTTTGGCCCAAAAACAGGAAATATAAAATGAAAGGCACATTATTTATATTGGGTATGGGACCGGGCGATCCTGAATTGGTGACAAAAAAAGCCGGACGCATTCTAAATTCCCTTTCTTTTATCGCTTATTTCTGTAAAAAAGGTGAAATGGGTCATGCACGTCAAATTGCCACACCATTCCTTATCCATGAATTAACAGAATTACGTTTTGAATACCCCTTGACTACAGAAATCCCTCATTATGCTCCTGAATATAAAGAAACGTTAGAAACATTTTATGATCACTGTGCCTCTAAGATTCAAAAAAAACTCGATGAAGGACAAGATATAGGATTGTTATGTGAAGGCGATCCATTATTGTATGGATCTGCAATTTATATATTGGAAAGATTACAAGAACAATATACCATAGAGACCATTCCAGGCGTTATGGCAATGAATGGTTGCTGGAGCCGATTACATTTACCGATTGTTCGCAATGATCAAACCTTAACCATTTTGTCCGCGACTTTACCCCTCGACAAACTTTTGGTAAAATTGAACCAGTGTGAATCCATCGTCATCATGAAAATTGGCCGCAATCTTGCAAAGGTTAAAACCGCTTTAAAGCAGACCCATTTGCTTGAACAAGCAACCTATATTGAACGTGGCACCCAAAACCAGGAACGTATCTTGCCATTATCACAAATGCAGGATGAAAAAGCGCCCTATTTTTCACTCATCCTTATCGCCGGTAAGGAGAATTGAGATGACGGGACATCTATACATCATAGGCCTTGGTCCTGGAGATCCTGATTTACTGACGATTGAAGCATCAAAAATTTTGCCAACCTTAACAGACCTAATTGGCTATGGTCCTTACCTTGATCGCATCCCTGATAGACCATCTTTACGAAAACATAAATCAGATAATCGCGAAGAACTCGATCGTGCCGAACATGCGTTAACACTTGCCGGAAAAGGCTATAAGGTTGGGGTTGTCTCTTCAGGAGATGCCGGCGTTTTTGCCATGGCCAGTGCTATTTTTGAAACCATTGATCATGGAAAACCAATATGGAAAGAGATTGAAATAACTATCTTACCAGGAATTTCCGCCATGTTTGCGGCTGCTGCAAGACTAGGGGCGCCTTTAGGTCATGATTTTTGCGCCATTTCCCTTTCCGATAATCTGAAACCTTGGAAACTTATTCTGCACCGTTTAAGGCTTGCGGCTCAGGCTGATTTTGTCATAGCCCTTTATAATGCCGTTTCCAAAGCGAGACCATGGCAACTTGATAAAGCTTTTGAATTATTGAAGGAAATTTTACCTCCCTATATTCCAGTGGCTTTTTGTCAGGCAATTTCCCGAAAAAACGAACATATTCACCTAACCACCCTGGGCGATGCCAAAGGTTCCATGGGAAATATGCAAACCCTGGTCTTGATTGGCAACCGTTATAGTCAATTAATTCCCCAGTCACGGGAAAATATACGTCCCTGGTTCTACACATCTCGTTCGATTATAACCGAATAAATTATCCCTGAAGATGACTCATCAACCATTGATAAGCCTTATCCATAGTTGAAACAGAAGGAAGTTGGGGCATAACAGGTCTTTGAATCATGATCACAGGAATTGACAATTTCCTTGCCGCATCAATTTTTGCATAAACAGTCTGACCACCGGAGTTTTTCGTAACAATACATTCAATATGGTATTGTTTTAAAAAATCATATTCACTTTGCACATCAAAAGGTCCTCTGGCAATAATGACCTCGGCATGACTTGGCAAAACCGTATCATCAGGCTTATCAACACTTCTTATCCAATAATGATGCTGGATAATATTCTCTTTAAATAATAATATATCTTTACGACCGATAGTTAAAAATACCCTTAACGTTCTATGACCCAAAACCTTTACTGCTTCAGGAATTGAATTTACCTCATACCAATGATCACCATCCCGCTTCTGCCATGCCGGACGTTGCAAATTCAAAAAGGGAATTCTGCAAATCTTCGCTGCCTTCCAGGCATTATTAGTCATCTGTAGGGCAAAAGGATGTGTTGCATCAATTAGGAAATCTATTTGATTATTCTTTAACCACATTATCAATCCGGTGACACCACCAAACCCACCCACACGTGATATCACATTTCTGGGTAATACAGGATTTTTTGTCACACCCGCTAGAGAAAAAATAACTTCTATGGAATCATTATTTTGCAGACAGTGTACTAATTGGGAAGCCTCACTTGTGCCACCTAAAAGCAAAATCTTTTTTCTTTTTTGTCCCACTAAAGATACCTATAAAAATTTGTCATTACATAAATAGATTACATGATTTTTTCAATTACCCCAGCTATAATTCATTTCCGTTACCTGATAGAATTAATAAGTAGTTTTTGTAAATAACATGACTTACCCTTTTCTTAGCATTATTGGTATTGGCGAAGATGGTATCAACTCCCTTTCCGATCAGGCTCGTAGATGTCTAAAAAACGCATCTTACGTTTTCGGTGGTAAGCGTCATTTGAGACTGGCAAACACCCTTATTCAAGGTCAAACAGAAATATGGTCATCGCCCATTCAAGAATCCATAAACAAAATCAATAACCTTAAACCTGAATCAGTTGCAATTATTGCGTCAGGTGACCCGTTCTGGTATGGGATTGGTCCTTTAGCCGTACAATCCTTGGCTATCAATGATTGGCAAAGTTTTCCCACCCTTTCATCCTATAGCCTTGCCTGCAACCGGTTAGGTTGGTCAGGACAAACCATTGATACAATCTCCTTATGTGGTCGCTCGTTGGAAACCTTGCGCCCAGCCTTAATACCGGGTCGTAAAACACTTATTTTATCCGAAAATGAATCAACACCTCATAACGTCAAGGCATATCTGGAAAAATGGCAAATCCCATATAAATTATTTTATATTCTTGAAGCGCTTGGTGGACCGCGGGAACGGATACGTTCTTTTTTATTAAAAGAATCCCTGCCCGGAACAATTGACCCTTTAAACATGATTGCCCTTGAATTAGACCGGTTTGAAGGGCTTCCCTATTGCCATGGACGAAAAGATTCCTATTTTCGACATGATGGTCAATTAACAAAGCAATATATCCGCACGGCAACTTTATCAGCATTGCAACCTTTTCCTGGCGCTTTGTTATGGGATATTGGCGCGGGATCCGGTTCCATTGCCATCGAATGGATGTTAACCCATCCCGGCTGTAAGGCCATTGCCATTGAATCACGTCATGATCGGGCTGTAAGAGCAAGGGAAAACGCATATAGTCTGGGTGTCCCCTCCCTGAAAATCATTGAAGGCAAGGCCCCCGAAGTTTTAGATAAACTGCCACGTCCTGATGCCGTTTTTATCGGAGGTGGATTAACAGCACCTGATCTTTTAAAAACTGTATGGAGAAACCTTCATCCTTATGGACGGCTGGTTATTAATTCCGTAACGACCGAAAGCGATCAAATTCTTTTTCAGACTCAACAGCAATTGGGCGGAACAATCAGCCGCCTTCAAATCCAGCATTATGAATCTTTAGGGAATTATCATGGTTTCAGACCCGACCGTACCATTACCCAATATTGCGTCACGCGCCTCCCCTGACACTTTATTAATTGGTCTGGGCAGTCAAAAAAAAACAAATGCCAAACATATATATTGTACACTGCAAGAAATTAAACGAAACTATCGGGCTTCTATTTATTTAATTGCTGCGCCTGCTTTTAAACAAAAAGATAGCACTTATCTAATCCTGCAACATCATTATAAACTACCCATTCAATTCATTGCATTGGACACGCTCAAAAATCTTCAGTCCCACTGTCAATCTTATTCAAACAGAATTTATGAACTAACCGGTTTTGGTGCTGTTTCAGAAGCCTGTCTTTTAGCCATTATGCACGAAAAAGATCATTTACTGATGCGAAAGATGATTTATAAAGGAGTTACCTTATCTTTAGCCTATAAAGGATCCTCAACACCATGACCGTCCATTTTATCGGGGCAGGCCCAGGGGCTGCTGACCTTATAACATTACGTGGGAAAAAGCTTTTGGAACAATGTCCAGTATGTCTTTACGCCGGATCTATTATTCCTAAAGATATTCTGAAATTTTGCTCTTTTGATACACAATTGATTGATTCGGCCCCACTAAATTTGGATCAGATTGAAGCTGAATTTGTAAAGGCAAATCAGGCAGGAAAAGATGTTGCCCGTTTACATTCAGGGGATCTCTCTGTTTATAGTGCTGTTGCCGAACAAATCCGCCGACTTGAAAAACACGCCATTCCCTATACACTTACACCCGGTGTCCCCGCTTTTGCAGCCGCTGCTGCAATCATAAAAAAAGAATTGACTATTCCAACAATAGCACAATCCATTGTTTTAACACGCATTTCTGGACGTGCATCAGTAATGCCAGAAAAAGAAAAATTAGAAACCTATGCACAAACTGGCACTACACTGATCATTCATCTCGCCATTCATCGTATTGAAGAAATTGTTCAGCGTTTGGTTCCTTTTTATGGAGAAAATTGTCCAATCGTCATCGCTGCGCATGTAAGCTGGCCAAATGAAAAAATTATACAGGGAACATTGGCCACTATTTTAAAAAAAATAAACGCCAATCCAATCCAACGTACTGCGTTAATTATGGTTGGTCCTGCTATGGGTAGTAAAAACCATATGGAAAGTGCCCTATATAATGTTAACTATCAACGTCGTTTTAAAAATCAATAATATTTATTCTATTCAATAAATATTAAAACCTTTTTCGATCATTTTTCAGTCCTTTGATTTTTATCACATGTAATTATAAAAAAACAATTCATTCAGAATGAAACCATTTTTTAAAACATATCTCTTACCATTGCCAACATTAATTCCAGTTGTTGTGAACAGTAAATGCATTTAAAAAATTTTAAAATACAAACCTATTTTCATACAAAAGTAATTTGTGACAAGAAATTGCAAGATTTAACCCAGCAATCTGGATTCATATTATCCCTGAAATCGTATTCAGGAACTAAAAAAATTCATAATAATAAAATATTTAATGTTATCTCAAACTAACAACATATTCCGTTGGATCACATTCCCATACAATACTTTACGAAAAATTGAGTTAAACACCTTCGATCCTAAAACACTTAATCAAAATGCATAACATAAACAAGACACGACTAATAACCTTAACACATGTCAAAATTATTTTAATTAATTATTAAGAATTAGGTAAAGCAAATATATAAAATTTATCTTTACCTATTCTTGAAATTAACTTGATATAAAATTTAGTTCTAAATTTTTACCTTTCTTTTCAATAAAGTATTCCAATATTCTTTAGTGGTTGTTTTTTTTCTAAATTGCAGCATTTGTTCCCTAAACTTACTTTGTTGCAAAAAGATACATAAATAATTTTTAATAAAAAACATAATATAAAAAATTAAATGTTTTCTCTCAAAAAAATGTTTCTCACCACATTGTTTATGAAAATCATATACAATTACTTCACGTTTTCTTATAAAATCAGAAGGTCTACGATTAAATCCTTTTTGTGAAACACCTTGTTCAGAAGGTGAAAGAATAAAATTTAATAAAAATAACAAAATCTTTTTTCTTAACCTGATATGAGTATATTGATTTTCATAATAAACAAACCCTTCAACACTACTATTCTTTTTAACAGAATTATAAACATTGACAATTCTTTGATGATTTTCATATGGATTTGCTTCATATCTACCTGAAATAAAATCCTCAACAGCCATCATATTCATTTTTAAGGCTACATAATTCCAAGTCGTAATATTTCTAATGAATTTGTTACGAAAAAAACGCATGCCAAATTCGATTAAATTTTGGGGCGTAGAAAATGAAAAAATCAATACATTGCGCAGGAGATAGTAATCTTCCATAATTTCAGAGTATTTTTTATAAAAAGGCTCATGCCAAACACAAATTCCAGGTAATGACAAAATTTTTGCATTACAACGTCGAGAAAATTCGATATCATCACCACGGATAAAAATAGGCAACGGCATTCCATAATCTTTTAAATGCTGGGTTGAAAATGCACAAAACCACCAACCAGCAACACCATTGACCAATCCACAAGTCGCGTTTTGTAAAATTTCCCCATATAAACGCAGGTCTTGACAATGACCCTGATGATGCATGCCATAATTGTCAATGATTGTATTTCTTTCATATTGCAACCATTTTTCATCTAAAGAAAACATGGATCCAGAAAGAAAAATATTCTTATATTTACTGGCTATAAAACTATAAAAAGCATAAGTTCTAAATACGGACTCAAAATTTAACTCGATATCATCATCCATGAATATAATATGAGTACAGCCCATCTCAGAGGCCATTAATGCAGCTCTTGTAAAACCGCCCGCCCCACCATAATTATCGCTATTTTCCAAATGAATTATATCATTATTTTTTATATTTATTTTTTTTCCATTATTAGAAATAAAAATTAAACTATTTATTTGTGAATTAACAATACCTTCATGAATTTTCTTAACATTTTTTGTTATATAATTTTCTCTATTATACGTACAAAAACAACATCCTAATTTTACATCCTGTGTCGGTTCATCTTTGGTATAAAAAAATATTTTTTTCAAAACAACAACATCTTCACATGAAGCCAATCGACAATAAACAGCATCATATTTTGACCAGTTTTCAATTGTTAAATTCACTTCATTAGTAAAATAATGCGATAGTAAGTTAACTTCATAGGAATGTGCCAATTCTTGTTTAATCCCATATACTTCTATCTTTGCTTTACCTTTTACAACCACCCCAACATTTAAATCTTTAATATTCGTATACTTAACATATTGCTTGGAAGGAAAGATATTATAATAAGTGTTAAAAGACACATGTGAAAAAGCATCAATATAAATATTACCATCCTGTATAACAACATCTTTTGGGCATCTGAAAAAAATTTCATTTTCTGCAACATATGGAGTTTCTACGCCCCAAGAAAAATTATGTAATATGTGCTTTTCCATTAAAATTGTTCCTTTCTTTTTAAATCATAATTATTTAAAAAAATATCAAAAATCAATTTACTTTCTTATAAGAATAATTTTAAGCTCAATATAAAAATTTATTGTTTTTATATTTTTAAACACATTATTAGGGTTAATATAGTAATGATTTATGTTTCTTTGCTCGTTCATGAAAATATTGATGTAATCATTAATCAAATTGATAATTTAAACAAATTTTATTCTAACTGCATCATAATCATACATATTTCCAAAATTTCGAAAATAACAACAAATAATTTAAATGAAAAAATAAAAAATTTAAAAATCAAAAATGTTATTATCAATAATAACCAAACTGACACATCATGGGGAAATGTAATAGCAGGGCATATTGCCAATATTGAATATATTAAAAATATGAAAGAGAGAGGCATTATCGTATTTCATGCATCAAATGATATGCTTATTTCCAATAAAGTTGAAAATTACGTTTCTACCACAAAATCTGCCTATAATTTAAGATTGGTTTTACCCGGATCTTATTGGTGGCCTGCACATATGGTTTTACAGGATAAGATTTTCACTAACTTTGTTAACTCTTTTAATTCAGGCGCTATCTTTGCATCACAAATAGAAGGATCCTTTTATGAAACAAATGTTTTATTCGAAATTATAACCCTTATTAACAAACACAATTTGCTGGATACTAACTATCACTACACTAAAGAAGAAATATTTTTTTCAACGCTAGCTCATTGCATAGGATATCAACCCAACGGATTACCCTATATTTTTTCAGAAGTTCATGATTTTGATAGGATACTATGGAGTAAATTTACAAAAATAGACAATAACAAATTTCTTAATCCATTCATTAAGAATAAATTAAAAAAAATCTTAAATAATAAACTGTTTAAAAAAGGTGATTACAAAATTAATATTAAAACGGTTCTATCTCTCCTAAATAAAGATACAGATTTCCTTCAAAAAAAAGAATACCTTAATGATGGCAATTATATTTGGCAAATTTATGATAAAAACCATTTATATGGGGTTAAAAGAATTAATAGAAATATTTGTGATCCTGTCAGGAAGTTTATTTCTAATTTGTAATTAGATTACAATCTATCATTAAATCAACAGTGAATTTGTTTATGATCATTAATTATTTTTTTTGATATAACTTTTATTTAATATCAATTAAGGTTAATGTATCGAAATATAAATCTTCATATATGTTCAAAATATTAAATTTTCATAAGATTTCTACATCAGTTTAACAATTAAAGACATTAAAAATAATGATGCAAAAAATATGGTTTCCTTCTAAAGTTTTTGACTTAGGAAAAGAAAATACAATTGATACACTTCATATCAAAAACTTTAATAACAATGATATCAGTATACCTTTATTTTCAATATTCTTATCTAACAATAACCAGGATTGGGTATGTTATTATACACAACCCAGTCATCATTGGGATAATCCAACCGAATTTGATATTCATTTAAGTAAAAAGGTTCAAGCACAGTATATTAAATTTCAATTAAATTCTAAAGGCAATTTAGATAAATTGGAAATAACACTGGACAATAACCACATCGACAATAATGAAGAAATAATAAATATCTCCTCTTTTATAGAAAAAACAAAAAAAGAGGCAGCTAATAGCAGGATAGTTATTAGTACATTATTCAATGAATCTGATGATTATTTAATGTTATATATTAATAACTTTCTTTTTTTTACACCAGAAAATGTTATTTTAATATTAAATTTTCCACATAATAGACCCATTCCTAAGGCTGCTTTAACAATTAGTGACCGTATTATCATCATTAATGGAGGGTTTAAAAGACACAAATGGGGAAATACTCTATTATTAGGACATCTTGAAACGTTGGATTACGCAAAAAATAATCTTGTTTTTGACTACTTTTGTACAATGGCTTCAAATAGTCTTTTTGTAAGGCACCTTACAATATCCTCCATACTAAATCAATTGAATCAAAAAGCTTTAACTCCAATTGCCTCACAAAGATCTTACGATTATGATGTTGATCTTGACGCTGAAATCACTACTAATCATGGAACTTGGATGTGGCATCACTATAAATCTCTTCCCCAATTAAAAGAACATATCATTAATGAAATCGGACTTACCCGTATTTCAGCAACCCAAATCGAGGGATTATTTGCCCATAAAAAGGATTGGTTTTTAATTCTTGAAAAAGTTGAAGAGATAAAAAACTTGGCACCTTTTTTATCCTCTCATTTTTTCGTTGCACTTGAAGAAGTCATTCCTATTTCCATTTTCAACCAGTTCGGCTCTGGATATTATACTCATATCTGTTTTATGTTATGGACAAAACCTAACTATTTAATAGAAATCAAGGAAATTTTATCTATAGGATCACAATTACCAGATCATATTTCATCCATTAAATGGTTTCCGAGAGATTGTTATGCATCAACAACCTTGGCTGTTTGTACATCATGGGGAAGACAATTAATTGGACTAGAAAAAAAAGAAAGATTGCCTAACAAATTACAAGCTTCAATCATCCTTAATGATTTTTTGCAAGCCATTAAATCCAGAATACAGACATTGCCACTGACTGAAAAATGGAAACTGGATAAAAAAAAATCGGCTTTAGATTTTCACTGGAATTATAATAATTATCCAGTGGAACGACAAAGATTTTATTTAGATATAGGTCAGTCCTTCACAGATTCGGAAGATCCAGAAACAGGACCTGCACACTTATTTTTTGAAAATACAAATCACCTTGTTGATTTATCCCTTTTTCTCATCGAGAAAAAAAATACCTGTAATATTTTACGCTATTTTTGTCTCTCCTTTGATGCCCAGAAAAAAACTTTGGTTTCTAATATTTCCGAATTGGAGGGATATTTGTATTTATCATCACAGCAAAAGAATAAATCAATAAAAATCTCAATCGATAAAAATAAGATGAATAACTATCATCATTATCAAAAATTATTTGAACGTTTTGTAGAACATACAAATATTGAAGGGCCTCATAATTATTTTGTAAGAAATTGGGATTTAAAGGAAGAAAATGAAAATAAAATAGATTACTATTTTCTTAATTGCCAATGTATTGGTACCCCAATTATTTCAAACAATTTAATTGAAGTTGAAATGTCAATTTTTTAACATTTATATATAATTTTATACATATTAATAATGAATTGAATATTTATATGAAACGTTTGGTTTTCGACCTTGATGATACCTTAACTATTAACACTTCGGGTGTTTCTTATGCTGACAAACTCCCGAATCTACCAGTTATTCAAAAATTAAGGGAATACAAGAAACAAGGATTTGAAATTATTATTCAAACAGCCAGAAATATGTATACTTATAACGGTGATATTGGAAAGATTAATGCCAATACTTTACCAATTATCATTGAATGGTTAAAAAAACATGAAATTCCATATGATGAAATTTATGTAGGAAAACCATGGTGTGGAAAAGAGGGATTTTATATTGATGATCGTGCCATACGACCGTCTGAATTCATTTCAATGTCTTTTGATGAAATTACAAAATTAATTGAAACAAAAAAATGACTTCATCTTGCGTAAATATTATCACTTCTGCTGCATATGTGAATCAAGAACTGGCAGCCGAATTTGGTTTAATTCCCCCTTCCTTTCTACCTTTGGGAACGGGAAGATTATTTGAAATACAGGTTAAAAATTTTAGAAAAAACTTAATTGAAAATTCACTAATCTACCTGACTTTGCCTGATAGCTTTATTGTTACTCCCTATGATAAACATACTTTAAAAGAAAAAGGTGTAGTAATCGTTTCTGTCCCGGATGACATGTCTCTAGGAAATTCCCTAGTATATACGATTAATGTCATCAATGCATACAATTCAAACATACGTATTTTACACGGTGATACAATTCTTGATGATATTCCTCAAGAAATGGATATTATTGCAAGTTATCCTGATGGTGACGATTATTCTTGGGCAGTAATCAATCAAGCTGATGATAAATATATTAAAAATCTTGAAACCATCAAATCAACCAAAGATGAAAATAATTACCGTCCAGTAGCTTGTGGCTATTTTTCTTTCTCAAAGGGGAATGAACTGATCAAGTCCTTATGTCAAGCACGTGGGAATTTTATTGAGGGAATAAACTTATATAACAAACATCAGCCCTTAAAAATAAAAGCTATTAAAAACTGGTATGACTTTGGACATATTCAGACTTATTTTCAATCAAGACGTTTGGTTACAACTGCAAGGGCCTTTAATTCACTCCAAATTACCTCAAATACAGTTAAAAAAATTTCTTCTGATTCTTTTAAGATGCTTGCTGAAGCAGAATGGTTGGAATCAACTCCACCAAATCTAAAACCCTACACCGCTCGTCTTTTCGAATACGGACAAGATAATGACAAAACATTCTATTCCACTGAATATCAATACACACCAACGCTAGCTGAATTATTCGTATTTTCAGATATTGGAAAAGCTACATGGAACAAAATTCTGGCCTCTTGTACTGATTTCCTGAATTTATGCGCAAAACAAAAAGGTAAAAAAAAGCGGGACGATTACACTGCACATTTAGTAGGTAACAAAACCTTTGAACGTTTGGAATTCTTTTCAAATCAAACAGGTTTTAATATCATGCACGACCTCGTTTTCAATGGTAATAAATATCCATCATTATTAACTATTGCAAATAATTTGTCAGATTTTATTACAAAAAATCCTGAAGAATTATGTACAATCATGCATGGCGATTTTTGTTTCAGTAACATTTTATATAATTCACGCAATCGTCGTATTACAGTGATTGATCCAAGAGGATATGTATTTCCCCATATAAAGGAAAATTATGGTGATTTACGTTATGATATGGCCAAGCTATCCCATTCAATTAACGGGTTATATGACTTTATCATAACAGGACGCTATAATCTTATTAACAATAATCAATATGATTTCGAACTAACATTTGATTTATCATCTTCCCATAAATGGCTACAGACATATTTTAATAAAATAAATATTGCAAATATTACGGTTTCAAGCAAAGAAATCCAAGCTATGACTATAGCATTATTTTTGTCGATGTTACCTTTACATGCTGATCGCCCTGATCGACAAAAAGCATTTATTGCAAATGCCTTACGTTTATATTCGATATTTGAAAGAAAAGATTAATGATAGTTATTCCAATGGCGGGACTGTCCAGCCGTTTTTCAAAAGCTGGGTATACGCAACCTAAATACATGTTGCCTTTAAATGGAAAAACAGTTTTTGCCCATTCAGTTGAAAGTTTCAAAGCATATTTCCAAGATACTCCATTTCTGTTCATTGCCCGTTCAACTATGAATACGAAAAATTTTATACAAACTGAAATTGACAAGCTTGGTATCAAAAAAGCAAATATAGTCATTCTAGATCATCCTACCGCTGGACAGGCAGAAACTGTAGAATATGGAATTCACAAAGCCGGACTTGAAAATAACATGGCACTGACAATATTCAATATTGATACCTTTAGAAGGGATTTTCATTTTCCCCAACAAGAATGGTTTAAACATTCTGACGGATATCTAGAAGTATTTAAGGGTAATGGTGAAAACTGGTCTTACGTGGAACCAGATTCTGAAAGTCAAGAGCCTATCGCTCTAAGAACCGCAGAAAAAAAACCAATATCCGATTTATGTTGTGACGGTCTTTATCACTTCAAGAAATCTGGAGATTTCCTATATGCTCTTCAACAAGAAAGAAAAACGCCTTCTACATCCGAATTATATATAGCGCCCTTATATAATTATTTAATTCAAAATAATAAAAAAATTCACTATAAACTTGTTAATAAAGATTGCATAACATTCTGTGGGGTTCCCGCGGAATATGAAGCTTTATGCAAAAACTCTTAGCTTTGATATAAAACTGGACTATGTCCAGTTAACCAATCATCTCTTGAATTGATAAACCTTTCTCCAAAATTTTTCTGTCATGATTTTTGGAACCACTTGTCTATATTCTCTTTTTAATTTTTTGAATCTGGCAGCAAATTGAATCATCAATTTCAAACCTAAAAACAATTCGGAAAAAAATTTTTTTTTATTATATATCGCTACATAACCTTTATTATATTCACTTGAATAATATAATATATTCCCCTCTAGAAATATTTCATATGGGAAATGTTTTATTTCCTTTTTACTCAGAATAAGTCTGTCTCTAATAAAAAAATCAGGAAGAAAAAAGCCATTGAAGGTCATAATAATAATGATTTTTTTCAATATGGAAAAACGAACTTGCCTGATAATTGGTTTTAGTTGATCTATATCAACATCATCCATTTTCTCTTCCGACAATACATTCGAAATGGCAGGATATATATCCGTTAAGGATAAATAGCGTGTCCAGAATTCTGGACCTCGCATAACATGTTGCAAAGCAATGCTAGTAGCTCGGGCAGAAGCATAACGATAGGTTAAAATGGAAATAAATATCCAACGTATATAACGCCAGACATAAATCCATAAAGAACAATCTGAATATATCAAAGCCAAAGCAAAATTGGCCCTTACGCTTAAATATCGGGGTAAGGGGCCATCCTTGTAACGGAAATCCTCTCCAAAAACACATATGCCATTCACAGTAATGATATTGAAATGATTCATTAATCCGAAAAGCATATCATCTCCCTTAACAAAAAAAGGAAATGGAAAATAATTTACATCTTCAATCTTAAAGGCAAAATGCCACCAGGCACCATATTCAATTTTCTTTTTATCTAAATCAGTCGCTATAATAGTTTCAAATTTTGATATATCAAGACCACAATATAGCTGTATCAAGCTTAAGGGCTTATACTGGGCACCCTTCTCATGAATGATTGTCGATTCTTTTTCATATAACATGGTTCCAGCTATTGCCAATCGCTCCACGACTGAATATTGCAATAATCTGAAAGTCTTGATTATAGATTCAATTTCACAACTGGCATCATCATCCATAAAAAGACAATGTGTATAATGATGATCTTTCAAATACAGTAATCCGCGTGTAAATCCCCCGGATCCTCCATAATTGAGATTAGAAATAACAATCGCCTCCCCTGCCTCTTCTGAAGAAACATCTCGAGAATTATCTACAATAATAAGATCAATGTTGTTTTTAAAAGATTCATTGGATAAAAGCTGCGTTTCTATCCGCCGAATGGCAGGGATCAGATATTTTTTACGATTATAGTGCGTAATAACTATTCCTAATTTTACATAGTTAACAGGATCTGTTTTGGTGCAAAAAGAACCACCCTGTATGAAACATTCGCCCTTTGTATCTATTGTAAAATGAAGAATGCCTTGTTTTTTCAATAAAAATGAGCAATCAATGCAAAAACAATCTTGATCTTTATTTAAATAAACTTGTTTTTCAATAACACGCTTTGATGAAGAAGGCTGGTAATTTTTGTCTGTCAGCCAGAACCTCAATACAAATTCACCTTTTCCCTGTAACTGAAAATGAAGATCTTTGAGTTGGCAATATTTACGCCATGTATTTAAGGAAAAATAATTGAAATATGTTCCAAAAGAAATTCTGCTATTTTTTTCAAGAATAATTCCATCATTTTCCGATAACGGTTGTATACCGCCTTTTTGAATATCAAAATATAATTTTTCTGAAATATCTGATAAATGATTATTAAAAAGCAGATTTTGAAGAACATGCATATAATATCGGACCCGCTTTCATTTAATGATTGATCTAAACACTTACCTTATTTTAGCAATCTTTTCTAATAAAATATGATAATCTAATAATTAATCAGAAATCCAATATTTGATATTATTAATACATTATGCAAACGCCCTCCCAAGACAATTACCCTTACGATCAACCATCAGAATTTCGATTTTAAAAATCACGGGATCAAGCGTTTCTTTTACAACTGCCAGTGCCTTTTCTGCAATAAAATCAGCCAGTGGCAACCGTTTTACATGACAGTTCCTGAAAACCCCCAGGGCAGTATTAGCCAGCCTGACCTTCTCAACAAAACTATCCTCCGCCCCCAATTCCGCAACCCATTCTGCCAATTGTGCAAAATCTACCTGTGAACGACCAGAATGAAGATCCAGATGACCTTGTGCCAATTTTGTAAATTTAGCAACGCCTCCTGCCAAGGTTAGCCATTGAACTGGATGTGTTTTTAGATATTTCAGAACTCCCCCGACAAAATCACCCATTTCAATAAAGGCTGATTCGGGCAGTGTATAGATTTTTTTGGCCGTTTCTTCAGATACATTCCCGACAGAGGCAATCAGATGCGTCAAATTTGCAGCCCGTGCCACATCTATCCCGCGATGAATGCTCGCGATCCATGCTGCGCAAGAAAACGGTACAACAATGCCTGTTGTTCCTAAAATCGATAATCCACCCATAATACCCAATTTTGGATTCATCGTTTTTTTTGCAAGCTCCTCTCCATTAACAACGCTTATTTCCACCTCTACATCAGGGGAAAAAGATACCTCGTTCAATGCATACCGGATCATTTGACGAGGTACTGGATTGATTGCAGGCTGACCAACAGGCAATTGTAATCCCGGTTTAGTAATTGTCCCCACACCTTTTCCTGCCTTGAAAACAATTCCACGATCAATGGACAAGATTGTTATTCTTACACGGATTTCCGCTCCGTGGGTAACATCAGGATCATCCCCCGCATCTTTGATAACCGAGGCAATGGCACAGTGCCGATCCAGAATTTTGTGGTTAAAAATCCTAAATGAAACTCTTTTCCCCTGTGGAAGAGTAATTGTAACACGATCCGAAAAAAAACCACGTTTTAAAGCCAAATAAGCCGCTTTTGCAGCTGCTGTCGCACAAGCCCCCGTTGTCCAACCATATTTTAATTTTTTGACATGTTCCAATATTCCTCCTTTTCACGAAATAGTAATTTTTTTAATTTAATTCTAAATCAGGGAAAATTGATCTATGATTGCTATTCTTCAAATGGCTTGTATTTTACAGGTTATTTCAATCATCAATAAACTTTTTTTTATTCAAGTTCAAATATTTATATGAACAATCAACCGCATTCTATCAAAGCAATTATGATCGCCGCTCCCAAATCGGCAAGTGGAAAAACAACCATCACCCTAGGATTATTAAATGCTTTACGCCGTAAAAACATACATGTTCGTGCGGCAAAATCAGGACCAGATTATATCGATCCCGCCTTTCACGCCATCGCAACGCAAAACACATCCTTTAATTTAGATAGCTGGGCCATGCCTTTTCCTTTACTTGACCATTTATTTAATGCCTCAACAAAAAGCGCAGAATTATTCATCATTGAATCCTCAATGGGGTTTTTGGACGGCATCGAAAATGAAGAAGGCAAAAGAGGATGTGGAGCCGATCTGGCAATACGCTACAAGATTCCAATCATATTGGTTCTGGATATTACTGGTCAGGCGCAATCGGCCGCTGCTATTGCCTATGGTTTCGCCAATATAAACCCGAAATTCAAGATTCTCGGTGTAATTTTAAATAATGTGGCATCTCCCCGTCATTATCAAAATACCAAAGCTGCCTTTGACCGGATTAATATTCCGATATTGGGCAGTGTTCCCCGTAATTCAAAACTTCATTTACCGACAAGACATCTGGGATTAATTCAAGCCGAAGAACATGAGGATCTGGATAATCACCTTGATTTTCTGGCTGATTTTATTGAAGAAAATATAGATCTGGATAAATTATTGTCATATATTCCTCAGCTTTCCATCCCATCAGACAATTCAATTATTGCCCTACCACCCCTTGGTCAAAGAATAGCAATTGCAAGAGATCTCGCTTTCAGTTTCATTTATCCCCATATTCTTGATGGATGGCATCGGCAGGGAGCATCCATCCATTTTTTTTCTCCACTGCAAGATGAGGCACCATCAGAAAAATGTGATAGTTGCTGGCTACCAGGAGGATATCCAGAGCTATATGCGGAAAAAATTGCCAATGCCAATCAGTTTTTACAGGGTTTACAAAACTTTGCCCAAACTAAAACTGTGCATGGTGAATGCGGGGGATATATGGTTATGGGGAAAAGCCTCATTGACAAAAACGGGCAAGCACATAGAATGAGTGGGCTGCTCAGCCATAGCTGCAGTTATGCAAAACCTAAAATTCATTTAGGATATCGTATAGCGAGGTTACCTAACCAAAACGGGGATCTTACAATATATGGTCATGAATTTCATTACGCAACCCTTTCAGATCCAGGATCTGACCAGCCATATGCCTTACTGAGCGATGGAACAGACAATTATCTTGGCCCGGAAGGTGGAAGACGTAATAAAGTTACAGGCTGTTTTTTCCATAGTATTGCATTAAAATCATGAAACACTTTAAGTCTATTACCGAATTAAGAAAATTGTGCCTTGTACTGCCCGAAAAGGATAAAAAAGCTGAACAGGCCACTTTTACCCGCCAGAATAACCTTTTAAAACCTCCTGGCAGTTTAGGAGAGCTTGAAAATCTGGTTGCATGGCTAGCATCCTGGCAAAAAAAAGAAATGCCCAGCCTCGATAAGGTATGTATCATGATTTTTGCTGGAAACCATGGCATTACCGACGAAAGTGTCACACCCTACAATGCTGTCGTTACGGAATTGATGGTCACCCAGATCGAACAGGGACATGCAGCCATTAACCAGCTGGCAAAAACTGCGGGAGCAGAACTGCGTATTATCCCTCTAAATCATTTTGAGAAAACCAAAAATTTCTGTCATGAAGCGGCCATGTCAGAACATGATTTCCTTAAGGCGGTCGAGACGGGATATAATGCCGTAACACCCAATATCAATCTGCTTTGTTTAGGGGAAGTTGGAATTGGCAATACAACAATAGCTGCCGCTTTGAGTGCCGCCCTGTTTGGTGGAAATGGTGCCCAATGGGTCAGCAAAGGCACAAGTCAATCGCCTGAATATATCCAGAACAAACAACGTGTTGTTGATGAGGCTCTAGCCAAACATCAGGATATTCTCGATGACCCACTTGAAATTTGCCGCCACTTTGGTGGATATGAAGAAGCGGCTTTGTTGGGGGCCACTTTGGCTGCTCGTTATCTCAATATTCCGGTTTTATTAGATGGTTTTGTTTGCACCAGCGCTGTAGCAGCATTGCAAAAGCTAAACCCGTCAGGTCTTGATCATGCAAAAATCAGCCATCTTTCTGCAGAAAAAGGGCATTTGTTATTGGCCGGAAACCTGAACCAATATCCTTTGATAGCCTTTAATATGCGATTGGGAGAAGGCAGCGGATGCGCAATAACCATTCCAATTCTTCAAGGTGCCCTAGCCTGTTATAGAGGTATGTCCACCTATGATGAGGCCGGATTACCGTATCCTAAATGATTTTTCTTTTCATAAGGAAAGTCATAACTGATTTTTTCAGTAGTCTTTCCTTTTTTTCACGATTGCCAATTCATTATATTTATAATGATTTTCATTTCTTTTCATTTGCCAGATCCATATGGATTTGGCCATTTATTTCCGCTTTTATCGGTGGGCTTGAAGGATGTTTTATTTATACCCTTTCTTTCACCACTCTATCTTCGTCAATTATCGCCTTTTCAGCATTAGGATTTCATCTATTGCTAACCGGTTGTTTACACGAGGATGGATTGGCAGATTGTGCAGATGGATTTGGTGGCGGACATAGTATTGATCAAAAATTGACCATTATGAAAGATAGCCGTTTAGGCACATACGGGGTTCTAACATTATTTATTGTACTCGGAATACAGATCACCTCCTTGATCTCTCTAATGACACTTCATCAGAAAATTATTCCGCTTTTAACAGCCATTGCGATTTTATCCAGATCATCCATGTTGATCCCCGTTTTTATCCTTTCCCCTGTTCAATCAAAAAGTATGGCCAGTCAGCTTGATCATATTCCATTTATTTCCAGTTTCATTCATTTCACCATAACGATAAGCATATGTCTTTATTTCTTAAACTGGAAATTTACAATCTTGTATCTTTTGGTTTCCTTTATAACCGGTTTTTTATCCAGCTTGATTATCAACAACCATATTAAAGGATATAACGGGGATTGCCTGGGCGCTGTTCAGGTATTATCCACAACCGCTTTACTCGTTACAAGCAATTTGTTGTTTATCTAAATAATGTTTTGAAAAGGTAAATAATTCAATTCGACCAAAATCTGGTAATGGACCTAACAGTTCAATTGATTTTTCTAACGCAATCTGCCTTAAAAGCCGTAAAGGGCCACCATGTGAGACAATCAAAATATTTTGACCCTTTTTTTTAATTTCATGCCAAATTTCAATAACCCTAGCAAGAAGTAACCGACCTGTTTCTCCTTCCGGAATCTGCCAATCCCAAGGATTTTCTGCCCATGCATCAATGAATTCCTTGGGAATTTCATCCCATTTTTTTCCTTCCCATAAACCGAAATTCAATTCGATCAAGCGCCTATCTTCCTGATATGGGATCTGATATTGCAATGCAATGGCACGGGCCAACTTGAGACAACGTGACAAAGGGGAGGTATAAATCTGATCAATTGCAAACCCTTCTGGAATCGAAACATATTGTTCCCATCCATTTCGTAAAGGTATATCTGAATGCCCGTAACACATGCCAGCAGGAACCTGAACAGGTGGATGACGCATTAAACCAATCTGGAAATGATCATTTATGCTCATAATAATGAATCAACCTGTCCTTTCATTCATCAAAATCATTAAGATCCTGTTGAAAATTTTTTTTCTGTTCTTCTCTGCTCCAACGCCCCAATATCACATCCCATAACGCACAGATTATGGAATACATTACCAGTAAAACAATACAGGTTGATAAGAAAATAATTGCTGCCGCCATATTCTTTTCCTTTCTTACCAACCTGCTATCAGAAAATTTTATAAAAAAATTAATGTATTCTATTCTTTAAACTATAATCCAGATTGTCATAAAATCCGACCGTTTGTAAACTATACGTTTTTTTTACATGAAATAGAATTCTTAATTTTCAAACCACATTGTTATTACGGTAAATTTTCCTTAATATATGGCGGGAGACAAAAAGATGCCATATGAACATCTGGAGACCAGTACCGTGTCAATCCTTCAAGTTTTGCCACCTTTGCTCGTTGCTTAATTATATCAACTGTTTGATTGGTTTGATTTTCTTTTTTTCCTGCAATCCCTAGCGTCATAAATCCACCCACATAGGTTGGAACCGCAGCGACATAAGCCGATACATATGAAAAGAATTTTTTACGACGCAAACTGGTTTCCCGCAATTCCTCGGCTTGCATAAACGGAACACCACATTGATTCACAATCAGGCCGTCTCCGGTTAAAATTCTGGCTGCATTTCGATAAAATTCATCCGTAAATAAAACTTCACCAACACCAATTGGATCAGTGCTATCCACAATTATAACATCAAAACTTTCCTTTGGCACATCGGCAACATACTGGATACCATCCCCAATAACCACTTCCGCACGTGGATCATTCCAGCAATCTTTTGAAATTTCAGGCAGAAATTCCTTGGACAGAGCGACAACATCCCCATCAATCTCCACCATAACCGCCTTTTCAACTGTTTGATGCTGTAAAACCCGACGTAAAACCCCACCATCTCCAGCACCAATAATCAAAACACGCTTTGCATTGCCATGTGTCAACAAGGGAACATGAACAAGCATTTCCTGATATACAAATTCATCTTTTTCAGTAATCTGGGTCACGCCATCCAGGAATAAAACCTTGCCATATTCTTCATTTTCAATAATGCGTATATCCTGAAATAAAGATTTTTTATGCACGATTTCCCTATCAGCACGGAAGCTCTGTTTCCAGGCCGGATACAACGTTTCATCAACCCATTTAAAAGACATTAAATTCTGCTTTCACCTTTTATTGAATGACAAAAAAACTGGACAATATTCTTTTGTCCAGTGTTTGTTACTGCTATAGAAATATCGTTTTTCTATAAATTTTCTTTCCCACGCCTCTGTTCGTCCAGTACAATTCTTTCAGGTTTAAAGAAATGTTGTAAAACAGGAATGGCAAGATATGGATCACAAGAACCACACATGAAAATGTCCAGAGCAGCAAAATTCCGTTCTGGCCAGGTATGAATGGAAATATGGCTTTCCGCCAAAACAACAACACCAGAAACTCCACCATTCGGTGAAAAATGATGAAAATGACTGTGTAATATCGTGGCCCCAGCTACAACAGCAGCTTCACACAAGATGCGATCAATCTCTTCTGGATTATCCAGATTGGTTGCATCCCACAAATCAACAAGAAGATGCGTTCCTGCAAAACGCATACCATCTTTAACAATAAAATAATCTTTACGATCTTCCATATTTTCTGAAAAATCAATTGAAACCTGGTTATTTCTCGGAGTTTCCGAGACCATCCCCAGTTGAGCAAGTCCGTTCATCACGTACCCCTAAACCAGTAGACGGCCTGTTGGGCAATATGCCCCCTTGGGCCAAAGAATAAAGTGAAACTAGAACATACATAAACTTCAATCAGAAACGAACCCTGTTCTAGTAATCAAACAGAATTTGTCCTAATCAATAATATATCATATATTCCGCGAAATAACGACCACCGTTATATTTAGGTTAGTATATGACCCCTTCACTGACGAATCTCAAGTTTTTTTTTATATTTTTTCAAAAAAATATTTTTTTTACATTTTTAGACTCAAAATCTTGTTTTTATTAATTTACCCACTATTTTTTAAAATTTATTTTTTTTACTTGGCGAAATAGTTACTCGCTATTATAAAGCTCTAATAAAAGTAATTTAGGCTACTTTATTATTCCATATCTATAGCAGGTGCATAATGAATACGTTACCGCTTGATAAAAACTATCGCCCTTCTGAAGATGAGGAATTCATGAATCCTCGTCAGCTTGCATATTTTAAAAAGAAATTGGAAGATTGGCGGGATTCTCTTTTGCAAAATTCAACTGAGGCCCTTAATCATCTCTCAGAAGACAAAAATGTTGATATTGATCTCAATGACCGGGCCAGTTCTGAAACAGACCGCGCAATTGAGCTGCGTACTCATGACCGGGCCAGAAAATTGCTTGCAAAAATCAATAACGCACTTCAGAAAATTGAAGATGGTTCTTATGGCTATTGTGAGGTAACAGGAGAACCCATCAGTTTGAAGCGGCTAGAGGCCCGCCCCATCGCCACTCTTTCCATTGAAGCTCAAGAACAGCATGAGAGAAAGGAACGCGTTTATCGTGATGACCAACCAATTGACTAAACCATGACTTATTTTCCATTTCAATTAAATGAATGGAAAATAAATTTCATATATTATCCAATAATCGTACACTTCCCAGTTTTACCGCTGCAATAAGACGTGCATTATCATTCCACTTGGTTATTTTCTGTAGAGAATTTCCATCAACCGCACAAAAATAATCCACTTTAAACTCTTTTTTTTCCAATGCCTCTATTGCGTTTGATAAAATAAATGAAATATTACCTCCACTTTTTAACTTTAGATAAGCCTCTTGTAATATTTTATACAAAAACGGTGCTCGCGAACGCTCTTCACTCGTAAGAAAACGATTCCTGGATGATTTTGCAAGACCATCTTTTTCACGCACGATTGGCACATTCACCAAAGTAACAGGTAAAAGCAAATCCTTTACCATTCTGTGAATCACCTGAATTTGTTGCCAATCCTTTTCCCCAAAGCAGGCAAATTTAGGTCTGACTAAAGAAAACAATCGATAAACAACGGTTGCAACGCCTGAAAAATGACCTTTACGCAATGCACCTTCCCATTGTAAAGCTGGTCCACCTATCTCAATACGCGTGTCAAAACCTTTTGGATAGATATCCTCGACTTTTGGAAACCACACTATATCGACCTGATTTTGTTCAAGCAAATGAACATCCTCTTTTTCAAGTTTAGGATATCGAAGAAAATCCTCTTTCTGATCAAATTGTAAAGGATTGACAAAAACACTTACAATGCAATGTTTGGCTATTTTCTTGGCTTTCTTTACCAAAGCAAGATGACCCTCATGTAAAGCTCCCATCGTTGGAACAAAGGATACATCAATCATGTCCAAATGCCCTCTCTCCCTTAAAAACTCGTTCAAATCATGGGTAATAATCATATCTTCCCCTATTTCCCTGGTATATTTATGTAATACGTTTTTTAATAATAATTTTAAAATTCATGACAGTTTAGTCAGGATAACAACGATTCCTTTCCTTATCGTAAAATGAAGATGTTTTAAAGCCACAGTTTGTTTTGAATAACATTATTTACGAAAGAAAAATCATTTCAAAAAGACTAATTATCAGAGATAATATATTCATTTCTTAATCTTTTTAACATTCAAGATGATTTATTAAAATGATCCGTAAAATTATCTCGGTTTTTTTCCTTACGTTTCTTGTCGCCTGTGGTGGACCACCAAATAACCCCCGTATAACACCAACTCAACAAACAGCATCATCGCAAAAACCGGTCGGATATTATTATAATGACCGTGTTCCAGATTTTGCAGTTAGAAATTATGAACCTTTTTCCCGCCAGGAAGTAGTAGCGTTAACCTTACGCGAATGGCGCGTATTTAACCAACCCATTGCCGATGAAGATCCCCTTCAGCGTCCTGAACCAACAAGTCCGGATGTAAAGGCTGAACGTTCATCCGGTTTATGGCAACGGGTGGGTGAATATTGGTGGATCGGTATGGATCCCGGCATGAAAGAAGGAAGTTATACTGGAAAACATAATAGTAATGGAACCGTTTTCAACTTTATCAACGATGGAAATTATGCCTGGTCCGCGGCTTTTATCTCTTATATCATGAGAATTGCAGGTGCAAATGACCGTTTCCCCTATTCACCCAATCATTCAACCTATATCAATGCGGCCGCTTCTGGAACATCTCCTGTCTTAAGGGGGCATGATCCAGCCACTTATGCACCAAAACTGGGTGACATGATTTGTACCGCCAGAGGTAAAAGCCGGAACACTATCCGTTTTAATACACTTCCCACAACATACGGATTTCCTGCACATTGCGGTATTGTCGTTATGACAAACCAGAACATGCAACCTTTTGGCAAGGAAATCAGTATTATTGGCGGCAACGTAAATGATTCCGTTGCATTGACCCATGTACCTGTTGACACTCAGGGCATGATATCCAATGCAAATGGTGCAAGCTATGACTATCGTTATCCCTGGTGTATTGTCATTGAAATCGTATATGATGCAGAGGCAAGCCCTTCTACAAATATGTGAAAATTATTTAAGATTTTTTCGTGAAAGGTAAATTATCTGCTAGCCAACCAGCAATTGTCCCCCTTACTCCATTGACATTTGCTGGCCCTTCAAAACCTTCTTTTATATTATAAACATTTTTATAGCCTTCATCTTTTGCCAAGATTGCAGCGATTCGACTTCGTCCTCCCATAAGACATAGGAATAATAAAGGCCGATCTAATTGCGTTACAGTTTTTTTCAACTCCCGTATAAAATTCACATTTCTATTTCCCATCCTGTCTTGTAGGCTAATCTTGATAACTTCCTTGCCTAGAGATGATAACTCTGGATAGCCGACCTGTTCCCACTCCTCCGGCGTTCTGACATCAATTAACAGAGCCTGCCCATCCTTTTTTAACAAATCCCAAGCCTCTTTAGGCTTTATTTCTGGTATCATGATAATCTATCCTTTACTTTAATTTAATTGATTTTCACTATAAAATGGTTTCTAAAAGAAAAAACATCATTACTCAAAGTTTTGTTAATAAATAATATTTGCCTTTAATCACGTTATCTATTCTGACCAGATTTTAACTTTTCTTGTTTTTGATATCTTATGGAACAAACTATACATCTTTTAATAATTGATGATGATCACGAAATTGTAGATCTGCTCTCTCAATTCTTGCAAAAACATCATTTCAAGGTTTCCTATGCATATAATGGGGAGCAAGTGCGCCAAATTTGGAAAAACAATCATTTTGACCTTGTGATTCTCGACCTTATGCTACCTCAGGAAAGTGGTTTCGAGATAGCCCATTGGTTAAGAAAAAAAGCTGATATTCCTATCATTATGTTAACCGCTATGGGAGACGAAGCAGATCGGATTATCGGGCTAGAACTAGGTGCCGACGATTATATGGCAAAACCTTTCAACCCAAGAGAATTACTGGCCCGTATCCATGCCGTTTTGCATCGTTCACAACGTAAACAATTTGCTCACAACCCCTACATACAGAAAATCATCCAGTTTGGAGACTGGAAGGTCAATTTACTTCACAGACAGCTACTGAATCCTCAAAATGTTGAGGTTTCCCTGACAAGCAAGGAATATGACCTGTTAATTGCTTTAATCGAACATGCCCCAGAAATTGTTACCCGGGAAACTTTATCCGAAATTCTATATGGGCATCAGCTTCCTTCCACCGATCGTACAATTGACGTTACATTAAGCCGATTGCGTCGAAAACTGCAAGATGACAGCCGCCAGCCAAAAATAATTAAAACCGTTCACCGAGGGGGCTATTTGTTGGCCCTACCCATTCACTATGTCACAACATAAACCAAGAAAGTGGCATTTATGGCCCTATTCTCTAGCAGCTCGTACAGCCTTGATCTTAATCATTGGGATGGGTTTGATCGAGGCATGTGGCTTGTTAATCAATACTTTGGATCGGCTAGATTTCAATCGCCTCACCCAAGAACAGGAAGCTGTAAATCGCGCAACAGCTATTTATCGTGATATTTCGGAAGTCGATAGCAAGGATCGGTCCGATGAGATTAATGATCTAGATCCAATACATGGATTTACCATTTTTCTTTCAAACGAACCCAATCTTAAAAATGTCAATCTCCCTTCCCCTAAATTGGAACAAACTGTTTCCCACCTTCTTACAACAATCTTGTTTCCACCCGAATTACGTCCAACCAAAATTATTGCCACCTCTGATCCAGACAAACATAAAAATGCAATCGCATTTCAGTTACCAGATGATAAACAATGGTTAAACATCATATATGAATTAACCACACCAAACCCTTTCAAATCAGCAACGTTTCCGATCAGCTTTTTTATCATGGCAACAGCAACAAGCCTGCTTACTTTGTGGAGTGTTCGACGATTAATTGCCCCTGTCAGTACATTAGCCGCAGCAGCGGGAAGGCTGGGACAAGATGTCAATGCCACTCCTCTTGTTGAATCTGGACCAGAAGAAGTTGCCCAAGCCGCACGGGCATTTAACGATATGGCACGGCGTATAAATCGTTTTGTAAATGATCGTACACAACTTCTTTTGGCAATTGGTCATGATCTGCGCACACCGATTACACGATTGAAATTAAGATCTGAATTTATCAATGATAAACATTTACAAAAAAAATTTATCTCAGATCTTGATGAACTTGAAAAAATGATTGATGCGACCCTGGCATTCGGACGTGACAATACGCATCATGAACCTGTTATCAATCTTGATTTAACAAGCCTGATTGAAACCCTTATCCATGAATTACAGGAAACCCATCCGGATAAAATTGATCAAATCCGTCTTCACCATCCCTTACCCAGTTATACAATCAAGGCTCGTCCGATCAACCTAAAAAGAGCCCTACAAAACCTAATGAATAATGCGCTTAATTATGGAGGGAATGTTACTGTATCGCTAACCTCAAAACCTCCCTTCCCATCACTTTATAACCAGAAAGACAAACATATCTTCATATTGATCGAAGATGATGGACCCGGATTAAAACAGGAAAATCTTGAATATGTTTTTGAACCCTTTGTCCGTATGGAAACAAGCCGCAACCGTTCTACAGGAGGAACTGGGCTGGGACTTTCAATCGCAAGAAATATTATTCGCGGACAAGGTGGAGATATTACTTTACATAATCGTATTCCTCATGGATTATGTGCAGTCGTTATGCTTATAGAATAACTTTCCCGAAACGAATTTCGTTACATTAACCTCAATCTATACAAATATAAAACATTTATTTATTTTATGCTCAAACATCTTTATGCACGCGCCTTACAACTCGCCGCAAGTCAGTACGCGATATTCTGGCTTATGCTAACCGCGTTTTCCGAGGCAAGCTTTTTCCCAATACCGCCGGATATTCTCCTTTGTCCAATGATTCTCGCTAAACGATGCAAAGCATGGCTATATGCAATAGTTACAACTTTAAGTAGTGTTGTCGGAGGGTTATTGGGATGGATAATAGGTGCTTTTTTACTTCATTATCTTGCAATGCCCATCATTCATTTCTATCACGCAGAACAGCAACTCATCAATTTGCAGGATAAATTCAATACATATGGCGTATGGATTATTCTAATCAAAGGATTAACACCGATCCCCTATAAATTCATCACCATTACTGCCGGTGCGGCACATTTTGCCCTGATACCCTTCCTGCTCGCAAGTTTAATTACCCGAGGCTCCCGTTTTTTCCTGGAAGCTGTTCTACTTTATTTTTTTGGGTCATCTATTCAGGATTTTATTGAAAAGCGATTAATATGGGTAACCAGTTTTATCTGCTTATTGCTTATATCGGGTATCATCGCTTTTAAATATATCTAACTATAACATTTATTTCTTAATTTTCAGACCTTTTTGTAATGCCTTGACATATTCCTTAACTTGTTGGTCAGATAAAACAAACCCAAGTGGACCAAACCCTGGATGTTGAAAAGCAAGCAAAGTTTCTGCTTTTTCAATATTCTTCTGAATTGCCCATTTGGTTTGATATGCAGGTTTGATCTGCGCCCCGGTTATTTCAGCTATTTTTTGACCTTCTGCCATCATCCATCGAACAGATCCCAAAGCTTGGATAAGATTGTCCAGTTCCAGCTGATTTAATTCTAATTGACCGGTTACGCCACTATCAGGTGAAAAAGTTAAAATTGTTTTTTTACGGTCTTCCGTAATCCGTATATTCACATCAATAGCCATTTGTAACCTCTTTATCCCTCTAAAATATTTTATATCTATAAAATTTAAATTAATGAATAGCTTTCCCCCCCCATATCCACCAAGAATATTTTGAGGATAAAATCTCCGCCGCTTTTTGTGCTTGCTCAACCGTTTCAAATAATCCAAAACAAGTTGCACCCGATCCACTCATTCGTGCCAAGCGACAGTGGGGTAACATCTTAATTTCTTCCAAAACTTTTTCAATTTTAGAATTTAGTAAAATAGCAGGCTCCTGTAAATTATTATCATAGGTCGTTATATCATGAATAAATGAATTAACATTATCGAAACTATTTTTCAAATTAACTTTGTCAAAAAAAGAAGATTGACGCTTCTTAAACACTTCCGCCGTTGACACCCCTTCTCCATGATTCACTAAAATCATGCCAAAAGAGGGAATTTCTATATCCCTTGAAATGACTTCACCAATTCCCTGCATGCGTTGTGTGACCGGATTAAGACAAACGGGAACATCTGCCCCCAATTGTAATGCAATCTTCTGTAATGAATCATTGTCAATTACAAGATTCCAATAACGCATCAATAACCGTAAAGTAGCCGCTGCATCTGAAGATCCACCACCAATTCCTGAGGCGACAGGAAGATTTTTAATCAGTTGGATTTTAACAGGCTTTAAAGGTTGTTTTGTACATGCTGCAAGTTTATAGGCTGCTTTAACAATCAGGTTATCGTCCTGATTTTCCTGAGATAACTGCGATACAAATTGCCCCGTTATTTCAAGCTCGACAAGTCTGTCCTCTTTACCTGAAACTGGAAACAGGATCAATTCATCCCCTACATCAGGAAAAACAACCAGACTATCCAGAATATGATATCCATCAGGACGTTTGTCCGTCACATGCAAAAAAAGGTTTATTTTGGCGTACGCTTTTTCTATAAACATTGAATCTTTTTTCAAATAGTGAAATTACCTAGTGGTGAGAGGACAAGAATTTATTTTTTTTGGCTTTTTGTAATGCATTCAATATTAAATTTCTATTTTCAGGATTTGGATTGCAAGTCAAGGCTACATTCCATTGATTAATCGCCTCTTGATAGCGTCCAACCTTCCAGTAGGCAACCCCTAGATGGTAATTTAATTCAGGATCCTGTGGAATGGTCTCAGCAGCCAGCTCCAACTGTTGTATGGCTAAAGCTGTTTGATTATTCAAAACCATAATCCAGCCTAAACTATCACGGATTGCCCCTTCATCCGGTGCAATATCAATGGCTTTCTGTAGCATTATCTGGGCTTTCTGCAAGTTTTTATGTCTTAGTGCCCATGAATAACCCAGATAATTCAATAAAATTGGCTCATTTGGTGCCAATTTTAATGCCATTTGTAGATCCTGTTCAGCTTTTAGCCATTGTTTTTGTTTTTCATAAGCAACCCCTCTTATGAAAAACATTGTCCAATCATATTTAGTTTTGTTTTTCTTTAACTGAATGACTTTACTGTAGATTTGAATGGTTTTTGGATAATTTTTCTGATCAAAATAAATATCACCCAACGTTTGCCATAAACTAATTTCTTGCGGGTAATCCTTTAACAATTCTTCCAAGGATTTTTCCGCCCGAGAATAATGTTTTAATAATGCATCATAACGGGCAAGTTGTAACTGTATATTGGTCTTTAACGGATCATCCGGATTAACAGGAAATAAGATTTTACGGGCCTGTTCAGGGTGTTTTTGTTCCGCAAGAATGCCCGATAACATAATTTTGGCTTCAGAAAGATTTGGATTGAACTGTAAAGCAAACCGTAAAAATATCTGTTCAGTATGAAGGGCAACCTTATACGAAATTTTAGCCTCCCTGTCATTTTCATCAACAGTCTGATTGGCCAAATCCTGCTGAATCAGGGAGGCCATTGCCAAGTAAACCTGAGCAACCGCTTCTTGAGCATCATGCACTGGAAACTGAGAAAGATTGCGACGTAAATTATTTTTTGAAATGGATAAAAAAGGCAAAATATCAGTCAAATTATCGACCATTGCCTCCGCTTTTCCAGCCCGATGATGCTGATAAAGCCAATTTCCATAAGCCCGCATTAACAGCAGATCCGCCCCGGGAAAAACCCGATAGGCTTTTTCAAATAAAATGCCAGCTTTTTTATCATGATGTGATAAAGTTTCCGCAACGCCATAATGAATTAGAAAGACCCCACTAATAGGCGTATTAATTCCTTTTTCAAACAGAGCGTTTGCCTGATCAATCTGACCAGCACCATATAGGCACCATGCTTGCAACAATAAAAACGTCATCTGACCCAATGGATCACCAGGAGGAGAAGTAAAATATTTTAATGCCTCTTTCCAGTTTCCCTTAACAATTGCATCATTTCTTAATACCAGGGCGGAAATTGGATCTTTATCTTCTTGTTTTGCCAAATTTACTGCGGCTGGATTGCCGGCGATCACACTATAGTAAAATGCCCTTTCACGTGCATCCGTGTTTTTTAGATCATGATTAAACACATTATTATAAAATTTTGCAGCGGTCACATTATCATCGGTCTGCGCCGCATAATAGGCAGACAGATAATCCCCGTACCCGCCCCTTTGATGCACCAGGGGAACAACAGGCTCTGGATCCTTTACAATTACGGACGCTTTAGATATCGAGCTCATCCCAGCAATTAGAGAAAAAGATAAAAGCATGGTGCGTAGAAAGCGTGGGCATTGCATAATCACTATCTTCTCAATAAACTGAAATCTTAGTATATAAGGTTTCGTTAACCATCATTATATTCATCGTAATCTAAAATGTATGACCATTTATCATTGTTACAGCTATATTCTGAATGGGGTATAGATGAAAATTTAACTTCAGTAAGTATCAACCATTTAGAAAATAGAAAACCTATTCCTACTCTTCCTTTACCTAAAAAACAATCTGTTTCAACGAAAATTATAACAAAAACAAATCGACACTCCGCTTTTCAAACCAATAGTTTACAAGAAATAAACCAGGCTATCCTGGAATTCAAAGACTGTTCGCTTAAAAACACAGCCATGAATACAATACTTTCTGTTGGAGATCCAAAATCCCATATTTACATTATCGGGGATGTTCCCGATGCCGATGAAGATCGTAGCGGAAGGGTTTTCGCAGATACGGGAAATTTCTGGCTTGAACAGATGCTTGATAACATCGATATTTCTCTTGATGCTTGTTTTCGTATTCCGCTTGTTCCATGGCGCCCCCCAGGTGGACGACAAATATCAACGAATGAATTAGAACTTTGCCTACCTTTTTTATATAAATTACTAATCCTGTATCAACCCAGATATATCCTGACAATTGGACAATTACCTGCTAAGACCTTACTAAAAACCCCAGTCAATTTTAACCAGCTAAAAAATCAATGGCATTCATTCACATACTCTGGAATTCCTAACCCCATCCAACTTTTTCCATTACACCATCTTTCCCAAATTAACATTAATGCCAAGATTCGCCAGGTAACCTGGAAAAATCTCCTTTACATTCGTGCCACCATAGATAAAAACACTTGATTGAAACATTATATATATTTCAGCGATAATATTTAATTACCTAAAATAAATAACTCTTGAATTACATGACACTCTTTCCTAATTAATATGTATTATGCAAGGGACAAACATTCTTTCCCCTTTGGCTGTCCGGGCTTTATTGGCAAGCGCAGCCTTGTTTGCAGGCGTATCAACTGTATCCATACGGGCAACTACGCCAAAACAGTTAGATCAGCGTGAAGAAACAATCATTACACAAGCTAGAAATATTATTCGAAATGGTAATGGTCGTGTCAGCTTTCCTCGTCCGTTAAATTCAATGGATGAACAGCGTATTCGCTATATATTTGATCTACAACGCAAAGGGGATTTCACAACGGCTCAATCTGAAACAATTCAGATTTCAGACAATTTGTTGCTCGGCGATATTCTTGCCGAGCGTTACCTAAACCCACATTTTTTACCAAATACAGGACAATTAAAGTTATGGCTGAAAAATTTTGCATCTTATCCTGATTCACCTGATATTCAAAAGCGTCTGAACAATCTTGGCGCTATTAAAGTATCAATTCCCGTCAATCAGAATCTACCTATTGATAACAACAATAATGTCATGGCTTATTTGCAAAGCCTTGATCATCTTAATTTCGAAACCAATTCCTTCAAAAGAAATCCTTTGTTGGATCAAACTGTTCGTGAACGCAGCGCATTAGGTTGGCAAGGAGCGAAAAGTGCCTTGCAGCTTATTCAACAGACACGCGGAATGAATAATCTATATGCCGCACAATTACAGGCAGAAATAGCTCAACAGCTCTTTGCAATGAATTATTCAGATCATGCCTATCAACTGGCTAAAAATGCGTTTAAATCATCCAATTACCGCATTGGTTTGGCTGGATATGTCGCTGGATTAATTGCCTGGAAAAATAATGATATTGATCAATCCTTGAAATTTTTTGCACAGGCTTCAAAGGCAGATATTATCACTACCAATGTTAGAGCAGGTACTTATTTCTGGGCTGCACGTTCATGTCTAAGAAAGGAAAATAAACAGGAATATATTATCTGGTTGCGCAGATCGGCTTCGTTTGTGCATACCTTTTATGGTATTTTGGCCAACCAGATTCTAAAAGAAAACGATCATGATACTTCAACAGAGAAGACTGATTTTCATCCTTTACTAAATTTCCTTAAATTTTCTTCTACAACACTTTCTCAAGTGGATATCAACACTATTGAAGCCACTGCTGAGGGAAAAAGGTTTTTTGCCTTACTACAAGTGGACGAAAAAAAACGGGCTGAGATTATTTTAAAACAGATATGGATAAAAAATAGAAAGAATCTTGCCCTTTTGCATTCCATTCAATTGATTGCAAAAACCATAGGCGCAAACGATTTATCTAAACAGCTTGTTGAGATAATTGCACAAAATGAAAATCTTCTCGACCACAATAAAAGCTTACCCTTACCCAATTTACATCCAAGGAATGGCTACAAAATTAATCCGGCCCTTATCTATGCCTTGATCCGTTTAGAATCAAATTTCAATAGCAAGGCTGTTTCGAATACAGGGGCACGTGGCTTAATGCAAATCATGCCTATGACAGCAAAATATATTGCAAAGCAAAAAAATAACGTATCGATTCATCGTTTGGATGAACTGCAAAATTCCGCTTTAAATTTGGAAATCGGTCAATTATACCTTATCCATTTATCAGGACTTTATAACAAGAAAAACTATGATATGCTTCCAAAAGGGGGAAGCCTTATTCATATGCTGGCCAGTTATAATGCCGGACCTGTAATAACATCAAAATGGTTGAATTCAGCTGAGAATAACCAAGATCCATTACTGTTCATGGAAACAATTCCCATCAAGGAAACAAAAAACTATTTGCATAAAGCACTGACTTTTCTTTGGATTTATTCTGATAAGCTTGATTTACCTTCTCCTTCCTTAAAGGCTCTGGCTCAAAACAAATGGCCTAAATTTACAAATGAAGTAAAATTGGCCCAAGTCATTACATTACATTAAAAAAAGCCCTTTTCTTTTTTTAAGAAAAGGGCTTTTTAAATACCTACTAGTTTTTTGCCACAGGTTGTCGGCTTGCCTTTACACGAGTAACCCGACGATTTTCCATCTCCAAAACCTCAAAAAGCCAACCTGAAAAAACAACCTTGTCACCTGTAACCGGGACTCTTCGTAAAAGTGCCAAAATCAATCCGGCGACCGTATGATAACTTCCTTCCGCAGGTAAATCTCCTAAATCCAGCTGATCCCTGACTTCATCGACCTGGGTCGTCCCTTCCAGTAAATATTCATTACTTATCCCTGACTCAAGACGGGGGGCATCCAGAGACTGATTGATTTCACCTACAATTATTTTAAAAATATCCGAAACCGTTACAATTCCCTCAAATGAGCCATATTCATCAAGAACCAGTAATATTCCTAATAAATCACCCCGCAATCGTTCCAGAGCGTCCAAGGCAGACATACTATCCGGAACAACAAGAGGACGCTGTAAACAGGCATTAATTGACAAGCTGTTTTTATGTAAAAGCTGGCTGAACAAATCATTAACCAAAACCACACCAACAGGATTATCAATTCCATTTTCACAAACAACCAATCGTGTATGTGAAATATTGTACAAAGCCTGTTTCAATTTGTCCCCTGAAATAGAACGATCAATCCATATAATTTCATTCCTTGGACGCATAACAGCCCTGACAGGTCGGTCAGCCAGTCGTAGCAAACGTTCAATCATATCCCGTTCTTCAACTTCCAGCACACCAACCTTGGCCCCCTCGGCAATGTAGGCCCTTAATTCCTCTTCTGTTACAGAGACAGAAACTTTATTATGTCTTCTTAGTAATTTCAAAACGCATTCAGAGGATTTACTGAGGACCCAAACTGCAGGAGAGGCAATCTTTGATATAATTATAAATAGCCAGGACAGGCGGACAGCAATGACCTCAGGCTCTAGTAACGCCAACTGCTTTGGAACCAGTTCCCCAAAAATTAGCATAAAAAAAGTAATAACCAAAACAACGATAAGAATCGATAAGTCATCTGCCCAGATTTTGATTAACGAAAATTGTTCAAGCCAATGCCTTAGACAATTTTCAATACGGGATCCCCCAAAGGCTCCCTCAAATATTGAAACAAGCGTAATACCAACCTGAATAGTGGGTAAAAAACTTTGTGGTTTATCAATTAATCGTAAAGCCCCTTCAACACCCTTCACCCCTTGATGTTGCATCGCAACCAGCCGGGCTTTTCGGCTTGATATTAAAGCAAGTTCGCCCATAGCGAAAATACCATTCAAAAAAATCAAGCATAAAATAACAATAATTGAAACAAGCATTTACTTAAATCCAATAAATGTAATCATAATAAAAAACAGAAATTACAAAAATAATCTAACAAAATTGTTACTAATAAAAAATAATAAATCTGTTATACTTATTTTTACTTTGAGTATGATTTAACATTTTTATTTTTATTTCTGTAATAAATTTGTTCCTTACACAACTATTAAAAAAGGCAAGCTTGAAAAACTAAGCTTGCCTTTCCTTTTATTCCACAAAAGATACCAATGTATAATCAGGCTTCCTGAACAGCCACCTTTTTAACACGACGAACTGCTGTCCGTTTTTTAACTGAATCCTTAGGCAGTTTCTTCATTAATTCCGCCACCTGTTCATTATAATCATATTTTGCCTGTCTCTGTTGTGACAAATCTATTTCGGGTGCCATCACACCTTCAACCTTGGGTCCTGTTAAAGCAACCTGAGCAATATGCCATGGACGTTTGATCGCATCCTTAACAGCGGTAGCTTCATATCCGGAATGAACCATGCAATTGGCGCATTTTTCGTAATTGCCCGTACCGTACTGATCCCATTGAGTTTCATTCATCAATGCTTCAAACGTCGGTGCATAGCCTTCTCCCAACAGATAGCATGGACGTTGCCATCCAAAAACTGTTCTTAAAGGCTTACCCCAAGGAGTACAGTGATATTGCTCATTTCCAGCCAGAAAATTCAGGAATAATGGAGATTGCGTGAAACGCCATTTATGTCCCTTTCCCAATCTGAAAATTTCACGAAATAATTTTTTGGTATTTTGACGGTTCAGGAAATGTTCTTGATCTGGCGCCCTTTCATAGGCATAGCCAGGAGCAGTCATAATACCATCAACCCCCAACTCCATAACACTGTCAAAAAATGCCGCTACACGATATGGATCGGCATTATCAAACAGGGTGCAGTTGATTGAAACCCTGAACCCTTTAGACTTGGCAAGTTTTATTGCTGAAACGGCACGATCGTAAACACCCTGCTGACAGACAGAAGCGTCATGCATGGACTTGTCACCATCCAAATGAATATCCCATGAAAAGAATGGAGATGGTTTATAATCGTCAATCTTTTTTTCAAGCAACAATCCATTAGTACACAGATATACATACCGTTTACGAGCGATCAATCCCTCAATAATCTGTGGCATTTCCTTATGCAACAAGGGTTCACCCCCTGCAACTGCCACGACAGGGGCGCCACATTCAGCATCAGCATCCAAACATTCCTGCACACTCAATCGCTGATTCAATATCTCAGCAGGATAATCAATCTTTCCGCAACCAGAACAGGCCAAGTTACAACGTAATAAAGGCTCCAACATCAAAACGAGTGGATATTTTTCACGTCTTTTTAGATGTTGTTTAACAACGTAGCTACCGACTCGTACTGCCTGCATCAGAGGAACAGCCATTTATCTAAGCTCCCAAACCGGTTTAACCGATATTAACATATAATAAATGCGTCATTCATAAGATAAATGACCCTTAACAACAAGAAAAAAATATTATTAGTAAAAAATGTACTTTACGACAAAAACGTTTTATTTTAAATTTCAAAAGCCTTGTCGTCTCTCTTTTTCCTTCTGTAAATTAACAATTTACTTTATAGATGTGTTCCTCAAGCAACAAATTTAATATCTCATTTGAAAAAAAAGATAAAATCAGCCATAAAAGCTTAATAAATAAAGTGTAATATATTGTTCGCTTTTTATCCTTTTTTATTCATGAAAGGTGATAGATTTTACATAACGTGTATTTGAATATCATCTAAACTCGAGTATAAGCTAAAAAACTTAACATTTATATTAAGCTATTATGTAACAGTTACGGACGAAATATAACATGGATGAACAAACCGAAACGCCTAAGAACAAAGAAAATCTTATGGAAAATGAATCGGCTAATCATTTAAAATCCATTCCTACTTATGGACGTTTCCCTTTATTAGACCGCGTTCATACCCCAACAGATCTCAAAAACCTTTCCATTGAACAGCTAGAACAATTAGCCAAGGAATTACGTGCCGAAACAATTGATGTCGTTTCCACAACAGGTGGACATTTAGGGGCCTCTTTGGGTGTGGTTGAACTTACTGTTGCATTACATGCCGTTTTTGATACACCAAATGATTCACTAATATGGGATGTTGGTCATCAAGCTTATCCCCACAAAATATTAACTGGTCGTCGTGAATTTATTCGTACATTACGTCAACCTGGAGGATTATCAGGCTTTACAAAACGTTCAGAAAGTATATACGACCCTTTCGGAGCCGCCCATTCCTCAACCTCGATCTCGGCAGGATTGGGTATAGCTGTTGCAAACCATTTTAAGGCCAAAAAAGATCCAACATATGATGAACGCAGTGTTATAGCAGTAATCGGTGACGGATCCATTTCAGCTGGTATGGCCTACGAAGCTATGAATAATGCTGCCGTTGCTGGGCCAGGTGCAGAACGATTAATTGTCATCCTGAACGATAATGAAATGTCCATTGCTCCACCTGTCGGTTCAATGTCCGTTTATCTATCGCAGCTTCTCTCGTCACGTCATTTCTTGGGGCTAAGAGATCTTGCCGCCAGAGTTGCCAGCAAATTACCCGAGAGTCTTGAAAAAAAGGCAAAACGGGCCGAAGAATATGCCCGCGCTTTAATGACGGGCGGGACATTATTTGAGGAACTAGGTTTCTATTATGTGGGACCAATTGATGGACATAATTTACAACAACTGGTTCCTGTCTTAAGAAATCTGCGCGATGCCGAACATATCGGTCCAGTACTTTTACATGTCGTAACCCAAAAGGGACATGGATATAAACCGGCTGAATCTTCAGGCGATAAATATCATGCTGTCTCCAAATTCAATGTCATAACAGGAAAACAGAATAAAGGACCGCCCGGACCACCATCGTATACCTCAGTTTTCAGTAATGAACTGCTAAAATGCGCTGAAAAAGATGACAAAATTATTGCCATAACCGCTGCGATGCCATCTGGTACAGGATTAGACAAATTTGAACAGAAATTTCCTGAACGTTATTTTGACGTCGGCATTGCTGAACAACATGCGGTTACATTTGCCGCAGGTCTGGCAACCGAGGGATTAAGACCTTTCTGTGCTATATATTCCTCTTTTCTGCAACGTGCCTATGATCAAGTCATGCATGACGTTGTCCTGCAGAATTTACCTGTTCGTTTCGCCATTGATCGCGCTGGACTGGTTGGAGCTGATGGGGCAACCCACGCTGGTACCTTTGATATTGCATATTTGGGATGTCTACCAAATATTGTTATCATGGCTCCCAGCAATGAAGTTGAATTAGCTCATATGACAGCAACCGCAGCAGCTTTTGATGAAGGTCCAATCGCTTTCAGATATCCGCGTGGTCCTGGTATTGGTCTTTCTTTACCGGCAAAAAGTCAAATTCTTCCAATTGGTAAAGGAAAAATCATTCAGGAAATGGGAGAGCAGACCGGTGATGAAAAGGGGGGAATTGCCATCTTGTCTTTCGGAGCCCGTTTGGCAGAATGTTTAAAAGCTGCCGAAACCCTTAAACAATATGGATTGCCCCCTACAATTGTCGACGCTCGTTTTGCTAAGCCTCTTGACAAAGGATTAATTGATCAGCTGGCTAGAAACCATAAGGTTCTTATCACTATTGAAGAGGGATCAACAGGCGGATTTGGAGCATTTGTCATGCAACATCTTGCCCAGAACGGTCTTTTAGATCATGTAAGGTTCAGGCCAATGGTTCTACCTGATTATTTCATTAACCATAATAACCAAACCGCGCAATATATTGAGGCAGGTTTAGATGCTCCATCTATTGTCAAAACCGCTTTAAAAGCTTTAGATGTACCTTTAGAAATTTAAATATAAAAAGTTTAGGTAGATTCAACTATGAAATTTCATCGTTATATCCTGTTATGCAGTGTTACAGCCTTTATAGGCTTTAATTCTCCAATCGCAATTCATGCAAATGATACTGCCGTCCGTCCTGTTTCTGTAACCGGATCTGATACAGAAAATTCCATTAAAACACCTGTTGTCAATCTGTATCGCATCCTAAGCCAACTTCAACAGTCCAAGCAAACCCCTGCTGAAAAAGGCATGACCGCTCTTAGAAAAGTTTTAAATGATTCCTATGATTTCTCTTCAATTTTAAGCAGTACGGTTGGCTATCGTTACGATTCATATTCCGAAGCTGAAAAAGAGCAGCTTTTGCAAGCTTTCACTAATTATACAGTTGCACGGTATTATTCCAGTTTTGCCAAAGAAAAAGGTACGGGATTTAAAATTTTACCAAATGTTAAAAATGCAATGACAAACGATGATAAAATTATTAAAACCAGGGTTGGGGACGCAAGTGATATGGGATCAGCAACAGAAATCAACTATCTGTTGCGTAAAACCCCACAAGGATGGAAAATTGTCGATGTGTTGCTGAATGGTCATATCAGTCAAATCGCCATTCAACATGGTGACTTTAGTTCGACGCTGGCAAAAGGTGGCAGTCAAGGATTGATTGAAATGTTAAACAAGAAAACACAATCCTTCATGTCAAAAAACAACTCCTAATCTAACAGTCTATATGTTTTGGTCCTTACAAACGAAAATTAAATTAACACGAATTTTATCCATTTGTACATTACTGGGGTGCATTCAATCTGGAATCAGCTGTCTGCTTATCTATTTCTTTAAAAAAAAAATCAAAAAACAAAAAAAATATACAGCCCCCTCTTCCCTTCCCCCAGTAACAATCTTAAAGCCTTTGGCTAATGCAGAACCCCTCCTTTATGAGGCTTTACAAAGTTTCTGCGAACAGGATTATCCAGATTTTCAATTAATTTTTGGCGTTCAAGATAGAAAAGACCCTGCAATTGAAATTGTTCATCATCTACAGAATCAATATCCCAATCGTGATATTAAACTGGTTATCAATCCAGAGATTCACGGGGTAAACCGCAAAGTATCAAATTTAATAAACATGTTTGCCTACGCAATCCATGACTGTCTGCTTATTTCAGATTCCGATATTCACACACCGCATCAGAATTATTTAAGAGAAACCATTCCCTTATTGGATAATGACAATGCTGGACTGATAACCTCTTTATATAGTGGATTACCTTATGAATCCTCTATTGTCCAAATGCTGGCCAGTGCTCATATCAATTATAACTTTATGCCGGGCGTGATACTTTCACGCTATCTGGGCCGTCAGGATTGTTTTGGTGCCTGTGTTGCAATCAAACGATCCATACTTATGAAAATTGGCGGATTAAAAGCTCTATTACCCTATATTGCAGACGATGCAAAACTTGGAGAGCTTATCAGAAAACAAAATTTAGAGGTTGTTCTTTCACCTTCCATCGTTAAGACAACTGTTTCTGAAAATACTTTTCAAGCTTTATATAAACATGAGTTGCGCTGGAATCGTACCGTTTTTACGGTGGAACCCCTTGGTTTTACATGCTCTTTCATCCAGCTTCCCCTATTCTGGATTTCTCTTGCTGTTTTACTGAACCCTCTGAAAAAAAAATCATGGATTAATTTTTTAAGCTGCTGGATTTTTCAATCTATTTGTTGTTTAGTAATCAATAAAAAGATTAAACTTGACCTTAAGTTAATTCCTTTCCTGTTACCCTTAAGGGACTGGACCTCGGCTTCTATTATGATGAGAAGTATTTTCAAAGAAGATATTGAATGGCGTGGACAAAAAATGACTTTTAAAAAAAACCAAGGTTCCAATAGTTAAACGATAGTGATAGATAATTGAACCAATTAAGTATTTTTAAACAACCATAATAAAATAGAAAAAATCAAAGGATTAGTTCCATTATGATGAAGACTCTGTTTCTACAACCTCCCTCCTTTGAAGGTTTTGATGGAGGTGCAGGTTCCCGCTACCAAGCCAAGCGCGAAATTAAATCATTCTGGTATCCAACTTGGTTGGCCCAACCGGCAGCCCTTATCCCGAACAGTCGCCTGATTGATGCACCCCCTGCAAGAATGACGATGGAACCCATTCTTGCTGATGTGAAAAACCGTGATCTGGTGATCATGCATACTTCTACCCCATCCTTTTCATCGGATGTCAAGGTTGCAAAAATGCTCAAGGATGCAAATCCTTCCCTCAAAATTGGCATGGTCGGTGCAAAGGTTGCTGTTCAACCCCAGGAAAGTCTCGAAAAGAGCGATGTTATTGATTTTGTAGCCCGGAATGAATTTGACTTTACATTGAAAGAAGTCGCAGAAGGTCGCGATTTCAAAGATATTGACGGCATATCCTGGCGGGATGCAAATGGCAAAATTGTTCATAATAAAAACAGGGCAATAATTGAAAATATGGATTCCTTGCCTTTTGTTACCGAGGTTTACAAAAGAGATCTTCATATTGAAGATTATTTCATTGGATATTTAAAACATCCATATCTTTCCCTATATACTGGCCGTGGATGCAAATCACGCTGCACGTTCTGCCTGTGGCCACAAACAGTAGGTGGACATCGTTATCGTACACGAAGTCCAGAACATGTCGCGGCAGAAATTCGTTTGGCTCAACAATATTTTCCACAAGTTAAAGAATTTTTCTTTGATGATGATACATTTACAGATGATCTTCCTCGTGCGGAGGCAATCGCTCGTGAATTAGGAAAATTAGGGGTGACCTGGTCCTGTAACGCCAAGGCAAATGTTCCCCGTAGCACCTTGAAAGTGTTAAAGGATAATGGGTTGCGCCTATTGCTGGTTGGTTATGAAAGCGGAAATCAGCAAATCCTGCATAACATTAAAAAGGGAATGCGAATCGAGGTTGCACGTGAATTCACAAAAAACTGTCATGAACTTGGAATTAAAATCCACGGCACCTTTATTCTCGGTTTACCAGGAGAGACCAAGGAAACAATCCAGGAAACAATCAAATTCGCCACTGAAATCAACCCTCATACTTTACAGGTTTCCCTAGCCGCTCCATATCCAGGAACATTTCTGCATCAGCAGGCACTTGAAAATGGATGGCTGGATGAAAATAATGCGGAATTGATTGATGAACATGGCGTTCAGATCGCCCCTTTGCATTATCCTCATTTATCTCATACGGAAATTTTTGATAGCGTTGAAACATTTTACAAGAAATTTTACTTTCGCGCTCCCAAAATAGCATCTATTGTAGGAGAGATGATCACCAGCCCACAAATGATGAAACGTCGCTTACGTGAAGGCGTCGAATTTTTCCAATTTCTACGAGATCGCCATACATCATAATAAACGATAAAGAAATTTTGTGACAAGAAAAATTCTTATTTCAGCAGATGATTTCGGTTTATCTGTCGAGGTCAATGAGGCAATTGAAATTGCACATCGGCAAGGAGTCCTGAGTACTGCGAATCTTATGATTGCAGGCGATGCAGCTGAGGATGCAATCATAAGAGCCAAAAGAATGCCAAATTTGCAGGTTGGATTACATGTTGTTGTCATTGAGGGAAAATCGATTTTGCCAAAAAGTGAAATTCCACTTCTTGTCGATGAAAATCGTCTTTTCCCCTCACAACAACTTAAAATGGGAATCAACTACTTTTTCAATCAACACATCCGTAGACAACTGGAAAAGGAAATCAGGGCTCAATTTGAAACCTTTAGAAAAACAGGACTGGCTCTTGATCATGTCGATGTGCATAAACATATGCATCTTCACCCAACCATTGCTCAGCTTATTATAAAAATCAGTCATGATTATCGGTTGCAACGAATAAGACTTCCCAAAGAACCCGTTAAGATTCTCAGATCCATTGATCAGACAACCAATCTAAATAATACAAATAACTTGCTGGTTTATTATTGGTGCAAACTTCTTGAAGAACAGATCAAAAAAGCCGGGATGAAATATTTTGATTGGTGCTTTGGCTTATCCTGGTGTGGACATATGACATTTGACCGTATCCAGAAATTAATCCCGTCCCTACCACAAGGTAATTCTGAATTGTTTTTCCATCCTGCAACCACAAAAACGGGATTATATAATCAACTTATGCCTCAATATGAACCTGAAATGGAGCTGGAGACCCTCTGTCACCCAGACTTCCCCAAGCTGCTTCAGGAACATGGCATTCATCTAATTACTTGGAAAAACATTTAAAATATCTCAACGGATAGCTGTTTCAATCCAGCCTTTCAATTTTTCTTTTGGTAAGGCTCCTACCTTGGTTGATAAAGGCTGTCCATCTTTGAACAAGATAAGGGTTGGAATTCCCCTAACTCCATAATTTGTTGGCACCTCAGGGTTTTCCTCGACATTAACCTTGGCAACAACTAATTTACCCTGCATTTCCTTTGCTAATTCTTCCAAAACTGGAGAAATCATTTTGCAAGGTCCGCACCATTCCGCCCAAAAATCAACCAGGACGATTTGATCGGATTTCAATACATCCTGTTCAAAACTTTGATCTGTTACTTTTTTAGTAAATTCGCTCATTTCTACCTCACAACTTTTAAAATAATCTTCATATCTACTAAATAGATGACTGTCCTTGATGTCAAATATTATTAAGATTGTCTATATCTGTGCCGGCAAATATTTTTCAAGTAAAGCAATGGGCAATTTCATTATTTTTAGAGCATCTGTCCAAATCAGTAACGACTCAATTTGATGATATGGATAAATTTCCTTTAATAAGATCCAATAAGATGCCATCTGCCTTAAATAAATTTTGGATACCATTTCAACAGTATCCGGCACTTTTTGACCGGATTTAAAATCACATAGTAAAATTTTATCCGGTAAAATACGCATACGATCAATCTGACCCGTAATGACAAGATCATTGACAATACCTGTTACAGGTTGTTCAACCAAACTATCAGAATCAAACAATTTTTGTAATTCTGGATTATTAATCAACTGGATAACTTGATGAACAATTTTATCCAATTCCTGACCGGATAGTTTAACATTTTCTCGCTTGAACCATTGATATGCCAAGTCATAACGCTTTTCACAAGGGTAATTTGGCAAATATTGTAATAAGGCATGAATGATTCGACCACGATAAAAAGGATCTTTTTTCTTTCTTGTTTTAACCGGTGATATTTTAGAAGGAACCTCACCAAATATTATCCCGTCTGGTCGACTTGGAATATAATGGGGTAATATGACATTTTCATCAGGTAACGCAACAGCCTTTCCTTTTTGTTGCAACCATTTGGGCAAAATTATTGATTTGCTGGATTGATTTCCAAAATCATCCGGTGAACAATTCGTATTGTATGAAAGGGAATTACTTTTATTTTCTATAAAATAATGTGTTCCTTCCCAAATTTCTTGGAAAAAACAGGCCTGCAAATCAGGCAACTGCTTCATCGCCTTTTCACAATAATCATACCAAGTGTTTTCAGTTTTTTTATTTTTGGATTTTTGCCAGCCACAAACCAATAACCATTCACTTGCACGCGTTAAAGCAACATAAAGCAGACGATTGCTTTCTTCGGTATCCAATTGCAATTTAAATGACCTATATTCTTTACTTTCCCTAATATCGCAATTTTTATTTGGAACATATAATGGGATTTTGATATTCTTTTCCGCATCCTCTTTCCAAACCAGAACCTGATCAGATTGAAATCCGCCCTGTTTAGATGCGGGATTCACGGTATCAGGTAAAATGACTAAACGCCCCTGCAGTCCTTTCGCACCATGTACCGTCATAATCCTAACCATATCAAGGTCTGCTTCCGCCTCGTTTTTTATGGTACGTTCGGATTGTTTCAACCAATATAAAAAACCCTGTAAAGATGGGATATGATTATCTTCATATTGCATTGCCTGGAAAAGTAATTCATCAATCGCCTCAAGTGCCTCTTCCCCCAAACGGGCGAGAAATCTTTCCCGTCCACGATGTTCCCCCAAAATCTCAACCAACAAGGCATAGGGCGTAACATAATCCACTCTGGCAAACAATTTTGAGAGCATTAACCATGCCTCCTGCCAGTCTTTCCTTTCCAAATGCCGAATAAACAAGGCATTCCACAAAGTCTGGCCTTTTATTCTTGATCCGGCAAGCTCCATAAGACTTTCTTCATCCAATCCCCCCAAAGGTGATTTTAAGACACATGCCAAGGTCAAATCATCCTGCGGCAATAAAAGCACCTCACAAAGTACCAATAGATCCTGTACGGCTATTTGATCAAGCAATTGTGTTTTAACCAGATTGACCAATGGAATATTTTTCATTTTCAGAGCCCGGATCAAGGCCCGTGAAAAATCAGATCGTTTCCGGATTAAAATAAGAATATCACCTGCCCTGATGGGACGCCCACCATAAGGTGGTACCCTGCCGATCTGTCCCTTAATCCAATCGGCAAGACATTCAGCCAAAACCATGTCAGGTGTTGAATGATACTGATTTTTCCTCAATGGTTTCCATAAGGTTTCCAAATCCTCCTTTTCCATATCATCCATCATCGCTAATGGCCATATATCAACCCGCCCGGGAGCAAATATCTTCGCCGAACGATGCTGGCGAAACTGATCCATTGATAAATTATCCCAGACGCCTGTTAATCCATTTTCAGGCGAAAAGACCTGATCTACGAAATCAAGAATAATCTGACTGGAACGAAAGGAAACCCGTAATTGGGGATCCGCCCATAATTCACCTGCCTCTTTTACCTTTTTTGATATTTTTTCACGAAAATTAAAAAATTCCTGTGGCTTTGCCCCCTGAAAAGAATAGATGGATTGTTTGTAATCTCCAACGGCAAAAATCGTTCTGGAATGATACGAAACAGGATCCTTACCCAATCCCGCAAAAAATTCAGACGAAATATTATCTGCAATCCGCCATTGTTCAGCCGAATTATCCTGTACTTCATCCAACAAAATATGTTCCAAACCGCCATCGAGCTTGAACAAAACCCAAGCGGCACCAGGATTATCAAGCAAATCCAAAGTGTAATTAATCAAATCACTGTAATGCAAAACCCCTTGGGCACGTTTAATATCTTGATAATGTTGCCAAATTAATGAAAAGACATTCAAAAGAGCCCCTGTATATTCATAAATGTCATAGCGATTGATTGTTTCAGCAATCTGATACATATAGTCAGCCTGTTCATTCAACAAAACTGCAATCGCGTTATTTTCCCCCTTATTGACAGTAAAATTTTTAACTTGACCATTTTTTTTAAGCAAGGTCTCCTGCATTATATTCCATTGGACAATTCGTTGATCGCTCGAAAGATCAAACCATCGAATACAGGATTCTATTGCCGCTCTAGATTTTTTATTTTTAATATCCCGATTCAGTTCCAGACATTTTCTAATGTCCTTTTCTGCTGGCCAGATTTCACATACACGAGCTAAATAATCCTGTTTATTGGAAAAATCCAGCTTTAAACATGACCGTAAATAAGCGGAAAATTGTCGCTGTTGAATCAAACGTAAAACTGGCTGTAAATATTGCTGATTTTGTTGTAGTTCCTGTAAAAGCTCCAAAAAATGATTATTATTGATTAATGGGCTTAAGACCTGAATATCATGATCAGAAATTTCATCAATTTTTTCGTTAAAAGCCCTTTTGAAGGTTAATAAATTATCACCCTCCTCAATAACCTTGAACTGAGGAATAATTCTGGCCTCCAAAGGGAAACGCTGCAGGATAGATTGACAAAATGCATGATTAGTTTCAATCCGCATACCCCCTGGTAAATCCAAAATTTCTGCAAACAATGCCCGAGCCGCTTTGCGCATCTTATCGCACGGATTGATTTGTAAATCGAGCAAAGCCCTATCCAGTTCTTGATTCGTATAGCCAACCCATTCACTTAATTTTTTTTGCAACCGAATTGCCATTTCGGCAGCCGCGGATTTGGAATAGGTTAAACATTGGATCCGCTGCGGTTGTATACCGGGATGAATTTTACCCTTTTTATCAGTCCAGGGCATCATTAACCGTAATAAACGATCAACAAGAAGTTTTGTTTTACCGCTTCCTGCCGATGCGGATACAAAAACTGAATAATGCGGATTAGAGGCATCTCTTTGTTGCCTGTTCGCTTCTTCAACAGGATCTGAAAAAGAAAACTGCCGCTGCATCATGATCCCCCAGTTCCCAATCCCCATTCAAGAAAACGAGCCAAATGCTTATAATCTCCAAAAACAGGCAGGGTTTGTACATATTCTTTTATTAAATGAGGACGTGGACGGGATAAATAAGGCTGTTCCTGGTCACAATAGGCAATAATCAGCTTTTGAAGAACTTGCCAGTATCTTTCGCTTAAATTTGTGGCATCCCCTTCTTTTTGAATATTATCTATATGGATTTCCTTACCTTCCTCTATTCCCCCCTTTAACTCCCAATATGTAAATTTTGAAATTTCATGTTCAGCCAGACTTTTATCAAACCCGCCATAATAAGCCATTGCCGCTTCCAAGGGTAACTGTGGAAACAATCCGTTCTTCACATTTATACACGCAGGGGTAACACCTGTTTTGTAATCATATATTTCTACAGTTCCATCCGTGTTTAGCTGTATTCGATCCGCAACACCCCGTAAGGTAAAGTCAATTCCTGCGGACAACTGAAAATAATGATGGCCTTCTTTTTCAAGATAAAACTGAGGAAGCATTCGACTATTACGACGTGACTTTTCCTGTTGGTAAACCCAATGGGCAATTTTTAATAACCGTGCATGCCACCATTTCTTATAAGAAATTAAGATATCCTGACGTTTATCCAGTACATCCAAAAGAGTCTGCTCTATTCCGCTTAGCGTCCATTGTTTGCTATAATTTTCATAAACATTCTTTAACCCTTCATGAACTATCAACCCAAAAATACTGGTTGATCGATCTTCTTCCAAACCAACAATTTTTCTTAAATTAAGTATTTTTTTCGCATAAATCTCATAAGGATCCTTTATCCATCGCTCAACATCAGTTATGGAAATGGATTTTGGACGCAACGCTGGCAAAGGTTTCGGAGAAGGACATTCCATTGGGGTTGGAGATCCATCTGGTTGATCAAGATATTTTGTCCACAACAAAGCCGGATGCTGCTGAATTACACTCTTACGCCCCTTCAACCACGCCTTAAGACGGACAATCCAACGCGATTGCACAACTGGCGCATTTTCCTGTCTTAACGGTGAAGACAAAATCACTTCTGGTATCGAACAACACAAAGCCATAAAAGCATATGCTGTACGACCTATTTCAATATCCGGCAATCCCATCCCCATTTTTTCACGCATCGGGCGGCTTAGCCAAGAACCAGAATCAATGGAGGGTGGCCATACCCCTTCGGATAATCCCCCTAAAATTACCATATCAACATTCTGCAACCGTGCTTCAAGCAATCCCCAGATATATACCCTTGGATGAAGCTGTCTAACTTCTCTCCCTTGTAGGGCACGGCGCGTATGAACAATTAATCCTTGAAATGATGCCCTGAAAATACTGGCAAATTCAGATAAAGTAACCACCTTTATATATTCAGTTTCAACAATAAGATCTCTTAAATGCTCGGCAAGTGCATTTCCTTCTTCAGCTTTCCATAGAATATCCTCTCCATTCTGTTCTTGATTAGAGGCAAGCTGTTCCGCAGCTCTTGCCAAATACGTCACCCATTCGCCAACCGTATATTTTGTAGTTTTTCCCAACAAAGTTTGCACATTCTGTTTCAATCGATCCAGCAAGCTGACCAATTCAGATGAGTTGAAAAAAAAATATGCGATATCGGTTCTTAGGGTATCCTTATCCAACAGCTTAATTTCTTCGATTTTCCGCTTCAATGCCGCTTGAATGACTGATAAACCAGAGGCTGCAAATTGTCTTAGAATAAAGATCTCCAGCAAACGGCTATAATCACGGCATAAACTGGCAGGCAATCCACAACAAGCAAATGGATGTTTAAGTAAGGATAATAAAGATAAAGGGGTAAAATCCTCGACACAAGTTTGCAAAATCAAATTTAAAAAGACTGCGCCGGCCGTTTTATAAAGTGGTTCACCAGCACTATCATCCGCGATAACCCCCCACCGTCCCAGTTCCAGAGAAACACGCATTGCCAAATTACGATCAGGCGTAACAAGTGCAATTCTTTTCTGTGGAATTTCCAAAGCATCTCGAATCATTAACGCAATGGCTATTGCCTCTTGCTGTTGATTGAGCGGTTCAATTAAAAAACATTGATCCAATTGTACAGGACGCCGATTTATTAACCAGCTTTCCAAACGGTCCGCAGGTAATAAAATTTGCTGAAATGCTGATACACGCTCCTTACCAATTGGTTGAACACATGTATAATCCCAGTATTGAAAATCAGAACGCTTAATACCTAATGCCGAAAACATTTTGACAAGTTCGGCATAAGGATGCGTGATAGGCAAAGCATTCCAGCTTTCCTCTGACAAATCCTCCTGTAACCCGGAAACAATCAAACGTCCGCGTGGCAATTGAACAACTGTGGACAGAAATTCAACAATAACGGGTCTTGCATCTGCAAATCCGACCACCCAAACTGGATCCTGGCACCCAGAATTCCGCCAACTTTTAGCCTGGGCTTTTAAAAGAGCTATTACCCTTGCTACGGGATTCATCAATTGATTATCCTGTAACCATTGAGGCCATATCTCGGTTATAATTGATAGAAATTTTAGAATATTTTGCCAGTGCTGTGCATATTCATCCTCAACCGCTTTTGATAAAGCTGTCTTTAAATCGCATCCAATCCATTCCGCCTCATCCATTAAATCAGCCAGGGATTTGGCCAAATTCCAAGCTTCACCAGCCTGAATTTGATTACCAAGCTCATGATTCATTTGTATAATTAACGATGTCAGAATTGATAATCTTTTTACAGGATGAACTGCGGGAAAAAGTGTCAGTTCCTCTTTGCTATTAAAAGATAATCCTGCCTCATCTATAGTGCCAATGGAAATAATTTTGGGTAAAAGCAGCGGTTTCCCTTTATTAACTTTAATAAAACTATTAATTAACGCTTTTACGGTTCTCTGATTGGGAACAATAACCATTCCACACGGGTAACTCCCTTGAGAATGCATCTCCTCCATCCATTTTTGAGCAATCGTATCCAAAAATACTGCATTAAAGGGGATCGTGATATATTTAGACATTTTCAAATAATCATGAAGGTCATTTTATTATTCAAACAAGTTTAGCCGTTCATCCCAGCCTGAAAGGACAACACGACGCCCGGAATCAGAATGTAGGAAAAAATCAATATGCAAAGCCCCGTCAGGAACAAAATTCTGCAAACGCTCTGGCCATTCGACCAAGACAACACCCTCCATTGCATCATCCCAATCCAACTCGATTAAATCCTGTTCATTTTCCAACCGCCACAAATCATAGTGATATAAATGAAATTTTGGGCTTTCATAATGTTGTACCAAGGTAAAAGAGGGACTGGGAACTTCCATTTCAGAATCATCACAAATAGATCGCAAGAATGACCGAGCAAAAGCAGTTTTACCAATACCCAAAGGACCTGATAATAAAATGGCGTCACCTGTCTGTATTAAACGGGAAATTTTTACAGCCAAATCATTTGTTGCTTGCAAATTTGGTAAATCATACATTTTTATAATCATGATTACATAAAACTTAACTGGTAATAAAACGATTTAATAATAACTTACAGAAAGTTAACATTTCTAGATTACAGATATGTCTTGATAATAAATATATTCAATAAAATTCATTTTATAACAATTTTTTTTCAAACTATTATTTTATGCTTATTTTAATATGTAAACTCTTTGCAATCATCCTTATAATTCTATTTTTTTCTTATATTAAAGGTCAATATAATGATTGGAACCTCTATCACGACTGATATTGCCATAATTGGTTCGGGTCCGGCCGGCTTATTTGCCGCTTTTGAATGCAGTATGCTAAAAATGAAGTCTATCTTGATTGACACACTGAATATAGTGGGGGGACAGTGTTCAGCCCTATATCCAGAAAAACCAATTTATGATATTCCCGCTCATCCAAGTATTACCGCACAATCTCTTATTGATTCTCTAGAAAAACAAATTGAACCTTTTGATATTCCACGCCTTTTATCAAACAAGGTTGTAGAAATGGAAGGTCAGAAAGGAAATTTCACTTTAAAAACCGATAAAAACAATATCATTCATGCCAAAGGCATAATCATTGCCATTGGTGCAGGGTCTTTCGGTCCGAATCGTCCACCGTTGGAAAACATAGAAGCTTATGAACAGACCAAAACCGTTCATTATTACATCCGAAAAAGTGATTTATTTATAGACAAAAATATTGTAATTGCCGGTGGTGGAGATTCAGCGGTTGACTGGGCACTGGCTTTAAAAGATAAGGCCAAATCCATCACTTTGATTCATAGAAGAGACCGTTTCCGGGCTTCACCGGAAAGTCTTGCACGTCTTGAAACGGCAATTTCAGAAAAAAAAATCAATAAACTTGTCCCCTACCAGCTTCATAAGCTGCATGGAAAACAAGGCTTTCTAGAATCAGTTGATGTTATTTCACTAGACAAACAGATTAGATCTCTTCCAGCCGATCATTTACTGGCCTTTTTTGGCCTGACCACTGATCTTGGCCCTTTACAATCCTGGGATATTGACATTATTCAAGGGAGAATTCCGGTAACTCCATCGACCTGTGAAACAAGTCTGGAAGGAACATTTGCCATCGGAGATATCGCTTTTTATCCAGGAAAATTAAAACTTATATTACAAGGATTCAGCGAGGCCTCTATGGCTGCTTATGCGTTATATAATATTGTTAATCCAGAAACACCACTGCATTTTGAACACTCAACAACACACGGAATTCCAGTAAAGCCATAGATCCCAGTTTCCAAGGTCTTTATAATGATGCAACCCTATATTTCCATAAACCCTGATCTTTTTACCAAAAATGCGGGGGCAACTTTATCTATTGATTTAAATGCGATTATAAAAAATTATGATTTGCTCAATAACAAAACAAAAATGGCACGATGTGGGGCTGTCGTCAAGGCAAATGCTTATGGACTGGGAATGTTACCGGTGGCAAGGGCATTACAAAAAACAGAATGCAAGAATTTTTTTGTTGCTTATCTAGATGAAGGAATTGCACTTAGATCAATATTGGGAAATGAATACGCAATCTATGTCCTGAACGGTTTTTATCCATATGATGCCAAAACATTTATCAATTACAATCTGACCCCAGTTCTAAATGACCTAAAACAGGTAAAGTTATGGGTACAAATATGTAAAGATGCCAATTTTAATTATCCTGCTGCCTTGCAATTTGATACAGGCATGTCTCGTTTCGGTCTTGACATAAACGATTTAAGAATCATCCAGGATGAATCTATATCACCTTTCATTCCTACCCTGACCATCAGCCATCTAGCCTGTGCCGATGATCCAAATCATTCATTAAATCTTATTCAATTGCAACGGTTTAAGGCTTTTATCCATCACTTTCCTTCCGTACCGGCCAGTTTATCCGCTTCAAGTGGTATTTTTCTAGGTGAAGATTGGCATTTCGATCTAACACGTCCAGGAGGGGCATTATATGGGATCAACCCTGTTCCTGGACACAAGAATCCCATGTATCCTGTTGTGACATTACGAAGTAAAATCTTACAATTGAGGCAAATTCCCAAAGGGGCCACTGTCGGTTATGGTGCAACGTTCACGGCAGACAAAGCGTTAAAACTGGCTATCGTTTCAACGGGCTATGCAGATGGTTTTTTTCGATCGCTCAGCAATAAAATCTGCGTCAAACATATTGATCACCCTGACATTCCCTTGCCCGTAATTGGGCGAATTTCGATGGATTGTTTATGTATCAATATATCACCCCTTGCCAACAAAAAAGTTATGATTGACGATGAAATAGAAATTATTGGCCTCAACTGTCCAATTGAAACAATAGCCAACGCAGCAGATACAATTGGTTACGAAATTCTTACTGCCTTGGGAAACCGTTATCGGCGTATTTACAATTAAATAAAAAAGACAGGGTGGTACGATACAACCCTGTCTTGAACAACTAATTAAACGGAATAATTAGTTAGCAGCTGGAGCTGCTGCGTCTGTTGCTGGAGCTTCAGAAGCTGCTGCTTTTTTAGCATGGTGTGCTTTTTTACCATGATGCGCTTTTTTACCGTGATGCGCTCTTTTACCATGATGAGTAGCTGGAGCTGCTGCGTCTGTTGCTGGAGCTTCAGAAGCTGCTGCTGGAGCAGATGCTGGTGTTTGAGCTGCTGGTGCAACAGCGGCAGGAGCAGGAGATGCTGGTGCAGCTTCTTGAGCGAAAGCTGGAGCTGCAAAACCTAATACAGCTGCTGTTGATAGAGCGAAAGAAAGACGACGAGCTAATAATTTCATTTTATTCCCAATCAAAATTATCAATTAAAATCGTATCGAAAATCTATATCCGATATGTGAAAAAGTTAGCATAACCTGATGGGTTTGTCTTACATTATAATTGCATTATTTTTGCTATTTTTTACAATTATGCCTTAATTTGGTCTTATTTTATTTCTTAAAAGAAAACAGAAAATCAGCAATCCTTGCAATCGTGTTAATTATAAAATGACCTGTTTTAAAATCAAGTTACAAATTGTTACATACAGGATCATATCCTATTATAATCCTGTATAAATTTATGTATAATCAGCTTTCAGCTCTTTGTCTGACGTGACGTTTCCGCTCATGTGGATCAAGATATAATTTGCGAAGACGAATGGCTGACGGTGTAACTTCCACCAATTCATCATCCTCAATATAAGCAATAGCCTGTTCCAATGACATTTTTCTTGCCGGAGTCAATAAAAGTGCCTCATCTTTACCCGCAGCACGCATATTGGTTAATTTTTTTTCTTTAATTGGATTAACATCCAGATCATTTTCACGAGAATGTTCACCAATAATCATTCCGACATAAACCTTGTCAGAAGGTTCTACAAACAAAACCCCTCGATCCTGTAAAGAGAAAAGGGAATATTGAACGGCAACACCATTTTCGGCAGAAATCAACGAACCATTACGACGCCCAGCAATGGGTCCAGCCCAGGGACCATAACCTGAAAAAAGTCGGTTCATGATCCCGGTTCCCCGCGTATCCGTCAAGAACTCGCTATGATATCCAATCAAACCCCGGGAAGGAATTGAGAAAGTCAATCTCACTTTTCCGCCACCAGATGGATTCATATCCTGCATTATACCTTTTCGTAGGGACATTTTTTCAACAACAACCCCAGAATAAGGTTCATCAACATCAATAAGAACCTCTTCATAGGGTTCTTCTTTTTCACTTGTTTCCTCGTTAATGCGGGTTAGAACTTTTGGACGGCCAATAGTCAGTTCAAATCCTTCCCGACGCATCGTTTCAATCAAAACACCGAGCTGTAGCTCTCCACGTCCAGCCACTTCAAAAGCATCATTTTCAGCACTATCCGTAACACGAATAGCAACATTACCCTCAACCTCGCGATACAGGCGTTCACGAATTTGACGAGAGGTCACCTTTTTTCCTTCACGTCCACCCAAAGGACCGTCATTAATGCGAAAGGTCATAGATAGGGTTGGAGGATCAATCGGGGTAGCATGTAAGGGTTCCGTTATTTCTGGAGAAGCAATGGTTTCTGAAACCGTTGTATTGGATAAACCTGCCACAGCCACGATATCACCAGCCTGGACCTCCTCAACAGGAACACGTTCCAGGCCTCTGAAGGCTAGCAATTTTGTTAGACGGCCTGTCTCAATAATTTTACCATCATGTTGCAAAACACGAACAGGCATATTTACCCTTGCCGTTCCCTGTTCTACCCGTCCGGTTAATATACGTCCAAGGAAATTGTCATATTCAAGGATAGAAGCAACCATTGCAAAAGGCGCATCAAGGTTAACCGTTGGTGCAGGAACATGTTTGACGATAAGATCAAACAACGCACTTAAATCCTCTTTATGGTTTTCAATTGTATAATCAGCCCATCCCTGACGCCCTGACGCATAAAGCATTGGAAAATCCAGCTGCTCATCATTGGCACCCATCGCTGCAAACAGGTCAAAAATTTCATTATGCACTTCATCCGCACGAGAATCTGAACGGTCAACCTTGTTCACCACAACAATGGGGCGCAAACCACGATTCAAAGCTTTTCCAACTACGAATTTAGTTTGTGGCAAAGCTCCCTCGGCTGCATCAACCAAGACAACCGCCCCATCAACCATTGATAAGATACGTTCAACCTCCCCCCCAAAATCCGCATGACCTGGGGTGTCAATAATATTAATTCTTACATTATTCCATACAACAGAGGTACATTTGGCAAGAATCGTAATTCCTCGTTCACGTTCCAAATCATTACTATCCATTGCACGTTCAACCACATGCTGATTTTCACGAAAAGTTCCGGACTGTTGTAATAACTGATCAACCAACGTTGTCTTGCCATGGTCAACATGTGCAATGATGGCAATATTTCGGATCTCCATGATGTTTTTCATTCTCCAACAATACAAAATATGTATGTTTCGCATTATCTACAAAACATACATATTATTCTTCTTTTCAATAGTTACGTAAATTAATAACAAAAGTTATTTTTATCAAAAAAGCCAAAAAATTAGAAATTCATGACTTCTTTCAATTCCGGTAATGGTCTGGCACCCACATGGGAAATAACTTCCGCAGCCACAACACTTCCCAGGCGACCACATTCGGCATAAGTCCTGTCAGTAGTCCAGCCAGCCAAAAATCCAGCGACATAAGCATCACCTGCCCCTGTCGTATCCACAACAACCGTTGGAACACTGGCAACCTCTATCCGCTCTGAATTGGCAAGAATAACACTGCCCTTTTCACCACAGGTTATAACAGCGATTGGAATATCCTGCGAAGCATTGTGAATGGCTTTTTCCAAATCTTCCGTTTCGTATAGTGCACAAATTTCAAATTGGTTTGCGAAAACCATATCCACGTGATTTGATACAAAATCCTTAAACTGTACCAGATGTCGCTTTACACAAAAAGGATCGGACAAACTCAACGCGATTTTCCTTCCTGCTTTGTGCGAAATATCTGCAGCCTGATAGAATGCCTTTTGTGCAAGTTCACCATCAAATAAATATCCCTCCAATAAAGTTATTTTGGCATGACTTATGACCTCTTCATCAACATCATCTGGTGTAAATTGAGTGCAAGCCCCCAAATAAGTATTCATGGTTCTTTGTCCATCGGGCGTTACAAAAATAATTGACCGAGCTGTATATAGATTTGGATGCAGGGATGATTTTAAAGGGGTCGATGGAAAATAAACACCACCCTGCTGAATATCTTCTGCAAAGCGTTTTCCGACGGTGTCATCCGCAACTTTTCCCAAATAAGCCGTTTTTGCCCCCATCAGGGCCGCAACAAAACAGGTATTTGCCACTGATCCCCCACTCATTTGTTTTTCCGGCTTTATCAGGCTTTTCAAGGCCTTGACCCGTTTTGCATCAATCAAACTCATACTTCCGGGTATCATTTCCTGTTTTTCGAGAAAATCATCATTAACTCGTGTCAATATATCAACAATGGCATTCCCTATTCCTGCAATATCAAATTCAACATCATCCTCTTTCTTCCGACCAAGTAAATTTTTAAAACCACGCATAAAAAACTATTTCCTTTCCATATAATTATAAAAATTATATTCACTAATCTTAAATGATGTTATTTCTTTTTCTTGCCAGCATACTTAAAAAGTAATTAATATATTTAAAACATTTACTAATTTTTCAAAAATCTTCAATCTGTTTTGACTAAATGTCATTTTTCCCTAGCAGGTCTGTTATACTTTGCTTTACAAACTATACAAGAAGCCATTATTAAACAACAAAAATAACCCGTAACCCAACGTTACCCAATTTTACTTTGTTCTTTAAACGAAAGTCTTATCTTACAATGAATAATCTAACCCCTATTCTTGAAAAAAAACTTATTAACCGAAATACGCTTTTAAACAATACAGAACATACATATTCAAATGACGCATCCCTAAATCGCAGGGCTCTTGTCGTTGGTCAGGGTATACACATACAAGGTACGTTTAATGACGTTGAAACACTCATAGTTGAAGGAACGATTGAAACCTCTTCAATCAAGTTGAAAAAACTTGTCATTCAGCAATCTGGAGTTTTCCGTGGAACTGTTGAATCCCAGGATATTGAAATAACCGGTATACTGGAAGGCAATATTACCGCTCAAGGGAATCTTACAGTCACTGCAAGTGGCAAGCTCCTTGGCAAGGCGAAATGCCGACGCCTTAAAGTTGAAGATGGTGGACAAATCACCGGACAGGTTGAAATGATTACCACGGACAAACTGAAACAAACGTCAGCTGTCGATTATAGCAACGATAAAGAGGAAGTGGTGACAGAAGAAGTTAAATCTTCAGCAACTTAGTCGAAATAATAAACAAATATTTATATAACCATATCTTCTCTCATCAAAATTTAATTTTATGAGAAAAGATAGATTTATTAGGCAACGTTATTCTTACGATCTTTCAATTTTACATAGGCGATCTGAACATGTTCCAAACAATAGGGTTTACCCGGAACGATCGGCGCCTTGCAAAAATGAAAGTCTTTTTCGCCTGGATCACCTATCGGCCAACAGCATTCTGAATTTGATTTTCGATAAGAAGGCAGCTCTTTTGGTGATATAAATTCAAGCTTTTTAGGTTTTTTAGTCCTAACCTCAAGCTTCTCTTTAACTGATTCATCTTTGACAGCATTAATCTCTTTTGATTCTATAACAGTCTGTGTAACGGTTTTATTTTTTTTAGACTCATCCTTTTTTGATATAGCATTTTTTTGAGATTTTGTTTCACCCACTTTATCTTTTGTTACACTCGCCTTGCGAATCGGGGAAGGTCTTCCCTCAAGTCCCAATCGATGCGCTTTACCAACAACAGCGTTTTTCGTTACATTAAGCTGTCTGCCAATTTCCGCTGTTGAAAGACCTTGTGCCCATAATTCCCGTAGGCGGGCAACGATTTCATCAGTCCATTCCATACATTTTCACCTTAATTACTTCACTTTATAAATAACAAATAATTTTTTAAAAACAAAATTCAAACTTTTACAAATTTTAATGTTTTATCTTGAACGGATATCATGAGTTTCCCTTCACATAGATCAATGGCATCTTTTCCAAAAACCTCATGACGCCAACCTGTAAATATTTCCAAATCTCGATAACCCAAAGCTATTTTTTCAATATCCTTACTACTGGCAACCAGCTTAGGGGCCACTTTATAAATTTCACATTTGGCCAATAACATTACCTTTAACAACGAAACCAGAGCTTCTGATGGTTTTTCTACAGGATTTTTATAGATAAAAGGGGTTGGCAATGATTCAGAATCAATCGTTTTCGTTTTTTTTATAATTTCTAAGACAGATTGACCATCTTGGCCGTTGGCAAAATCTCTATTAATACCTCTTATTTTTTCCAAGGTTTTTACAGTATCGGGTAAAGCCACGGCAATAGCAATAAGACTTTCATCCCTAATGAAATGATGCCTTGGGATATTCACCTTTTGAGCTTTCTCTTCACGCCATTGTATTAAATAAGATAAACAGGCCAATGATCGACCATTACGAATTTTTGCCCCTAATTTTTTACAGATTTTTTCAATAGGAGGTAAATAAAAATCCGGATTGGACAAAAGTTCCATTTCAGAAGCAACCCAACTTAAGCGATTATCCAATCGTAATTTTTCATATAAAATTGGAAAAGCACTCCACAGATAGGTTACATCTGCAACTGCATAATCCTGTTGTGCTTTTGTTAAGGGACGTATTGACCAGTCACTAAACCGATAGGATTTATCAACCTTATGGTTCAGTAACGATTCAATCAATGAACCATAACCGATTTGATTTCCAAACCCTGCAACCATTGCAGCAATCTGCGTATCAAATATCGACACAGGCAAAAAGCCAAATAAATGCAAAAAAATTTCCAAATCCTGCTGAGCGGCGTGAAAAACCTTAACAATCTTTGGTTCAAGCAATAGAGGGGTTAATAAGGATAAATCAATTGTCTTGGAAAGAGCGTCAACCAAATAAACCTGATAACTACCTGCAATTTGAATTAAACATAATTCCGGCCAATAAGTCGATTCTCTTACAAACTCAGTGTCCATTGTTACATAGTTTTCTACCAACAATGAATCAACCATTTGTCTCAGAGAATGACTGTCTGATATTAATTGAGGAGCAGGAAATTCCTTAAATGATTTCATAAACAATTAAATTAGTTACACTGAAAATCGTTATAAATAATATGATTTTCAAGGTAATTTAAATTTCCTCCAATTTCCTATTTCTGTGTTTTTACAAGATAACTCTGCATGATTATAAGCACGATTTATAAAATAATTTGACATTAATCTCAAAGTATCAATAGACAAAAAAGATTAATTTAACAAAATTGTATCCATTAACAATTCCAAAACACTCGTTGATAAGAGACCTGGTCCAGTACGCTTCCCCTATATTGGCAAATGCTTTGGTTTCAGTCAGATTTTTTATTTTATTTTCCATTTTTGATACGATCAAACCATTTTCAATATAGGAATCATTTCCCTGAACATATAATAAAAAACAATCAAATTCCTGATAGACAAAAATACAAAAATATTATCCAGATTTGCATAACAATCAATTTCAACATCAATATATTTGCAATAGATAACAGAAACGAAAAATGTCTGATTGCATTACTGGATAAATACAGCAACCCTGAAATAAATTAGCAAATTCAAAAAGATAATATTGCTTTATAAAATCATAAGATTGATCAAAATCAAAAAAAGTAACCACGTAATCGTTATTGCATTTTGTTTATTTTCTGAACAGATTCCCCCATGTTGGCTTGCAAATGATAATCGCGCCAAAAAATATAATCTTTTTTCCACAGGCAATTTTGATCTGCCTGAACGCCATTCTGATCATCAACTATATTAAAATATTGGGCTTTCAAATATTTTGGCAATTCCGACATTGGCGTGTAACAATATTTTAAATTTTGCCGCCTGTTTTTCTTCCTCTGTAAACATCTTGTTTTTTCTATCCTATTGTAATACCAACGTCACTAAATCCTGTTTCCGTTTTCATAAAATATGATTAAAGTAAATCCAATATAAACTTAATCGATATTATGAATTCAAAAATGTTATATTCAACCTTACAGTAAAAGGTAAAACAATGAATAATACCAAAGAACTTAAAAACTACCTGACCCAGCTTGGGGCAAATACCTCTTTACCTCAATCTCCATCCGAAGCAAAACTTGAAAAAGTGCCTGCCCCTTATCCGGAATATGATTATACTATTCGTTTTACCGCACCAGAATTCACATCATTATGCCCAATTACCGGACAGCCAGATTTTGCTCATCTTGTAATCGACTATATTCCAGATAAATGGATTGTCGAAAGCAAATCACTAAAATTATATTTGGCAAGTTTTAGAAACCATAGAGCTTTTCATGAAGCTTGTACAGTTGAAATCGCAACCACACTGACAAAATTACTTGACCCAATATGGTTACGAATTGGTGGATATTGGTATCCAAGAGGAGGAATGCCTATAGATGTTTTTTGGCAAACCAGCACACCTCCCGAAAATGTATGGATTCCTTCACAAGATGTTCCTGCCTATCGTGGCAGATAATATCTTTCATTACTAAAGGGTTTGGTTATGTTTATCTGAAACAGCCAAATCAATAATAGCATTGGCTCCCTGCATTCTGTCAATCAACTCACGTTGCTTATCAGTATCATTGGTACCTGAAACCCTATTATACTCTTCCTGCAATTTTGCCAAACGCTTGATCCCTTCCTCTTCAGAAAGTTCATTCAATTTTCTGACTTGTTTGGCAAGAACAGTACAACAATTTTCTTGCATTTCGGCAAACCCGTCTTCAACAAACAGACGATGGATAACCTTATTGTCCTGATAAAGATCAATCACTCCAGCACGAAGAAGAAAAATCATTGGGACATGACCTTCCATTGCGGCAATATCCCCCTCTAAAGCAGGTAAAACAGCCATATCCACTGCCTGAGAAAGAACAACTTTCTCGGGACTAATAATTTCAAGTTTGATTGACATTATTATTTTCCTTTATGGCTTTTAACCGTTTATTTTTCTTCTTGTTTCATTTTTTCAGCTTTTGCAACTGCCTCTTCAATAGTGCCTACCATATAAAAAGCAGCTTCTGGCAAATCATCATGTTTTCCATCGACAATTTCTTTAAAGGAACGAACTGTATCCTTTACTGCCACCAATTTACCTGGCATTCCGGTAAAGATTTCAGCAACATGAAAAGGCTGAGACAGAAAACGTTGAATACGTCGTGCCCGTGCAACAATCTTTTTGTCTTCTTCGGAAAGCTCATCCATACCAAGAATTGCAATAATATCCTGTAAAGATTTATAGTTTTGCAGAATTTCCTGTACCCGTCGCGCAACCTCATAGTGTTCTTCACCAACGATACGAGGATCCAAGGAACGTGAAGTTGAATCCAGAGGATCTACAGCAGGATAAATACCCAATTCAGCAATTGAGCGGTTTAAAACTGTTGTCGCATCCAAGTGAGCAAATGTTGTTGCTGGCGCAGGATCCGTCAAGTCATCCGCAGGCACGTAGATAGCCTGAACAGAAGTGATAGAACCTTTTTGCGTAGAGGTAATGCGTTCTTGCAATGCACCCATTTCAGTTGCCAATGTCGGTTGATACCCCACGGCGGAAGGAATACGACCCAACAAGGCAGACACTTCAGAACCAGCCTGGGTAAAACGGAAAATATTATCAACAAAGAATAATACGTCCTGTCCAGCTTCATCACGAAAATATTCTGCAACCGTCAGACCGGATAACGCCACACGCGCACGGGCTCCAGGTGGCTCATTCATCTGGCCATAAACAAGAGCAACTTTTGAGCCGTCAGTTTTACCCTCATTAATCTTGATAACACCTGCATCAATCATTTCATGATACAGGTCATTTCCTTCACGGGTTCGTTCACCAACGCCAGCAAAAACTGAAACACCACCGTGACCCATCGCAATATTATTGATCAATTCCTGAATCAAAACAGTTTTACCAACACCGGCACCCCCGAACAGACCAATTTTACCACCCCGTAAATAAGGGCAAAGAAGGTCAACAACCTTGATACCGGTTTGCAGGATTTCAGTTGTTACACCCTGTTCCTCGAATGAAGGGGCCTGGCGATGAATTGGCATCCGCTTGGCAGAATGAACAGGACCCATTTCATCAATCGGTTCACCAATAACATTCAAAATACGACCCAGTGTTTCAGGCCCGACAGGAACGGAAATCTGGCTACCCGTATTAATCACTTCCATTCCACGAACCATACCATCTGTTGAATCCATGGCGATACAGCGCACCTGGTTATCACCGATTTCCTGTGCAACTTCCAATACAAGCGTACGATCCCCGACCTTACATGTTAACGCATTTAAAATATAAGGAAGCTCCCCTGTAAACTGCACATCAACAACAGCACCCTTGATTTCTGTAACTTTTCCCACAGAATTACTTTTAGATGCCTGATTTTCTTGATTCCCCGCTTCTGAATCACCCATTGTTGCATTACTTTCATTAATTGCTGTATCCGACATAATAAGATCAGCTCCTAGCAGTATAGTATAATTTATAATAACAATCAGGCAGCATTCGCACCCGATATAACTTCAGTAAGTTCATTAGTAATATTAGCCTGACGCGTCCGATTATAATATAAACTCAACTTATCAATAGCCTTTCCGGCATTGCGTGTCGCACTGTCCATTGCAGTCATTCGAGCGCCCTGTTCACCAGCATTTGTTTCAAGCATTGCCGCAAAAATCTGAACTCTCAAATTTTCCGGAAGCAAACGATGCAATACATCTTCCGCCTCAGGCTCAAACAGATAATCTGCCTGATCTTGCAATCCTGAACTGTTTTTTTGATCAGCACCGTCTTTACGGTCCGTATCCTTTACGGCAAGCTCCAATGGAATAAGCTGCAACTCCGTTGGTGTTTGAACCATCACATTTTTAAATTTATTGTAAATGACAGTACAAACATCAAATCGCTGTTCTTCTAATAAAGACTCGATATAGGCAGCGATCTGGTCTGCGGACTGATATTCAACGTTACCCAAACGATAATCGACATGTTCAGGTCCAATAATAAGATTGGGAAACTCACTACGGCAATATACATACGTTTTCAAGCCAACAGGAAAAATCTTAACAGTCTTTCCCTGTTCTTGTAGACGTTTGACCATATTGCGTAATGTACGATTTATATTACTGTTAAATCCACCTGCCAAACCCCGATCACTGCTCATTGGAATAATAAGATGAACCTTGTCTTTACCAGTACCTGTTAACAATGCAGGCAAACCAGGACGACCATCCAAAGACTGCTTCAAACTAACCAGAATACGCTGCATCGCCATAGCGAAAGGCTGAGCCTGACGAGAACGTCGCTCAGCACGATGCATTTTGGCTGCCGCAACCATTTTCATAGCACTCGTTATTTTTTTTGTCGATTTGACACTATTTATACGAGCACGCAATTCTTTTAAAGAAGCCATTCACAAAGTTCCCTAAGCCTGTTTGAATTGTGCAACAAAATTTTTCAGGAATGCTGCCAATTTTTCTTCCAATTCCTTAGTGATCTGGCGTGCATCACGAATTCCATTAAGAATTTCGATACCGGTAGAACGCATGGATTCAATATATTGATGCTCAAATTCCTGAATCTTGTTTACTGGAATTTCATCAGTGTAACCACGGGTACCCGCATATAAAACAACGACCTCTTCTTCCATGGTATAGGGAGAATTTTGGGGCTGTTTTAACAATTCTGTTAATCTTGAGCCACGTTCAAGCAACTTACGGGTCGATGCATCAAGATCGGAAGCAAATTGAGAAAACGCTTCCATTTCACGATATTGGGCAAGCTCCAGCTTAATACTGCCGGCAACCTGTTTCATTGCTTTGCTTTGTGCCGCAGATCCAACACGGGAAACTGAAGTCCCCACATTAACCGCAGGACGAATACCGCGATAAAATAATTCTGTTTCCAAGAAAACCTGACCATCTGTAATGGAAATAACGTTGGTAGGAATATATGCAGAAACATCACCAGCCTGTGTTTCAATAACAGGCAAGGCAGTTAATGAACCTGCACCACGTTCATCGGACATTTTTGCAGAACGTTCCAAGAGACGAGAATGCAAATAGAATACATCGCCAGGATAAGCCTCACGTCCAGGAGGACGACGCAATAAAAGGGACATTTGACGATAAGCTACAGCCTGTTTTGACAGATCATCATAACTAATCAATGCATGCATACCATTGTCACGAAAATATTCACCCATTGCCGTGGCGGCATAAGGTGCAATATATTGCATTGGCGCAGCATCTGAAGCGGTTGCGGCCACCACAATGCAGTAATCCATTACACCCTGTTCCTCCAACGTGCGAACAACCTGTGCAACGGTGGAGCGTTTTTGACCGATAGCCACATATATACAATAAAGAGTCTGCTTAGGATCCTTTAAAGCATTCATGGTTTTTTGGGCAATCATCGTATCAACCAAGATTGTTGATTTGCCAGTTTGACGGTCACCGATGATTAATTCACGCTGTCCACGCCCGATTGGAACCAGAGCATCAATAGCCTTGATCCCGGTCAACATTGATTCACATACGGATTGACGCGGAATAATTCCGGGAGCCTTAACATCTGCCAAACGACGTTCGACATCTTTCAAGGGCCCCTTTCCATCAATCGGATTTCCCAATCCGTCAACGACACGACCCAACAATCCCTTACCAACAGGCACATCCACAACCCGATTTGTACGAGTAACGTTGTCCCCTTCACGAACTTGACTGTCGTCACCAAAAATAACAACACCAACATGGTCGATTGACAGATTTAAAACCATCCCGGTCAAATTGCTGTTGACAAAAGAAACCAATTCCCCCGCCATAACGTTTTGCAGGCCATAAACCAATGCAATACCGTCACCAACAGACAGAACAATTCCTGTTTCCTCAATGTCAGATTCTTTATCAAAGGACGCAATTTGTTTTTTAAGGATGTCCGAAATTTCTGCGGGACGGATTTCCATCACGCGGCTCCCTTCATAACATTGTATAGGCGATTAAGACGTGATTGAAGACTAGCATCGTAGAGCTTTGACCCAATACGCACGATAATTCCACCTAGTATCTTTGAATCAATACGCTCTTGAATATCTACTTTATTGTACCCTGCTTGGGAAAAACGATCCTTTAATTGGGCACGTTGCATATCCGTTAAAGGAGAAGCTGTAATGACTTCAGCAGCAGTAATGCCACGACGAAGATTAACCAAAGCAAAAAATGCCATTAAAAAAGATTTTAAATCAGCAAGTCTTCGATTATTTGCAACCACACCTACAAAATTCTGCAAAATCTGACTGAATCCACAATGATTCATTAACTCAGCCATTATTGCTTTGCTTTGTACAGTATCCAAAGAAGGGTTATTTAAAACATTTCTCAATGTTTCATTTTCAGAAATAATTTTTAACAAACCCTCGGCCTCTGCAATCACCTCATTTAAAGCATGCTGTTCCTCAGCAAATTCATATAACGCGGTAGCATATCGCCCCTTAAGATTATTTGCCGTAAAGGCGGAAGCTGCAAGCGCAGCATGTGTTGCATCGGTATTCACTTCGCTTGTTCTCTCATCGTTCACTAAAATGCAATTGAAATTTCACCCGCTTCATTTTACCTCTTCAGCAAAGGTTTTACAGTCCAAAATGATATTATTAAAAGCCTATATTTTAAAGTAAATCAATAATAAAAACAAAAATATTTTTAAAAAATAAATTTGTCTCAAGTCATACAGAATGATTGTTATACCGACAATCATTCAAACGATCAATTCGATTTAATATAATTTTTAGTAAAAAATATTTTTATTTAAGGAAAAATAACAATTATTGGATATCAATTTTGGTGCGTCGACAAAGATATAAGTAAATCACTTTCTTACCCGTTATTGGCAAGTCTATGCAATGCCGACGAATAAAAGCCTGTTCCGATAAACATTATTGTCTCAGCCAGTTTGGACACAGGGCAGCACGATAAAATTACAACTGATCTTGACCCGCTCAATCCCGACTGATCGGATAATGCATCCAAATTGGCAGAACATGCGCGTTTCGATAAATACTCCGATAAGCTTTTCATAGGGCCTGAACGGGATAAGAGAAACAAATCGTAATGCGGGAACATTCTACCTAAACACTGCCGCAATCTTTAATCGTCACAGGCACTAGATGGTGATTACCGCTAAACAAAATAGTTATCAGCTATTATTAAACCTCTGTATTTAACACGCCATACTACGAGAATATAAGATAATACTCAAATTGCTATTCGGTTTTATCTGCTATCACGATAATCACCGTGTCATCATAACCAGTGTGAAAATAATAAGTCCGATAATACAAAATCTGGCTATATTTATAATAAAAACATTTTCTATGCTATATTATTTTCCATATATTCATACGTTGGCATTAAAAATCCCCGCACAATTAATTAAGCCCGTTGAATTTTTATCTAGTGAACTAAATAAAAATGACAACTACCAAACGGTCAGGATCAAATTTTTCATCATCTGGATAAAACCACGTCCTTCTTCACCTATTCATTCACTTTCATCAAGTTTAACGTTGTTAAGAACACCTCACAATTATTCACTATACTCAAGTCAACTGTATATAAATCATGATGCTCAACACTTGAAGTGCCAAGGTCATCTCACCACAGATTGAAATCTGCTTTATTGCTCTGAAACTTGATTTTACGGATTATTATTAGCACATGTACCAGTATATCTCGGCGAAAAAGGCACCAACTCACTGTTAGGAAATGAACAATTAAATCAGCTGCTGCATCAGAAAACATCACACGCCAGTCTGTCTCACACCTCGATATTAATTAATACGCCATCTCAATTCTTCTTCAGCTGGTATAGACCAATTAATTTTGCATATCCATAGCCTTTGCCTTTTATCCGAACTAATTGTCATTAATCCCCGCAGCCGAAAAGAAACTATCGTAAGACGAAATTCAGAAAAGAATTTAGTTATTTATCTAATACGACACCCCAAAAAATGTTATTAGAAATGCGTATGCGCAAAGCGCATCTAATGCTGCAATCAAAGGATCAGGTTCGCAAACCGCCTGGAACGTAGGATATTGAACCTCCAAAAAATTCTAGCATCATATCCAGCTATTTTCTGACTATGAATAATATTAATTTTTATAGCTCTGATTCCATACCGTTATTGCAATATACAATATAATACCAAAAATAAATATGCAGAATGGATTCATTTTCAGTTTAAATTAAACTCATTTGAGCATAAGTTTTTAACGCTGATTTTATTTTGAATGTCCAGATAATGAGCATGACAGTAAAGTAGCGATATAACCCAATTATCGTCTCAGTATCACTCACAGCCAGCTTATGTCTATCAATAACCATCCAGAAGCCGGTAACAATTACCAGTCGCAGAGGAAAATCCTCGAAAATGAATTCATTTTACATTTCCCAACCAATTTTAGATGTGAGCACATAATGATACGGTTGAATGCAGCTAAATTCAGTAAAATTCTGGAAATTTGAAAATGGAGCGGGCGAAGGGAATCGAACCCTCCTCGGTAGCTTGGAAGGCTACTGCATTACCACTATGCTACGCCCGCTTGATAATGCTCGATTGAGTCTGAAAAAAACTTTTAATGATTTTTCTTCCCAAATCAAGCTTTTTTTTATCATTTTTATAAAAAATAATTTTTATTCATTTTTTACTTGACTTTCTGTCCATTCCATTGCTTTTTCTTGTATCAATAGATATGATGGTTCTGATCTATTCATATCAAATTTTTTGCAGGGGTGTAGCTCAATTGGCTAGAGTGCCGGTCTCCAAAACCGGAGGTTGCGGGTTCGAGACCCTCCACCCCTGCCAAATTAAATATGAATGACAAACATTCATTTTGTTTTCAACCCATCCTGATATATTATAAAAATTTAACATAGTATTTTAGGATCATTTTATGTAGGGAAGGTATTTCGTGCCGGTCAATCCCACGAAATTTCTAAATGAGGTTCGTGCTGAAGCCAAAAAGGTAACTTGGCCTTCACGTCGTACAACATTAGTCACAACCGCCGCTGTTCTGGCAATGGCTGCGGGTGCTTCTGCATTCTTTTTCATCGTGGACCAGGCTATCGGCTTTGGAATACGGATTTTATTTGGCCTAGGAGGGTAAACCAGTTATGGCAAAACGGTGGTACGTCATTCATGTCTATTCTGGTTTTGAAAAAAAGGTTGTTCAACAGATTAAAGAACAGATTGAACAAAAAGGTTTAACTGACCAAGTGGAAGAAATCCTTGTCCCTTCAGAAGAAGTCATAGAGGTTAAACGTGGCCAGAAAGTCCAAACAGAACGTAAATTCTTCCCCGGTTATGTTCTGGTCAAAATGGAGATGACTGATGAGGCATGGCATTTAATCAAGGATACTCCCAAGGTTACGGGTTTTCTTGGAAACAGAATGCATCCATCCCCAATTTCCAATGCAGAGGCCGAATATATCATTAATCAAGCCAAAGAAGGTGCAAATAGTCCGCGTCCTTCTGTAGACTTTGAGGTTGGCGAGCAAATTCGCGTTTCCGACGGGCCATTCACTTCATTTAATGGTGTTATTGAAGAAATAGATACTGAAAAAGGTCGACTAAAAGTCAGTGTTTCCATTTTTGGACGTTCTACACCTGTTGATCTGGAATATAATCAGGTAGAAAAACTTTAGTCCCTTAAATACTGGATGCAAAACAATATAAAACAGCTTTTCGTTTCCCATTATCATTTTTTGCATCCTTATTGACTTATCCAAATATTCAGAACCATTTTTACTAAATTCTGATTTTTTTTCATAAAACTTAAACAAGATCCATTGAGACAAAATCTCTTTTTTTATAATAGTGATTGATCAATAAGCCTAATAAAACAAATCTTATATCCAAAAAATTTCTATAATAAGCTTCATTTTCATATTTCTTAATAAATTTCACCCTCCACTCTTGAAGAATAAATAAAGCTCCTATATAAAACAAAAACCATGCCGACATAGCTCAGGGGTAGAGCAACTGATTCGTAATCAGTAGGCCCTCGGTTCAATTCCGAGTGTCGGCACCATGAACATAATAAAATCATTTTCTAAATATAATTTAACGTGATCCGACTTGACTTAATAATCTGACGTTATAGTAGACAATAATATAAAGCTAAATCCGCTTAAAAACACATTATAAATTTTGTTTTTATAATGTCATAAAACAAAAAATTGTTTTATTGACTTCAATAAAGCTATTATAAATTCTAAAAAAATTATTTTTCAACTATGAACAATGAGCAATTCCTGCTTTTTCAGCTTTTTTTTGCAGATCAGGGGCATTTTTTAAATTCAAGGGTTGTAATATATGATTCTTTGTCTTTTGACAAAAATTGGCCGCCATATGAAATGAAGGATGATCAGGAGAAGATAATTCTTTACGTAGGCAGCCAACATCACTTTCCAAGGGTAAACGCCCCATTTCTGGATTACAGGCATTAAGCAGTAATCCAGTAAATAAAATTAAAATCGATTTATAGTTTATCACTGTATTCAACCCTGAAATCTTTAATAAGATTTTTGATTATAATGAGAATAGCTATTATCGTTAATTTATTCTTTTTACAGTGACAAGCAATATAGTTTTTTAAAAAGTTACGTTGGTTTTCAAACCAACAATCGTTGCATCTTTATAGGCCTTCGTCGCGGCAACATGATGAAAATATTCAAATACTGGCATAATCATGATTCCACGATAGGCAGCAAAACCATAATTAGCTTCAAATAAAATTGAATCTCCCTGAACTCCAGGGGCACCATTCAATAGAGCGAAAACTCCATTACCATTTAATGGTGCTCCATGTGCAACTTGAAATTGCTGTGCATGCCGAAGAGTATGAGGAATCGTATAATATGTAAACATCACCCCAATTTGATCATAGGCTCTGCCTTTCCAAAATCCACGATCCAAAAACCCGAAATTGTAAAAGTCCTTAAATGTTGATGTTGTTGTAGAATCATGCCCATAATTTGCCAAAACAAATAATCCATGATCATCAATTGCATCATGACGATAAATCATTTGGTAGGATTGAATCCAGAATTGGGTACGGTAATCTTTTTTATTGTTATTTAAAACTTGTGAAGACCAGGTTTGAAAATGACTGCTATCTATACCTGCACCAATATGAATGCTACCCACTAAATGATGTTTTCCGATATCAGGATTATAACCAAATTCAACAGGAACGAAAGCACCAGTTGTTCCCTTGGTTCCCCAATAAAATCCAGTTGCTCCTCCTTGTGGCCAAGGTGTACTTTGATATGCACCCACTTCAAAATAACTATTAGGTGTCATATTAACAAGAATTCTTCCCCCCCAAACTGCACCAGGCCAATCTGAAAATCCCTGTTGAGACTGAGTACTTCTTGGATGGCCACAAGTTGAAAGAATCATAAATTGACATGCCATGGGACTATGGGCAAAATCATCTCCTACACTCATACGACCGACTTTAATATCGACCCGACCATTCCATAATTTTTGTTCACCATAAACATCATAAATATGAAATAAGCGAGAATAGCCACCCCCGTATACTTCCTGGGCCTGAATCTGCGTATCCCCAACATAATCAGCACTGGCATTACGACCTGAACGATTCATAACAATCATATGAGTTGAAAATCCCTTTAAGCCGGCGATTTTTTCCCAATCCATATCAACTGAAAATGTTATTTGTTGTGTAAAATCAGCACCGTTTCTCCGTCCACCATGAACCACACCAGCTGTTTCTGTCACCCAGTTTAATCCAAGCTGAATACCATATTTATCAAGATAGTCATTTATCGGTTTAGAAAAAATACTTTTTGTTGGATCAAGACTGGACGGGTTTACTTCACGTGTATTGAATTTATTCATCTCACCAAGTGCAACATTCCGATTCGTCTCTGGTACTGAAGCATCATCAATATTTTGAGGAGGTTTACCATTATTGGAAAGATCAAGCGCCATTAATTTGTTAATTGGCATAAGCAAAATCATTACGTTTAAACCCAATATAATATACTTTTTCAGGAAATTTATAGGACTATAAAAAGCAATTAGACTATCCATAACTTAACCTTTCCTCATAAAGTACATTCAATCAGAGGATATATTTTCTCTAAATTGAAAATTTCAATATTAGTTAATCATTAGATTAATATATTAAAATATAAATTTATTGTTACCTTAGATAAAAAATGAAAAATTGGTTAAAATCTTTAAATTTGTGTATTTTATAATACACTTCATTTTGAATTATTTACTAAATACAGAAAATGATATTAAATATTTTTTTTTAAATTTTTAATAAACAAAATATTTTTGATATAAAAACAAAAAAATACAGAACCAAATATATTGCTTATATTTTGTTTCCAACATTAATTATTCTATAAAAAATTTTTATATTTATTAAGTTATGATATTTATTTGTTTTTTTACGGTATATGAGAGGTGGGCATGCGATATTCACAAGTGGTTTATTCATTTTTTGCATAAGAGGGATGGGAGGGACTTGGCGCTGGATTTCATGTTGGTTTTGCAGGTTAGTGTTTGCAACAATTCATGATATTTTCAAGTGATACGCCGGCCTCGGGAATAAAGAGCGCTAGGTGGCCATGTTGTTTGCCAAGATTGCCATACAGGACGCATTTTTTCACGGTTTCATGTATAAAAGACTTTTTCGGTTCCAAAGTGGCAGATCACATGGATCAGCCACTGGCCTGCAAAAGCAGGATCGGCAACAAGGATGATGCGCCAACACGGGATCGACAGGATATTGTCCGTGATGATACAGCAATTTTGAGTGGAAGTTATTGGGAGCGGGGAGAGGATTTGAACCTCTGACCTTCAGGTTATGAGCCTGACGAGCTAC